>CALUJM010000003.1 GCA_944320975.1 uncultured Atopobiaceae bacterium | reverse complement strand
CCTGCCCGCCAGAGTCTGCATTGCACCAAAGCATCCGGTAACCGGCTCTCAGATGCAACGACTTAAAGATAGGAGGTGCCATGGAGGACGGCGAGGGCGAGCGCGGGAGGCTCGGCAGGCTCTTTGCCGCGCTCGTGAGCATTGACGAAGACGGCGGCGACACCGGGGCCGAGGCCGACTCCGGGGCGCAGGCCCCGGACGGCAACACCTCCGTCCTCGACGTCGAGCGGCTCTCCGAGTCGCTCGTGGGGTCGCCCGACCCCATGGCGCTGCTCTCGGGGCTCGTCGTCGACGTGCGCGCCCGCATCGGCGCGGCAGCCCTCGACGGGGGCTCGCCGGCGCTGCCCCCGAGCGCCCTGGAGGTCCACCTCGCAACGCGCCTCGTCGAGGCGGGGCTGCTCGAGACCGACGTCGACCTCCCCGCCCTGCACGTGGTGCGCCCCCGCAACTCGGGCCTGTTCTACCTGCGCGTGGACGAGCCGCAGACGCCCTACCTCGCCAAGCTGAGGGTCCTGCGCATCGAGGAGGCGCTCAACGCCGCCCTTCTCGCCTCCCACGTGCTCGACGACCCCAATGACGCCACGGTCGAGGAGCTGGTGCGCGTGGAGCAGCGCGTCGCCCGCTCGATCACCTCGCAGGCGCTCGAGCTCGCCGGACGCACCGGGGCCCCGGCGCACGGCGAGTGGGAGGTCCGCGAGGCGCTCTCCTTTGGCATCGAGGCCATGAGGCTGCCCCATCGCCTGACCGCGCGCTTCCGCGTCAACGTCACCAACGGGGTCGTTGCCTTCGAGGTCGACCTGGTCCCCGCGAGCGTCTGGCCCGAGAGCGCCTACGTCGACGGCCTCGGCGTCGTCCCCGCCACGCTCGAGATGCGCCGTCGCGCCGCGAGCGACTACAACGCGAGGCTCGCCGTACTTCTCGCCGGCTACGCGCTCGCCGCCTGCCCGCAGCTGCGCGAGGTCTGGGTCGCGGGCGTCATCGACGGTCCGCGCGAGCACGCCTGCCACTACTCCGTGCGCCTGGGGCGGGAGCTCATGGAGGGGCTCGACCTGAACGACGTGCGCGACCCCATCGCCGTCCTGCGCTCCGCCGGCGCCGTCCTTTCCGAGCGGGACCGCACCCTGGGGCCCGTGAAGCAGGGCTTCTCCCTCGAGGACGAGGCCCTGTGCCCGCACGAGCGCCACGACCCCGTCGAACTCTCCGAGCGGGCCCTCGACGACGAGGCGGCGCGCGGCCTCGGCTGCGAGCGCGTCGTCGGCCTCGGCGTCGACGAGGCGGCCCGGCGGCGCGCCGTCGCGCGCGAGCTGGCGCGCGAGCTCGGCGGCTCGACCGAGCGCAACGTCCGCGCGATACTCTCGGCGGCGCGCAGGGACGGACACGGCGACGTCGTCGAGGCGGCGCAAAGATGCGTCTCGCGCCTGATCGAGGGGACCCTCGAGGACGACCCCCTCGCCATCGAGGAGGCGCTCGTCGCGGGCGACGACCTCACCGCGACCTGCTCCCGCGCCCGCGAGCGGCTCGTGGGGCGCGACGTCGAGTCGGCCGGGAGGCTCGCCGACGAGGCCCTGCTGCCCGTAGACGGGCTGGGAGCCTACGACGGGGCGGACGGGACGCGGTGGCTGTCGTTCGGCTCCTACACCGAGCGCGTCCTCTACAACCGGCTGGTCGCGGCACCGGGAGAGCGCGCCGCGCTCGCGCCGGCGGCCTATCCCGAGGCCCACACCATAGCCGCGGTCAGCGCCCTGGCGCGCGGCCGCGTCGACGAGGCCCTCGCGCATGCGCGGCGCGCGAGCGAGGTCGCCCCGCTCTCGCCCCAGGCGAGCCTCAACCTCTCTCAGTGTCTCGAGGCCGCGGGCGACGCCGACGGCGCCGAGCAGGAGCTCTCGAGGCTCCTCTCGCTCGCCCACGACGCGGAGTCCGTCGGCGTGGGCTACCTGCAGATGGCCCAGCTCCAGTGGCAGCGGGGCAAGGTGCTCGCCGCCCAGGCCTGCTATCAGCGCGCCACGCGCCACCTCGGCGCGCCGGCGCTCGTGACCGGGCTCGCGGTGGTGGCGCTGCTCGGGCACGTGGGCGCCTCGGCCGGGGGCGAGCTCACCGCCGACCAGGCGGACTCGGTCCTCCTCGCCGCGGGCATCCCGCTCGCCCCGACCGAGGCCGTCTGCGCTGCCCTGCTCGAGGCCGCGCGGGCCGCCACCGACGCCGGCCTGTTCGGCGTGGCGCGCGACCTCGTGCGCTCGCTCTGCGGGCTGTCGCGCGACGACGTCACCTACGGCCTGTACCGCTCCCTCGAGGGGGAGCCCGACCGATGAGCGTCGCGACAGCCTCTCTGTGGCCGCCGTCCTTCTCGGCCGCGATCTTCGACTTCGACGGGACGCTCGCCGAGACCTGGGGGCTGTGGCGGCAGGTCGACGAGATCTTCTTCGCCACGCGCGGGCTGCCCTTCGACGAGGACGCCTCGGCCACGCTCGCGACGCTCGGCTTCGCCGCCGGGGCCCAGTGGTGCGTGGAACGCTACCGGCTGCGCGACGAGGTCTCGGACATCGTGGACGAGTGGAACCGCCTCGGTGCGGCGCTGTACGAGACCCGCGTCCGCCTGCGGCCCGGAGCCGAGGCGTACCTCCGCGCGCTCAGGGGAGCCGGCGTCCCGCTCGCGCTGGCCACGACCAACGACCCGCACGTGCTCGGCGCCATGCGGCATGTGGACGTCCACGGCCTCTTCGACGCGGTCGTCTGCGGACGCGAGGTGGCGCGCGGCAAGGACCACCCCGACATCTACCTCGAGGCGGCGCGGCGCCTGGGGGCGGCGCCGGACGGCTGCTGCGTCTTCGAGGACATCCTGCCCGGGACGCTCTCCGCGCGCCGCGCCGGGATGGCGGCCGTGGCGGTCCGCAGCACGGACCCGCGGCAGCCCTGGGATGAGCTGGTCGTTGCTGCGGACCTCGCGATCGAGGGATGGGAGGACCTTCGCGGCTAGCGGTCGCGAAGGCGCAGCTCGGCGTGGAAGTGCGTGTCCGTCCCGGCGCGGACCGGGGTGCGCCCCGCGCGGACGAGCTCGAAGCCCGCGCCGGAATCGCTCGCGAGAAACGCGTCGACGACCCGCTCGTCCTCCTCTGCGAGGACCGAGCAGGTGGCGTAGACGAGCCTTCCGCCCGGCGCCACGCGGGCCGCGGCCGACGCGAGAAGCTCGCGCTGCAGGGCGGCGAGCTCGGCGGGGGCGTCGGGCGCGAGCGACCACGCGATCTCCGGATGGCGCGCGAGCGTGCCGGTCCCGGTGCAGGGGGCGTCGAGAAACACGAGGTCGAAGAGGCCGAGATCGTCACCCAGCTCACGGCCGTCGGCGCAGACGCACCTCACGTGGCCGGCAATGCCCGCCGCCTCCATGCGGCGGGCCGCGGTCGCGGACTTGCGCGGGCTCACCTCGACGGCCACGACCTCGCACGGGCCGCCAGCCGCGCAGGAGGCTCCCTCGAGCAGCAGCGTCTTGGTGCCGCGCCCCTGCCCGACCTCGAGCGCCCGCTCGCCGGGGACGGGCGCCGCGGCGAGCGCGACCTCCTGGGCCGCGAGGTCGCACGGGATGACGTCGACGCGCTCGACGAGTCCGGAGGGGGCCAGGCGCGCCGGCGCGCGCAGCAGGAACGAGCCCGGCAGCGGCCCCTCCTCGGGCTCGCACCCCGCCTCCCGCAGCATGTGCAAAAGTGCCTGTCCCCTTTGCACGCGGGCGCGGTTGGCGGCGACCCAGGCGCCGGCGGGCTCCAGTGCTCCGCGCGCCCAGGCGGCGGCGTCCTCTCGCCCGAGCGAGGCGAGGGCGCGCTCGCAGAGCCAGGCGGGCAGCGCGCCGGCGAGCGCGAGGTCGCCCGCATCGAAGGCGCCCCCGGAGATACGGCCGCGCGCGGCGGAGGCGGCGGGCGCGTCCTTCTCGGCCACGCGCCTCAGCACCGCGTTGGCGAGCCCCGCCGCACGCGGCGCCACCCCGCGGACGAGCTCCACCCCCTGGCTCACGGCGACGTCGGCCCGCTCTCCGAGGTAGACGAGCTCGAAGGCGGCGAGCCTCAGGGCGTCGCGCACGCGCGGCTCGAGACGGGCGCCGCGGCGAAGGTGCCCCTCGAGCGCGGCATCGAGAGCGCCGGCGGCGGCCGTGACCCCGAGCACGAGGCGCGTCACGAAGGCGCGGTCCCGCTCGGCAAGCGCGTCGAGCTCAGACGAGCCGCGCAGCAGGTCGCGGGCGCGCGCGTCGCGGCGCCTGCGCTCCCCCAGCAGCGAGAGCGCAAGCCCCCGGGCTGCCGTGGCGCGCGCCATCTAGACGCGCCCCCAGATCAGCCCGTCGCCGCGAAGGCCCGCCGCCCAGGCGGAGGCGTCCATCTCGCGCTTGCCGTCGGGCTTGACGCGCACGAGCTCGAGCGCCCCGTCGGCGCAGCCGAGGAGCACGTGCCCGCGGGAGACGCAGACCTCCCCGGCGCCCGGACCGGACCCGACCGCCCGCGCGGCGCAGACGCGCACGCCGCGGCCCGCGACCGCGCAGCGCGCGGGCGCCGTGTCGCCGGACGCCTGGACGCGCAGGGCGTTCGCGCGCGCGGCGTCGCGCGCGTCGAGGGCGAGCTCGGACTTCTCGATCTTGGCGGCGTGCGTCACGAGCGCCTCGTCCTGCTCCACCCACTCCGCCGTCCCCGCCACCACCGCGGGAAGCGTCTCCACGAGCAGCTCGGCACCCATGCGCGCGAGCTCGGATGTGAGCTCGCCTGCGCCCTTCTCGCCGATCTCGCAGGAGGCCTGGGCGCAGTAGGCGCCCGTGTCGACACCGTGCCCGATGCGCATGATGGAGACCCCGGTCCTCTCGTCGCCGGCGAGGATGGCGCGCTGGATGGGCGCCGCGCCGCGCCAGCGCGGCAGCAGCGAGGCGTGCACGTTCACGCAGCCGCCGGGCGCCAGCGCGAGCACCTCGTCGGGCAGGATGCAGCCGAAGGCCGCGACGCAGACAACGTCCGGGGCTGCGGAGCTCAGGGCCCCCATGACCTCAGGCGTGACGCGCGAGGCCTCCAGCACCGGGAGCCCGAGCTCGAGAGCGCGCGCCTTGACGGGCGACGGGACGAGCGCGCGCCCGCGGCCGCGGACCGCGTCCGGGCGCGTGAGGACGAGCGCGACCTCGTGGCGCCCCGCGAGCGCCTCGAGCGACGGCACGGCGAAGTCGGGCGTGCCCATGAAGACGACGCGCATGCGGACCCCCTACTCCACGACCTCGGTCTCGCCGGGGCGCGCGCCCGCGGCGAGCGCCGCCTCGTACTCGCGCTCGGCCTCCGCGCGGCGCATCGGCGCGAGGTGGTCGAACATCGTCACGCCGTGGACGTGGTCGATCTCGTGCTGGAGGCACACGGCCATGAGGTCGCCCTCGGCCTCGTACTGCATGAGGTCGCCGTCGAGGTTTCTCGCCTGCACGACCACGTGCGAGGGACGGCTCACCGTCACGCTCACGCCGGGAAACGACAGGCACCCCTCGGAGCCCTCCTTCTCGGGCCCGTCGGCGACGATGACCTTGGGGTTGATCAGCACGTAGGGGTTCTTCTTGCTCCCCCGGCCCGCGTAGTCCACGTCGATGACGACGATCTGGCGCATCTCGCCGATCTGCGGGCCGGCCAGGCCGCAGCCGTCGGCGGCGTACATGACCTTGAGCATGCGCTTGGCGAGCGCGCGGACCTCGTCGTCGATCTCCTCTATGGGGGCGCACTCCTGGGAGAGGCGCGGGTC
Source organism: uncultured Atopobiaceae bacterium (assembly GCA_944320975.1). Classification (GTDB taxonomy): domain Bacteria; phylum Actinomycetota; class Coriobacteriia; order Coriobacteriales; family Atopobiaceae; genus Thermophilibacter. The sequence goes on along the minus strand of CALUJM010000003.1, from coordinate 135,378 downwards.
GGGCGAGAGCACGATCTGCTTGAGCTCGTTCATGGGTCCTCCTTCCCGGCGGCAGCCGGGCTCAGGCCTACATCATGTCGTAGGCGTCGATGTCCACTGCAATGTTAATACCCCGAAGCCGCCCGAGCGAGCCGACGCAGGCGCCCAGAAGCGCCCCGAGGTCCGCATCGACCGGGGCCTTCACCATGACGTGGCGCCGCACCTGGTCCTTCACGCGGGCCTTGACGCAGTCCGCCGGGCCCAGGACCTCCCAGCCCGGCGCGTCCCCCACCCGCTCCCGCACGGCGCGGGCGAGCCCATCGGTCACGGAGCGCACGTCCTTCTCGGCACGCCCCCACGCGACCACGTTGGCGAGGCGCGAGAAGGGCGGGTAGCCCGCCTCGGCGCGCTCTGCGAGCTCTGCGTCGAGAAACGCCGAGCGGTCGTGGGCGGAGACGGCGCGCATGGCCGGGTGCGTGGCCCAGTAGGTCTGCACGATCACCTCGCCCGGGCGCTCCCCGCGTCCCGCGCGGCCGGCCACCTGCTCGAGCAGGTCGTAGGTCCGCTCGGCGGAGCGGAAGTCGGGCAGCTTGAGCATGGTGTCGGCGTTGACGACGCCCACGAGCGTGACCTCGGGGAAGTCGAGCCCCTTGGCGATCATCTGCGTTCCCACGAGCACGGCGCACTCCGCCGCGTCGAAGCGCTCGAGCAGGCGCTGGTGGGAGCCCTTGGCGCGCGTGGTGTCGGCGTCCATGCGGATCACCTCGACGTCCCCGGGCAGCAGCATCGCGAGCTCGTCCTCGACGCGCTGCGTGCCCACCCCGAAGGCCGCGAGATAGCGGCTCCCGCAGTTGGGGCAGGCCGTCGAGGGGTCGGGATAGGCGCGCACCGGCCAGCTCCGCCCGCAGCTGTGGCAGGCGAGCATGTGACCGCGCTCGTGGTAGGTGAGCGCGGTCGAGCAGTGGGGGCACTCGGGGACGCACCCGCACTCGCGGCACATGAGGAAGTTGGCGAAGCCGCGGCGGTTGAGCATGAGCACGGCCTTCTCGCGCCGCTCGGCCACGCCGCGCAGGGCGTCGACCAGCGGGGCCGAGAAGATCGAGCGGCCGCCGCCGCGGAACTGCTCGGCCATGTCGACGACCCGGACGCGCGGCAGGACCGAGTCGCCCGGCCGCTCCGGCATCTCCACGCGCGTCCAGCGGGCGCCGCGCCAGGCCCCGTCGCGGCAGCGCTGGAGGCTCTCGAGCGACGGCGTGGCGGAGCCCAGCACGAGCGCCGCGCCGCGGGCGCGCGCGAGCTCCGCGGCGACCTCGCGGGCATGGTAGCGCGGGGACTTGTCCTGCTTGTAGGAGCCCTCGTGCTCCTCGTCGATGATGATGAGGCCGGGGTCCCGAAGGGGCGCGAAGAGCGCAGACCGGGCGCCCACGACCACGCGGGCGCGCCCCGACCGCACGAGGTCCCACTGGTCGAAGCGCTCGCCGTCGGAGAGGCGCGAGTGGAGCACGGCGACGTCGTCGCCGAAGCGGCTCCGGAAGCGGCCCACGGTCTGCGCCGTGAGCGAGATCTCGGGGACGAGGACCAGGGCGCCTCGGCCCTCGGCGAGCGAGCGCTCGATGGCGGCGAGGTAGACCTCCGTCTTGCCGGAGCCCGTGACCCCGTCCACCAGGACGACGTCCCCGCGGCCGGCGCGTCGGGCCTCATCGATGGCGGCGAGGGCCGCCTGCTGGCCCGCCGTGAGGCGGTCGGGCCGGGGCGCGGCGGCAGAGGAGAGCGTGGTGGCCTCCGACCCGCGCAGGACCCGGCGCGCCTCCACGGAGACGACGCCCCGCCTCTCGAGGGCGGCGACCGCCGACGACGCGCCGGGGATGGTCGCGGAGAGCTCCGAGACGCGCTGGGGGCCGGCGCGCAGAGCGTCGATGACGGCTCGCTGGCGCGAGGCGGTGCGGGCGGGAGAGAAGTCGTTGGCGGCGGGGGTGAGCGAGGCCCAGCGGGCGTCGACGGCGCCGGCCCGCTCGCAGACGAGCTCCCAGGGGTCGTCCTGGGAGGCGCGGGTCACGCGCACCTTCTGGCCTGGAGCGAGGAAGGGGCGCACGGCGTCGGGAAGCGGGCAGGCGTACTCGCGGGCGATCCATGCCGCGACGCCGGAGGCGACGTCATCGAAGGCCGAGGGCGCGAGCACCTGCTCGACGGAGCTGATCTTCTCGGGCGCGAGGCCGGCGGGCGGCTCGGGCGAGGTCGACGCCACGTAGCCCACGGCGGCGCGGTGCGAGAAGGTCACGAGCACCGTGGCCCCCGTCACGGCCGCACCCTCAAGCTCGTCGGGCACGGCGTAGCAGAACGCCCCGTCGAGCTGGCGGGTGGGGATGTCGAGCACGACGCTCGCGTAGCGCATGGTCAGGGGGCCTCCGTCCTTCTCGGCGCGTCCTCCTCGGCGCGCTCCCGGGACTCGATTGTAGCCGAGCGGACCGATCCCTCGGGCGCGCTCACGAGCATGCCACAGCGCGCGGGCCCCCGGTCCGCTCGGAGGCGGGCCTCACGCGCCCAGCCAGAAGAGGCTCGCGTCGTCGGAGCGCTTGAGGCGCGGGAAGCGAAGGTAGTCGGGATCCGCCTCCTCGAGCTGGCGCAGGCGGCCCAAGATCTCGCGGACGCGCCCCGGCGTGAGGCCCGCGAGCTCGGACGCCGGGTCGGCGACGCCGAACGAGTCGAACGCCCGCCAGAGGCCGTCGGACATGCCCGCGACGGCCGCGACCTCGTTTTTGGGGATTACGATGCTTCGCAGGTGCGCGAGGCCCTCTCCGGTGGGGTCGAGGCACCAGTAGCCTCCCGGCACGTTTCGCAGGAGCCGGTTTGAGCGGACGACGTCGTCGACGAGGCGGCGGCGCTCGGGGCCCGTGAGGCCCCTGCCTCCGTCGCGCCGCGCCATGAGCGCCACGGCGCGCCCGTCAAGCTCCTCGAGCACCTCGTCGGTCGAGACGAGCAGGCTGCCGTCGCGCGCGAGGGCGAGCAGGGGCGAGTCGCCCAGGCCAAGCAGCTCGACGTCCCTCTCGCCCGCCACGGCGAGGGCGAGCGTCGCGGAGGGGACGGCGAGCGGGTCCATTGCGGATACGGGCGCGCCCGTCGCGGACTCGAGCTCGGCGCGCGCCGACGACACGGCCTCAGCGAGCGCCTCGCGTGCGGGGGCTCCGGCGTCGAGCGCCGCGCAGACGAGCTCGCCCACCGTGTGGGAGAGCCACTGCGCGTTGGTGGCGAAGCGCCCCGGGAAGAGCGGGTCCCCCGCCAGCCCCGAGGCGCCGTCGATGACGATGCCGTAGGAGCCAGAGGCGCAGGCGAAGTCCTCGTTGACGGCGTTCCCGCGATCGGAAAGCGAGAAGGACCTCACGTCCGGCCCCTATGCGAAGAGTTCGGCGTCCAGCGCCGCCAGCTCCTCGGGGACGTCGTCGGGGTCGCAGCTGAACGACTCGGCGACGGCGCGCGCCTGGATGCGGCGCAGCCCGGAGAGGTCCTCGTCGCCCTCGCGCCCGTAGATGCGCGAGAGCCGCTCGAGCGCGTAGCACACGTAGCTGGCGACGGAGTCTCCCATGCCCGAGAGCACCATCATGGTCACGAGGGAGTCCGGCGAGAGGGAGAGCGCGGTCGCCGGGTCGAGGTCGAGCAGATCGCCGATCTGGCGCTCAACGTCGGAGGTGCCCGAGGCGTCGCCGGAAACGGCCCGCCGCAGGGCGTCTGACACCCCCTCGACGAACTGTCCGACGATCTCCAGGATGTAGTCTCGCTGCAGCATGTCCGCCCCTCTCGTGTGCTCACTCGTTCTAGGATAGCGCGCTCACGTGCGAAGGGGGCCGTGCAAAGGGGACAGGCACTTTTGCACGCGCATCCGTGCAAAAGTGACTGTCCCCTTTGCACGGCCCCCTTTGCACGGCCCTCTTCTCGCTACTCGCTGCGCAGCGCCTCCACGGGGTCGCGGCGGCTCGCGGCGCTCGACGGGATGAGGCCCGCGATGAGCGTCAGAGCCACCGAGATGCACACGAGCACCGCTGCCGAGGTCCACGGGAGGCTCATGATGCTCTCCACGTCGAAGTCGGCGAGCACCCACGCGTTCACGGGCACGGACACGATCACCACCACGGCGATGGCGAAGACGCCCGAGATGAGGCCCTCGATGAAGGTCTCGGCATTGAAGACGCTCGCGACGTTGCCCTTGGAGGCGCCGATGGCGCGCAGGATGCCGATCTCCTTCTTTCGCTCGAGCACGCTGATGTAGGTGATGATGCCGATCATGATCGAGCTCACCACGAGCGAGATGCTCACGAAGGCTATGAGCACTAGAGAGATCATGTTCACGATGTCGGTCACGCTGCCCATGATGACGCCCATGTAGTCGGTGTAGGTGATCACCGCGTCGTCGTTGCCCGCTTCGCGCTGCTCGTCGTTGTACGCCTCGATGATGTCGAGCACGCTCTCCTTCGCCTCGAAGTCCTTGGGGTAGATCTCGATGGCGGCCGGGTCGTCGGGCGTGGCGTACCCGAGAGCCTGGAGGTTGTTGCCGTAGGTGAGCTGGCTCGCGTTCGAGTAGCTCTCCATAAGGGAGGTGAGGTCCTCGGCGTCCATGTTGAAGTGAATGGAGGATGACAGCGCGTCGACGTCCACGGAGAACGCGTCCTGGAGATTCGAGAGGCCGGCGGACACCTGGTCAGCATAGCTGCCCATGATCTGCGAGATCGCCGACTGGAGCTGGGCTGAGATGGCCGACCCTATCTGGGAGGACATGCTCTGGAGGAAGGTCTGAAGGTACGGGGCGAGCTCGTTCGCCACGTAGTCGGAGACGATCTGCTCCACGCGCTCGCGCACCGGCTGCCCCGCCACGGCGTCGATCTGGGAGAGGAGCGCCTGCGCCTCCTCGGTCTCCAGGTACTGGCCCATGAGGTCGATGACGCTCTGGACAAAGCCCTCGTCTCCGGGGTCGATGCCCCCCGCGTTCTCGCCCCACCAGCGGACGAATCCGCTCGCGAGCTCGCCGCCGAGGCGTGCCGCCTCCTCGAGCTGCTCGAGCGTGACGGGCGGGTCGCTCACCGCCTCCTCGAGGATCGAGGAGAAGTCCGGGGAGGGCGCGCCCGCCACGAGCGACTCCACGTCGACGGAGCTTGCCACGCTGGAGAGGTCGACGGTGACGCCGGAGAGGTCGATGCCCGACGGGTCGAAGGCGGCCGAGAGGCCGCTCGTGTCGAAGGAGAACGCGGAGCGAAGCTGCTGCTCGTCCACGGAGAAGAGGCTCTCGAGATCGACGCCTGCGCGCGCCTCCTCCTGGAGGGAGTCGAAGCTCTTGCCGGTGAAGACGTCGGTCTCGGGGTTGGCGAGCTGCTGCTGAACGATCTGCGACTGGTCCGCGCGCTCCATGAGCGCCTCCGTGAGCCCGGGGGAGTAGGCGATGCCGGCCGAGAGCGCCTTGGCGTCCGAGGACTCGCTGGGACGCACGACGCCCACCACGCGCAGGTCGAGCCCGTTGCTCACGGCATCGGCCATGAACTGCCCGTCGGAGGACATGTCCGTCCAGCCGCCCGTCTCCTCGTTCTTGCGGTACTCGTCCACGGGGCTGATGACCTTGAAGGAGAGCGACAGGGCGTCGTCGTAGGTGAAGTCGACCTCGCCCTGCTCGATGTCGGTCTCCCCCGCCGTGCCGCTCATGGCCGTCGTCACCATCTGGGTGAGCTCGGCGGGGTCGAGCACGCCGATGCCGTAGAGCGTGTAGTCGGAGATGCGGCCGCTCTGAGTGAGGACGAGCACGCACTCGTCGGCCTCGGTCGCCCAGCGGCCGGCCACGACGTCGTACTGGGACTCGAGGAGCTCCTGGTCGTCGATCATCTCGTTGAAGACGGACATGCCGCCCGTGGACATGCCGGCGGTGGCCGTGCCCGACGCGCCGCCCGTCATGGCGGTGCCGAGCGCGTTGGGATTGAGTTGGACCGCGCCATCCGAGGTGTCTGCCTTGTAGACGAGCGGGGTGAGGCCGTAGTCGTACTGGATGGCGTTGACGTACTCGTCAAGACCGTCCGGGTTGGTCTCGAGGTAGGACTTGAGCCCGGAGAGGTCGTTGGAGCCCACGGAGGCGAACATGTCCGTGAGCATCATGAACTCGGGAATCTGCTCGGGGTCGTCGTCCTTCTCGCCCTCCGTTCCGGAGCCCCCGTCCTCCGAGAGCATCCCGGAGATGTCCATGCTCTGCTTGGTGATGGAGAGCGGGTAGCTCGAGAGGGTGTCCTCCTCGACGCGCGCGATGTAGCCGTTCACGCCGTTGGCCAGCGCAAGGATGGCGGCGATGCCGATGATGCCGATCGAGCCGGCGAAGGCCGTCATGATGGTGCGGCCCTTCTTGGTCATCAGGTTGTTGAACGAGAGGCCCAGCGCCGTGAGGAAGCTCATCGAGGTGCGGCGCGCCCGCTTGGCAGCGCGCCGGGGGACGGAGTCGGGGTCGAGCGGGTCGGAGTCCGCGGTGATGCGGCCATCGCGCAGCTCCACGATGCGGGTGGCGTACTGGCGCGCGAGCTCGGGGTTGTGGGTGACCATGACGACGAGGCGGTCCTGGGCGACCTCCTTGAGTAGGTCCATGACCTGCACGGAGGTTGCAGAGTCAAGAGCGCCGGTGGGCTCGTCGGCGAGCAGGATCTCCGGGTCGTTGATCAGGGCGCGGGCGATGGCGACGCGCTGCATCTGGCCGCCGGAGAGCTGGCTCGGGCGCTTGTTCACGTGGTCAGCGAGACCGACGCGAGCGAGGGCGTCCAGGGCACGCCGGCGACGCTCGGCGCGCCCCACGCCCGAGAGCGTGAGCGCGAGCTCCACGTTGGCGAGGATCGTCTGGTGCGGGATGAGGTTGTAGCTCTGGAACACGAAGCCGATGCGGTTGTTGCGGTAGGTGTCCCAGTCGCGGTCCCGGTACTCGCGGGTGGAGATGCCGTCGATGACAAGGTCGCCGTCGTCGAAGTGGTCGAGGCCGCCCACGATGTTGAGCATCGTGGTCTTGCCGGAGCCCGAGGGGCCGAGCACGGCGACGAACTCGTTGTCGCGGAAGGCGACGGATACGTGGTCGAGCGCCACCTGCGTGAACGAGTCGGTCACGTAGCGCTTGCAGATGTCCTTGAGCTCGAGCATGGGTTCCTCCAGATGGCAATAAACCCTCACATGGTACCCAAACGAGCCCCGAGGTAGTCATGCTCGTCTCGGACTGCGCCGCCGCGGGCGCAAGATGACGCACCGGGGGCATGCAAAATCCACCTTCGGTCCATTTTTCCGGCAGCGCGCCCGCAAAATCGCGCTTCATTCCATAAGAATTAGGCCCTCTCAGCAAGACACGTACCGTTGACATAACGTAGGAGTTTGTCTCCATATAGTTCCACACTTCTCAACCTGAGGCGGCCCCAGAATTCCATGGACTGAAGCGCGATTTTGCGGGCGCGCTGCCGGAAAAATGGACTGAAGATCACAATTGCATCTCGCCCCCTGCTGCGGGGCTAAACAGACTTGGCGACGGCCGCCTCCCGGCGGGACGCTACAATGCCCACATGGCTGCGAATGGGACATACACGCTGCGCGCGGGTGACATCGCCGTAGAGGTGGAGCACAAGCGCGTGCGACGGATCAACCTGCGGGTGCGCGCGGACGGCTCGGCGCACCTGAGCGTTCCTTGGCACTGCTCGCTCGCAGAGGCGCAGCGCTTCCTCGACGAACATTCGACGTGGCTGCATGCGCACGTGGCACGTCGCACGGAGCGCGCGGCGGAGCCGGACGACGGCCTGGTCCCGCTCTGGGGACGGCTCGTGCCGCTGCCCGCCGGCACCACCCCTGAAGAGCTCTGGCGCGCCGAATTGGCCGCTCGCCTGCCCGAGGTCGCGGCGCGCATGGAAGCCGCGCTCGGAGTGCGGGCTGCGGGCTGGCAGCTGCGCGTCATGAAGACGCGCTGGGGGTCGTGCACGCCGCGCACCGGACGCATCCGCGTGAACGCGCGGCTCGCCGCCTACCCGCCGACCTGCCTCGACTATGTGGTGACGCACGAGCTCTGCCACCTGCTGGAGCCGAGCCACAACGCACGGTTCCACGAGCTTCTTGCCCGCGCGTTCCCCGAAGAGGCCGCTGCCCGCGCCCTCCTGCGGCGCCCCGCGCGCGAGGCGTGCGAGCGACAGGAAGGCGGTGCCGTGACCGCTTAGGATTTGCGCCTCGTCCAGCAATCCGGCGCCGCCGCGCTTTGGAAAACCGCTTCGTCCGCAGACGGTGCCGGCCCTCGCTTAGAAAAGCGGCCTCGTCCGGGGTGCTCTCCCCGGACGGGACAGGTTTCTTAAGCGCGGCAGGCCCGCATTCCCGGACGAGCGGCAAAAGTTAAGCGAGAAGAACCGACCGCCTCGGACGAGGCGCAAAACCTAAGCGCGGCGGCGCAGGATTGCTGGACGAGGCGCGATTCCTAAGCGGCACGGCGGGCGTGCGGGCGGCGCGCGTGACGAAAGCGTCACGGGACCGCGTCCTTCTCGGCGCCTATACTCGAGTCACGACGAAGGGAGGGCCATGAACCAGCTCCGCATACTGCTCGCCGAGGACGACCCGCTGATCGTGGAGGGGCTCTCCGAGCTCCTGGCAAACGAGGGCTTTGTCGTGGACTCCTCCCCCACCCAGGCAGGGGCGGTCGAGCTGGCGCTCCGCCCGCGCGCCGACTACGCGCTCGCGCTCGTGGACCTGACGCTCGCGCAGGGCAACGGCTTTGCCGTGTGCAACGCCATCAAGTCCGCCACGCCGGACGTCCCCGTGATCTTCCTCACCGCCGCCGACGACGAGCTCAACACCGTGACCGGTCTCTCGATGGGCGCCGACGACTACGTGGCCAAGCCCTTCCGCCCGCGCGAGCTCGTGGCGCGCATCCAGGCCGCCATCCGCCGCGCGCGCCCCGAGAGGGCCGTCCTGCGGCTGGGCCGCGTGACCATCGACCCGGACCGCGCGCACGTGGAGAAGGACGGCCGCGAGGTCGTGCTCTCCGCGCTGGAGTACCGCCTGCTGCTCCTGTTTGCGAAGAACGCGGGCCGGCTGGTCACGCGCGACATGATGCGCGAGGCTCTCTGGGACGACGCGGGCGCCTACGTGGAGGAGAACACGCTCTCGGTCTACATCAAGCGCCTGCGGGACAAGCTCGAGGACGACCCCGCGGAGCCGTCGCTCATCGTCACGGTGCGCGGCCTGGGCTACCGCGCGGGCGACGAGGGCTAGGGGGCGGCCGTGCTCTTGCGCAACCAGGAGGTCAGGCGGACGGTCGCGGCGACCGCGGTCGTGGGCGCGGCGGGCGCGCTCCTTGCGTGGCGGCTCGCTGGGCCGGGGGCCGCGGCGTGCGTCGCGGGCACGGCGGCCGTCCTGCTCCTGGTGTGGCTCGCGGCCACGCGGGCGCGCTACCGGTCCCTCGCGCGCATGGCGGCCCAGCTGGACGACATCCTGCACGGTGCGCGCGATGTGAGCTTCGAGCGCATGCGCGAGGGAGAGCTCGCGATCCTGGCCTCCGAGCTCGATAAGATGTGCAACCGCCTGGCGCTTGCCAACGAGGACCTCGCGCACGAGAGAAACGCCCTCGCCGACGCGCTGGCAGACATATCGCACCAGCTCAAGACCCCGCTGACCTCGCTTGCCCTCATGACGTCGCTCGCGCGGCGCGAGCTCGTGGCCGACGGCGCTCACGCGGAGCAGGTCGAGCGGCTGCGCACGATGGAGCGCCTCGAGGACCGCGTGGAGTGGCTCGTCTCCTCCCTGCTCAAGCTCGCGCGCATCGACGCGGGCGTGGTGAGCTTCGCGCGGGCGCGCGTGGACGGCTCCCAGCTCGTGGCGCGGGCGGCCGAGCCCCTGGCCGTGGCCTTCGACCTCGCCGACGTGCGCCTGATCGTTGACACGGCGCCGGGCGCTGGCTTCGAGGGCGACCTCTCCTGGACGGCGGAGGCGCTGGAGAACGTGCTCAAGAACTGCCTCGAGCACACGCCGGCAGGCGGCGAGGTGCGCGCGAGCTGCGCGGAGGACGCGCTTGCGTTTCGCCTCTGCGTGGAGGACACCGGTCCCGGCATCGCCGCGGAGGACCTGCCGCACGTCTTCGAGCGCTTCTATCGCGGGGGCGAGAAGGACGCGCGGGCAGCGGGCGCGAGCTCCGAAGTCGACCCCGCGGGCGTGGGCATCGGGCTTGCGCTCGCCCGTAGCCTCGTCACGGCGCAGGGCGGCACCATCCGCGCCGGCAACGCCGCGGGCGGCGGCGCGCGCTTCGACATCGTGTTCTTCAAGGCCGTGGTGTAGGACGGGCCCCGGGGACGCCCGGCTCCGGGCGCCGGCCCAGGCTCGATAGGGTATGTACACCACCTCTTGAGGGTATGTACACCGCTCCAGCGGCGCGTTCTTCTCGGCAGAGCTCTGGCCTGCGGGTTTGCAGCCCGCACTCGATGGCTGGGCGTACATACCCTCAGGGCCCACTGTACATACCCTCACGGCTTGACTCGCGGCGGCGACGCGTCCAGCGTGACGAATCAGTCACGTGCGCGTCACGGCGGCGCAGCCGTCCTCCCCCATCATAGAATTGACGACAAGGACGAGGAGACAGCATGGACATCCTGCAGATAGAGCACCTCACCAAGACCTACGGCAGCGGCGACACCGCCGTGCGCGCACTCGACGACGTGAGCTTCACGGTGGCCGCCGGCGAGTTCGTGGCGATCATCGGCAGCTCGGGCTCCGGCAAGTCGACCCTGCTCCACATGATCGGCGGCGTGGACCGGCCCACCTCGGGCACCGTGCGCCTGAACGGCGAGGACGTCTTCCAGCGCTCCGACGAGCAGCTCGCGGTCTTCCGCCGCCGCGAGGTCGGGCTGGTGTATCAGTTCTACAACCTCGTCCCGGTGCTCGACGTGGTGGAGAACATGTGCCTGCCCGTCCTCATGGACGGGCGCGCTGTCAACGAGAAGCGCCTGACCAACATGCTCCGCGTGCTCGGCCTCGAGGGGCGCGAGCACCACCTCCCCAACCAGCTCTCCGGCGGCCAGCAGCAGCGCGTGGCAATCGGGCGCGCGCTCATGAACGCGCCGGCCGTGGTCCTGGCCGACGAGCCCACCGGCAACCTCGACTCCAGGAACTCGGCCGAGATCATGTCCCTGCTGCGGAAGTCCAACAAGGAGCTCGGGCAGACCCTCATCGTGATCACGCACGACGAGGACATCGCGCTCACGGCGGACCGCGTGATCGCGCTCGAGGACGGGCGCATCGCCTCCGACACGAGGGTGCACTAGCCATGGCCGCCAAGCACCTGCGTGCAAAGGGGACAGGCACTTTTGCACGCCCGCGCGTGCAAAAGTGCCTGTCCCCTTTGCACGCGTCCGTGTTCGCGAGGTACACGCTGCGGTCGCTGGCGGCCAACCGCGTGCGCACGGCCGTCACCGTGGTGGGCATCGCGCTGGCGACGGGGCTGCTTGCCGCGGTGCTCGTGAGCGTGACGAGCCTTCGTGCGGCGCTCTTAGCCCAGTCATACGCCTCCGGCGGCGTCTGGCAGGCCGGCTTCACCTACGAGGACGACGAGAAGGTCGACGAGCTGCGCGCCGCAACGGGCGAGCACCTCGACCGCCTCGCGCTGCGCCGCGACCTCGGCGCCGCCGCGCTCAGCGCCGAGAGCGCCGAGGAGTCAGGCACGTACCTCGGCGTGCTCTCCCTGCCCGAGGAGCAGGCCGGCACCGCGCGCTCCGCCGGCGACGACCAGTACGCCGTCATCCCAGGGCCCACCGTGGCCGAGGGGCGCCTCCCCGAGCGAGCGGGGGAGATCGCGCTGCCAACGTATCTTCAGGGGGCCGAGCTCACGGCTGGCGCCTCCGAGATCGCCGGCGTCGAGTCGGGCGCCGTCTCCGACGGCCCGCTCGAGATGGGCTCCACGGTCACGCTCGCACTCGGCCAGCGCCACTACGGCATGGACCTCACGTACCGCTGGCACTCCGGCGCCTCGCTGATGGACGGCGAGACGCTCTCCGACGTCGGCGAGCCGCGCGCCTACACCGTGGTCGGCTTCGTCGAGACGGACTACGAGACGGGCAACGCCGCCTTCGTCTGCTATGACGAGCCCGCCGCGACCGCCTCCGGCGAGATCGCCGGCACCGCGTACTTCTCGACCGTTGGCTATGAGAGCGCGAGTCAGATCGGCGACGCCCTTGTCGCCGCCGGCGTCGACTCGTGGAGCTACAACACGACGCTCCTCATCTATCAGGGCCTCGACCGAGGCCGCGCCATCATCGACTCGCTCGCGCAGATCGCTGCGGTGCTCGCCGTCGTGATCATGGTGGCTGCCGTCTCGCTCATCTCGGGAGCCTTCACCATCTCCATCTCCGAGCGCACGCGCCAGTTCGGCCTGCTCTCGTCGCTCGGCGCGTCGCGCCGTCAGCTGAGAAGAACCGTCCTCGCGGAGGCCGCAATCCTCGGGCTCGTGGGCGTCCCGCTGGGGCTCGCGCTCGGCGTGGGCGGAGCCGCCGTCGCCTTTGCCGTCACGGCCGACGGCTGGACTGCGATGCTGCGGGAGACGACCTCGGTGAGCCTGGTCGTGGCGCCCGCCGACCTCGCGCTCGCCGTCGGGCTCTCGGCGGTCACGCTGCTCGCGAGCGCCTTCGCGCCCGCCCTGCGCGCGAGCCGGGTCTCTGCCGTCGACGCGATCCGCTCCTCGGCCGACATCCGCCCGAGCCGCCGCCTGCTCCGCGTCTTCGCGCGACGCCGCACGGCCCTCGACGACCTCTCCGCCGACCGTCGCCGGCCCCGCGGCCTCGCGGCGCGCCTCGGTGGTATGCCGGCGTTTCTCGCCCGGCGAACGCTCGCCGTATCGGCCGGCAAGCAGCGGGTCTCCGTGGTCGCCCTCGCCGTCTCCGTGGCACTGCTCGTGACCGCCGGCCTCGTGAGCGACTACCTCCACGGCGCCACGGGCTACATCGACACGGGCACGGCCGACCTCAGGGTGAACCTCTTCGCCGAGACGGACGACGACTACCACCCCGTCGGCGACCTCGTGGCGCAGACCAACGCGCTCGCCGGTCGCGCCGAGCAGGTCTCCGGCGTTAGGAGCGCGAGCGTCACCTCGCAGGGCTCCGTGGCGTTTCACCTCGACGCCGCCGGCGTGGACGCGGACGCCCTCGAGACCTTCATGCAGGAGAGCCCCTACGGCGCATACTACCTTGACGCCGCGGGCTACGGATCTGCGCATCTCGTGCTGCTCGACGACGCCACGTGGCGTGCGCTCGCAGAGTCGCTCGGGCTCTCAGATGCCGAGAAGGACCCTGCCGAGCTCTCCTGCGTCGTCCTCAACGCCGCCAGCGTCACCAACGACGAGACCTATGGCACGGTGCAGCCCTTCACGGGAGCGGCTGACACGATCGAGCTGCTCGCCGACCCCGAGAACATGGCCTCCGACCAGTGGCTCGGGCCCGCGGACGACGGCACCTTCGGCCTCGTCACCACCGATGGCGACACGATGGGGACCGTCTTGGCCGTGCCGACGGACGAGCTGGGGATGGCCGCCGTCGCTCAGGTGCCCGTGGCCGCATATGCGGAGGGGCTCGGCGACGCCTCGCCCTTCTCGACAGACGACCTGGGCGCCAACGCCCCCAACGTCATCATGCCCGCACGCGCCGTGGCGGCGAGCAGTGGCTGCGAGACCGTGCGCCAGGGGATGTCCTCGAGCACGGTCTACGCGACGCTTTCGCCGGAGGCAGACGACATCGAGACGCTCGACGCGCTGGAAGAGGCGCTGGAAGGCATCGGGGACTACGGCTCCGTGGGCACGTACAACCTCGTGGAGCTGGCGCGACAGAGCCGCGCGATGGAGCTCACCGTCAACGTGTTCCTCTACTGCTTCGTGGCCATCACGCTGGCGATCTCCGTCGCCAACGTCTTCAACACCATCGCCTCCGGGCTCATGCTGCGCACGCGCGAGTTCGCCGCGCTGCAGTCCGCGGGCATGGGACGGCGCAGCTTCCGGCGCATGATCGTGGCCGAGTGCTCCGACGTGGCCGTCAAGGGGCTCGTCGGCGGCGTGGCCCTGGCGACGCTGATCAACTACGCGCTCTTCCAGGCGATGAGCGCCTCGATCTCCACGCTCGTGCTCGAGATGCCGTGGGGCCACGTCGCGCTGGCGTTTGCCGTGGTGGTGACCGTGCTCGCCGTGAGCGCCGGCTACGCGCTGCGCAGGACGCACGCCATGAACCTCGTCGAGGCCCTGCGATCGGACGTGATGTGATGGCCGCCAGGCACCTGCGTGCAAAGGGGACAGGCACTTTTGCACGCGCGGGCGTGCAAAAGTGCCTGTCCCCTTTGCACGCGTCCGTGTTCGTGAGGTACACGCTGCGGTCGCTGGCGGCCAACCGCGTGCGCACGGCCGTCACCGTGGTGGGCATCGCGCTGGCGACGGGGCTGCTCATGGCCGTACTCGCCAGCGTCACGAGCCTGCAGGAGGGGCTCGCCAACCAGAGCCGCGAGACGGGCGGCGTCTGGCAGGCGGAGCTTCGGGAGACCGACGACGCCGAACTCGCGCAGCTGCGCGAGGTCGCGGGCGCGCGGCTCGACCGCCTCGCCATCCGGCGAGACCTCGGCGCCGCGCCTTTCTCGGCAGATGACGCCGAGCACTGCGGCACCTACCTCTCAGTGCTGACGCTGCCGCAGGAGCAGGGCGGCACCGCGCGCTCCCGGGGCGACCTCGCCTACGAGGTGGTCCCGAGCCCCGCCCTCGACTCCGGCCGCCTGCCCGAGAAGGACGGCGAGATCGCGCTCACCTCCAACCTGCGCGGTGTCGAGCTCGCGCCCGGGGCCTCCGAGCTGCCCGGCGTCGACGCGGGGGTGACCGCTGAGGGCCCACTCGCGGTGGGCTCCGAGGTCACGCTCTCGCTCGGTCGGCGCGTCGCCCACTATGAGGACGGGGCGTCCCAGGAGGTCGGTGCCGAGAACAGCGTCATGTACCAGAGCGTCATCGTGGGCACCGACCCCTACGGCATGCCCAACGTCGAGCAGGGCCCGATCGCCGAGACGCTCGAGGGCGCCTCCGAGCCGCGGACCTACACCGTGGTCGGCTTCGTCGACCCCGACTGGGAGATCCCGGGCTACACCGCCTACGTGAGCGCGGACGCCGCCGGAGGCGCGACCGTCCCCCGCGAGACCGCGTACTTCTCGACCTCCTGCACAAGCTACGAGGAGCTCGAGGCGCTCGTCGCGGAGGTGCGCCCGGGCGGCGGGGTCGCGCTCAACGCGGGCCTGATGACCTACGAGGGCCTCACCCCGGACCGCCTCATCTTCGACACGCTGGGCATGTTCGCGGCCACGCTCGCCGCCGTCGTTGTGGCGGCCGCGGTGAGCCTGATCACCAACGCCTTCACCATCTCGGTCTCCGAGCGCACGCGGCAGTTCGGCCTGCTCTCGTCGCTCGGGGCGTCGCGGCGCCAGCTCAGGCACACCGTGCTCGTGGAGGCGGCGGTCCTGGGGGCGGTCGGCATCCCGCTGGGCATGGCGCTCGGCCTCGCGGGCGCGGCCGTCGCCTTCGCCGTCACCGGCACGGGCTGGGCGCGCATGGTCGGCACCTCCTCCGAGGTGACGCTGTCCGTGCGGCCGTGGTGCGTGGGACTCACGGTCCTTCTCGCCGTGCTCGCGCTGCTGGTGAGCGCGATGGTCCCCGCCGTGCGCGCGGGCCGCGTCTCGGCCGTGGACGCCATCCGCTCCGCCGCCGACGTCCGCCCGAGCCGCCGCCTGCGCCGCGTCTTCCGGCGTCGACGCAGCCCTCTGGACGACCTCTCCGCCGACCGCCGACGGCCGCGCGGGCTCGCGGCGCGCCTCGGCGGCATGCCGGCGTTTCTCGCCCGCCGCACGCTCGCGGTATCGGCGGGCAAGGCGCGCGTGGCGGTGCTCTCCCTCGCGGTCTCCGTGACGCTGCTCGTGACCGCGGGCGTGGTGAACGACATGCTCTCCGGCGCGGTGGGCGTGGCCTACGGCGGGGGCGCCTTCGCATACGACCTGGAGCTCTACACCGCCGACGACAGCTCCCCGGCCGCGGAGGGCGAGAAGGACGCGCGCTCCGCGGTCCTCGACGCCTCGGACGGCACTCTCGGGCGCATCGCC
Organism: uncultured Atopobiaceae bacterium; assembly: GCA_944320975.1. Classification (GTDB taxonomy): domain Bacteria; phylum Actinomycetota; class Coriobacteriia; order Coriobacteriales; family Atopobiaceae; genus Thermophilibacter. The sequence goes on along the minus strand of CALUJM010000003.1, from coordinate 119,277 downwards.
TCGATCGACGGCGTCTCCGCCGCGGCATACGTGGTCCAGGCGGCCGCCACGGCGCGTCTCTCCGAGGCGCTCGTCCCCGCCCTGCCCGGGGGCGTCGTGCCGGGGTCGAGCGGCGGCGTCAACGTCTCCGAGGACGGCACCGCCTCCGTGAGCGTCTACCTCGTGGACGACGCCAGCTGGTACGCGCTCGCGGACGCCGGCGTCGTCCCCGCCGAGAACGCCGACCCGGCGCGCCTCTCCGCCCTGCTCGCGAGCACCGTGAACGCGAGCGACGGCGTCCGCTACGGCGAGCGCGAGCTCCTGGGCGCGGGGACGAGCGGCACCGTCGAGCTCCTGGCGCTGGACGCGCGCGAGGGCTACGGCGACCCCCTCATCGCGTGGGGCGACGGCGAGCCGGCCGCCTACTACGTGCCCGCGAACGGCGAGGACGCCTCCCGGCAGGTCGAGGTGCCGGTGGACGAGGCGACGCACGTCGCCGCGACCGTGCCTGTCACGGCCGTCTCGCCCGACGACCTCGGCGAGCACTCATCCGTGAGCGCGGCGCAGCTCAAGGGCGACTTCCCCGCCCTCGTCATGCCGGCGCGCGCGGTGCGCGAGTCCGCCGGCGCGCTCGAGGCCCTTCTCGACGGCTCGCGCACGCCGTGGGCCTACTACCACGTGCGCCTCGCGGACGGCGCCGATGACGCCGAGGTCCTGCGCCAGATGGACGACGCCGCGGACGCGCCCGGCGTCGAGAGCCTCGGCACCACCAACCTCCTCGACCAGCAGCGCGACGCCCGCGCCATGTCCTTCACCGTCCAGGTCTTTCTCGTCTGCTTTGCCGCGATCCTCGCGCTCATCGCCGTGGCCAACGTCTTCAACACCATCGCCTCGGGCATGATGCTGAGAACGCGCGAGTTCGCCGCACTGCGCTCCGCCGGCATGGGCGAGCGGGCGTTCCGGCGCATGATCCTCGCGGAGTGCGCCGACTACGCGCTGCGCGGGCTCGTGCTGGGGGCGGCGCTCGCGCTTGCGGTGGAGCTCGTGCTCTGGCGCGCGATGTCGCTCTCCGTGAGCGGGCTTGAGTTCGCGGTGCCCTGGGGGCATCTCGCGCTCGCGTTTGCCGTGGTGGTGGGAGTGCTCGCCGCGAGCGTCGCCTACGCGCTGCGCAAGACCCACGCCATGAACCTCGTGGAGGCCCTGCGCACCGAGGCGCTGTAGCAAGCGCGGCGGAGCGCTCTTCTCGCCCGGCGTCCTTCTCGCTGAGTAAGAGAAACGTGCAGAAATGCCTGTCCCCTTTGCGCGCTGTCCCTTTTGCGCGCTCGTCGAGTAAGAGATATTTGCCAAATGAGCCCCGAATTTCGTCGGGATTTGGTAAATAACTCTTACACGGCGAGCGGCGGCCCGCAGGCCGGATACAATGCCGCCTCGGTACCCCCAGACGACCGAGAAGGACCTCGCATGACCTCACCGCACGCTCTCCCCCAGGCAGTGATCTTCGACATGGACGGCACGCTCGTCGACACCGAGCGCGTGAGCCAGACCGCGTGGCGCCGCGCCGCAGCAGACCTCGGGCTCGACGTGCCCGACCGCATCTGGAACGCGTACGTGGGCTGCAGCCTGCCCAACGCGCGGGCGATCATGAACGAGCACCTCGGCGACCCCGCCCTCACCGACCGCCTCTTCGCGCATCAGGTCGAGCTCTTCTTCGAGATTCGCGAGCAGAGCCTCGAGCCCTGCGACGGCGCGATCGAGGCTCTGCGCGCGCTCGTCGACGCCGGCGTCACCGTGGCGCTGGCCACCTCGACGATCCGCGAGCACGCGCTGCCCCTCATGGAGCGCTTTGGCATGGCGCCGCTCTTCTCGTCCATGACCTTCGGCGACCAGATCGAGCACGCCAAGCCGGCGCCGGACATCTACCTCGAGGCGGCGCGCCGCCTGGGCCTTAACCCCGCGACCTGCGCTGCCGTCGAGGACTCCATCAACGGGGCGCTCGCCGCCTGCACGGCGGGCATGGCCACCTACCTGGTTCCCGAATGGGCAACGCCCACGCCCGAGCTCGTGGACCGCTGCGCCGGCGTGCTCGGAAGCCTGCGCGAGCTGCCCGCCGCGATCCTGGGGGCATAGCCGCGCCTCCCGTTGGGGTGCGGAAACGCGACGCTTTTCCGCACCAGACCGTCCATCTCCCGCACGTCAACATAAGAGGTGCGGAAAATGGACGCTTTCCCGCTCCAGACCGTCCATCTCCCGCACCTCGATCACGCGATGCGTCCGTCGGCAGCGCCTACTTCTGCGCGGCGGCACCCGTCCCGGCGCCGGGCACGGGCGGCACCTTGGCGCCCTCCCCCGCCGCGCCGGCGGCCACCATCTGCTCGAACATGCTCGCCGTGCTGGTGAAGTCGCTCGGCAGCACCACCGTCGAGCTCTTTCCGGTCTTGGCGAACTCCGCCATCATCTCGGTCCACTGCGTGAACATGAAGAGCTGGTTGGCCTCATCGTTGCCCACGCCCGTCTCCTGGATGGTCTCGAGCGACTCCTTGATGCCGGCGGCGATGGCCTTGCGCTGGTTGGCGATGCCCTCGCCGGCCTTCTCCATGGCCTCGGCCTCGGCGACGGCCTCGGTCACGCGGCGGATGCGGTCGGCCTCGGCGAGGTCCTGCGCGGCGGCCTTGGTGCGCTGGGCGGCGTTGATCTGGTTCATCGAGTCCTCGACCTCGGCCGGCAGCGCGATCTTGGTGATGAGCGTCGAGACGAGCGTGAAGCCGTAGGCCGCCATCTGCTCGGACACGGTGGCGTTGACGTCCTTGGCGATGTCGTCCTTCTTGGCAAAGACCTCGTCGAGCGTGTACACCGGGATCGAGGAGCGCAGGGCGTCGGTGATGAAGTCGCGCATCTGCGCCACGGGCTGCTGGAGCATGTAGTAGCTCTTGTAGACGCCGGAGTCCTGCGGGCGCTCGCCGCGCTCGTAGCTCACGTGGTACTGGGCCGAGATCTCGAGCCCGATGGTGACGTTGTCCTCGGTCTTGACGTCGATGTTGAAGCCGTTCTTCATCGTGCGCAGGCTGACGGTGGCCGCCTTGCGGTCCACGAACGGGATCTTCACGTGGAAGCCCGCGCCCACGATCTTGTGGAACTTGCCCAGGCGCTCGATGATGACCGCATGCTGCTGCTTGACCACATAGAACAGGTTGCCGGTCACCAGGCCGACGATGAGAAACACCGCGAGGACGATAAGAACCAGACCGAGTAGCTCCATTGGCACTCCCTAGAACGCCCGTTAGGTCCTCACAGCATACCCAACCAAGGTCGCTTTCAATATACTGGGTGCAACATTTTCGCCGTACGGAGGGGGAAGACGTGGCCGCGTTCCGCTTCTCGCGCACCGAGGGGTCCCAGGTCGACCCCTTCAACGCCGGCGAGCCCGAGCTGCCGGGCGGCGAGCCCGACGCGCTGGCAGGGGCAGACGAGCCCGAGGGCCAGGTCGAGTACGCCGCTCACGGCGAGCCCGGCGGCACGCCCCACAAGCCCGAGGACGACTACCAGGCGCCCAACACGCGCGGGCACGACTACGACGCGCCGTCGATCGACGAGCCGCGCAGGCCGAGAAGGACGCGGGCCCGGCGCTCCCCCGCGCCCTCCGGCGAGGTGCAGGAGCGAACGGTGCGCGACCGTAGGGTCGTGACGCGCGTCATCGTTCTTATCGTCCTTCTCCTCAGCTTTGGCTCGTCTCTTGCGAGCTGCGCGATCGGGCTTGTCGGCAGCGCCGCGGACGGCATCGGCAGCGCGATGGAGGGCCTGGGCGCCATATTCTTCGAGGATGACAGCTACGACGGGGACGACTACGTCCCCGAGCAGGACGCCGACGACGAGTCCGCCGTGGCGGCGCTCGAGGCGCGCCTTGCCGAGCTGCTCGCCGACCCCGCCTCCGGGGAGCTCCACGACCGCGTGGCCGCCTACCTCGACGAGAAGATGCTCACCATCGAGGGCTACACCGCCGCTGAGCTGGGCCTTGACGCGGATGAGCTCGCCACGTACGTCCTCGAGGGCACGCACGCCGAGGCGAGCTACGCCTACGCCTTCGACGACGGCACCGCGTCGGCATATGCGGAGGTGACCGCCCGCAGCGCAAACGAGCTCTTCTGGACGCTCAACGACGCCTTCGGCGAGTACCTGCTCGACAACGACCTCTGGGGGCGGGACGCGAGGATGCCGGACGCGGCGCAGCGCGAGCACATCGCCGCCGCGGCCGAGCAGGCCCTCGCGAGCCCCGCCGAGCCGGAGACGTACACCTACACCTTCCTGCTGGAGCGCGTCGACGGGGCGTGGGCCGTCGACGAGGACGACCTCGACGAGACCCTCGAGTCGATCCTCGGGCTGTACTGAGGGCGTGCCAGCCCGCGGGACGCGCAACGGCGTAGAATGTCCCCCAGAGCACGCGAGGGAGAGGGGACCCCATGAGCACCACAACGGCCACGCACGTCGCGCCCTTCGAGGACGCCCGCGGCAAGCTCGGCTTTGGCTGCATGCGCCTGCCCAAGCTCGAGGACGGCAGCATCGATGTAGCCACGTTCTCGCAGATGGTCGACGCCTTCCTCGACGGCGGCCTCAACTACTTCGACACCGCGCGACCTTATCACTCCGGCGGCTCGGAGCCCGCGCTCGCCGCGGCCCTCACCTCCCGCCACGACCGCTCCGAGTTCCTGCTTGCGGACAAGCTCTCCCCCAACGGCTTCGAGCGCCGCGAGGACATCCGCCCGCTGATCGAGGACCAGCTGCGCGCCTGCGGCGTGGACTACTTCGACTTCTACCTCATGCACTCGCAGGGCATGGGCAACTACGAGAAGTACCAGCGCGAGCACGCCTACGAGGAGGCCTTCGCCGCGCGCGACGCCGGGCTGGTCCGCCACGTGGGCTTCTCGTTCCACAGCAACGCGGCCTTCCTCGACCGCATCCTGACCGACCACCCCGACGTCGAGTTCGTCCAGCTACAGGTCAACTACCTCGACTGGGAGAACGGCGTCATCCAGAGCCGCGAGTGCTGCGAGGTCGCCGCCGCTCACGGCAAGCCCGTCATCGTGATGGAGCCCGTGAAGGGCGGCCGCCTGGTCAACCTGCCCGAGGAGGCGCGCGAGGCACTCGCCGCCGTCGGCGACGGCTCCCCGGCGAGCTACGCGCTGCGCTTCGCCGCCGGGCTGCCGGGCGTCGAGATGGTGCTCTCCGGCATGGGCACGCCCGAGATGATCGCCGAGAACGTGGCGACCTTCTCGCCGCTCGTCCCGCTCTCGGACGCCGAGCGAGAGGCCGTGGCGCGCGTCACGCAGATCCTGCGCGGCCAGAACGCGATCGAGTGCACCGCCTGCCGCTACTGCGTGGACGGCTGCCCCAAGAAGATCAACATCCCCGACGTCTTCTCCTGCCTCAACGCCAAGCGCGCCTACGGCGAGGACTCCGCCGGCTTCTACTACAAGGCCGTCCACACCGGGCACGGGCACGGGCTGGCATCGGAGTGCATCGGATGCGGGGCGTGCGAGCGCGCCTGCCCGCAGCACCTGCCGATCCGCGAGCTGCTGCGCGAGGTCGCGGCGGAGTTCGAGACCGAGGACAAGTAAGGGGCGCGTGACGAGGTTGTCACGTTCTTCTCGCCCGTGAATAGGCGGGGCCCCTGCGGGGAACAAAAAAGTGTCTGAAGTTCAGCGAGACCCGGGAGGCCCCATGAGCAACACGAACGTCGAGAAGAACCAGGCCTCCGGGCAGAGCATCGTCTCCGGCATCTTCGAGGCGGGGCACGCCGCGCACGACCTCGTGCCCGCCGCCGACGGTCCGGCGCCCATCGAGGGGCGCCTGCGCAAGGCTCCGCTGCGCGTGCCCGACAACTACGAGGAGAGCACCGGCTTCACGCTGTTCGGCCGCCGCATCCGCACGCTGCTCTACTCGACCGACGTCGCCGCGATCCGCAACTCCAACGCCGACGCCATCTTTGCCGTCTACCCCTTCACCGCGCAGCCCGCCATCACGCAGGCGCTGCTCACGGTGGCCGAGGCGCCGCTGTTCGTGGGTGTGGGCGGCGGCACCACCACGGGCCGGCGCGCGGCCGAGCTCGCCGCCGTCTCGGAGATGCAGGGCGCGGCGGGCGTCGTGCTCAACTCCCCCGCAACGCCCGAGACCGTGGCGCAGGTCGTCTCCACGGTCGACATCCCCGTCGTCGCCACGATCACGCGCTTTGACAACGAGGCGGCCGAGAAGGTCCAGGCCGGGGCGCGGATCGTCAACGTGGCCGCGGGGCGCGCGACCGCCGACGTCATCCGCGAGCTGCGCGCCGCCTTCCCCTCGCTGCCGATCATCGCGAGCGGCGGGCGCGACGACGCGAGCGCCGCGGCGACCATCGCGGCAGGGGCCAACGCGCTCATCTGGGCGCCGCCGAGCGTCGTCGAGATCCAGCGCGACATGATGGTGCGCTACCGCGAGAAGGCGGAGAGCGCCGCGCGCGAGGCCGGCGAGGAACGGCCCGTCGCCACCGTCGTGCCCGACATCACCGACATGCCCGTCGCGGACGTCCCCAACGGCGTCGTCCAGACCGTCCCGCCCGAGGTCGAGGAGGCGGAGCAGATCGGCGAGGAGGACTTCGTGAGCCCGTTCCGCGGTCGGCTGCCCCGTCTGCCGTTCTTCGGCCGCAAGGCGCGCTAGCCGCTCCCCCTCGCCTTGTGGGCAATCTTCAGGCGAGCCGGGCAGAATGCGCGTCGAGCGTGCATAATGGGTGAAGCCAAAACCGCGACGCGAGAGGGGCACGCACGATGAAGGAGCTCGAGGACCGCATCCGCAAGGACGGAATCGTTCGAGAGGGCAACGTCCTCAAGGTCGACAACTTCCTCAACCATCAGTGCGACGTGGCCCTCTACGACCACATGGGCGCCGAGTGGGCGCGCCTGTTCGCGGGAAAGCGCATCGACAAGATTCTCACCATCGAGGCCTCCGGCATCGGCATCGCTTGCGTGGCGGCAACCCACTTCGGCGGCGTGCCCGTGGTCTTTGCGCGCAAGACCGAGTCCAAGAACCTGGACGGCGACCAGTACCGCACCAACGTGCGCAGCTACACCAAGGGACGCGAGTACCAGGTCATCGTCGCGAGGCGCTTCCTCTCCCCCGGCGAGCACGTGCTCGTCATCGACGACTTCATGGCCATGGGCTGCGCGATGAACGGCCTGCTCGAGATCTGCGACGAGGCGGGCGTCATCGTCGAGGGCGTCGGCATCGCCATCGAGAAGGGCTTCCAGCCCGGCGGCGCCGAGCTGCGCGCCCGCGGCTACCAGGTCGAGTCCCTCGCCGTGGTGAAGTCGATGGACGCCGCGACCGGCGAGATCGAGTTCGCGTAGACCTGGTTTAGCGCGAGCGACGCAAAATCGACCTTCAGTCCATATTTCTCCACCGGCGAATGCAAAATCGCTCTTCAGCCCATAGGGATTAAGGGACGTCGTCTGAGCTCTCTCGGCATTGGCATAATTTGGCTATCCTTGAGTTTATGCGCTCCGTCACGACATTCGCGATTGAGCGCTTTCTCTATGGACTGAAGGGCGATTTTGCATTCAAGCCCTAAGAACTATGGCCTGAAGACCGATTTTGCACGCTCTCCTAATCTTCCTTGACATATGAACATATGCTCATATAATCAGTCTCAAGCTAATACATGAGCGCATGCTCAGATGTTCATACGGAAGGAGACTCATGGCCGAGAAGCTCACCGTGGGCGAGACGCCAGACGAGATGCCGGACGAGGAGCTGCTCTACGACCTCGCCGACCTCTTCAAGGTCTTCAGCGACACCACCCGCATCAAGATGCTCTTTGCCCTCATGGGCCGCGAGCTCTGCGTCGCAGACATCGCAGAGCAGACCGGGTCGACCCAGAGCGCCGTCAGCCACCAGCTGCGCACGCTCAAGCAGGCGCGCCTGGTGAAGTTCCAGCGCGACGGCCGCAACGTCGTCTACTCGCTCGCGGACGACCACGTCTACACGATGCTCAACCAGGGCATGTCCCACATCTGCGAATAGGAGGAGCCATGCGTAAGTCATTCAAGCTCGATGAGATCGACTGCGCCAACTGCGCGCGCAAGCTTCAGGACGAGCTCGCCAAGCTCGACGGCGTCGACGCCGTCTCGGTGAACTTCATGACCCAGAAGCTCACCCTCTCTGCCGCTGACGAGTGCTTTGACGAGGTGCTCGGCCGCGTCGTCGCCCTCACCGCCAAGATCGAGCCCGACTGCGAGATCGTCCGCTAATCCTGTTATTGGGGACAGTCCCCAATTAGCAGAAAAGTTTTATGTGAATTGGGGACTGTCCCAAATTAACAGAGGAGTCGTTGTGAACAAGAAGCAGCGCCGCTGGCGCAATCGCATCATCGTCGCGCTCGTCATCTTCGCGGCAGTGATGGTCGTGGAGGAGACGGGGCTTCTCGCCAGCATCTTTGGCACGCCGGGCGACGTCTACGCGAGCTTTGCCCTCTTCCTCGTCCCCTACCTCATCGCCGGCTACAAGACCCTGCTCGAGGCCGCGCGCAACATTCGCCGAGGAGACCCCTTCGACGAGGCCTTCCTCATGTCGGTGGCATCTCTCGGCGCCTTTGCGATGGTGCTGTTCCCCGAGACCGAGCCCCACATGGCCGAGGGCGCCGCGGTCATGCTCTTCTACCAGGTGGGCGAGCTCTTCCAGAGCTACGCCGTGGGCCAGAGCCGCAAGTCCATCGCGGCCATGATGGACATCGCGCCCGACTATGCAAACGTCGAGAAGGACGGCGAGCTTGAGCAGGTCGACCCCGCCGAGGTCGCCCCCGGTTCCGTCATCGTTGTCAAGCCGGGCGAGCGCGTGCCCATCGACGGTGTCGTCGTCGACGGCGCGTCCCAGCTCGACACCGCGGCGCTCACCGGCGAGTCCGTCCCGCGCCACGTGGAGCCCGGCGCCGGCGTCATCTCGGGCTGCGTCAACATGACCGGCCTGCTGCGCGTGCGCACGACCAAGCCCTACGGCGAGTCCACCGTCTCCCGCATCCTCGAGCTCGTGGAGAACGCGAGCGAGAAGAAGGCCCGCACCGAGAACTTCATCACGCGCTTCGCCCGTATCTACACGCCGGTCGTCACGCTCTCGGCGCTCGCGCTCGCCGTGATCCCGCCGCTCGCCGGCATGGGCCCCTGGTCCGACTGGATCCTGCGCGGCCTCACCTTCCTCGTCGTGAGCTGCCCGTGCGCGCTCGTCATCTCAGTGCCCCTCTCCTTCTTCGGCGGCATCGGCGGCGCCTCGCGCCTCGGCATCCTCGTCAAGGGATCCAACTACCTGGAACTTCTCGCCCACGTGGACACCGTGGTCTTTGACAAGACCGGCACGCTCACGAGTGGCACCTTCAACGTCGTCGCCGTCCATCCCGAGGCGGGCGTGGACCCGGACTTCGTGCTCTCCATGGCGGCGCACGCCGAGTCCTTCTCGGACCACCCGATCGCCGTCTCCGTCCGCGCAGCCTACTCCGGCGAGATCGACCGCGAGAAGATCGACGAGGTTCGCGAGGAGTCGGGCCACGGCGTAAGCGCCCGCGTGAACGAGCACCTGGTCATGGTCGGCAACGACAAGCTCATGGCCGAGCACGGCGCCCGCTGGCACGACTGCGACCTCACGGGCACCATACTGCACGTCACGGTCGACGGAGACTACGTCGGTCACATCGTTATCGCGGACGTGGTGAAGGACGACGCGGAGAAGGCGATTCGCGACCTGCACGCGGCGGGCGTAAAGCGCTGCGTCATGCTCACCGGAGACCGCCGGGACGTTGCGGACGCCGTCGGCGAGCGCCTGGGTCTCGACGAGGTGCGCGCGCAGCTCCTGCCCCAGGACAAGGTCGCCGAGGTCGAGCGGCTGCTCTCAGGCGAGAAGGACGACGGGAGGCTCGCCTTCGTGGGCGACGGCATCAACGACGCGCCCGTCCTCACCCGCGCCGACGTGGGCATTGCCATGGGCGCGATGGGCTCGGACGCCGCCATCGAGGCCGCAGACGTGGTCCTCATGGACGACCGCCCCTCCAAGATCGCGCAGGCGATGCGCGTGGCGAGAAAGACGATGCGCATCGTGTGGCAGAACATCGTCTTCGCGCTGGGTGTTAAGGTCCTCATCCTCCTGCTCGCCGCGGTCGGCATCGCCAACATGTGGCTCGCGGTCTTCGGGGACGTGGGCGTCGCCATGATCGCCATCCTCAACGCCATGCGCTGCATGCGCGTCGAGAAGGACTAGCACGGCGGTGCCATCACGCCGCGGCGCACCAATTCATCGCCGAGTAAGAGGAATGTGCGAGAAGGACCTCGATTCGAGGCCACTTCTCGCACATTCCTCTTACTCGGCGCAGGGTCGATGCGGTGCAAAGCACCTCGTGCGCTACAGGCGGTCGAGCTTGGTCTGGACGACGCGTCGGACGGACTCGTCGATGCGCTCCTCCGTGAGCTCCCCGGCGGCGACCGCATCGAGGACGCCCTGGTAGGCCGCGTGCAGGTCGGCGGGCATGAGGACCATGTCGACGCCTGCCTTGAGCGGCTCCACGCCGAGGCGCTCGACGCCCAGGGAGTCGGTCGCGGCGCCCATGCCCATGGAATCGGTGATGATGATGCCCTGGTAGCCGAGCTCGTTGCGCAGCAGGTCGGTCACGATTTCGCTCGAGAGCGTCGCCGGGTCGTTGTCGCCGGTGACGTTGGGCAGGGAGAGGTGGCCCACCATGATGAACGGCACGTCGGCCTCGATCGCAGCCCGGAAGGGCCTCAGCTCCTCGGCGCGGATCTCGTCGAGGGTCTTCTCGGAGTAGATGCGGCCGTCGTGCGAGTCGCCCGCGGCGCCGCCGATGCCTGGGAAGTGCTTGGCCGAGCAGAGCACTCCCCCCTCGGCGAAGCCCTCCACCTGGGCTGCGACCATCGGGACCACGACGTCGGCGGTCGAGCCGAACGAGCGCAGGCCCATCGTACCCCTGGGGTTGTTGGCGATGTCGGCGTCGGGCGCAAAGTCCACGTTGAAGCCGAGGTGCTGTAGGTACGTGCCGATGTGCTTGGCGACCTGGCGGGCATAGTCGGTGTCGCCGGTGGCGCCCACGTCACACATGTTGCCGACGTTGTCCACGCCAAAGCCGGGGTTGCCGCCCACGCGCGAGACCGTGCCACCCTCCTCGTCCACGCACAGGAACATGGGCAGCCCGGTTATCTCCTCGGAATAGCGCGCGGTGTTGGAGAGCATCTCGCGCGTCTGGTCGGAGTCGAGCAGGTTGACGGCGAAGTAGCAGATGCCGCCCACCGGCATGGCCTCAAGCGCCTGGCGGGTGGCGTCGCCTGCCGCGGTCTGCACGCTCACGCCCGTGAGCGCCTCGGGGCGCACCACGAACAGTTGTGCCACCTTCTGCTCAAGGGTCATGGCCGAGACGATCTCATCGACCTCGGAGACGGGCTCGGCGGGCTGCTCGATCTCTTCCTCACCCTGCTCCCCGGCGGACGGAACGCGGTCGCTCACGGTGCCCGTCCCCGCGCTCGGGACGTCGGTCCCCGCGCCCTCGTTGGTGCAGGCGCCCAGCGCGAGCCCCAGGCAGGCGCTCACCGCGGCGACCGCCTGGCGGCGGTTCATCATCGCTCTTCTCGTCGTATGGAGTCCTTTCTCGGCGGCGCTAGCGGCGTGCCAGCTTGTCATCTATCAGGCCCGCGAGCACGTCGCCGAGCTCGTGGCCAGCGACGCGCATCATCTGCGGGAAGCGGGAGTAGTACGTGAGGCCGGGCATCGAGTTGACCTCGTTGAAGACGACCTCCCCCTCGGGCGTGACGAAGAGGTCCACGCGCGCCAGGCCCTCGCAGCCGAGCGCCTCGTAGACGGCGGTCCCTGCGGCACGCACGCGATCCATCACGTCGGCGGGAAGCTGGGCCGGGCAGCGCAGCTCGGTGTTGGCGCCGGGGTCCTTCTCGAGGTGGATGCGGAAGAAGCCGTCGCCCGAGACCACGATCTCGTCCGGCTCGCCCATCCAGGTGCCGCGCACGGCGTCGCCCACGATGGCGCAGCCAACCTCCACGCCGGTGATGGCCTCCTCTACCGCGACCTTCTCGTCAAGCGCGAAGGCGGCATCGAGCGCGGCGCCGTAGGCCGCCTCGTCCGCGGCGCGCGAGACGCCGATCGAGGAGCCTCCGCGCGCGGGCTTCACGAAGACGGGGAAGCCTCCGCAGGCCGTGACGGCAGCGGCGCGCGCCTCATCGGTGCAGCCGCGCCACAGCACCTCGCAGCGCGGTGAGCGCACGCCGGCGGACGCGGCCAGGCGGTGCGACGCGTCCTTGTCCATGCAGACGGCGCTCGCCATGACGCCGCAGCCCACGTACGGCACGCCCGCGACCTCGAGTGCGCCCTGGACCGTGCCGTCCTCGCCGCCCTGCCCGTGCAGCACCGGCAACGCAACGTCAACTGAAAGTGGAAGCACCGCGCCGTCAGCGCCGAACTCGCAGAACCCCTCGCCCGGCACCAGGGAGACGGGCGTGCAGTCATGCTCCTCCCATGCGCCGGTAACCTCCGCGGGGTCGCCGGCGTAGCGCAGCCACCGCCCTTCGCGCGTGATGCCAATCAGAACGAGGTCAAAGCGGTCGCCGAGCGCGGAGATCACGTTGTCGGCGGACTTGCATGAGATGTCATGCTCGGTGGAGACGCCACCGAAGATGAGCGCAACCCTGGTCATTCCCAGCCTTTCTTCAGGAGAAGTCGTGCGCCCCATTATAGGGATGGCGCGCCGGCCTCCGCGCGGTATAGTTGACCGGACCGTGTCAACATAAGGAGGAACCATGTCCAAAGAGCGCAAGCTCCTCAAGATCATCTGCTTTCTGTACGTGCTCGACGCCATTGCCTGCCTGATCTTCGGCGGCATCACGCTTGCCGGGATGGGCGTTCTCGACGCCTCCGACGTCGTGACCGTCGGCGGCATCGACTTCGGCCTGCAGGCCTGGGCGCTCATCTTCGGCATCTGGGGCATCGTGACCGGTGTCTTTTACCTCATCTTCGCCGGCGCCGGCATCCGCGGCGCCAACACGCCGCGCAAGATCGGCCCGTTCCGTGTCATGAGCCTGATTGCCGTGATCTTTGCCGTGATCGGCATGCTGCTCGGCGTGGCGCTGGACGACGTGGGCTCCGAGACGGTCATGTACGTGGTCTCGCTCGTCTTCGCCATCGCGTGCTTTGTGCTCGCCGGCAAGATCAAGGAGCAGGCCGAGCGGTAGAACCTGCCGAGAAGAACGCCTGGTCGCGCCCGCCCCGTCCCGGGGCGGGTTTTTTGTGGCGTCGTGTACGCCCCGCGGCGCTGTGCGCACTTCTCGGTGTTATGTGCGCTTGTCGACAGTAAATCTGCCTGCCCGTTTGACGAGAAGGTCCTCCAGGGCGGTATACACTCCGCCGAGAAGTGCGCACATTGGTATGACTTATGCCGCATTGTTCCTTTCCGCCCGAGGTGTTGTCGCGCTATAGTCTGCGCTGCCCAACCCATCCGAAAGGACGTGCCGTGAACTCTCCCTCCGCCCGGACCAACCGCATGACCGCGCGCGAGCTTCTTCCGCTCCTGGCGCTCACGCTCTCCGCGTTTCTCCTGAACACATCTGAGTTCGTGCCGATCGGTCTGCTCACGGACATCGCCGGCGCATTCGGGCTCAGCGAGTCCGGTGCCGGCACGATGATCTCCGTCTACGCGTGGGCCGTGGCGCTTCTCTCGCTCCCCCTCATGCTCGCGGCGAGCAGGATGCCGCCGAAAAGGCTCATCGTCGCGGTGCTCTCCCTCTTCTGCGCGGGACAGATCGGTTCCGCCGTGGCCCCCACGTTCGAGGTGCTCGTTGCGGCGCGCCTGATGGTCGCGGCATCTCACGCCGTGTTCTGGTCCGTGGCGACTCCGTTCGCCGTGCGAGTCGTCGCACCGAAGCACGCCTCCGTGGCCATGTCCACCATCGTGACGGGCACCTCTGTCGCGATGATCTTCGGCCTGCCGCTCGGGCGCGCCCTCGGGCTCGCGCTCGGCTGGCGCATGACGTTTGTCTGCATGGCGGCATTCGCGGCGGCGGCGCTCCTCGCGCTTCTCGCCTTCTTCCCGCCCCTCTCCCCCGGCGAGCCGTTCACGCTGGCACGCCTGCCCGAGCTGGGGCGCAACCGCCCGCTGGTGGGCCTCTATCTCACGAGCCTGCTCTTTGCGACCGGCTACTACGTCGGCTACAGCTACATCGAGCCCTTCTTCCAACAGATTGCCGCCCTTCCTGATGAGCTCATCACTGCCGCTCTCACGGTCTTTGGCGTGGCGGGCCTGGCAGGGAGCTGGCTCTTTGCGCGCCTGTTCGACGCCCATCGGCGCGCCTTTCTCAGTGCGACGACGATCGGCGTCGTCGCGGCGCTGCTCCTGCTGGAGACGACCGCACGCCTTGCACCGGGTCCTTTCGTGACCTGCGCTGTCTGGGGTGCCTGCGCCACCGCCTTCAACGTCGCCGCGCAGGCGGAGATCATCCGCGTCACCTCGCAGGACGCCTCCGCCGTCGCCATGTCGATCTTCTCCGGGCTCTTCAACGTGGGCATCGGAACGGGCTCGATCCTGGGCGGCGTTATCTGCGACGGTCCTGGCATCGCCTTGGTGGGAACGGTGGGGGCCGTCGTCGCCGGAGCGGGAGCGCTCTACTGCACGTGCCGACTGGGAGGGCTGCTCGAGCGCACGGGACGCGCGTGCTAGACTGGGCGGCACGCCGCGAACGAGGGGGCTCACATGGCATTTCCCGTCTTTGACCTGCACTGCGACACCGCCGACCGCCTGGCCTGGCAGACGCTTCCCGACGACCTGCGCGCCGCAACGGGCAGGGACTTCTACGGCCCCGGCGACCAGACCGACCCGGCCGGCTGCCGCGAGCTCGCGCGCAACCGCTGCCACCTCTCGCTCGAGGCTGCGGGCGCCACGTCCTGGGCGCAGTGCCTGGCGTGCTACGTCCCCGACGAGCTCTCACCCGAGCAGGCGGCGCGCTTCTGCGACCACGTCTTTACCCACGCAGAGGCTCAGGCAAAGAAGAACGCTGGCGTCGTGACCCTCGCGCTGCGCGCCTCCGACGTCCGCCCCGCGCTTGCCGCCGGCCGCTTCGTCGCCGTGCGCACGATCGAGAACGCGCGGATGTTCGCCCCCGACCTCGGGCTCGTGGAGGACCTCGCCCGGCGCGGCGTCCTCATGGCGTCGCTCACCTGGAACGCCGCCGGTCCGCTCGCGAGCGGGCACGACTCGCATGCCGGGCTCTCCCCGCTCGGCGCGGCGGCGCTCGCCGAGATGGAGCGCGCGGGCATGGTGCTCGACGTCTCGCACCTCAACGACGAGGGCTTCGCGGACGTCTGCCGGCTCGCTCGTCGCCCCTTCGCGGCGAGCCACTCCAACGCCCGCGCCGTCTGTGGCCATCCCCGCAATCTCACCGACGACCAGTTCCGCGCGATCGTCGACCGAGGCGGCGTCGTGGGCCTCAACTACTGCTGCGCCTTCCTTGCCGACGGAGGCGCGCCCGGGAGCGTGACCTTCGACAACGTGGCCGCCCACGTGGAGCACTGGCTCGAGCTCGGCGGCGAGGACGCGGTGGCGCTCGGCAGCGACTTCGACGGCTGCGACGTGCCTGCGTTTCTGGACGGCGCCCGGACGATGCCGGACTTCCAGGTCCTTCTCGTCTCCCGCTTCGGCGAGGCCGTGACGCGCAAGCTCTGCGCCGAGAACGCGCTCGCCTTCTTCGAGCGCGTCGCGGCAGCGTAGCGGGCGCCCGCGCACTCCTCGTCAAATTCATAATAGATGCCCGCACTCAAGGAGTGCGGGCATCTAGTGCGGGCAGATTATGAGCCCTGGACGAATGAGTGCGGTCGGCCTCCCGGCGTTTGCGCACGAGTGCGCGCATCGAGTGACCGCGGGGCCGCACTTGAGAAGCGCGCGCATCGAGTGCGGTCATCCGGGCGGGGTGCCGAGAAGTGCGCGGCTACGCGTCCTTCTCGGGATAGCGGGGCGGGACGAGGCCGGCGCGCTCGAGCGAGACCACGACCGGCACCACGACGGCGAGCTGCAGCACGATGCCCACGAGGCTCGTGACGAAGGAGGCGGCGAGCCACGCCTCGAGCGTGTAGGCGCCGGGCGAGAAGATCAGCGCGCGCAGCACTCCGTTGACCACGCGGCCGGCGAGCATCGCGCCGACGAGCGAGACGTAGAGGTCCACGGTGACGTTGCCGGTGCGCACGAACTTGGAGAGCAGCCCCGCGACCAGGCCGTAGGTGAGCAGCTCGCAGGTCATGGGCGCAACCATGGGGGCTGCGGGCATGCCTGTGAGCAGGCTGGAGAGCACGGGTCCCAGCACGCCGGTGATGGCGCCCGCGACGGGCCCGGCAACGAGGCCCGAGATCATCACGGGGATGTGCATGGGCAGCCACGTGGCGCCCGCGTTGGGGATGGAGTGGAAGGCCATCGGCAGCACGATGCAAAGCGCCGCGCAGACCGCGGCGATGACGATCCTCTTGACCTGGCTCATGAGCGCAACTTCCTTTCTCCCCCGCCGGCGGAGCCCCGCTGCGAGGACAGTCGGTAGCCGCGCGCCTCCATGGCGACGGAGAGCTCGTCGGCACGGCGGACGGCGGACACGAACATCGGGACGAGCAGCTGTATATAACTGACGGAGCGTCGCATAATACCACGACTAGCAACGTTGCCGCAACGTATTTCTTGCGCACGCATGAGCTGGCGGCTCTCGCGCAGGAGCGTGGGCACAAACTGGACGGTCACGCCGACGGCGAGCGCCGCGGCCTCGGTGGAAAGCCCCAGGCGCCCGAGCGGGCTGAGCAGCGACCGGACGCCCGCGACGAGCTCCTGGGGGCGCGTCGTGGCCGTGAGCAGCGTGCCCAGGACGACCACGAGCAGCGTGCGCACGACGATGCGCGCGCCCTGGGCGAGGCCCTCGGCGGTGAGATGGGCGGGGCCGAGCGAGAAGAGCGGGTCGACGTCGCTGAAGAGCAGCGCGTTGAGCGCGAGCACCATGAGCAGGAACCAGCGAAGCCCCCAGGCCGCACGCCCCGCGGCGCCCCACCCCACGCGCGAGACGCCGACGAGAGCGGCAACGCCGGCGGCCGCGACCACGAGCTCGACCGGGCTCGACGCCAACACGACGAGCACGGCGCAGACGACGAGCCCCACGAGCTTGGCAGCGGCGGGGGCGCGATGGAGCGGAGAGTCCGCCCACACGTATCCGGGAACGCCCCTCATGAGCGCCCCCTCCCCCGCACGACCGCCTCGGCGAGCTCGACTGCCGTGAGCGGGGAGCCGTCGACGGGCACGCCCGCCCGCCGGAGCGCCGCCGCGGCCCGGGCGGCGCACGCCGGCTCGAGGCCGTGGTCGCGCATGAGCGGAGCGTCGCCGAGAAGCTCGCGCGCGGGGCCGTCGAGCGTCACGCGACCGGCCTCGAGGCAGACGAGCCGGTCGGCCACCGACGCCAGAGCGTTGGCGTCGTGGCTCGCCATGACGACGGTCGCCCCCTCTGCCGCCGCAGAGCGCACGGCCTCGAGGCATGCGTCGCGCGCCCGCGGGTCGAGGCCGGCGGTGGGCTCGTCGAGCAGCAGCAGCCCGGGCCGCGTGGCCAGGACAGACGCGATGGCCACGCGCCGCTGCTGTCCGCCCGAGAGGGCGAAGGGAGAGCGCCTCCCCAGCGCGTCGAGCGAGAGCCCCATGACCTCGAGCGCGCGTGCGGCGCGGCGGCGTGCCTCGTCGGCAGCGACTCCGCGCGCGAGCAGGCCGAAGGTGACCTCCTCTGCCACCGTGGGCTCGAAGAACTGGCGCTCGGGAATCTGGAAGACCAGGCCAACCGAGCCCGCGAGCGCCCGAGCCCCGGCGCCCCGGGACGCGTCCTCGCCGTCCACGAGCACGCGCCCGGCGTCCGGCGCCGTCGCCCCGGCGATCACCTCGAGCAGCGTGGTCTTGCCGGAGCCGGTCTGGCCCATCAGGCCGCACACGCCCCCGGAAAGCTCGAGCGAGACGTCGTCGAGCGCGCGGACCCTCTCGCCCGCGCCGCCCTCGAAGGTGAGCCCTATGCCCTCGAGCGTCACGCGCACAGCGACCTCACCAGCCCCTCGACGGTCACTGGTGCCGGCCCTGACGCCGCTCCCAGTCGGACGAGCTCGTGCCAGGCCCGCGCCGCCATCGGGGGCTCGAGGCCGGCGCTCGCGAGCAGGGCCTCGTCCACGAGGACGTCCCCGGGCGCGCCCGCGGCGGCGACCTCGCCCGCGCGCATGACAAAGACGCGGTCGGCGCGGGCGGCGAGCTCCATGTCGTGCGTGATCCAGATGACGGTCGCCCCGCGCTCGGCGCGGGCGCGCAGGACGGCGCGGACGAGGTCGTCGCGCCCCTGGGGGTCGATCATCGAGGTGGCCTCGTCGAGCACGATCACCCGAGGCCCGCTCGCGAGGACGCCCGCGAGCGCCACGCGCTGCTGCTGCCCGCCGGAGAGCGCGTGCACGTCGCGCCGCCCGAAGCCCGCGAGGCCCACGGCCTCGAGGGCCGCCTCGGCCGCGGCGCGGGCGTCCTTCTCGCTCATGCCGAAGTTGAGGGGGCCAAAGGCCACGTCCTCCCCCACGACCGACGAGACGAACTGGTTCTCGGGGTTCTGGAACACCATGCCGCAGGCGCGGCGCAGCTCCCAGAGCGCGTCGGGGTCCGCGGCGTCGAGGCCGGCCACCGCGAGCTCGCCGGCCTGCAGCGGGATGAGGGCGTTGAGGTGGCGCGCCAGCGTGGTCTTGCCGGAGCCGTTCTCGCCGACGATGGCCACGAGCTCGCCGGGGGCCACGTCGAGCGAGACGCCGCGCAGGTCCTGGCGGCCCGGCACGTACGCATGGCGGACGTGGCGCGCCTCCACGATCTTCTCGCCCATCTCGCCCCCTCCCGAAGATGCCAAACGGCCACCCATTCTACCCGCAACGCGGCGGGCGCGCCCGGCGGGGAGGCACCGTTATAGCGGCAAAAGTGCAACGAGGGACGCGGCAACGCCTCTCACCTGCGGTATCATGGAGGGGTTCCCGACACAACACATGAGGAGGACACGTGCTCACCTTTGAGAAGTACGTCCGCCCCGGCAGCACGCGGCAGGCCTACGAGCTCCTGCAGGAGAACCGACAGGCCACGGTGATCGGCGGCATGATGTGGCTGCGCCTCGCCGACCGCACCTCGCCGCTCGGCATCGACCTCTCCGGCTGCGGGCTCGACAAGATCGAGGAGACCGGCGACGCCTGGCGCATCGGCGCCATGGTGACGCTGGGCCAGCTCGAGAACCACGAGCGCTTTGCGGCGTCGACCTGCGGCGTCTTCACCGAGGCGGTGCGCGACATCGTGGGAACGCAGTTCCGCAACCTCGCCACGGTGGGCGGCTCGCTCTACGCGCGCATGGGCTTCTCGGACATCGTGTGCGCGCTGCTCGCCCTCGACACCGAGGTCGAGCTCGAGGGCTCCGGCACCATGCCCGTCATCCCCTTCGTGGAGCGCGGGGCGAGAAACGACATCCTCACGCACGTCATCGTGCGCAAGCATCGCTACCAGGCCGCCTTCGAGTCCGTTCGCAACGCCGCGACGGACTTCTCCGCGCTCAACGCCGCCGCGGCCTGCTGGCAGGGCTCCTGGCACGTCACCGTGGGCGCGCGCCCCAAGAAGGCGACGCTTCTCACCGGCGGCGAGCGCATCCCGCTGCGCCGCGGCTTCTCCCCCGCCGAGCTCGACGCCGTCTGTGAGCTGGCGGAGAGCCTGGACTTTGGCGACGACCTGCGCGGGACCGCCGCATGGCGCCGCGCGGTGGCTCCCGTCCTCGTCCGCCGCGCCGTGGAGCGCGCCGCGTCCAAGCCCAGCGCCGAGAAGGAGGCGTAAACGATGCTCGTCAACCTCACCTTGAACGGCGCCCGCCTCTCCGAGGACGTCCGCCCCGACATGACCCTGTTTGACTTCTGCCGCTCGCACGGCTTCAAGTCCGTCAAGTGCGCCTGCGAGACCTCCAACTGCGGCCTGTGCACCGTGCTCCTTGACGGCGAGCCCGTGCTCTCGTGCTCCGTGCTCATGGCCCGCGTCGACGGCCGCGAGGTCACCACGCTCGAGGGCATGCGCGACGGCCGGCGCGAGCTTCTGGCCCAGTGCCTCGCCGAGGAGGGCGCCGAGCAGTGCGGCTTCTGCGCGCCGGGCCTCGAGATGGCCGTGCTCGCGCTCGACGCCGCCCACCCGGGCGCCGACGACGAGGTCGTGCGCCGCTACCTCTCCGGCAACCTCTGCCGCTGCTCCGGCTATGCGAGCCAGATGCGCGCGATCCGCCGCTTCCTGGCGCGCCACGACAACGGCGGGGCCCTGCCGCCGCGCGAGGTGCCCGACGACCCCGTCACGGAGTCCGGCGAGGAGCATGCCCAGATCGCGCGCCCGGTGGCCAAGAAGGACTCCGGGGCGCTTCTGGCCGGCGCGCCCGTCTACACCGCCGACCTCGCGCCCGAGGGCGCGCTCGTGGTGAAGCTCGTGCGCAGCCGCCACGCCAACGCGCTGGTCACGAGCGTGGACAAGAGCCGCGCGCTCGAGGTTCCGGGCGTCGTGGCCGTCTTCGGCCCGGACGACGTGCCGCACAACCGCTTCACCCTTGCCGGCCAGAGCTTCCCCGAGCCGAGCCCCTACGACACCGTGCTTCTCGATCACCACGTGCGCTACGTGGGCGACGAGGTGGCCATGGTCGTGGCCGAGACCGAGGCCGCGGCGGCCGCGGGCGTGAAGGCCGTGAAGGTGACCTACGAGCAGCTGCCCACCGTGCTCGACGTGGAGCAGGCGCTCGACAACGCCACCGTGATCCACGACGAGGACGACTGGGCCCACGGCGGCGACAAGTCCGGCGACCCGAGCCGCAACCTCGTGGCGCACGGCCAGCGCGTCCACGGCGACCTCGACGCCGCCTTCGCCGCCTCCGACGTCATCATCGAGCGCACCTACCGCACGCAGGCGACGCAGCAGTCCATGATGGAGACGTTCCGCTCCTTCGCCTACACCGACGCCTTCGGCCGCCTCACCGTGGTGAGCTCCACGCAGGTGCCCTTCCACATCCGCCGCCAGGTGGCAAACGCCCTCGGCATCCCCAAGCACCAGGTGCGCGTCATCAAGCCGCGCGTGGGCGGCGGCTTCGGAGCCAAGCAGAGCGGCTGCAACGAGCCCTTCGCCGCGTTCGCCGCGATGGCGACGGGCCGTCCCTGCGTGTGCACCTACACGCGCGAGGAGACCATGTGCTGCTCCAACACGCGTCACGAGATGGTCCTCAAGGTCCGCGTGGGCGCGCGGCGCGACGGCACGATCGAGGCCATCGACCTCTACGCCCTCTCCAACGCCGGCGCCTACGGCTACCACGGCACCACCACGGTCACGCTCGTGGGCGGCAAGGCGCTGCCGATCTACAACCACGCGACGGCGAGCCGCTTCACCTACGACGTGGCCTACACCAACACCACGCCGGGCGGCGCCTACCGCGGCTACGGCGCGACGCAGGGCTGCTTCGCCGTGGAGTCCGCGGTCAACGAGCTTGCCGACGAGCTCGGCATGGACCCGTGCGAGCTGCGCCTCAAGAACCTCGTGAAGCCCGGCGAGACCCTCTGGCAGCTGGGCGACGAGCACCTCTACAGCTGCCGCCTGGACGAGTGCCTCGAGCGCGCGATGGACATGGTGGGCTGGAAGGGCCGGCCCCTGCGCGAGGACCTGGGCGACCGCGTGCGCGGCATCGGCTGCGCCCTCACGATGCAGGGCTCCGGCATCGCGATGGTCGACATCGCCAACGTCGACATCCGCCTGGAGGACGACGGGTTCTACGTGCTCTCCATCGGCGCCACCGACGTGGGCACCGGCGCGGACACCATCCTCGCCCAGATGGCGGCCGAGGCGCTCGGCTGCGACGTGGACCGCATCGTCACCAAGGGCGTGGACACCGACACCTCCCCCTTCGACACTGGCGCCTACGCCTCCTCCGGCACCTACACCACCGGCGGCGCCGTCGTGCGCGCGGCCGAGGACCTCGTGCGCCAGATCCGCGAGCAGGCCGCCCGCGTCCTGGGCGTGGACGAGAAGGACGTGGAGTTCGACGGCGAGTCCGTGCGCTGCGGCGACCAGGAGATGACCGTCGCCGCCCTGGCCAACAAGCTCATCGGCTTTGGCCTGCACCCCGGCATGCTCGAGGGCCACGGAACCAACGCCCAGCCCACCTCGCCGCCGCCCTACATGGCCGGCATCGCCGAGGTCGAGGTCGACAAGGCCACGGGCAAGGTCACGGTCACCGACTACGCTGCCGTCGTGGACTGCGGCACCGTCATCAACCCGGCGCTCGCGCGCGTGCAGGCCGAGGGCGGCATCGCCCAGGGCATCGGCATGGCCCTCACCGAGGACGTGAGCCGCGACGAGCGCGGCAACCTGCGCACCGGCTCGTTCATGACCTACAAACTGCCCACCCGCATGGACGTGCCCGAGCCGCGCGTGGAGTTCATGCCGAGCTTCGAGCCCACCGGCCCCTTCGGCGCCAAGTCCATCGGCGAGGTCGTCATCAACACGCCCTCCCCGGCGGTCATGAGCGCCGTCGCGCACGCCACGGGCCGCTACGTGCGCGACCTGCCGATCACGCCGAGCAAGGTGCTGGCGGCGGAGTAGTCGCGGGCACAGGTTCTTCTCGCCCGGCCTTCAGATGCGGGACTTGGACGCTCTGGGAGCAGAAACCGTCCAGGTCCCGCACCTCTCTGTTTGTGGTGCGGGAGCGCGACGTTTTTCTCGCCCAGACCGTCCATCTCCCGCACCTCAACCGACGACCTGCCGAGAAGAACGAGGCCTCGGGGCCCACGCTAGAATGAAAGGGTTGCGAATCCGACCGGAGGCCACATGTTCAAGCTCAGAAGGTACCTCGCGGGGCACTACGTCGAGTGCGTGCTCGCCCCGCTGTTCAAGGGCCTCGAGGCGCTGCTGCAGCTCCTCGTCCCGCTCGTCATGGCGCAGGTGATCGACGTCGGCATCGCCAGCCGCGACGCCGGCTACGTGCTCGGCCACGGCGCGCTGCTCGTGGGCGTGGGCGTCTTCGCCTGGGTCATCTCGGTGACCGCGCAGTACTTCTGCTCCAAGCTCGCGTCCGCCTTCGGCACCGCGATGCGCGACGACCTCTTCCGCCACGTGCTCAGCCTCTCGCGCGAGGACGTCGAGCGCATCGGTCGCGCGAGCCTCGTGACGCGCATCACCAACGACTCCCAGCAGGTGCAGGACGGCCTCAACATGTTCTTCAGGCTCATCCTGCGCTCCCCCTTCGTGACCTTTGGCACCGTCATCGCGGCGTTTCTGGTGGACGGCCTGGAGGGCGCGGCGCTGCTCGTCGCCGTCATCGTCTCCGGCGCCATCGTCATGGGCTTCATGCGCGTGACCACCGAGCGCTACCGCCAGATCCAGCGCGGCCTCGACGAGGTGCAGCTGCGTGTCTCGGAGAACCTCGAGGGCGCCCGCGTGCTGCGCGCCTTCCGCCGCGAGGACAGCGAGCGTGCCTCCTTCGCCGAGGCCACCGGCACCGTCCGCGCGCGCCAGGTCTCGACCGGCGACGTCTCCGCCCTGGTGAACCCCCTCACCTACGTCGCCATCAACTGCGGGCTGATCGCCCTGCTGTGGATCGGCGGCGGACAGGTGGACGTCGGTCACCTCACGCAGGGCCAGCTCGTCGCCCTCGTGAGCTACGTGAGCCAGGCGCTCGTCGAGCTTCTCAAGCTCACCAACCTCATCATGCTGCTCTCGCGCGCCTCCGCCTGCGCGCGCCGCGTCAACGAGGTCTTTGAGACGGGCCCCTCAATGGCCGACGGCGCGCGCGAGGCCGCGCTCGTCCCCGGCGAGCCCGCCGTCGCCTTCGACGACGTGAGCTTCACCTACCCGGGAGGCGCGGGCCGCGCCCTCAGCCACGTGTCCTTCTCGCTGATGCCGGGACAGACGCTCGGCGTGATCGGCGGCACGGGCTCGGGCAAGTCCACCCTCGCGAGCCTGCTCATGCGCTTCTACGACGTCACGGAGGGCGCCGTGCGCGTAGGCGGCGCCGACGTCCGCGAGCTCACGCGCCAGAGCCTGCGCCGCGTGGTCTCGCTCGTGGAGCAGGGCGCCACGCTCTTCTCGGGCACCATCGCCTCCAACCTGCGCTGGGGCGGTCCGGATGCGGGCGAGAAGGACCTGCGCTCGGCCCTCGAGACCGCGCAGGCCGCCGGCGTCGTGGACGGCAAGGAGGGCGGCCTCGAGGCCGAGGTCGAGCAGTTCGGCCGCAACTTCTCCGGCGGCCAGCGCCAGCGCCTCGCCGTCGCCCGCACCCTCGCGCGGCGCCCGGGCGTGCTCGTGCTCGACGACGCCTCGTCGGCGCTCGACTTTGCCACCGACGCCGCGCTGCGCCGCGCCATCCGCCGCGACTGCGCGGACGCCGCCGTCATCATGATCTCCCAGCGCGTGACCACCGTCCGCCAGGCCGACCAGATCCTCGTGCTCGACGGCGGGCGCCAGGCGGGACTGGGCTCCCACGAGGAGCTGCTGCGCGACTGCCCGGTCTACCGCGAGATCTGCGAGTCCCAGCTCACCGCAGAGGAGGTGGCGCGATGAGCGAGAAGAACGTGAGGAAGACCTCCGACGCAACGGCGCGCCGCGTGGCCGGGCTCTTCTCGGGAGAGGCCCCGCGGCTCGTCGGCGCCGCCCTGCTCACCGTGGCCGTGGTCGTGGGGACGCTCTCGCTGCCCGTGCTCTCCGGACGCGCCGTCGACTGCGTGGTGGGCCCGGGGCAGGTGGACTTCGACGGCCTGCGCCTGACGCTCGCCTGGATCGCCGTGACCCTCGGCGCGACGGCGGCCAGCCAGTGGGCGCTCACCGCGCTCACCAACCGGCTCGTCTTCGGCGCCACGATGAGCCTGCGGCGCCGCGCCTTCGACCACCTGCAGGAGCTCCCCCTCTCCTACCTCGACGCGCACGGCCACGGCGACCTCTCCAGCCGCATCGTCACCGACGCCGACATGCTCGGCAACGGCCTGCTCATGGCGTTCCAGCAGCTGCCGGTGGGCGCCCTCACCATCGTGGTGACGCTCGTCTTCATGTTTGCGCTCAACCCCGCGATCGCCGCGGTGGTCGCGCTGCTCACGCCCGTCTCGATCTTCACGGCGCGCTTCATCGCCACGCACAGCGCCAAGCACTTCTCGGGCCAGACGCGCCTGCGCGGCGAGCTCACCGCCTACGTCGAGGAGATGGTGGGCGGCATCTCTGCCGTGGAGACCTTTGAGATGCAGGACAGCGTCCATGCGCGCTTCGCCGAGACCGACGCCGCACTCGGTCAGGAGAGCTTCAAGGCGGTGTTCTTCTCGTCCCTGGTCAATCCCACCACGCGCTTCGCGAACGCCCTGGTCTACGCCGCCATCGGCATCTTCGGCGCGTTCGTCGCCATGGGCGGAGGCATCACCGTGGGCGGGCTCTCCGCCTTCCTGGGCTACGCCGACCAGTACGCCAAGCCGTTCAACGACATCTCGGGCGTGGCGACCGAGCTCCAGAACTTCGTCGCCTGCGCCAGGCGGCTCTTCGCCCTGCTCGACGTGCCCGCGGAGGAGCCGGACGCCGCGGACGCCGCCGTGCTCGACGCGCCGCGCGGCGAGGTCGCCTTTGACCACGTGGCCTTTGGCTACGACCCCGACCGCCTGGTGCTGCGCGACGTGGACCTCGCCGTGCGCCCGGGCATGAGGATCGCCCTGGTGGGCGAGACGGGCTGCGGCAAGACCACCCTCATCAACTTGCTGATGCGCTTCTACGACGTCAACGCCGGCCGCGTCTCCGTGGACGGGCGCGACGTGCGGGATTGGACGCGCGAGAGCCTGCGGGCGGGCTGGGGCATGGTCCTGCAGGACACGTGGGTGCGGCGCGCGACGGTGCGCGAGAACGTCTCCATGGGGCGGCCCGACGCCACCCTCGAGGAGGTGCGCGCCGCCTGTCGCGAGGCGTACGCGGACGACTTCATCATGCGCCTGCCCCAGGGCTACGACACGGTGCTCGACGGGTCGGCCTCACTCTCGGCGGGCCAGCGCCAGCTGCTGTGCATCGCGCGCGTCATGCTGGCGCGGCCGGCGATGCTGATCCTCGACGAGGCCACGTCGAACATCGACACGCGCACCGAGCTGCTGGTGCAACGCGCCTTTGCGAGCCTCATGGAGGGCCGCACGAGCTTCGTCGTGGCGCACCGACTCTCCACCGTGCGCGACGCCGACCTCATCTGCGTGGTCGCCGACGGCAGAATCGCCGAGCGCGGCACGCACGACGAGCTGCTCGCCGCGGGCGGTCGCTACCGCAGGATCTACGAGGCCCAGTTCGCCCCCGCGGAATAGGCCCGAAGGCGCTCGATCTCTTGTCCAACACGCGATGCGGCCGGGAGCCCGCGTGAACTCCCGGCCGCTGGGGGCGACTTTGTCGGACGTGGCTAGACGCAGGTCCAGCCGCCATCGATGTAGATGGTCTGGCCCGTGGTGTAGCTGCAGGCGTCGCACACTGTGGCGGCGGGCGGCCCTGGGCGCGTGCCTCTCCTCCGCAGGTCTCGAGAGCTGCCTCAGGGCGGTACATAACTGAGCTTCGGTCCATATTCCGTGCTCGCGAAAAGCAAAAGTCGCCTTCAGTCCATGGTAATAGCGTGGTCTGAGGCAAATCTGACGTTCCGGATTTCACGTCAACTGGGGATACGCCACGCAGCCGTCGTGGAGGTCCTCGAAATTCCATGGACTGAAGGTGACTTTTGCATCGCACCCATCAAGAATATGGACCGAAGGCGACTTTTGCAGGAGATGCCCGAGGAAGAGGCTACAGCCCGCGCTCCGCGAGGCGCGCGTCGATCTCCTTGAGGGTGATGCGCGCAGCGAAGAGCTGCCGGTATGTCGCCGTCTTCACCTTCCCCGCCGCGGCGAGCTCATCCATGCGGGCCTTGGTCGATGCCAACTCCGCACGCACGTCGGCGGCGAAGGCATCAAACGCCGCCAGGCGCGCCGCATCGTCGACCAGGGGCTCCCCCATCAGAAGTTCGCCCCGTTCCAGCCGAAGTTGGCCGTCGCATCGTAGCGGATGTAGAGGCGCGCCGGATCCACGCCGAGCTCACGTGCGATGACGGGCGTGACCTCCTCGGTGAAGCGCTCCCACGCGGAGGCGGGCACCTCGGAGCGAGCAAACACGCCGACCTCGACGTAGGCGGAGGGCTCGGAGTCGTCTCCCGCGAAGTAGATGGGCGTCTCGTCGTTGAAGACGCACATGAGCCAGGCTTCGGACTTGCCGGGGACGGCCTCGATGGCCTTGCCGTACGCCGCCTTGAGCGCCTCGCGGGCGGAGACGGAGATGGGCTCTGAGCAATACGTATGGACGACGGGCATGTTCGCTCCTTCTCTCCGGGGACTCCCAACAATCTAGCACGACGCCCGCGCGCCCTCCGTCGAGCATGCCGCTGGGGACAGAATTCTTGCTCGCCAGGCCGATTCTGTCCCCGGCGGCATGCTCGGCAACAAACCCGACCGCGCCCTTAAGCAAACCTTAGGAACTGCCACGTTCTTCTCGCGTATTCTTGTGCCGACATGAAGGGAGAAACGCATGGGCGCACGGGTGCTGGTAGTGGACGACGAGCCGGAGATCTGCGAGCTCGTCCGGGTCTACCTCGAGGCGGAGGGCCTCGAGGTAGAGACGCTCGGCGACGGCGCGGCGGCGGTAGCCCGCGTGGCCGATGACAATGCGCCGCAGGTAGACCTCGCGATCCTTGACGTCATGCTGCCCGGGGCGAGCGGTCTGGAGGTCTGTCGCGCCATACGCGAGCGCCACAGCTACCCGGTGATCATGCTCACCGCACGCGGCGAGCAGGCTGACAAGATAGCCGGCCTCACCCTGGGCGCGGACGACTACGTGACCAAGCCGTTCCTTCCCCTCGAGCTCGTGGCGCGCGCAAAGGCGCAGCTCAGGCGCTACACCACCTACAACGCAGCGGGCGGGGCGCGCGGCGAGAAGGACGGCGTCATCGCCTGCCGTGGCCTTGTGCTCGACGTGCCCGCGCATGAGGCGACCCTCAATGAGCGCCCGCTCGCGCTCACGCCGACGGAGTTCTCCCTGCTTCGGATCCTGCTCGAGGCGGACGGCTCGGTCGTCTCCGCACGAGAGCTCTACCAGCGCATCTTTGGCGACGAGTACTACGAGCGGGGCTCGGGCTCCATCACGGTGCACGTGCGGCACCTGCGCGAGAAGATGGGCGACTCCTTCGAGGACCCGCGCTACATAAAGACCGTCTGGGGATTGGGGTACAAGATTGAGCGCTAGCGAGAAGAACGGCGGGGCGCGACCGATCGTCCTGACCGTCGCGATGGTGGCTGGTGCGATTCTGGTTGCATCGGCGGCGTTCGGCACGGTCTTCGGCTTTGTGGACAAGGCCTGGAACGGCTCGTTCATGGACTGGCTGGCCCCGCAGATCCTGGACATCAACAACCTGAACGAATTTGGCATCTGGCCGGAGGCGGTGCTGGACGTCTCCGGTATCAAGTACTTCTTCATGCAGCTGGGCATCTGCGGCATCGTGCTTCTCGCCGTGGGCTGTGCGGTGGCAGCTGTTCTCTCCGCCCGGCGCGCGCGTCGCGAGGAGCGCGCACGCGCCGCCGAGCTGCTGCGCGTCTTTCTCGCCCACGACCTGGAGGCACATGAGGCGTTTCCGCCCGGCTGGGAGGAGCTCGCCCTCGTCGCCGCGGACGCCAAGCGCGCCACCTCGGAGCGCGAGCGCCAGCTCGCCGACGAGTCCGCGCGCAGGAGCGACCTCGTGACCTACCTCGCGCACGACCTCAAGACGCCGCTGACCTCGGTGATCGGCTACCTCTCGCTCCTGGACGAGGTGCCGGACATGCCGGAGACGCAGCGCGTCCGCTACACGGGCGTCGCACTCGACAAGGCGTGCCGGCTCGAGCGCCTGGTGAACGAGTTCTTCGACATCACGCGCTACAGCCTCACCAACATCGAGCTCGAGCTCGCGCCCGTGGACCTCGCCGGTCTTCTCGTCCAGCTTTCCGACGAGTTCTACCCGGCGCTTGCCGCCCATGGCAACGTGGCAAAGGTGACGGTGGCAGGCACGGCGCGCACCGTCGAGGAGACCGGTGACCCCCTCATGGTCACCGCCGACGCCGCCCGCCTCGCGCGCGTCTTCGGCAACCTGCTACGCAACGCGATCGCCTACAGCGACGAGGGCACGCCCATAGAGCTCGCGGCCGCCGAGGAGGAGGGGCGCGTCGTCGTCACCGTCTCCGACACGGGGGCGACCATCCCCTCCCACAAGCTCCGCGCAATCTTCGACCGGTTCTTCCGGCTGGACGAGTCCCGAGGGAGCGCCACGGGCGGAGCCGGCCTCGGCCTTGCCATCGCACGCGAGATCGTTGAGCTGCACGGCGGCACCATCTCCGCCGCGAGCGAGGACGGTCGCACCACCTTCACCGTCGAGCTGCCGGCGTGACGCGGGGGCGTGACAATTAGGACAGGTTGGATTGTCACATGCCCTCGATGTGACAATCCAACCTGTCCTAATTGTCACGCCCCCGCTGTCTCACGAGAATGCCCACAGGTTCAGGCACTGCCCGATCACACGCTCGAGGTCCCAGGTGCGCGCGCTGCGCTCCGCGCTGTTGGGATCGTGCACGACGACCTCGCCGTCCTCGGTCAGCCCCGCCAGCACGATGAAGTGCCCCGTGGTTGTGAAGTCGCCCGGCCCCACGCTGCAGATGACGGGCCTGCCGGCGAGAAGAGCCTCGCGAACGGCGGCGGCGCTGGCAGGCAGCTCATCGGAGGCGAGCCCCAGCTCCGCCGCGCCGTCGCTCATGAGCGCCCAGGCCGTCATCCCATCGGCCGTGTAGCCGCCGTGCTCGGAGAAGTCCGCCATATCGGCTGGGTCCAGTTCATCGCGCCCGGTGAGGGCCACGTAGACCATGGAGAGGCACGTGGGTCCGCACCCGTTCTTCTCGACGGTCCCGCCGGCATAGGGATGGGCCGCCCACTGCGGGTCGGTCTGGTAGAGGAAGGGCACCTCTCCCGCCCGCCACTCCGCGCGCGGCGTGGAAGTTGCCGGCTCCCCCGCCCCACGCGGCGCCGATGCCGTTGCGAACCACGCGATCGCTGCGAGCGTGATCACCAGCGCCCCCATCCCCACGACGAGCGGCGTTCGGCGCGCCCTCCTGCGACTGACGTATCTTCTCGGTGCGATGCGCATCGTGCTCATGAGACCCTCCTTTGGCTTGGCTTCGAACAAGCCTAGGGGCGCGCCCCATAACGGCGCATGAACCGATTGCTAATCCTTTCCTAAGGTGCCTGTCCGCAGCCACCAGGGAGGCGTTCCCCGCAATCTTGCAAAACCGTTAGGGCCGCATAAGCCCGGACGATGGCACGCCGGGCGGGCGAGAAGGACGATGGGCTCGTCACTTTCACCGCCCGGAGGGAGCCGCCATGCCCGTCATCCTGCGCGTCGCGCTCGGCAACGTCTCGCGCTGCGCGCGCGACTACTCGGTCTATCTCGTCACGCTCGCCTTTGCCGCGTGCCTGCTCTACTCGTTCAACGCCTCGGGCGACTACCTCCTGGCGATGCCTCTCACGGGCTCGCAGCTCGAGGTCATCCACAAGGCGCGCGACGTCACGGGGGCGTTCTCGGTCTTCGTGGTGCTGGTCTTTGCCGTGCTCGTGGCCTGCGCGACCCGCTTCATCGTGCGGCGGCGCTCGCGGGAGTTCGGGACGTACGCGCTGCTCGGCATGCGCGCCCCGGCGCTCGCGACGACCCTTGCCGCGGAAGGCGCACTCGTGGGGCTCGCGGCGCTGGCGGCGGGTCTTGCGCTCGGCGCGGCGGCGTCGCCGGCCTTCGGCGCGGTCGCCGCCTTCGTCTTCGGGGTGCCGTGGCGGCTCGCCTGGTCCTTCTCGCCCGCGGCGGCGCTCGACGCGTGCGCATGGTTCGCCGGGATCGAGGGGCTGGCGATCGTGCTCTCCGTGGTTGACGTGCTGCGACGCCCGCTCGTGGAGCTCCTCGAGCGGGACCGCGCGCCGGAGCGGCTTGCGCTGTCCGGCCATCGCGGCGTGACGCGGGCGCAAGCGGCGCTGGCCGTGGTCCTTCTCACCGTGGTGTGGGGTTCGTGCGTGGTCCAGCCCGGGCTCTTTGTGCTGGCGATCCTGCCGATGGGTTGGGCCGCCTACGTGGCGACGTCGCTCGTCTTTCGCCTGGTGGCGGGAGGTGTTCCCGCGCGCATGCGACGGGGCGGCCGCTACTGGGAGGGCCTGCGCGCCTTCACGCTGCGGCAGGTGGAGGGCCACGTGTCCACGGGGTGCCAGGCGCTCTCGTGCACCTGCGTGCTCGTGGCGTGCGCGGTCTGCATGATCTGCGCGGGGCTCCTGTTCTCGGTAGGGCAGCGCGCGGCCGGGCTCGCGGACCCGGGCGCGCTCTCGGAGGCCCCGCTCGCGCCGATCGGCTACGTGGGGATCTTCTACGGGGAGGCGTTCCTCGTGGCCGCCGCGGCGGTAATCGCACTGCAGCAGGTGAGCCAGGCTGCAGACGGCAGGCGCGCCTACGCCATGCTCACGGCGCTCGGCGCGGACGCGCGGGAGGTGCGCGGTGCCGTGCGCGCGCAGGTGGGCGTCGCCTTTGCGCTTCCGGCGGCGCTCGCGGTGGTGCACGACGCCTTCGGCCTCATGCTGGTGCGGCAGCTCGCGGGCGGCGTGCCTGACGAGGTGTTTCTCGCCATCGCGGCGTGCTCTGTGGTGGGCACGCTCGTGCTTCTCGCCCTGTACTACCTGCTCTGCTTCCGCGAGTGCTCGCGCGTTCTGCTGGGCGGGGCGTGATGCCGCTCAACGGCGCCAGCACTTCTCGCCCTCGGCGACACCGAATCACGCCGAGTATGAGTTTCTTGCGAAAAGACCCCTGATTTGGGCGCACTTCTCGCAAGAAACTCTTACTCGGCGCCCAATCGATGCTCCGGCTGCGGCAGCCGAGCAATCAAGCGCGCCGCGGGCGCAACGCCTAGTGCGTCTCCCCCACCAGCTTGAGGCCAACGACGCACGCCACGAGGCCCGCGATGAGCAGGACCTTTGCCCACGAGAACGACTCAGCGCCGGAGGCGACGCCCCACACCACCGTCAGCGCCGCGCCGATGCCCACCCATACGGCGTAGGCGGTGCCCAACGGGATCGTGCGGACGGCGTGGCTCAGGCCGAGCATGCTCGCGGCGAGGGCGGCGATGAACACGATCGTGGGGATGGGCTGCGAGAAGCCCTCGGAGCGGTCGAGCGCCTGGGCCCACACGGCCTCCATCGCGCCCGACACGACCAAAATGACCCAATCCATGGCAACCTCCAAGATTATGCGCCGTCTTTGCGATTCTGGTACGGCTGCCCTCGTCAGAGACCCGTCGGGTCGGGGGAATCGTAGCACAGGCGCGTGGTCCGATGCCCCGCGCAGGCGAGGGTGCGTACATCCCACTCCACGGCTCTTCTCGCATTTCTGCAGCTCAGGGCTTCAGGCGAGAAGAACGAGCGAGCCGGAACGTGCACATACCCGTTTTTTCATTTTCTGACGAACACACGTTCTTGACTGTGCTATACTCTCGCCAAGGTACGGGAGCGACAAGAGCCGGCACGGAGGCCCCCAATGGCACGTGCCCGCAGGCGATCAGGGGTAACAGGGACTGGTCGCACTTGAAGCTCTCGGGCGGGCACGCGCCCCCGTCCTCCGGCACTCCAAGAGTCCGGAGCTCACAGTCAGAGCAGGATTTTGCCGTGAGTGAAGCGGGGGTTTGTCTGTGGCTCAATTCTATCTATTCAGTTTGCCGAGAGGTGCGGCGCGCGGGCGCATGCGTCTGCCTGCGAGACCTCCGGTCCCCATGCAGTAATCTGCGATCCGTTTCCTAATATTTCAGCTGTGCTTAACGAGGTGGAGACGCGTATGGACTGGAAGCTCGTTGCTCCCGATATAGACAGGCTTCTTTTGAGATTCGGCAGGGGTTACAAGAATCCTGCCGCTCAGACGAGAAAGGTACTCGATGCGCTTGATTGCCTCTTCGAGGTGCTCGCCGACCTTAGGCCCCTGACGGGCAACGAAGAGGTGAAATCAATTTGGCTCAAGATCCCACGCGGAAGCCTAGACGACTTTGGCGATTACGATGAGCTGCTTGCCGAGGGGGAGGTTTCTTCGCACGAGGATTACGCTGGGCTGTGGAAAAGAGAGTATCCTGATGAGTATTCGTGGTACGAGCTCGTTGTGGTAGAGAACGAGCATTGTCGGGCAGTGTCGGTCGGCAGCGTGATGGTGCTCTGCGCTGACTCAAAGCAAAAGCCCGCTGACTTCGATTGGCTCGAAGAACACGCGGTCATCTTGCTTGACTTGCCGGCTCATTCTGCGCGCATAAGCATACGGGCACTGCGGGAGGGGTCGTATAACGCAGCCGTCGCCGAACAGCTTCCGTATTTCCTGCGCACCGGCGTGGTTTCGCGAGCAGTCGTCTGGGCCGCGCACCCGGAGGATAGAGACGCCATCTTCAACGGAATGGATAGGCGCACATATGCCGCCTTCTGCGAATATGTCGCAGCGGATGCGGAGAGCGCAGATGCAGTCGGACGCCTGGCTTCAATGACGGGCAACGACTTTCTTGCTGCCTGTGCGCTTGGCTATGAGGCATGCGGGTACGACGTCTGCGGGAACGACGGCGAGCAACTTCCGCTCAATGAGCTCTACATCCGCTATGCGGACGGTCGCGATGATGGCTTGACCGGCAAGGGAGCGGGGCTCTTCTCTGGACCAGGTATCGACCTTACCAGCCCCGAGGAGTGGGAGACGTGGTTCTTCGACAGAACCCGCAGGGGCGGGCACCCATGGGAGGTGTGCCGGGGCGGCAACTCCACGCATGTGAGCCTTGCCGTGTGCCACGACAGATGGATTGTGGAGTTCCGACACCGCGCCGGAGAACTCTCTGACGAAGAGTTCAGGGCCGCCAAGCAAGCATGGGGTTACTACTATGTGGTGGCCGGCAAGGCATGGAACCGGGCGGTCGAAGCGGTGCATTTCTATGTTGCGCTCAAGCGTGCGGGACTGCCCGTCGTTCTGAGGGATGCACGCGCGATTCTCTCTCGATTCAAGGGGGAGGACGTCATAGGCGTGGTCCCCCGTGATGTCATTCCCGTGTATTGCGAGAGCATGTTCCCCAAATGCCATGGGACCATCCTTGATTTCATGCACGTGTACGACGAGGACATGGCTGCCTTTGGCGACAAGATCGAGTGGCTACCGGTAATCGAGGCGAGGCTGACATGCGGCTAGTTTTCAAGAAGGTATTTTATATGCCACATAAGTAGCCTAATAGGATACAATTGGGACATGTATAGACAAAGACAAGCTCCGTTCATTGATTCACTCTCTGCCTCCGAAGGCGTATTCACGACCGCTCAAGCGGAGCGTCTCGGCATATCTCGCAGTGCCCTAGCAAAGGCCTGCTCCGCCGGACGGCTCGTGAGGCTCGTTCACGGAGCGTACCGCTCGGCCGCGGTGACCTCTTCTCCCGATGACGAGATTGCCGCCGCTTGGAAGCTGACTTCTCCCGAGATGATGCTTCATGAGCGAATGGCGTATGGCGCGTGGGACGGTATTGCTGTTGGCGGAACTACGGCAGCCTCCCTCATCGGTATCGGCGACTTCTTCCTGACTCCCATCCGTATGTATGCCCCTAGACGGCTCAAGACCAGAAACTCCGATGTGCACTTTTCTGTTCGCCAGATTTCCCGGGAAGACGTTGATTTCGAGCATGGGTTTGCCGTAACGACGCCGGAGCGCACCATCGTCGACCTTGCGCTCGACGACGAAGAGCCCTCGCTTGTGCGAGATGCTTACGATGACGCTGTGGAGAAGGGACTTGACCTTGAGAAACTGCGCGCAATCGTAAGGCAGCTCACGCCCGGGAAGGCTCGCAAGGTGCGCCGAATCATCGAGGAGTGAGGTCTCTATGACATATAGGACCTCAGAGGATCTTGACAAGGCGATTAAGGCTGCGGCGAAGGCATCGCCGATGGATACCGGCAGGGCTTATGCGGGATTCTTCTTCCATCGCCTCCTCTGTCGAGTTTTCAGCGAACCCGACTCTTACTTTCTGCTCAAAGGTGGTCTGAGCATGCTCGCACGTACGATTGATGCTCGCGCGACGCGTGACGTAGACCTCCTATCAACGGACGGCGATCTCGAGAAAGCCGTCGAAGAGCTGAAGCGTCTGGCTGCTACTGACCTTGGGGACTTCGTCACGTTCTCATTCGCCGGAATGGCTCCCATCAAGGCAGAGGACGAGTATCGATCCGGCATGAACGTGAGGTTCCAGGTCCGATTAGGGAACAAGAGGCTCCAGGATATCTCTATAGACCTTGTCGTTGACGTCATTCCCCAAGAGGATTTCGATACCGTCACGCCTGCAGATCGAATTGCCGTACGAGATCTTTCGACATGCCCCTACCGCGTGTATACCGTAGAGAGCTCGCTTGCCGATAAGTTCTGCGGCATCGTGGAACGGCATCGCGGCAGGCCCTCTTCGAGGCAGAAGGATCTGATCGACGTTGTGGTGTACGCACGAAGCTGCGCGATTGACGGCGCGAAGCTCTCTCGGCGCCTAAAGCTGGAATGCTCTGCAAGAAGAATGCCTCTGCCCAATCATTTCGAGATTCCTGCGGAGTGGTTTGGCGTAGGAGAGGTCGGGTTCAGGAAGTTATGCAGACAGGTGCCTCTTGCCTCCGACATAGGGGACATTTCCGACGCGGCTGCGCTTGCTGCCACCCTATTTGATCTGGCACTCGATGGCTCCGCCGAAGGCAAAGCTTGGAATCCTGCGTTGGGGTGCTGGCAATAGGCTTTCAATATTGCGGGAGTAAGAGAAAACCACCGTTTCGTGTTCGTCCGAGAGCCCACGGCGCAGCTCACGTGAAAAGACAAGACTACGGATATAATCTATTCAAGCCTATGCTTGCCTTGTCGAGGTGGCGTCTGGTTGGAGGCGCCGCACACACATTCTTGGATCTGGGCTTCGTCCAGAGGACGTCACCTCGGCTCTTCTTCACGTGGCCGGGTAAGCGCACACAAGGGAAATAAGCGGTGAACTGACGCGCAACAGCTCGTTTCTTGTGCAGCATCGCCCGCCCGGTGACAATGGCCATACGAGAAACCCGAGCAAGGAGGAACCTCATGGCCATCAAGGACGTCATCGCCGACATCCGCAAGGAGGCGGGCATCACGCAGGAGGAAATGGCGCGCAGGCTCTACGTGACGCGGCAGGCGGTGTCTCGCTGGGAGCAGGGCAGGACCCTGCCCGACGTCCAGAGCATGCTCCTGCTCGCGAACCTCTTCGGCACCACGATCGACGAGATGGTGAGAGGGGACGTGGACGAGATGCGCGAGATAGTCGAGAAGAACGAGCAGCAGAGGAAGTCCTTCGCGATAGCGCTGGGAGCGGTCGAGGTCACCGTCATCGCCGTGCTCGCCTTTATGGCGACGGCGGGAAGAGACCACCTGGATTCGGCGCTGCGCCTGCTGCTGGCGGTGCTGGTGCTGGCGTCCGCCGTGGTCGTCCTCGTGGCGCGGCGCCAGGAGCTCGGTCGCGACGCCAGGAGCGCTGCCGAGCTCCTGGGGGCTGCGTCCGGCGACCCCGTAGAGGCAGCGCGGGAGAGCGCCTCTGCCAACGTCATGCGACTGGTGCTCCAGGTCTTCGTGGGGCTCACCGTGGGCATCGGCGTGCTGGTGCTGGGCGGTCTGCTGCTTGACGTACGGGATTTCACCGGGCTTGCGGCAGCTGTCGGCGTCGTTGCCATGCTGGCGGCGGCGCAGATACTTGGTCGCTACGCGCGCCCCGCGTGGATGGCGGTAATCCCGCCGGCGCTCTGGGTCGCGGGCGCGATTGCCTTGGGTACCACGACGGGCGGCCTCGGCTCCCCCCGCGACTGCTTCGCCGTCGCGGGCGGCGCGGTCGTGCTCCTCGCGTTCTGGACGATCGGGCGGAGCCGCCGCGGGTAGGCGCGGCCCCGCCGGAACCGACGAGGCCGCCGGGCGCCGAGCGTGACAGTGCCATTGTGGCAGCTGGGTCAAGGGCGCTCGACATTCGTTCGACGCCGAGTGCCCTTGATCAAGAGATTGCGCATAACGCCCTATGACAGCTCAATTCCCTTGTCGTCACAATATGCATGGCACGATGAGAGGAGCTCGTCGAAGTCTTCCGATATGACTTCCCAAAGAATCTCGCGGTCGACCTCCCCATATGCATGGGCGAGACAATTTCTCACGCCAGTGGCTCCCTTCGTGTCAAACCCGTAGGCGTGGGAGACCTCGTCACTGATCTTTCCGGCCTCCTCTGTCACGCGAAGCACGCGATTGATGATGCCTTCGGAAATGAGGTCATCTTCGGTGGACGCGGGGTTCAAGAAGCGCTCGCGCGTGAATACGAGCTCGCCAATCTGTCTCTGAGTCTGCGTAACCACATCGAATATCTCTTGTATCCTACCGAGATCGTTCGGCTTTGCGCTCATAGATCAGCTCCTTATCTCGTTCGATGGCCTCCCGCAGGGCGGCGTTCTTTATCGTTCTGGCAGTCACCACGTCGGCGGAGCGTCCCGTGAGCTGCTCGACCTGCTTGGAGAAGTGCTCGAGGTCGCGAAGGTTGAACGAGCGAGATGTACCGATGTCAAGTCGGATGTCAATGTCGCTTTTATCGGAGTATGCGCCTCGTGCGAACGAGCCGAAGAGGTAGGCGCGCTCGATGGCGGGGAAGCGCGAACACACCTCTCGTATCTTATCGACAACGAGCTGCTTGTCGTTAGTGATGCCTTGTCGTCCCTGGATTAACCGAAGCGTCTCGGATACCTTCTGCTCTATGCGGGCAAGGGCGGCATTCTCTCGCTCGCTTTTCTCGGACTCCATGCCTTTGTTCAGAAAATGGAGAAACGCATCGGTTTTGCTCAAGTGGTGCTCAGAAGCAAACTGTTCGACCGCACTCACGAGCTCCGGCGGGAGTCGCAGTGAGACGGCGGTTCTTGGCTCCCTTGCTACTGTGGAGTGCGTGACCATCTTCTCACCTCCAATATGTATTGCAATTGTATCACACTAGAGTGAGAGATTGCTGTGTGTAAGAATAGTCGCGAGCCCATCCAAAGGAGACACGCCATGGATTTCTCGTGCATAGACGCCCGCCTTATCTCGCTCCCCGGCGCCACCAAGGCCCTCCACGAGAAGTGGGGATGGATGGTCTACTGGGTGGGCGGCAGGCAGTTCGCCTGCGAGCTCACCGCCTCTCCCGATGCCAAGCCACCCTATGAGGGGCGCCACCTGCTGTCGCTCAAGTGCGACCCCGACCGCATCATGGAGCTGCGCGCCGAGCACCCGGGCGCGGTGCTGCCCGGATACTACTCGGACGGGCGCACATGGGTCTCCATCGACCTTGACGCCGACCTGTCCGAGGATCTCGTGCTCGGCCTCTGCGACATGAGCTACGAGCTCGTCTTTTCCAAGCTGCCGAAGCGCGTGCAGCGAGAGGTCTCCGCCGAGTAGCCGCGCAAAGATCCGTTGCTCGGCGCGCGACCCTACCTCGCGGCCTCCCGGCGCCTCACGGCAGCGTAGGCTGCCGCGCCGGCGCCGACGAGGGCGGCGACGACTACGTGACCAAGCCCTTCTCGCTCGAGGTCCTCGGCGCCCGCGTGAGGACGCAGCTCGCCCGCGACCGCCGCCCGCTCGACCGCGCTCGCGGCGTCGCGCGCCACGAGCGTGCAGTAGCCCTCGAGCCTGAAGTACGACTCGAGCATGTCGGCGATGTCGGCCTCGTCGTCCACTATGAGGACGAAGGGCGCCCCCCTACCCCCATCGCGCGTCACATCCATGGGCTCCCTCCTATCCAGCCCGGAACCTCCCAATGCTACCCAGACATTGTCAAGAATCCCTCAACTCGCAACCGGGGCCGCGCCGCAGCCCACCCACCCCTGCTCCGTTGTGTACACCCTTCGGCGTTGTGTGCACTTCTCGTCGTTGTGTACACCGCCCCCGATGTCCTTCTCGGCGAACCCACAGGTAGACGAGCTGTCGAGAAGTGCGCACATCGCCGGCGAGCGTACACAACGCCAGGGAGTGCGCACACCGGCGACGACCGCCTGAGCGGCCGGCGTCGCGTCACACCTTGAGTGACTGCAGGTACGCCTTCTGATCCGGTGCGATGCGGCGGCTCTCGCGGGCCTTCTGGAGCGCTTTGTTGTGCGTCCAGACGTCGAGTTCGATCGGCCTCCGCTCGAAGAGGGGCAGGGTCGCCGCGGATTGCTTTATCAGGGCAAACGAGAAGTACCAGGCGCGTGCCATGTTGACGTAGTACTCGGGGCGGTCGATGCCGGCAACAAGCGCGAGGTGCTCGGGCTCGAAGGCGTCATCCAAAAAGAGCGTCATGAGCTGGACCACCCCAAAGCGCGTCGTGTACTCCGGCTCCGCGGCGACCCACCCGCGGATGCGCTCGAGCACCGCCGGCAGGTCGCGCCTGAAGGCGGGGACGCGGATGAGGTCGCAGGTCGCCCAGTTGTCGACATGCAGAAGGAAGGCGTCGAGCAGCTCGAACGCCTCCGCGGGCGTCTTCGCCATCCGCCCGATGAGCTCGCCGTGCAGGTTGCTCTCGTCGTAGGTCTCGTGCGGGAGCGCCGTGAGGAACGCGCGTGCCTCTTCGGGCCGCTCGCCCGCGAGCCTGCGGGCGTAGTCGCGCAGCGCCGGCGTGCGCACACCGAGGATGCGCTCGGGGTCGACGGTCGGCACGAGCTTGGCCTGGAAGTCCCGATACGCGGGGTCGGCGAGCGCCTCGAGCTCGCGCCGGATGCGGTCAGCAGCGCCGTCTTTCGGCGTCCTTCTTCTCATGTGGCTCCCTTGACACGAACATGTGTTCCTATACAATGACTCTACCACACGAGCTGTGGTTGTGGAATTGACATTGACAATAGTAACGCGAGGCGATACTATGATTAGGTCATTTGCAGACAAGGATACCGAGCAGCTCTCGTCGGGATTTCGTGTTGCACGGTTCGTGGCGTTCGAGCGTGTTGCACTGAGAAAGATTCGTCAGCTGCAAATCGCAAACGAGCTGTCTGACCTCAGAATACCGCCGGGAAATCGTCTCGAGGCACTGAGCGGAGATAGAGCTGGGCAATTCAGCATCCGTATCAACGACCAGTTCCGGGTCTGTTTTCGATGGGTCGAGGGAGGTGCCGAGGATGTCGAAATCGTCGACTATCACTGAGACTGTTCACGAGGGGGAGATGGTTGCCCCCATTACTCCGGGCGAGCTGCTGCGCGACGAGTTTCTCGTGCCCATGGGCATCTCTCAGTACCGCCTCGCCAAGGAGACGGGCATTCCCGCCCAGCGCATCGGACAGATCGTGTTGGGGCGCCGTTCCGTGACTGCCGACACCGACCTGAGGCTCTGTCGCTTCTTTGGTCTGTCCGACGGGTATTGGCTGCGTGCGCAGGCGGCGTACGACATCGAGGTGGCCCGGCGCAAGCTCGAGCCCGAGCTAAGGAAGATAAAGCCCTTCTCCAAGGTTGCCGCTGCGTTGTAGTCCACACCACGCGGACTCTGCCTAGCTTTGCCAAACTCTGCCCAACGTCATCTCTCGCCATTCGAGGACGCCCAAAGGGGCGGCCTTTTGTCATCCGATATGCAAAGAAAAATCAATCCGACCGCTCATCCCGGCCCGCTGGGTCGTTAATAGGGATAGAGGGAGGTGGCGCCATGGGCGAGAGGAACGGGCGGGCGGAAGAGGCGGAGCGCCTGGTCGGCGAGCACTACGCCGACGTGCTGCGGTACTGCCGCAGGCACGCGCCGGCGGGGCTCGCCGAGGACGCCGCCCA
Organism: uncultured Atopobiaceae bacterium; assembly: GCA_944320975.1. Taxonomy (GTDB): domain Bacteria; phylum Actinomycetota; class Coriobacteriia; order Coriobacteriales; family Atopobiaceae; genus Thermophilibacter. Next base: position 78,361 of record CALUJM010000003.1, on the reverse strand, counting down.
GGAGACGTTCCTGCGCTTCGTCCGCGCCCGCTCGCGCTACCGGGAGCGAGGCCGCGCCCGCGCCTACCTCGTCACCATAGCCCGCAACGTCTGCGCGGACATGGCGCGCGACCGCGCGTCCTCGTGGGCGGATCTCCCGGAGGCGCTCCCCGGCAGGGGCGACCCGGGCGAGGCGGACGACCGCCGCGACCTGGCATCGGCCCTCGCGCGGCTGCCCCGCGCCCAGCGCGAGGCGCTCGAGCTCAGGTACGGGGAGGGCCTCACGGTCGGCGAGGTGGGCGCCGCGCTAGGCATGAGCAGGTTCGCGGCGGCGCGCGCCCTGTCATCGGCGCTCGAGGCGCTGCGGGCGGACCTTGGCGTTCAAGGTGAGAAGGACAGGGAGGTCTGAGATGAGGATGCGGGAGAGGCGCGCCCTCGAGGACGCGCTGCGAGAGCACTACCGGGCGGCGCCCGGCACCGACGCCGCCGCGCCCCGCGCGCTCGTGGAGGCGGTCGCGGCGGAGATGGCCCGGCCTTCCCGGCCACGCGCCGCGGAGGTGGTCGCCGGGCAGGCGCGCCGCGTCGGGGCGTGGGCGTGGGCGCTGCACGCGGCGCTCGCCCTCCTCGCCGTGCCGTGCGCCCTCTCCGGGGTCGGCGTCGGGACGGTCTCGGCGGCCCTCGGGGCGGCGCTCGCGCTCGCCTCGCTCGCGGGCGTCACGCGCTCGCGCTCCTGCGGCATGGCCGAGCTCGAGGCCGCCTGCCCGGTGAACGCCCAGGCCGCGGCGTGCGCCCGGGGGCTCGTGCTCTGCTGCGCGGACTCGCTCGCGATCACCCTGCTCGCCGCCCTCGCGGGTCCTGCGGGGGGCGCGCCCTGGGCCGTGCTCGCCCAGGGGCTCGCGCCCTACCTAGCGGCGCTCGGGGCGGGGCTGCTCGCCGCACGCCGCGCGGCGGGCCCGGACGCGACCGTCGCCGCCGTCGCCGCCGCGGCCGGGGTGTGCGCCGCCTGCGTCCTCGCGCGCACCGTCTGCCCGGCGGCCTTCGGCCCCGCGGCGGCCCTCGCCTGGTGGGCTGCCGCGGCGGCGGCCCTCGCCTTCGCCGTGGCGCAGGCCCGCGCGTGGCTGCGCGCGGCGGCGTCCGGCTTCGCCGACGCTCCCGCGCCCGCCGGGGCGCTCTAGAGGCCCCATCGCAAGACCGACTACCAGAGAGGAAGTGCAGGATGGAACTGACGCTCGACCGGCTGACCCGGGAGTTCGGGCCCAAGATCGCCGTGGACCGCGTGAGCGCGACGCTCACCCCCGGCGTCTACGGCCTGCTAGGCGCCAACGGCGCCGGCAAGACCACGCTCATGAGGATGGTCTGCGGGGTGCTGCGCCCCACCTCGGGAGAGGTGCGCTACGACGGCGCGCCTGTCGCGCGCATGGGCGACGCCTACCGCGCCCTCCTCGGCTACCTGCCGCAGGACTTCGGCTACTACCCCGAGTTCACGGCGCTCGACTTCATGGAGTACATGGCCGCCCTCAAGGGCCTCGGCCGGCGCGACGCGCGCGACCGCTCGCTCGCACTGCTGGAGCGCGTGGGCCTTGGCGGAGAAGAACGACGCCGCATCCGGACCTTCTCCGGTGGCATGCGCCAGCGCCTCGGCATCGCCCATTCCGTCCTCAACGACCCCGAGGTCCTCGTGCTCGACGAGCCCACGGCCGGACTCGACCCCAAGGAGCGCGTCCGCTTCCGCAACCTCATCGCCGGCTTCGCACGCGACAAGATCGTCCTTCTCTCCACCCACATCGTCTCCGATGTTGAGCACATCGCCGACGAGATCCTCGTGATGCGCGCGGGCTCCGTGGTGCTCTCGGGGAGGCCCGAGGAGCTCGTCTCCAAGGCAGAGGGCAGGGTCTGGGAGGCCGCCGTCCCCGCCGAGCGGGCCGAGGCGCTCGAGGCATCGCTCACGGTGGGCAACGTGCGCCACCTCGATGGCGGACGGGCGCTCCTTCGCTACGTGGCGGACGAGCCCAGGGTGCCGGGCTCCGCCCCCGCCGAGCCCACGCTCGAGGACCTGTACCTGTACGTGTTCCGCGACGGCGCCGCCGGGGCGGGCTTGCCCCGCGCCGCCCGCGGGTCCCACTTCAAGGAGGGACGCCATGCCTAGGCTCATCCTGTTCGAGCTCAAGAAGATGCTCTCCCGCCGCGTGGCGCTCGCGGCAAACGTCGGCGTCATCGTCTTCCTTGCAGCGATCATGGCGCTCAACGTGACGCAGAACCGGACGGTGAACTTCGCCGGCGAGGAGTTCAACGGCGTGGCGGCCATCGCCTACAACCGCTCGGAGGCCGAGAAGCACGCGGGCACCGTCACCGCCGAGCGGGCCGCGGAGGACATCGCCGCCTACCAGGAGATGGTCTTCTCTCGGATCGACCGCGACGCAGTGGGCGAGATGACGGGCGCGGCGGTCTTCTCCCTCATCGAGCAGAGCTTCTCGCCCGAGGAGTTCAACGAGATCTACAACTCGTACTGGAACTGGCTGCTGCGGCCCTGGCGGGTCTCGGGCGAGGAGCCCGCGCAGACGGCCGCCCGCGTGACGCCCGAGATGGCGGCCGACTGGTACGGCGCTGCGGCAGGTCTCACCCAGCAGGCGCTCGATGACGGCCAGGGCGGCATGTGGGAGTACTCCAAGGCTGAGCGCGCGTACTGGACCGAGATGCGCTCGTCCGTGCCGGAGCCCATCACGTACGGCTACTCGGGCGGCTGGGACAACGTCGTCGACTGCGCGTCGTTTCTCGTCTTTGCGATCCTGGCGGTGTGCGTGACTCTGGCGCCCGCGTTCTCCTTCGAGTACAGCTCCGGCGCGGACGCGGTGGTGCTCGCCACCAGGCGCGGGCGCTCGACGCTCGTGGCGGCCAAGGTCGCGGCCGGGCTCGCCTACGCCACCGTCTACTTCGCGCTCTGTGCGGCGCTGATCGTGGGCGTCTCGCTCGTCTTCTACGGGGCGGACGGCTTCGGGCTCTCCATCCAGAGCATGGCGCTCACGTCACCGTACCCGCTCACGGCGGGGCAGGCCGCGCTCGCAACCGTGGGGCTCATGTACGCGGCGTGCCTGGGCTTTTCGTGCCTCACGCTCGCGCTCTCGTCGCGCACCCCCTCGACGCTCGCCGTCTTCCTTACGGACGTGGCGCTCGTGCTGCTCACGGGGCTCGTCCCCTCGGCCGGCGTGGGCGTGCTCGAGCGCGTGCTCGCACTCTTCCCGATCAACTTCTCCAACTTCAGCATGCTCTTCTCGGCACTCGAGTCCTACCCGCTGGGCCCGGTCGTGCTCGACCTCATAGGAATGGTGCTTCTCGTCTACGCGGCGCTCGCCCTCGTCTCGACCCCCGTGGCGGTGGTCTCGTTCAGGAGACGCCAGGTGGCGTAGGGGCTTTGCTTCCGTAGCTTGCGATTAGCGGAACTGAATTCAAATTCACTTCCGCTAATCGATATTACGAGATGTAATAGGGCGCACGTGGTGTCTGGCAGGGCTCTTCTCTCCGCGTTCTCAGGAGCGAGGGCGTGCGAGTATGGGATGCTGCGTCCCCTGGGGTCGCGTCGACGCGTCGACTTCTATCAAAGCGACGAGCTCATTGACGTTCTTGAGGAGATATCGAGCATGCCGGGCATTCGGCGCATGCTCGCACGATGAGACGGGCCCATCCCCTCCTTCCGTTGTGCGCACTCCCCGGCGTTGTGTACACTGCCCCCGATGTCCTTCTCGAAAGAATCGCAGGTAGACGAGCTGTCGATAAGTGTGCACATCGTCGGCGAGTGTACACAACGCCGGGGAGTGCGCACAACGGAGAGGGCGTGGGCCCATACGTTACGGCTTGCGGGGGCGAATCACGCGGACGTGGAGACGGACATCTGCTCGAGGACGAAGCGGCGGGTGCCGCCGTCCATGCGGACCTCGAACACGGCCGAGCCCCGGCGATCGACGCCCGATGCGCCGATCTTGGAGACGAGGTCGCTAACGGGGAGGCCGTACCAGCTGAGCTCTATCACGTTAGGCATGAGGTAGCCGCTCGGCACGTAGACGTCATAGTCCACGCGATAGCGATTGTCGCCGAGGTCCGTGAGGTTCGTCGCGTAGGCGACGCCGAGCGACGGCTCTGCCGAACCGTCGTAGATCCCGATGTAGAGGTACCCGCCCGAGACCGTGGCGTGACAGAAATAGGAGACGGCATCAGGACTGTCGCTGCCGCCCGCATCCGCGTTGGCGTCGAAGGTGAGCTGCTCGTCCGAGAGCGTGACGCCGAGCATCCGGGAGATCGAGGTCCGAGCGCGCTCCACTGGGACGCGAAGCGTGTAGTTCTTCTGGGACATCGGGTCGCTATCAGGCACGCCCTCGACGCCGTAGGCGGCACTGTCGTTGTAGAGGACGTGCTCGCGATAGTAGTTCACGATGCGCTCGTAGTCGGTGCAGGAGCGGTCATAGGCCACGGAGCCCTCCTGCACCCCCTTGTCGAAGGCGAGCTCGGTGAAGTTGGTGACGGCGATGTTGACGGCCTGGAGGTCCGCCTGGTCGGAGAGGCTCACGCGAATGGAGCTCGGAGTCTCCGCCTCCTCCTGCTCGACCGTCACCTGCACGGGCTCGGCGGCATCCGTCTGCGCCTCGTCGGCCTGAGCCCCAGAGGGCTCATCGGGCTCGGACTCCTCCTCCGGTTCCTCGTAGGTCTGCGTGACCTCGGTGGCGGCGGGGCCCTTGTCCCCGAGCAGGCCGAACCCGCCCGTCAGGGCCGCTGCGACGCCCGCTCCGCCCAGAGCGACGACGGCGCAGGCGACCGCCGCGATGACGGGCACCTTCGAGCGTCTCAGACGCTCGGGCGCGGATGCCTCCGACATGACGGGAGCGGGGGCCTCGACGGGAGGCACGACGGCCGGAGGCTCGACAGGCGGCGCGACGGGGGTCTCGACAGAGGCGGCGCGCCTCGTCGGGGTTCCGCAGAACGTGCAGAATCTCATGTTGCCAGGAATCTTCTTGCCGCAGTTGGTGCAGAACATACTCGCATCCCTTCCCTACTCGCCGTCCACGCGGCGACGGAGCTGCTTGACCTGACCGCGGGCGCGCTTGGAGTCGAGACGCCTGCGCTTCTGGGAGGCGGGAACGCGGGTCTTCTTGCGCGGCCGAGGCGGGCGGGCACGGCGCCGGCAGATCTCGAGGATCTTCTCGACGCAGCGCTCGCGGTTGCGCAGCTGGCTGCGGCTCTCGCGCGAAACCACGGTGATGCCGGTAGGGACGTGGCGCATGCGCACCGCGGAGTCGGTCGTGTTCACGCCCTGGCCGCCCGGTCCCGTCGCGCGAAAGACCTGCACCTCACAGGCACGGGCAATCTCCTCGGGCGTCTGTCGCGCGAAGGCGGCGTAGTCGCGATGCGTGAGCCCTGTCTCCCCCACCGTGCCCCCTACAGGACCACGCCCGCGCGGACGCGCTCCACGGCCTCGTCGCCGAGGTAGTGACGGACGATCTCGAGCGCGAAGGGCATCGCGGTCCCCGCACCCTGGCTCGTGATGAGGTTGCCGTCCACGACGACCGGATCGTCGGCGAGAAGGACGGCTCCCCGCTCGGCGAGCACGTGCTGGAAGCCGGGGTTGGAGGTCGCGCGGCGACCCTTGAGCAGCCCGAGCTCAGCAAAGATGGAGGGGGCGGCGCAGATGGCGGCGAGCGGCCTTCCCGCCTCGGCGCGGGCGACGACCTCCGCGCAGAGCGGCTCGCAGGCGCGCAGGTTGGGCGTGCCGGGGATGCCGCCGGGCAGCACGAGCATGTCGTAGTCGTCGAAGGCAAAGCCGTCGTCGTCGATGGAGCGCTTGCAGACGATGGTCACCTCGTGGGAGGAGGTCACCGTGCGCTCGGGCGTGATGGCGACGGTGTCGCACGGAATGCCCGCGCGGAAGAGCAGGTCCACGACCGTAAGGCCCTCGATCTCCTCGAGGCCCGGGGCGATAAGGACCGCGACGCGCTTGTCGGTTGCCTGCTTGAACATGGGTTGCCTCCTTATGGGACGGCCCCGCCCGCGCTCGCGGACGGGGCCCCGGCCAAATCGTCAAAACTCGCGACTAGCGCGACTAGTCCTCGATGCCCGCCTCGACCGCCTCTGCGATCGCCTGCGGATCGTCCGTGCCGCGGACGAGGCTCTTGAACTCGTCCTTCATGAGAAGGACGGCGGTCTTGGAGAGCAGGCGGATGTGCGTGATGCCCGTCTCGCCATCGGGGACGAGCAGGGAGATGGCGATGTCGATGGGCTTGTCGTCGAAGCTTGGCCACTCGATGGTGTGGTCGTTCTTGACCACGATGACGGCCGGCTCCTTGATGGCGGTCGACTTGGCGTGCGGAACGGCGAAGCCGTCGGTCATGCCGGTCTCGCCCATCTCCTCGCGGGCAACGAACGCCTGATAGACGGCGTCGGCATCATCGGTGACGCCGAGCTCGGCAGCCTTGTCGGAAATGAAGCGAAGCATGTCCTCGCGCGTGGCCAGGCTCTGCCCGACGAAGACGTTCCCAGCCTTGACAAAGTCGCTCATGTAAGTCCTCCTTCATCACGAGGGAGTCCTCCCCCCGCACCCAAAGTCAAGCCCATCATACCTAGTTTGTACGCGAGAAGAACCCAGAAGCTGGGATTTCTTGGCCTATCGTGACGGCGGCTCGATCCCGAGGTGCTCGAAGGCGGCAAACGTTGCCTGGCGGCCCTGCGGCGTGCGCACGATGAGACCGCGCTGCAGCAGGTAGGGCTCGTAGACGTCCTCGAGGGTGGAGGGGTCCTCGGAGACCGCGCTCGCGACGGTGGTGAGCCCCACCGGGCGCCCGCGGAAGGTCTCGCAGAGCGCCGTGAGGATGCGCACGTCCATCGTGTCGAGGCCCATCGCGTCGATCTCGAAGAACTCGAGCGCCTCCGCGGCGACCTCCCAGGTGATCGACCCCTCGCGCTTGACCTGCGCGTAGTCGCGGACGCGTTTGAGCAGGCGGTTGGCCAGGCGCGGCGTGCCGCGAGAGCGCGAGGCGATCTCCGCCGCGCCCTGCCCGTCGATCTGAACGCCCAGGATCTGCGCCGAGCGCTCGACGATCACGGCCAGCTCGGCGGTGGTGTAGTAGTCCAGGCGGTACGAGATTCCAAAGCGGTCGCGCAGCGGCCCGGTGAGCAGGCCCGTGCGCGTGGTGGCGCCCACGAGCGTGAAACGCGGGACGTCGATGCGGATGGAGCGCGCAGCCGGGCCCTTACCGATCACGATGTCGAGGAAGAAGTCCTCCATCGCTGGATAGAGGATCTCCTCGATCTGGTGGTTGAGGCGATGGATCTCGTCGACGAACAGCACGTCTCCCGCCTCGAGGTTGGTGAGGATGGCCGCGAGGTCCCCGGCACGCTCGATGGCGGGGCCCGAGGTGGTGTGCATCTTTGCGCCCATCTCGTTGGCGACGATGCCAGCGAGCGTGGTCTTGCCCAGCCCCGGGGGGCCCGAGAAGATCACATGGTCGAGCGCCTCTCCGCGGTCGCGAGCCGCCTGGATGAGCACGCGCAGGTTCTCGCGGACGCGCTCCTGGCCGATGTACTCGTCGAGTGTGCGCGGGCGCAGCGTGCGGTCCTGGTCGAGGTCCTCGGCGGTGAGCTCCCCCGTCACGTCACGCGGACCCACGGGGCGCCGCTCGGAGGCGCCCGCCCCGGCGAAGAGGTCCTTCTCGCTCGACTCCCACATCACCTACCACTCCCCAGGCGGCGCAGGGCGTAGGCGAGCACCTGCTCGACGCTCGTGGCACCGGCATCGGCGTGGCCCTCGAGGGCGAGTTCGGCCTCCTGGGAGGTGAAGCCCATGGAGAGCAGGGCCTCGGTGGCGTCCGCCTCCACACCGGCGCCCGCGACGGCGGTGGCGAGCGGCAGCGACGCCGCGTCCGGCGAGGAGAGGCCCACCAGCCCGCGCAGCTCGGCGTCCTTGGAGAAGACATCGGAGAGCTCCACGATAAGGCGGCTCGCCTTCTTGCGCCCCACGCCCGGGACCTGCGCCATGCGAGCCGTGTCCTGCGTTGCCACGATCTGCGCGAGCGCCGCGGGCGAGAAGGTCGACAGCACGGAGAGGGCGAGCTTCGAGCCCACGCCCGAGATGGCCCTCAGCTGGTCGAACAGGGCGCGCTCCTCCCGCGTGGCGAACCCGTAGAGCTCCATCGATCCGTCACGCACGACCATGCGCGCGAGCACGGTCACGCCGGTCTCCCCCACATGGGGAAGAGACGCGGCCGTCGTCGAGGAGACGCCCAGTTCGAAGCCGACCCCTCCCACGTCGAGCACGATATGGGTGGGCAGCACCTCGAGGAGTGTGCCGGTTAACTGGACAATCACGTGAGTACCCTCCTTGCCTCCTCGAGGCTCCTTGTTCTGGTGAAGTTGGCGTGGCAGACCGCCGCCGCAAGGGCGTCCGCCGCATGGTCGGGGCGGGGCTCGTGATCGAGCTCGAGCACGGTCCGCACCATATACATCACCTGGTGCTTGTCCGCCGCGCCTGTGCCCACCACGGCCTGCTTGATCTGCATCGGCGTGTACTCGCCCACCGAGAGGCCCGCCGTCGAGCAGGCCACGATGGCGGCCCCGCGCGCCTGGGCGGTGGCGATGGCCGATTTGGTGTTCTCGCCGAAGTATATGCTCTCGATCGCGAGCTCGGTGGGGCCGTACCGCTCGATGACCTCCCGGAGCCTGCGGTATATGCGCCCGAGGCGAAGGTCGATGGGCTCGGAGGCGGTGGTGGTCACGCAGCCGTACGCGCGCGCCCGGCAGACGGCGCCGCGCGTCTCGACGACGCCCCAGCCCGTATGGGCGAGACCGGGGTCTATGCCCAGTATGACCATGCGCGCCTCCCGCGGTCCCCGAGGTATTAGAACGTTCGTTCTATCATAGCACACGTCGGGACGGTGGCAAGGCGCGTCTCAGTTCTCCGAGAAGGGGCCCTCCCAGAGGGGATGGTGGCCGGGACCTCCCGCGGCGTGCCTGCCCGAGCCCTCCCCCGCATCGCGCGGCGGCGCGAAGAAGGCGCCTCCCTGGGAGAAGTCGCGCAGATAGCCGAGAAGGTCATGGACCTCGCGCTCCCGCTCTCGCCCGGAGCTTGCCGGCGCGGGCGTCGCGGTGCCCTCGTCGGGCTCGCCGCCGAGCCGCGCGAGCGTCTCGACCGCCTCTGCGACGCGTGCGCGCTCGTCCTCCGCGCGCACGCGGTCGCGCCAGGCGAGCCCGAGCGGGGCTCGGGCCTCGGCGAGCGTCTTCGACGTGAGGGAGATCTGCGCCTCCGGCACGTCCGCGCGCTCCTGGGCGTCGCGGAGCATGCCCACGATCGAGAGGACCGCGTCGGCGCGCCCGCGCTCCGCGACGATGTCGGAGACCGGGAGCTCCCACTCGACGGAGCTCGAGAGCACGAGGTCTATGAACTCCAGGCGAACCTCGTCCGAGGGGAGCGACTCCAGCCCGGGGACGCAGGGGACCTCGAGCCCGGCAAGCGACGCCGCCGGGATGGCGGGCGAGACGGTGTTTCTCAGGTGGGCGAGGGCGACGACGTCGGAGCGATAGAGGTCGGCGAGCGGGCTGATGAGCGCGGCGCGCAGGCCGCGCGCCAGTCCGAGCGCGAGCGCGGTCTTGTCATCCGCGCCGAGCGGGACGCTCCCCGTGCGGCGCGCGAGCGAGGCGAGGCGCGCCTGGGCGAGGTCGCACGCGAGCTCGGCGTCCTTCTCGGCGGAGAGGTCGAGGCGCTCGACGTTGCCGATGGGAAGCCTGAGGGCCGCCACGAGCTGCACGGAGGCTGCGTCGCAGGAGGCGTCGCCCGTGGCGGCGACGAGCGCCCGCACGCGCATGGGCCCGAGGGCGTCGGTGGCGAGCGCCGCGACGACCGCCGAGCCCAGGCCCCCGTCCACGAGCACGCAGGCGCCGTCGAGCCCGACGCGCTCGCACGCGTCCGAGAGCCCGCGGGCGAGCGCGCCCCAGGCGAGCAGCGTCCCGTCATAGACCTCCGGGGTGAGCGGTTCTGCGAGCGGTCCCTCCGCGGAGGGGTCGACGTCGCACACGAGCAGGGACTCCTCGAGACTCGGGGCCTGGGCGGCGAGCTCGCCCCAGGGCGCGAGCACGAAGCTCGAGCCGCAGAAGACCTGGGAGTCATAGCTGCCCACCGCGCCCGCGCCGACGATCCAGGCGCCCGTCGCCTCGGCGTCCGCGAGGAAGCGCCCCTCGGTGAGCGAGCTGCCCAGGGCGCTCGAGGCGTCGTCGATTGCAAAGCCGTAGCTCGAGAGGTACACGATGACGTCGACGTCATACTCGTACTCGTCGTAGTCGTCGAGGTCGTCGTAGGTGAACGCGACGCCCAGGCGCGCCCCGGCGAATTCGAGCTCCGGGAGGGGGCGCGCGTCGGACTGCTCGTCCGCGGACGCGGCCTCCAGGTAGGCGGCGAGGCGCACCGGCACGACCGAGCCGTTCGCGACGAGCATCGCCTCCGGCAGCGGGGCTCCGTCGAGGTCGGCGAGCACGGGGACGAGGCAGGGGCACGCGAGGTCCTCGACGAGGCCGACCAGGCACTCGGCGAGGTCGAGCAGGAACCCCTCGCGGTCGGAGTACGGGACGGGCGACACGCCGCACAGGGCGGGGGCCGGGAAGACGAGCAGGTCAACGCCCTGGTCAGCGGCGCTCCGCGAGAGCTCGGCCATTCGGGCGGCCGTGGCCCCGAAGTCCCCTGCGCTGGTGCTCATCTGGGCAATCGCGATCCTCATGCGCCCTCTCCCTCCGCCGTTCTCGCTCATCCAATTGTGCCACACGCCGCGACCTCGCCGGCGCCCGCGGCACAAAGACAGCGGGGCCCTCGCCGGGGCCCCGCCGGGGACTCTCTGCGCGCGCGGCTACGCGCCGACCTCGGCCTTCCAGAGGCCGTGCAGGTTGCAGTAGGCGAAGACGGTGCCTCCCGCGGAGCAACACGCACCGAATTTGGTCGTGGGCTCATCTCCGGGCGCCAGATGCTTGAGGCAGAGCTTGCCGTCCGTCGCGAGGGCGATCCACTCGATGTAGTGCTCCGGGGCCATCGGGTGGGCCACCTCCCCCACCGTCACGACGATGTGGTTGCCGTCCTTGGTGACGACGGGCACGTGCTTCTCGGTGGCGGCGTCCGTGGAGCCGGCGACGAGCAGCTCCATGGGCTCGCCGCAGCAGCTCGGCGTGACGCCCCCGTCCTTCACGACGGCCACGATGTTGCCGCAGTGGTTGCAGCGGTAGAACTTTGCCTCGGCCATGGCGGTTCCTCTCTCTGGGGTTGGCGACGCCCGCCGCGTCGCCTTTCCACATTGATACCCAGCAACCCGCACTTTTAGCCGTGCGAAGGGCGTGCGAAGGGGACAGGCACTTTTGCACGCTACGTCCTCAGCGTGCAAAAGTGCCTGTCCCCTTCGCACGCCCTTCGCACGGCCTAGGCCACCTTGACGTGCCCCTGGCGGCCCACGAGGTCGATCATCTCGGCGAGAAGGACCATGTTGCGCGCATCGATGCGCGTGGGGAGCTCCATGCGCATGACGTCGCCCGAGGTCGACTCCACGCGCAGCTCCACGTGGTCGAGGCCCGGGTAGCGCCCGAGAATCGAGCCCATGCTGTCCATGTAGGGGCGCGTGAGCAGGGCGGCGGGGATGTTGACCTCCATCACCTTGGGCCGGTTGGACTTCTCGTCGAGCACGAGCGGCTCCACCGCCATGCAGATGACCTGGTTGCCGCGGTCGCCGCGCTCGAGCTTGCCCTCCACCTTCACGAAGACGTCGCCCGCGCTCTCGCCCGTCTCCTCGTCCACCTCGCCGGCGAGCGCCGAGGCGCACTTCTTGTACAGCTTGGGGAAGACGACGAGCGTGACCTCGCCCTCCATGTCCTCGAGGGTGACGATGGCCATGGAGTCGCCGTTCTTGGTGGTCTTCTTCTGCACGGCCGTGACCATGCCCGCGAGGCGGATGACCTTGCCCTCCGGCACCTTGAAGCGCTCGTGCACGCCGCCGGAGGCGTCCGTGTACTCCTCGGCGACCTCGATGTCGGCGATGGTGTAGTCGCGGTTCTTGGCAAGCGCGTACTCGTAGGGGCGCAGCGGGTGGTCGGAGACGTAGAGTCCCAGGACCTCGTGCTCCTTGGCGAGCTTGACCGAGCGGTCCCACTCCACGCCATCGGGCTCGGGGACGGTGTTCTCAAAGCCCGAGCCCGCCACGTCGCCGAAGAGGTCGAACATGGAGAACTGCCCCGCCGCGCGCTCCTTCTGGCGCTTGGTCGCGGCGTCGATGATGTTCTCGGGGTTGGCCTTGTCGACGAAGCGCATGAGCTGCATGCGGGTGTAGCCGGTCGAGTCGAAGGCGCCCGAGCAGATCAGGGCCTCGACCACGCGGCGGTTTGCCTGGCCGGTGTCCATGCGGTCCACGAAGTCGTGGAGGTTGGCGAACGGCCCGTTCTTCTCGCGCTCCGCCATGATGGCCTCGCCCACGCCCTCGCCCACGCCGCGGATGCCGGCGAAGCCGAAGCGCACGCCGTCGGCGGTGGCGGTGAAGTCGCGTCCCGACTCGTTGATGTCGGGCGGCAGGATGGCCACGCCCTCGTGGCGGTAGGCGGTGACGTAGTGCACGATCTTGTCGGTCTTGCCCATGTAGGACGTCAGGACCGAGGCCATGTACTCCTTGGGGTAGTGCGCCTTGAGCCACGCCGTCTGCATGACGAGGATGGCGTAGCCCGCGGAGTGGCTCTTGTTGAACGCGTAGGACGCGAACTCGAGGACGTCGTCCCAGATGCGCTGCGCGATCTCCCTCTTGTAGCCGTTGGTGACCGCGCCGTTCATCCAGTGGTCGTAGGTGGTCTCGTCCTTGCCGTCGTCCCAGTGGAAGACCGTCGAGGTGAGGAGCTTGATCTTCTTCTTGGCCACCGGCTTTCGGATGCGCGAGTCCGACTCGCCGGCCGAGAACCCCGACATCTTCATCGAGATCTTCATGACCTGCTCCTGGTAGACCATGGTGCCGTAGGTCTCGCCCAGGATGTCGTCGAGGCGCGGGTCGTAGGAGACGGCCTCCTCGCGGCCGTTCATGCGGTTGATGTAGCTCGTGACCATGCCGGCGCCCAGCGGGCCCGGGCGGTAGAGGGCGATAAGTGCGACGACCTGCTTGTACTCGGTCGGTCGCATGTTTTTGATCGTGGACGTCATGCCCGCGGACTCGATCTGGAAGACGCCGGCGGTGCGCCCCTCGCGCATGAGCTTGTAGATCTCCGGGTCGTCGAAGGGGATCTCGTCTACGTTGATGTCCACGCCGTGGTTGGCCTTGATGTTGGCGAGCGCCTTGGAGATGACCGTGAGGGTGCGCAGGCCCAGGAAGTCCATCTTGAGCAGGCCCATGTCCGCGACCGAGTGGCCCTCGTACTGGGTGATCTCGACGCCGCCCTTGGTGTCGACCTTGGTGGGCACGTGGTCGTTGACCGGCGTCGGCGTGATCAGGACGGCGCAGGCGTGCACGCCCTCGCCGCGGTGCAGGCCCTCGATGGAGAGCGCGGCGTCGATGATGCTGCGCGAGTCGGCGTCCTTGTTGTAGGCCTCCTCGAAGTCCGGGGAGTACTGGTCGGGCGCCTTCTCGGACTTGTGCAGCGCGTGGTCGAGCGTGAGCTTGGGGTCGTTGGCGAGCATCTTGGAGAGCTTCTGGCCCTGCCAGACGGGAAAGCCCAGGACGCGGGCTGCGTCGTTGATGGCCTGCTTGGCCTTGATCGTGGAGTAGGTGATGACGTGGCAGACGCGCTCGGGGCCGTAGAGCTGGCGCACGTGCTCCACGACCTCGAGGCGGCGCTCGTCGTCGAAGTCCATGTCGATATCGGGCATCTCGGAGCGCTGCGGGGAGAGGAAGCGCTCGAACATCAGGCCGTTGTCGAGCGGGTCGAAGGTCGTGATGTCCATCGCGTAGGCTACGATGGCGCCGGCGGCCGAGCCTCGGCCCGGCCCCACGCCGATGCCGTTGCGCTTGGCCCAGCGCACGTACTCCTGGACGATCAGGAAGTAGTCGGCGAAGCCCTTCTCGCAGATGACCTTGTACTCGTACTCGAAGCGCTCGCGAACGTTCTCGCCGCCGATGGTGAGCTCGCGCCAGTTCTCGCCGTAGCGGCGCGCCAGCCCCGTCTCGCACTCCTTGCGGAAGCGCTCCTCGGAGGTCTCGCCCGGGTCGAGGTCCGGGAACTTGGGCAGGTACATGTGCGTCCAGTCGAGCTCATAGGAGCACTTCTCGGCGACCTCGAGGGTGTTGTCGATGACCTCGGGGCACCACGAGAAGAGCTCGCGCATCTCCTGCTCGCTCTTGATGTAGAACTCGGTGCCGGTCATGCGCTTGCGGTTGGCGTCGTCGAGCTTCGAGGCGGTGCCGATGCAGCTGAGCACGTCCTGCGTGGGAGCCTCGTCGCGCGTGAGGTAGTGGTTGTCGTTGGTGGCGATGACCTTGATGCCGAGCTCAGCGCCCATCTTCACGATCTGCTCGGAGAGGGTGCGGTCGGTGAAGCCGCCCCAGTTGGGGTCGGCGAGGCCGTGGTCCTGGACCTCGAGGTAGAAGTCGTCGCCGAAGATCTCCTTGTAGGCAAGCGCCCATCGGCGCGCCTCGTCCGGACGCCCCTGGAAGAACATGCGCGGGATGATGCCCGAGACGCACGCCGACGTGCAGATGACGCCCTCGTGGTAGCGGCGCAACATGTCCAGCGTGGTGCGCGGGTAGTAGTAGAACATGTCGCCGGAGGCCGCCTCGCTCATCATCTTCATGAGGTTGACGTAGCCGGTCTCGTTCTTGGCGAGCAGGATCAGATGGTAGCGGTGCTGGCGGGTGCCCTTCTCGATGCAGTCGTCCGTGATGAAGTAGGCCTCGCAGCCGAAGATGGGCTTGATCAGGAGGGAGGGGCGGTTGGCGCGCACGGCGTCGAGGTCGTGGGTCTCCTCCCAGACGCGCACGTCGGAGGCCCATTGCGCGTGCACGCGGTCGTGCGGGCGGGCGTCCGGGGCGTCGGGCTCCGGCTCCTCGAGGTCCCACCCCTTCTGGAAGCACTCGACGTCGTGGCGCCACTGCCCCATGTCCTTCTGGGCGTCGTTGTACTTGCGGCACTCCATGTCGAAGTCGGGGATGCCGAACATGTAGCCGTGGTCCGTGAGGGCGAGCGCCGGCATCTCGAGGTCCACGGCGCGCTTGACCATGTCAGAGACGCGGGTCGCGGCGTCGAGGATCGAGAAGTCCGAGTGGTTGTGAAGGTGGACGAAGGCCATGTGGTGGTTTCCCGTCAGCTTGGTGTCAGTCGCATGTCACCTAGGATAGCGGTTCGAGGACGCGGAGGCAGGCGTCAAAGACGCTCGCTGAGCTGCGAGCGATTTCGTTTCCGCAGCTCGCGGACGCAGAGAATCTTCATGCGCCGCCCGCGCCCAAGGGCGCGGGCGCGCCCCTAGGCGCCGAAGGCGTAGCGGGCCACGAGGGGCTCGCCGGGCGCGTCCGGGTCGTCCCTCTCCACGCAGACGAAGGCGCACTCCACGTGCGCCGCCCCCTCGCCGAGAAGGACGCCGGCGTAGAACTCCGCCTGCATCGCATGGCGCTCCCTGACCTCGACGGGCGAGAGCCCGGCGTCGCCGGTCTTGTAATCGACCACGAGCGCCCGGCGCCCGGAAGCGTCGAAGCACAGCAGGTCGATGGCGCCCTCGAGGTAGTCCCCGTGCGGCGAGTCGACGCGTCTGAAGAACGGCACCTCGGCGCGAACGCTCGGCCACCCGAGCGCCTCGGCCCGAAGCGACGACCCCTCCCAGCGCGCAAGCGCCGCCCGGAGCCTGGACTCGGCGCGGGGCGAGAGGTTCCAGCGGCGCACCTGGGCCGCGACGCGGGCCTCGTCCACGGGGCCGCCGCCCTCCACCATCGCCTGAGCGAGCTCGTGGAAGGCCGACCCGAGGTTGGTGGCCCGGTCGGCGTCCTCGGTCACGGGGGCCCCGGCGTCCGCCGCCTCGCGCTGGGCGCGCGTCGGCGCGGGGGCGGGCCGCGCGTCCGCATCGAGCGCGGCGCGGACGCTGGAGTAGCTGAAGACGCCCTCGCGGGCGCGCCAGGTCCCGGCGGTCCCCGCGTCCGCGCCCGGGTCGCGCTCGTAGAGGTCGAAGACCCCGGCCTCCCCGGCGCACGCGCCCGCCGGTCGCGTGACGGCGGCGGGGTCTTCGGGCAGGGGCCCGTCGATCCCGGGGAACGACCCCGCCGAGTCCGCGACGGGAGGCTCCCCCTCCCCTCCGGGCTCGACCACGACGCAGCGCAGGCGCGCGGGCGACGACCCTCCGTAATCGACGGCGCGCTCGCCCGGCACCGGCTCCCACGGCCCGCCCGAGAGTGCATCGAGGGTCGCGGCGGCGAGCGCGGAGGACAACCCCCGCTTGCTCGAGGCCGCCGTCACGCCCACGACGAGCGCCTCGCGGGCGCGCGTGAGGGCCACGTAGAGCAGGCGCGCCCTCTCCTGCG
Source organism: uncultured Atopobiaceae bacterium (assembly GCA_944320975.1). GTDB lineage: Bacteria > Actinomycetota > Coriobacteriia > Coriobacteriales > Atopobiaceae > Thermophilibacter. The sequence continues at coordinate 61,901 of CALUJM010000003.1, read as the reverse complement.
CCTCCTGGTCGGCGTCCGCCTGGCGCAGGGAGAGGTAGCGGGCGCACAGGGGCGGCTCGGACGATTTGTCGGCGCCCTGCTCGAGCTCCTCGGGGTCGATGGCGGAAAGGGTCGCCGGCCTCACGTCCGAGGGCCGCAGCACGAAGCCCCTGCCGCCGTCCGCGGATGGCCCGAGCGCCACGCGGGCGTCGGGGCGCGGGTTGCCCCAGCACTCCGCCACGGCGCAGACCCCGAACTCGAGGCCCTTGGAGGCGTGCACGGTCATGACGCGCACGGTGCCGCCGGACCCCTCCGGCCCGCCCGCGACCTCGTCGCCCGCCAGGGACGCGGGCGGCACCTTCGCCGCCGCGAGCCACAGGTCGAACTCCGTCGCCGCGCGAGCGGGCCCGAGGCCGAGCTCGGTCGTGAGGTCGCGAACGTAGCGCACCGCGGCGAGCACGTTGGCCGCCCGCGCCAGGCCCTCCGCGCCGCCCGCCTCGAGCCGGGCGAGCCAGCCCGAGTCGCGCACCGCGTCCGCGCACACGTCCGCCACGGGCCGGACGCGCGCCTCGTCGAGCGCCCGGGAGATGACCTCGTGGGCGCGCCTCAGGCGCGCGGACGGTTCGCGTCCGTGGAAGAAGGTCATCTCGAGGATGCCGCGGCTGATGGGCCGCTTGGTGGGCGCGTCGAGCTTGTCCTGGGCTCGCGTGCCGAGCTCGCAGAAGTCGTTGGCGTCGAGCCCGAACATCTCGCTCGCGAGCAGGGGGAAGAGCCCGGACTGCGTGTCGCGGGGGTTGGCGATCGTGTGCAGCAGCGCGCAGATCACCTTGACCTCGTCGGTGCGGGTGAAGGTGGAGCCCCCGGTCACCACGCACTCCATCCCGCGGGCGCGGACGGCGTCGATGTAGGAGTCGGCATGCGTGGTCACGCCCAGCAGCAGCGCCATGTCCCCCGGCCGCTCCCCGGCGTCGCGGTAGCGCGCGAGGGCGTCGGCAACCTGCGCCGCCATCACGGCGCTCTGATGGGCCGTGGCATGCCCGGAGCTGCCCGGACCGGCCACGACCTCGACGTCGATGCGCGGGAGGTCGCGAGCTCGGTAGCGGTCGTCGCGGGCGGGGTTGGCGTCGAGGTGCATGAAGTCGGGCATGGCACCCGGCGCCGCCCCGGCGCCGGTGCAGACGCGCTCGACGAGGGCGAGGATGTCGGCATGGCTGCGGTAGTTGACGTCGAGCCGCACGACGCCCTTCTCGGCGACGCGCGCCCCCCGGCCCCTGAACACGCCAACGTCGGCCCCGCGGAAGCGGTAGATGGACTGCTGGGCGTCGCCCACCGTGCACAGGTGGCGCTCCCCCTCGCCCGAGAGCAGCCCGATGAGCTCCAGCTGCATCTCGTCGGTGTCCTGGAACTCGTCGACCATCACGAGGCGGAAGCGCCCCGCGTAGTCGCGGCGCACCTGCTCGTGGTCGCGGACGGCGAGAAGGGCGAGGCGGACGAGGTCGTCGTTGTCCAGGCAGCTCCGCTCGCGCTTGAGCTCGGCGTAGCGGGCCTCGACGCGCCGCGCGAGCTCGAGAAGCGAGGCCGCCACCGGCGCGACGCGCACGAAGGACGCCTCTGCGCGGGCGAGGGCGAGGGCGCCCTTCGCCGCGGCGACCGCCTCCTTGACGGAGCCGCGCGCCTGGGGAAGCGAGACGGCGTCGAGCGATGACAAGAGCTCCTCGGGCGAGAGCCCCCGCAGGCCGCGCCCCTCGAGGGCGCGCAGTGCCTCGAGGGCGGGGCCGACCTTCTCGGCCGCCGAGGCGCTGAGGCGCAGCGACCCCAGCTCCTCGACGCGCATCACCAGGTCGCGGACGGCGTCGGGGAGCGCGCGCGGGTCGGACGGCGCGGGAGAGATCGCCGCCACGCCGCCCGGGAGGGAGGCCCCCTGCCGGACGAGCCGCTCCACGACGCCCATGGCCCCGGTGTATCCCCCCTGCGGCGACGCCGTGCCCATCTCGAGCTCGGCGAACGTCGGGGAGAGCGCCTCGTCGCGGCGGGCGTCGCGCATCACGTCGTCCATCGCCGCGTCGAACAGGGCCCGCTGGCGCGAGTCCGCCACGACCTCGAAGTCGGGGTCGAGGCCAAGGTCGAGTGCATGGCGCACCAGGATGCGGCGGCACATTCCGTGAATCGTCGAGATCCAGGCGTCGTCCACGGACAGCGCCTCGCGCTGCATGCCGGCGCGCCGCAGCGTGGAGCGCACGCGCTCCTTGATCTCGCGCGCCGCCGCCTCGGTGAAGGTGATCACGAGCACCTGCCCGAGCCCGTCCAGGAAGGGGGCGCCGCCCGCCCCCGAACCGGGGGAGAGCGCCCAGGCGATGCGCTGCGTGAGGGTGAAGGTCTTGCCGGACCCGGCCCCCGCCTCGACGAACAGCGGCTCGTCGAGCGTCGTGGCTATCGCGCGCTGGCGCCCGTTGAGACCGGAGAGGTCGATCGTCCCCGTCATCTCCTGAGCCTCCTCTCGCAGTTGAGAACCGGGCAGAACAGGCACGCGTCGGCGTCGACCGGCGCCGCCTCGATGTCGCCGGAGAGCATTCGCTCGATGCGCGCCGCGACCAGCTCCTCGCAGGCGTCGAGGAGCGCCTCCATGCCGCGCTCGCCCTCTCGGCCGAAGCACGCGCCCACCGGGACGGCGAGGCGGGCGAGGCGCTGGGCTGACGGGGGGCGCGAGCCGAAGACGTTGTCCACGAGGTTCTCGTCGACGGCGCCGGCGATGGCGTGGGCGCCCTTCGTGCAGAGATACACGGCTGCCCTGACCTTGAGCTGCGGGAACGCCCGTCTCACCACCTGGCCGTACACGAGGGACTGCACGCGGCGCGGCAGCGCGAGGGCGCCGGGGTCGGCCCCCTGCGCGGGGAAGACGTCGTACTCCCCGGCAAAGCCGACGTCCGACTTGTGCTTGTAGTCGATGACGACCGCCTGGCCGTGCGCGTCGACGTCGATGCGGTCGATCGTGCCCGTGAGGCGCACGCCGGCGTACTCGACGCACGCCCCTCTCCGGCCGAACGACCACTCGAAGAAGCGCGGCTCGAAGCCCGCGAGCGAGCCCGCCTCGAAGTCGAGCAGCGTCGAGAGGTCGCGGCGCAGGCCCTCGACCTGGCCCTCCTGGCGCGCGCTGTGGGGGACGAGCGCCTGCAGGACCGGGCGGCGTCCCCCCTCGAGCTGGAACTGATGCAGGAGGTGCGCGTCGAACTCCTCCAGCAGGGCGCCGCGCGCCTCCTCGAGGGAGGCGGGGTCGCAGACGGACGAGCCGGGGACGCGCGCCGCGGGGTCGAGCTGGGCGAGGCGCTCGAGCTCCTCGACGGCCTCGCGGTACGGGCGCTGCTGCATCGCGTCACTCTCGGCGGACCGGGCGTCCGCCAGCGCATGCCCGCCGCGCAGGCGCTCCATGGCGCGCGCGAGCAGCTCGCGGCGGGTCACCTCGAGCACGCGGTGCGCGAAGGTGCCCATCTCCGCCCCGGTGAACCCGGCGTCCGCGTCGCTCAGGCGCAGCCTCCTCAGGCTGAACCACTTGTATGGGCACTCGAGGTAGGTCTCGATCTGGGAGGCCGAGAGGACCGGGGGCTCGCCCGTCGCCGGGACGCCCTCGGCAGGAGGAGAGACGAGCGCGCGCTCCTGCTCGAGGATGCGGCCCGCGGGGGCGGGGCGCTCGCTCGCCGCGGCGGGAGCGGCGGCGCCCGAGGGCGAGGCGTTCTCCCTCACGCGCTCCTCCCCTCGCGTGAGCACGCGTCCGGGGCCCAGCGCGGCGGCGACCTGCTCGAGCCGGGCGTCGGCCTCGAGGCCGTAGCAGGCCAGCGTCTCGACCATCATGACCGAGGGGTAGCACGTCTTCCCGTCGGCGGAGAAGAGAGTCCGCTCGAGGACGAGGGCGTCGCGCGGGACGCTCGCCGCGGCGCGGAAGCGCGCGCGGGCCCTGTCCATCGCCCCCGCCGGACCCTCCACGCCATAGGCCTCGAGCAGCGCCGAGCGCACGTCGTCCGGCGTCGAGACGGCGGACTCGGCGGACGTCTGGCCGAGAAGGACCAGGGCGTCGGCGGAGCAGGGCGCGAGGCGCGCCGCCTCCCCCACGGAGAGGACGCGCGCGACGCAGGAGGCCCCCGCGCAGGCGCGCTCCGGCCTGAGCGCGACGCGCACCCGGGCGAGGGCGCCCTCGGCGAGCCCGACGAGCTCGGAGAGGCTCACATGGCCCGGCTGCGCGGGGTCCGCCGTGACGCCGAGCTCCTTCAGGCTCTTCGCGACGCCCAGGACCGCTGAGAGGGCGGCGGTCGCCTCCGGGGCCGCCGGCGAGCCGGCCTCGTCCCCCTGAACGTAGGGCGCGAGCAGCTTGGAGGCCGCAGACCCGAGGCGCCCCTTGAGCAGCTCGCGCGTCGCCGCGGCGACCTCGGGCGAGGTGAGGCGCTCGGTCTGGAGCTGCTCGAGCACCGCCGCGGGCGTGAGCAGGCGGTTGCCGCGCCACGCGGCGTCAAGCTCGCGGGCGCGCCCCGGCTCGACGTGGGAGACGGCGCAGGACAGGAAGTCGGAGAGCTCGCGCGGGGGCCACCACGACATGTCCGCGAGGCGCACGCGGACGGTGCCTGCGCGGGGGGCGCCGGGCACCGGCTCGAGGGGAGGCCAGTCGCCCGCGAGGTCGGACAGGCGGGCGACCGAGCGGGCGAACTCGAGGTAGGCGCGCCCGCACTCGAGCGAGCCGACGCTCACGGAGAGCTGGGCGCGGGAGGTGATCCCGCGGGCGGCCAGGCGCGACGAGAGGGCGGGCCACGCAGCGGCGGGGTCGGGGGCCGCGATGACGACGTCGCGCGCGCCCGCGTCCGCGAGCGAGCGCACCTGGCGGGCGACGAGCTCCGCCTCGGCGGAGACGCCGGAGGGGAGCAGCAGGCGGACGGCCCCCGTGGGGGCGAGCGCGCCGGGGCCCGCGGAGAAGAGGGCATCGAGCAGGGCGTAGAGCTCGCCGGTGCGGCGCGGCGCGGCGGCGAGGGACGACGCCGAGCGACACACCTCGACGTCCTTCTCGGCAGCGAGCGCGGCGAGCCCGTCGAGCATGCGGCGCGCCTGCGCGAACGCCGCGCCCTCCCCCGAGCGCGCGAAGACCGTCACCTCCCGGCGGGCGGCGAGCCCGCAGACGAGCTCCCGCTCCGCGCGGGACATCTCGTCGAAGCCCGCGAGCACGACCGGGGGGACCCGGGCGCCCGCGGCGTCGAGCGCGCCCGGAAGGGAGGCCATGGCCGCGCACGGCTCCACGAGCCCGCGGGAGGAGAGCTCCGCCTCGTAGCCCCCCAGCAGGGACGCCATGGCGGCCTCCGCGTCGGTCACGCCGTCGGGGACGGGGGCGCCGACGATCCACGGGAGCCCCTTGCGGGCGAGGTCGGCGAGAAGCGCAGCCGCCCCGGGGGCGCTCGTCAGCGGCGAGCCGGGCCGCCACGCCTCCCGTGCGAGGACCCGCGCCGCGAGGACGTCGCGCGAGACGGCGTCGACGAAGCGCCGCCCGTCCCCCCAGACGCCCCAGCGCTCCTCCGTCCACGCGAGCGGCGTCGTCACGGTGACGCCGAGCGAAAGCCCGCCCGCGCCCGCGAGCTCGCGCTGGGCGGCGAGGGCCTGGGCGAAGGACGGGACGAGCAGGACCGCGCGCCCGCCGCCCGCCACGGCGTCGCGCAGCGCGCGCTCGACCCCCGGGCAGACCAAGGGCTCGTCGGTCGTTGTCACAAGGTGAAGCGGCATGGTTTCCTCTCGGCGCGTCCGTCCTTGTCGGGAAAATCCTAGCGCACGGACCGGACAGAAATTGCGGCCCCGCGGGAACGGCCCTCAGCCCAGCCGCGCGAGCACCGTGCGGTATCCGCCGGCGGGGCCGTTCAGGCACTTCGACACGCGGCTCACCGTGGTCGAGGAGGCGCCCGTGGAGCGGGAGACGTCGACGTATGAGCGACCCTCGGAGAGCAGGCGCGCGACCTCGAGCCGCTGCGAGAGGTCATCGAGCTCGCGCGGCGTGCACAGGTCGCTGAGCAGCGCACGGGCCTCCTCGGGGGTGTCGAGGGAGCAGAGGGCGCGGGCGAGCCGCTCGAGCTCGATGTTCTTCTCGTCCCTGTGCTCCATGCGCCCTCCGTCCTCCGGCCCACAAGACACTTTAGCTCATTAAAGCGCTGAGCGAAAGCGGCGGGCGCGGGGCGCCCGGGCCGCAAATCGGGGCAGGCGCCCCGGAGGCTTCCGCCCCGATTACGGGTACGCTATCCAAAACGACGAAAGGGGTTCCCATGAGCTTTCTCGCACGCTGGGTCGTCACCACCATCGCCTGCGCCGTGGCCATCTGGCTCGTCCCGGGCATCGTCCCCGTGGGCGGCACCTGGGTGGGGGCGGTGTTCTGCGCGCTCGTGCTCGCGCTGCTCAACGCCACCGTCAAGCCCGTGCTGCAGGTGCTCGCCATCCCCTTCACCATAGCCACGCTCGGCATCTTCTACGTGATCGTGAACGCGTTCGTGCTCGAGCTCGCGAGCTGGCTCTCGCGCAACATCTTCCACGCGGGCATCGCCATTGACTCGCTCTTCTCGGCCATCCTCGGCGCGGTCGTGATCTCTGTGGTGAGCATGCTGCTGAGCGGCGTGGTGGGCGAGGAGTAGAGCGCCCTCACGCCTCCCCCGCCGCACGCCCGGCCACGCGCCGCGCCACGTCGGCCGCGACCTCGGAGACCCCGCGCACCACGGCGTCGCGCGTCGCCGCCGCCCCGGCGCCCACGAGCTCGCGCACGAGCCCGAGCATCATCTCGCGCGTGCGGGGGTCGACCCCGCCCAGGGCGGCCATCACGTCGCGCGCAGCGGACGCGCTCGAGAAGACGTCCTCGAACGTCACCGCTCCCCCGGCCTCCAGGGCGTCGAAGAGCTCCGTGGTGAGCTGGCGGCGGTCGTCGGGGCCCAGCCTCCCGAGCCATGCCGAGAAGGACCTCTGCACGGCGAGGCACTCCGGGTCGGGCCCGTCCGCCTCGAGAAAGCCGGCAGGCCCCACCTGCCACGTGAGCGGGTCGTGCTGGAGGCTGCGCTCGGCTGAGCTCCTCACGATGACGGCGGGCGCGTCGTCCGAGAAGAGCCTCCCCACGACGCTGTAGGCGGGGATGATGCGGGAGTAGCGCTCGCCCATCACGTCGTGGCAGCTCAGCGGCATGACGGAGCGGTCCATGCCAGGGCCGTCGTTGCTGTAGACGCGCTCGACCGCGCCCGAGAGCGAAACCGGGCACGACGCCGCGGCGAAGGCGGCGAGGTTGCCCCCCTTGGAGTGCCCGCCCACGCGAACGCGACGGCCCTCGGCGGCGGCGCGGGCGAGCTCGCGGGCGAGGTAGCCCGCCGCGGCGCGCTGGGCCCGTGTCACGGAGAAGCTCAGGGCGAAGTCCTCGCGCCAGCCCACGAGCGTGGTGTCGGTCCCCCGGAAGGCCACGTAGGTCTCCCCGCCCCCGAGCTCGGCGGTCACGGCAGAGAACTGCATGACGCGCTCGTCGTCGCGCTCGTCCACGTAGTCGCGCAGCACCGCGTCGCCGAGGCGGGCCGACCCGCCGATCGCCACGACGAAGCGCTCGTCGACCGTCGCCAGCGAGCGCACGCGGGACGCGAGGTCGCCGCCGGCGCGGGCGAGCAGCTCGCCGCACGCGTCCGTGAGGCGGACCCCCGGCTCCCCCGGGCCGCCCACGATGCCCGAGAAATCGAGGTAGGCCAAGGTCGCCAGCGCGAGGTTGTCGACGTCGTTGAACGGCCGCTCCCCGAGCGTTATGTCGCCCCTCAGCTCCAGATAGTCCCGAACGTCCGCCACCCCAGCACCGCCCTTCTCGCGTAGTCCTCATTCCCGCCCAAACGCACGTCTTGCGGAGCCCGGCGCCTCAAAGGAGGTCGAAGCCCCTCCGCCCCGGCGCTGCGTCGGTCACAGGGCCACGCCAGGCCTCCCCCATGGCTCCCAAAACCTCGATTATGAGTTTATCGACGAACCGCGCCTCCAATCGAGCCTCTCTTTGACCGAAACCGTCGATTGTGTGCAAGAACTTTGATGTTTGCCCACGCTGACCGGGCCACGCATGGTCTTGAACGTTAATTATTTTCCTCCCAAGCGAGAAGAGCGCGCATCCTGAGAGCCGGCGGGGCCCTCAGACTTCCGATGCATCAAACATTTTGCCCACAATCCTGGTTCTCGCGTGGGCAGGACACGGGCGGGAGCAAAGCGCCGCGGTGACGCGGCACGGAAGACGGGCGGCGCCCCGCACGGGGACGCCGCCCGAAGAGAGGCGATCTATCGGTGAGGATGCTACGCCATCACCTTGCGGAAGAGCTCCACCACGGCGGCGTGGTCGGCCTCGCGCGGGTTGCCCGGGAAGCAGGCGTCCGCGATCGCGTCGTCGGCGAGCTGGTCGAGGTCGGCCTCGACCAGGCCGTCGCAGGTCGGCTTGATGTTGACGTCGGCGGAGAGCTGGCGCACGGCGGCGATGGCGGCGTCGGCGGCCTCGTCGTCGGTCATGCCGGTGGTGTCCACGCCCATGGCGACGGCCACCTCGGCGAGGCGCTTGGTCACGACGGGCTTGTTGTACTCCATGGCAACGGGCAGCAGCATCGCGCAGGCAACGCCGTGCGGGGTGTCGTAGTGTGCGGAGAGGGTGTGCGCCATCGCGTGGTCGATGCCCAGGCCCACGTTGGAGAAGCCCATGCCGGCGATGTACTGCGCCAGCGCCATGCCCTCGCGGCCGGAGCCCGGCTGCCCGCTCTTGGCCTCGGCCACGGCGTCGCGCAGGTGCTGGGAGATGAGCTGGATGGCCTTGTAGTGGAACATGTCGGAGAGCTCCCAGGCGCCCTGGGTGGTGTAGCCCTCGATGGCGTGCGTGAGCGCGTCCATACCGGTGGCGGCGGTGAGGCCGGCGGGCATCGAGGCCATCATGTCGGGGTCGACCACGGCGACGTCGGGGATGTCGTTGACGTCGACGCACACGAACTTGCGGACCTTCTCGGGGTCGGTGATCACGTAGTTGATCGTGACCTCGGCCGCGGTGCCGGCGGTGGTGGGCACGGCGATGGTGAAGACGGCGTGGTTCTTGGTGGGCGCCACGCCCTCGAGGGAGACGACGTCGGCGAACTCGGGGTTGGCCACGATGATGCCAATGCCCTTGGCGGTGTCCATCGAGGAGCCGCCGCCGATGGTGACGATGCAGTCAGCGCCGGACGCCTTGTACGCCTCGACGCCGTCCTGGACGTTCTTGATCGTGGGGTTGGGCTTGATCTCGGAGAAGAGCTCCCAGGCGATGCCCGCCTCGTCGAGCAGATCGGTCACCTTGGCCACGACGCCAAACTTCACGAGGTCGGGGTCGGAGCAGACGAAGGCCTTCTGGTAACCTCGGCGGGTGAGCTCGCCGGGGATCTCCTTGATCGCGCCGGAGCCGTGATAGGAGATGTTGTTGAGGACGAAGCGGTTGACTGCCATCTGTGTTCCCCCTTGGGTCGTTGCGTGCCGGATACCCGGCGTTCCGCCGGCTAGTATGCCCCGCCCCGCGCCCCTGGAGACGCTCCGCTCCCCCGACGGCGCGTTCTTCTCGGCGGAAAGTGTGCGGGCGCAGGCGAAGGGGCGCCGTTTAGGGAGTGGCTGTGTCACTATTTGCCTTATCTGAGCATCTGACTGCCAAACGCCTCACAAACCGACGGGCGCCTTCTGGCGTAACGCCCCCAATGGGGGGCGCGTAGGGATCTCTCACGTCGCGCCCTCCTCGCACGCCACCCAGACCACGCCTTTTGTGCCACACCTCGGTCGCTGCAGTGCCCCGACGAGCCAAGGCTAAGGTAAGCTCATAGCAAAACGGCACCGCATCACAGGAGCAGCCAGCATGGACGAGAAGATCAAAGAGGTCGCGACGGCCTACGCCGAGGAGTGCTTCGAGGAGGAGCTCGAGCTCCTGCGCGAGCTTGCGCAGATTCCCGCCCCCTCCGGCCATGAGGAGCAGCGCGCCGCGTTCATCCGCGACTGGTGGCTCGCCCAGGGCGCACCCGTGGGGGCCGTTCGCATCGACGACGCAAAGAACGTGATCTTGTCGCTTCCCGCCGGCCCGCACGCGCGCAGCGACGGCGGCGTAGCGGTCTTTGCCGCCCACACCGACGTCGTCTTCCCCGACACCGAGCCGCTGCCGCTCGCCGAGTCCAAGACGCGCCTGCTCGCCCCGGGCGTCGGCGACGACACCGCCAACCTCGTGGGCCTCATGCTCGGAGGGCGCTATCTGCTGCGCCATCAGGTCTCGCTCGACCGGCCCCTGCTCATCGTGGCCAACTCCTGCGAGGAGGGCCTCGGCAACCTCGCCGGAACGCGCGAGCTCTTCCGCCATTACGCCGGCCACGTCGCCGAGTTCACGAGCTTTGACCTCTACCTCGGCATGCACGTTGTCTCGGCCGTGGGAAGCCATCGCTGGCGCGTGAAGTGCCACACCGAGGGCGGCCACTCCTGGGAGAACTTCGGGCGCGACAACGCAATCGAGGCACTCTGCTCCTTCATCGAGGACCTCTACGCGCTCGACCTGCCCACGGAGGCAAAGACCACCATCAATGTGGGCCGCTTCGTAGGCGGCACAACGGTGAACTCGATCGCAGAGGACGCAAGCGTGCTCGTGGAGTACCGCTCCGCCTCCGAGGCGTGCCTCGAGCAGATGTACGGAAACTTCGTTGTGCTCGTGGAGGAGCACCTCAAGGCGGGGACGCGCATCGACGCCAAGCTCATCGGGCGGCGTCCCGCCTCCGGCGAGCACGTGCCCGAGGGCCAGTGGGACCTCATCGCGCGCACCGACGAGGTCCTGCGGGAGCTCGCGGGCGTGGAGCCCACGCACCAGGAGTCCTCCACCGACGCCAACATCCCGTTCTCGCTCGGCATCCCCGCCCACACTGTGGGCACCGTCGAGGGCGACCTGCTCCATACGCGCGAGGAGTGGATCGAGAAGGACAGCCTGCGCCGCGGGCTCGCCGTCATTCTCGCCCTGCTGCTCTCTCACGCGCAGGCGTGACGACGCTGATAAGGTAAAGAAAAAGGAGCCCGCAGGCTCCTCCTCCCAAAGTGGGATGCTGTGTCGCTTACGCAGCGGCAACGCACTTGACGAGCAGGTGCGAGTCCGCGTGGTTCTGCTCGTGGGAGGAGAACCACTCGTCAACGTCCTTGAACAGGAGCTTCTGGCTGTCGGCCCAGAAGCGGTGCTCGTGACCGTCCACCAGCGCGCGATACTCGCCGCCCATGAACCAGCCGTTGTGACAGGCGTCGAGCACCTTGCGCTGACGCTTGTTCATTTCCTTGATCTTGGTCATACCTTCCCTCCTTTCATTGTTGGACGCGTTTGTTATACCCAAACGACCCGCTGACCGAAAGGCCCTTGACATAACGTTTACAACTCCTACATGAGTCGTTAAGGCATCGTTAAACTGCGATTCATCTCTCGTTATGCCCGGGCTCCGGGCGCGGCTTGCCTTCGCACGACGTCCACAATATGCCGTCCGCCGACGAGCATGCCATATGGGACGGAATCAGGCCCTCATCTCCCGATTTCTGTCCTATATGGCATGCTCGGCTCGACATGGCATCAAGACGGGAGCGAGAATGACCGTCGAGGCCTGATGCCATACAATGTTTCTATGGCTGATGCGTCTGCGGGAGGGTCTTTTGAATCTCAAACAGCTCGAGTACTTCGTCGCCATCGCCGAGGAGGGGCAGATCACCGCCGCGGCGCGTCGCCTGCACATCTCGCAGCCTCCCCTCTCCTACGAGCTCGCCCAGCTCGAGCGCGAGCTCGACACCCAGCTCGTGAGGCGCGGGCCCCGCGGCGTCACGCTCACGGAGGCCGGACGGCTCCTTCGCGAGCGGGCCTCGCGCATCCTCGCGATGGCCACCGCCACGGCGCGCGAGGTCTCCAGCGTGGGCAAGGGGCTCACGGGCACGCTCTGCGTCGCCATATGCGACTCTGCGGCGGGGCTCGCGCCGGGAGCGCGCCTCGCCGAGTTCGCGGCCCTCGCGCCGGACGTCTCGCTCGAGGTGCGCGGAGGCGGCGTGCCGGAGGTGCTCGAGCTCGTTGCGGGCGGCATCGCCGAGGTGGGAATCGTGCGCACGCCCTTCTCGTCCCAGGGCCTGCGCTGCCGCTATGCCCCCGCCGAGCCGCTCGTGGCCGTCATGCCGCCCGCGATGGAGCGCGGCGGGGAGCTCGAGGTGAGCCTCTCTGAGCTGGCCGACGTGCCCCTCGTCTGCGACCGGCGCACCGCCTCCCTGCTGCCCGGCGCCCCCTTCTGCCTCACGGACGATGACCGGGCGACCTGCTCCTGCTCGGCCGCGGGACTCGGAGTGGGCCTCGTCCCGCGCTCTCTGCTCGCCGTCTGCGACACCGGAGACTGCTTCATCAAGACGCTTACCGAGAAGGACCTCGAGACGCGGGCCGCCGTCATCTGGAAGGCGGACCGGGCGCTCTCCCCCCTCGCCGAGCGCACCGTCGCCCTCCTCGGCGAGCTCGCCTAACCCACCCCTCTGCCAGCCGTGAACTGCCTGCGAGTTGGGGCCTGCGATTCGGGGACAGTCCCCAATTTACAGAAAATATTTATGTAAATTGGGGACTGTCCCCGAATCGCAGGCCCCAACTCGCAGGCACGACGCGCACAAATGCGCCCCCGGGCGGGAAAGGGTCCCGGGGGCTTGGGAGGAAGGACGTCTGTCGGACTACTGCGCGAGCGCGTCGTCCTTCTCGGCAGCGGAGGTGAGGGGCTCCGAGTCGCTGGAGCCCTCCTCCATGCCCTCGCGCACGTTCTTGACGGTCTTGCCGAGAGCAGAACCGATCTTGGGCAGGTTCTTGGGGCCAAAGATCACGAGCACGATAAGAAGAATGATGCCCAGCTCCATTGGGCCCATGCCAAAGATCATAAGATGCCTCCTCCGACGCCGTTCTTCTCCTCCCATCCTAGGGCGTTGCTACTCCAAGGTAAAATACATATGAGAATGGGGAGCCATACAAAGCATGTATGGCTCCCCTCGCGCATGAGGCTTGCACCGACTGCCGCTACTCGACCTCGTCCTGGTCGAAGACATGGAAGCCGGCCTTCTCGATGGCCCAGCTCGCCTCCGCGGCACTCGCCGGGTCGGCGATCTTGAGCGCCAGCACCGCCATGTCGTCGGTGGTGGAGAAGCAGTAGAAGTACTCGATGTCCACGTCGAGGTCGTCGAGCTTCTCGAGCAGGTCCGCGGCGCCGCCCGGGTGGTGCGGGACGGCGATGGCCATGACCTTGGTCTTGATGGCGCGGTAGCCGCCCGCGTCGAGCGCCGCCAGCGCCGCGGCCGTGTCGCTGCAGATGATGCGCACGATGCCGTACTCGGTGGTGTCTGCCACGGAGAGGGCTGCCATGTTGATGTTGGCGTCACCGAGGGTGCGGCACAGAGACGCGATGCGGCCGCGCTTGTTCTCGAGGAAAACCGTAATCTGATCGATCATTACTTGTCCTTTCGCAGGTCGACGATGCGCTTGGCCTTGCCCTCGCTGCGCGCGATGGTCTTGGGCTCCACGAGCTTGACCTTGACGCCCACGGACAGCGCCGTCTTGAGGCGCGCGGAGATCTCCTTCTGCAGGCGCTCGACCGCGGCGACGGAGTCGAAGGCGAAGTCGGGGTTGACCTCGGCCTTGAGGGTGACCATGTCGAGCGAGCGGTGATCGGTGTCGACCTCGATCTGGTACCAGGAGGAGACCTGGTCGAAGGTCTTCATGACGTCCTCGATCTGGCTCGGGAAGACGTTGACGCCGCGGATGATGAGCATGTCGTCGGTGCGGCCGTGGATGCGGTCGATGCGGCGATGCGTGCAGCCACAGGCGCACTCGCCCGGCAGGATGCGCGTGATGTCGCGCGTGCGGTAGCGCACGACCGGCGAAGCCTCGCGGTCGATCGTGGTGAGCACGAGCTCGCCCCACTCGCCGTCGGGCAGGACCTCTCCGGTGTTGGGGTCGATGATCTCTGCGTAGAAGTGGTCCTCGGCCAGGTGCAGGCCGTTCTGCTCCCAGCACTCGATGGCCACGCCCGGGCCCATGGTCTCGGTGAGGCCGTAGACGTCGAGCACGTGGTAGTTGAGCTTGCGCTCCAGGTCGCGGCGGAAGTTGTCCGAGAAGGGCTCGGCGCCGTGGATGCCCGCGCGCAGGTGGAAGTCGCGCGCCGGGTCGATGCCCATCTCGAGGGCGGTGTCGGCGATGTGCATGGCATAGCTCGGCGTGCAGCAGATGATGGTGGAGCCCATCTCCTTGAGCACGCGGATCTGGCGCTCGGTGTTGCCCGCGGACATGGGGATCGTGGTGGCGCCGGAGTAGAGGCCGCCGTAGTGCGCGCCCAGGCCGCCGGTGAACAGGCCGTAGCCGTAGCAGACGTGCACGACGTCGTCGGCGCCGCCGTTTGCGTACTCGATGCCGCGCGCGAAGCACTCGCCCCAGATGTCGAGGTCGTGCTGGGTGTAGCCGCCCACCGTAGCCACGCCGGTGGTGCCGGAGGACATGTGGATCTCCTTCACCTCGGAGAGCGGCGTGGCGAACATGCCGTAGGGGTAGTTGTCGCGCAGGTCCTGCTTGGTCACGAAGGGGGCCTTCTCGAGGTCCGCGAGGCTCTTGACCGAGTACGGGTCAAACCCCGCCTCGTCGAAGCTCTTCTTGTAGAAGGCCACGTTCTCATAGCACTGGATCACGGTCTTCTTGATGCCCTCGAGCTGGATCTGCTCGATCTGCTCGTGGGGCGCGTGGAGAATCTCCTGCATCTTGTCGCCCTTTCCTATAATCACACGGATAGGGTGATTCTACGGCTCACACCAGGCGAGAAGAACGCGGGCGCACGGCGCGTTCGCAAACAGAAACGCGCAAGAGGGCGGGACCGGACCCGCCGCGCCACCCATGTGCTATCGGACGGCGCCGAGTAAGAGTTTCTCGCGTTTTTCTCGCTCAAAACGGGCCGATAATCGCACAAAACTCTTACTCGATGACGGCAGGGGTCGCGACGAGCAGGCGGCAGGAGCCGAGGGCCTACCGCAGCGCCTCGAGACGTGCGAGCACGGTGCGCGTGGCGCCGATGGCAGCCTCGACGCCGTCCTGGGCGTCGTCGATCTTCTTCTGGACGTAGAGGTCGACGAACGGGTTGTCCGCGACCACGTCGAGCGCAGTCGCGACGCCGCCGATGTCGACGCGCAGGCTTTCGATGGCGCGCACGTCCGCGACCTCGCGCGTGAAGGCGTAGAGGTCCGCGCGGGCCCGCTCGAGCGCCTCGCGGGCGTCGCCCAGGCGCGCGTGCTTGACCAGGCTCGTGATGAGCCCGCCCGCGAGCAGGTCGAAGAGCCCCCAGTTGCTCGCGCTGTCGAGCGCGTCGGCCGCCTCCTCGAGGCTTGCCAGCGCGCGCCTTCCGGCGAGCACCGCCTCGCGCACCTCTCGCCTCTCGTCTGCCGTCACGACGCCCCCTCCCCGCGGTTCTTCTCGCCCAGTGTGACAGATATCGCCGACCAACGCGCGACACACGCCGCTGAGACCGATACCGCTCACGGACGCGACGCCGCACGGGCGGCTGAAAGCGCAATAATGCGTCTACCTGTGGACAAGAGGAAGGGAACACGTATGCTTCGAGTCGGTCTTCTCACGAGCGGCGGCGACTGCCAGGCGCTCAACGCCACCATGCGCGGCATCGTCAAGACGCTGTACCGTCAGTCCAAGGAGCCCGTCGAGGTCTACGGCTTCGAGGACGGCTACCAGGGCCTCATCTACGAGCGCTACCGCATGATGGACAATCGCGACTTCTCGGGCCTGCTCACGCGCGGCGGAACCGTGCTGGGCACCAGCCGCACGCCGTTCAAGCTCCTCGACACGCCCGAGGCCGACGGCGTCAACAAGGTCCAGGCCATGAAGGACACCTACGCCAAGCTCAAGCTCGACTGCCTCTTCATGCTCGGCGGCAACGGCTCCACCAAGACGGCCAACCGCCTCTCGCAGGAGGGCCTGAACGTCATCGCGCTTCCCAAGACCATCGACAACGACACCTTCGGCACCGACATGACCTTCGGCTTCACGAGCTCGGTCGAGGTCGCCACCCGCTGCATCGACGAGATCCACACCACCGCCTCCAGCCACGGCCGCGTCTTCGTCATCGAGATCATGGGCCACAAGGTCGGCTGGATCCCGCTGTACGCGGGCGTCGCCGGCGGCGCGGACGTCATCCTCATCCCCGAGATCCCCTATGACATGGACAACGTCGTCCGCGTCATCGAGGAGCGCGACAAGGCGGGCTCCCGCTTCACCATCGTCGTCGTCGCCGAGGGCGCCATCTCCAAGGAGGAGGCGGCCCTCTCCAAGAAGGAGTACAAGAAGCTCGTCGCCGAGCGCACCTCCCCCTCGATCGCCTACGACATCGCCGCCGAGATCGACAAGCGCACCGGCCGCGAGATCCGCATCGCCGTTCCCGGCCACACCCAGCGCGGCGGCCAGCCGGACGCCCAGGACCGCATCTTCGCGACGCAGTGCGGCGTCGAGGCTGCCCTCGCCTGCCTCAAGGGCAAGTTCGGCGTCATGATCGCCCAGGTCAACGGCAAGATGTGCCGCGTGCCGCTCGAGGAGGTCGCCGGCAAGCTCAAGTACGTCGACCCCAAGAGCGACCTCGTCAAGGAGGCCAAGGCCCTCGGCATCAGCTTCGGCGACGAGTAGGCTGTACCTCTCGCACAAACGAGCGCCTGCGTGCGGGGTCTCTTTTGAGGCCCCGCACCTTTTTGCGCGCGGCCGCCGGGCGTACGCTCTTCTCGGCTGAAATCACGAGAAAGGCAGCGCCATGTGCGAGTGGAACCGCAACGTCATCATCCAGGACCTCGTCCTGGCCATCGTCATCAACACGAGCGCCACGATCATCGACGGGGCGCCCTTCGACCACACGTGGTACACCTTCACCTGCGTGGCGCTGGCCACCAACGTGATCGGGCAGCTCATCCTGCCCACCAGCGCCGTCGCACGCGCGCTCACCGGCTGGGCGGGCGACGCCTCCTGGCGCGTCTACGTGCAGATCTTCATCGAGAACCTCATCTTCGTGACCATCATCTCGCTCACGGAGGCCTTCGTGCACACGGGAGGGCCGGGCCTCGTCGCGGCGTGGCTCAACTCCTACGTCTGGCTCGTCATCATCGGCTACGTGACGTCGGTCGCGCTCTTCCACGCGCTCAAGCCGCGCGACTAGGGGTTCCCGGCAACGCCGTCGGCGAAGGCCCAGGTGCCTGATTCCCGCCATTTGCGCGCCACTCGTACGAAGATAGCGGGAATCAGGCACCTTTCGTACGCAGGTAGCCGAAATTCGGCACCTTGATGCGCAGATGAAGCAAATCAGGCAGGCGAAAAGGGGCGCGGGCGAGAAGAACCTCGTCCGCGCCCCGTGCGCTTGGGTCTGGGAGCCCTGTCTCGCTAGTCGTCAAAGCCGGTGAAGACGGGCACGCCCGTGTAGGTGCGCGGCTCCTCGACGCCGTCGAGCACGCGACGGGCGCCGGCGGCCATGGCCTCGAGCTCGAACTCGCCCGGGTAGGCCGTGACGGGCGCGATCCACTCGCAGCGCCTGCGGATGTCGGCGACCAGGCCCTCGTTGTGGACCATGCCGCCGCCGAGCAGGATGCCGTCGACGTGGCCCTCGAGCACGCAGGCCATCTCGCCGATGGTCTTGCAGATCTGGTAGATCATCGCGTCCCACGCGCGCCTGCAGGCAGGATCGCCCGCAGCTGCGCGCTGGCTGACCTCGAGCGCGTCCGAGGTGCCGAGAAGATCGACGAAGCCGCCGGTCTTCATGCACAGGGCGCGCGCGTCGCCGGTGGTGTGGCTCTCCAGGTAGCGCAGCAGCTCCACCACGGGCACGGCGCCGCAGCGCGTGGGCGCCATCGGGCCGTCGCCGCCGACGATGTCGTTGCCGTCGACCATCTGGCCGTGGTCGTGGGCCGAGACGGAGATGCCGCCGCCGATGTGGCACACGACGAAGCAGCAGTCCTCATAGCGGCGGCCGAGCGACGCGGCGTGGCGGATGGCCGTCTCCTTGAGGTTGAGCGCGTGCAGGTGCACGCGACGGTACACGCCCTTCACGCCGGTCATGCGCGCGAGGTCGCAGAGCTCGTCGGTGTCGGGCGGGTTGACTACGAAGGCGGGCTTGCCGCCGGCGGCCTGCGCGAACTCGCCTGCGAGCTGCGGGCCGAGCTGCGCGGGGTGCTGGATGCCGTTGGCGCCGTCGTGGGAGTGGCGCAGCATGACCTCGTTCACCGCGTAGGTGCCGCCCGGGGTGGGCAGGAGGCCGCCGCCGCGCCCGACGAAGGCGTCGACGCTCGCGAGGTCGACGCCGTGGGCGTCGAGCATCTCGAGGATGGTGTCGCGGCGGTAGGGCATCTGCTCGGAGATGCCGCCGAACTCCGCGAGCTTGTCGGCGGAGTGCGCGACGTTCTCGGAGAAGACCTCGGTCTCCCCGTCGAACAGGCCCACCTTGGTGGAGGTGGAGCCGGGGTTGATCACGAGCACGCGATAGTTCTTCTCGGCCATGCTAGCCCTCCAGCGCCTGGGCGCGCACGCAGCTCATCACGACGTTGCCCACGATCTCGGAGACGGGGGCGGAGCGGCTGCAGTCGCACACGATCTTCTTGAAGCCCTGGAGCATCGGGCCGTAGGCGTCGGCGCCGGTGAGGTTCTGGATGATCTTCACGCCGATGTTGCCCACGTTGATGTCGGGCCAGATGAGCAGGTTGGCGCGGCCGGCGACCTCGGAGTCGTGGTGAACCTTCTTGGCGGCCACCTTGGGGTTGATCGCGGCGTCAAACTGGAACTCGCCGTCGATCTTGAGGTCGGGGCGACGCTCGTTGGCGATGTCGCGGGCGGCGCGGACCTTGTCCACGAGCTCGTTGTCCATCGAGCCGTCCGTGGAGTGGGACAGCAGCGCGCAGCGCACGTCCCAGCCGGTGAGCGCCGCGACGGTCTCGCTCGAGGCGATGGCGATCGAGGCCAGCTCCTCGGGCGTGGGGTTCACGCACACGGCCGAGTCGCCGAAGCCGATCAGGCCGCCCTCGCCGCCGTCCCAGTTGGGCACGTCGGCGATGCCGCAGGAGCTGATCGTGTCCACGCCGTCGGCCAGTCCCACGATCGTCTGCGCGGCGAGGATGATGTCGCCGGTGGCGCTCACGATGCCGGCGAACATGACGTCCACGTCGCCGAGCACCTGCATGATGAGGGCGCGCTCGAGGGGGCGCGTCATGCGGCGCGCGACGCCCTTGGGCTTGTACTTGCAGTCGGGGTGCGCGAGGTAGCGCTCGGCGCAGGCGGCGTTGCCCGCCTCGTCGGTGACGTCGACGACCTCGATGCCGTCGAGGCTGATGCCGCGCTCCTCGGCGAGGCGCGCGAGCTCGGCGCCGTCGCCCACGAGCACGCACTTTGCGAGGCCGGCCTCGGCGAGCTCGGCCACGGCGCGCATCATGGTCTCGTTGTCACCCTCGGGGAAGGCGACGCGCATCGGGCGCGCGGCGGCGCGCTCGCGCAGGGTCTCCATGAGGCTCACGACGCTACTCCATCTCTTCCTCGACGCGCTCGACGAGCTCGCCGATGGTCTTCATGGTCATGACCTCGCGGATGGGCACCTCGGCGTCGAGCTCGTTCTCGATCATGGAGGTGAGGGCGATCATCTTCATCGAACCCTTGCCGAGCTCGGCGAAGGTGGTGTCGGCGGTGACCTCGCCGTCGTACTTGTAGGCGGACTTGGCGAACTCGCAGACCTGCTCGAGGACTTCCTGGTTCATGGCATTTCCTTTCTGTCGATGTGGGGCGTGCAAAAGTGCCTGTCCCCTTTGCACGTATCGCTAGTCGAGCTCGAAGCAGAGCTCCTTGTAGCCGGGGCGGTCGATGATCTTGGAGTGGACGCCGACCTTCACGCCGGCGATGAGGCGGGCGCGGATGTCCTTGGCCTTCTTCTTGGTGATGCCGAAGATCACGTAGGTGTAGGCCGGGCCCTCGTCGAGCTCGACGGCGCCGTACGCGTACTTGCCGACCTCGCGCAGGTAGGGCTTGTCGTTCTGCGGCCCGGGGAGCGTGAAGTCGATGAGGTGGCCGTGGCCGGAGACCTCGCACCACTCGGTGGCGTGGTAGCCGCAGGCGTTGCAGGCCAGGTGGGGCGGGAACTCGACCGCGCCGCACTCGAGGCAGCGGCGGCCGTAGAGCTTGCCCTCCTCGAGGCCCTGGTAGAACTTCTTGACGATCGGCTCCATCTGATCAAGCTGCATGGGGTGTACCTCCTTTGTCTCTCGGCTCGGTTACTCGACGGTGCGCAGGATCTGGCAGCGGACGTTCTGGGAGCCGCCGAAGCCGCGCAGGAACGTGGTGCGGGGCACCTTGGCCATCTGCGTCGCGCCGGCCTCGCCGCGCATCTGCTTGACGGCCTCGTAGATGTCGGCGATGCCGGAGGCGCCGTGCGCGTGGCCGAAGTTGCAGCGGCCGCCGTGCGGGTTGATGGGCTTGTCGCCGTCGAAGGCGGTGCGGCCCTCGATGGCGTACTTCCAGGCCTCGCCGCGCGGAATGTAGCCGCACTCCTCGGCGGAGCAGATCTCGGACGCGAGGAAGAAGTCGTTGCACATGAAGAGGTCGATCTCGTCCGGGGAGACGCCGGTGAGCTCGTAGACCTGTTTGGCCGCGACCTCCGTCGCCCAGTGCTCGTTGTGCACGAGGCCCGCCTCGACCGCGGAGGCGCCGGTGCCCAGGACCTCGATCGGGGTGTGGGGCACGCCCATGGCCTTGGCCTTCTCGGTCGGCATGACCACGATGGCGGCGGCGCCGTCGCACTTCTTCTCGAAGCCGGTCACGCGCAGGTACTGGGTGACCTTGGGGTTGTACATGCTCTTGAGGTACTCGTCGGCGGAGTCGAAGCCCATCTCGGCCGCGTCCTGCTCGACGGTGGTCTCGTAGTAGGCCAGCGGGTTGGCCACGGCGCCGCGGCGCAGGCTCTTGGTGAGGCCGTTGAGCGCGTCGTCGATCTTGTCGGCGTCGAGGTCGTAGATCATCGAGTACTCGTTGATCCAGTTGTCAAAGGAGACGCCGAAGGCGCCGTCGAGCGGGCGGCCGTAGGCGCGGTCGTAGATCTTGTCGAGCGAGGGGATCATGACCTCCAGCGGGAAGTCCTGGCGCACGTGGGAGGGCATGTGCTCGACGGGCAGCGTCGAGGCGAGGTCGACCGCGCCGGAGAGCACCACGTCGTAGGTGCCGGAGGCGACGGCCATGACGGCCTGCTCGAGCGCCACGTAGCCGGTGCAGCAGGCCTCGGAGTGGTGGACGGAGGCCTTGGCGCGCATGCCGAACCAGTCGGCGACCTGCATGTTGGGGGTGATGCAGTCGTTGATCAGGTAGGGGTTGGCGGCGCCGTGATAGAAGAAGTCCACGTCGCGCGGCTCGAGGCCCGCGTCGGCGATGGCCTCGAGCGCGGCGTAGCCGAACGCCTCGCCCTCGCCGATCCCCTGGGTCTCGGGATGGTCCTCGAAGTCCTTGAACGGGGTGCAGCCCACGCCCACGATCGAGACGCTGCGCATGTTCTTGCCGAGCTTGACCATAGCATCACATCCTTTTCCGAAAGCCAATGCTTGCCTTGCCTGTCTCGCATGCTATGACGCATGCGGAATGCCGAGAAGAACCTCTGGGCGTCAGTCGTTCCGCCCTGTGGGACAACTTTGCATACGGTGTATCTTTTTGCAGGTAGATAGTGCTGTTTGAGAATATATTCCCGTGCCGTTCGGCGGCTGGAACCTACCGCTGGCGGTGCCGCTCGCCCTTCTCGCCCCGACCGTTCCTCTCGTCTGCCTCGCCGTCCCCGTGCCTTCCGCGGAAGGGCGAGGCGGGGACGTTGCGGGCGTTGGACTCGTCGAGGAAGAACGGCGCGTAGAAGAGGCGGTTGAGCACGCCCGCGACGACCTCCGGGGAGACCTCGGGGCGCTCCTCGAGCCAGTACTGGATCACGTTGTGGTGCCCAGCGAGAACGAAGGCGAGGTAGAAGTCGCGATAGGTGCCCGATCCCTCCACGTCGGAGAGGCGCTCGCGGAAGTGGTCGTGCATGAGGATCGTTGCCTTGTGCACGAACTGCGGGTCGCCGTGGGGGCCGTTGAGCGCCACGATCTTGTCGCGCCGCTCGGCGAGGACCTCCATGCGCCTGATCATCGTGGGCGTGGGGTCGAGCTCCGACTGGCCGAAGCGGGCCTTGAGCGCGTAGCTGTTGATGGAGTGCATGTTGGCCAGCACGTCGGTCTCGAAGGCCTTGACCACGTCGTCGACCGAGCCGAAGCGCCGGTAGAAGGTCGAGCGGGAGATGCCGGCGAGGCGCACGACGTCGGCCACGCGGATGTCGGGGATGTCGGTGGTCTCCATGAGCGTAAAGACCGCGTCCTCGATGCGCGCGTCGATGGGGTCCGTCCTGCTGTCGCTTCCCCAAACTGCCATTGCCGCCCTCCCTTTCATTTCCATTATCATGTGTCGCAGAGCACCGTCAGCCACACTCCGCCGAAAGGAGCCGGGAATGGAGCCGGGCGAACCGTCCACGAAGACCACAAGCGAGCGCATCATCGCCGCACTTCTCTCCGACCGGGGCATCAAGCACCTCGTCGACGAGGCGGCGGACGCGCTGGGCAATCCAATCGTGGTGGTGGACCCGAGCTACCACTACGTCGCAAGCGGCGGCGTCACTCCCGCGGCGGACGACGACTCGGCCTATGCGCGCGTCATGCGCGAGGAGATGGCCTTTGGCGACATCCTCGAGGACGGCGTGGCCTATATCGAGGACGACGGCATCAACGAGCGCCTCGCCCGGTCCCGCGGGCCCGTGGTGCGCGACAACGCCAACCTCGGCCTCACCACGATGACGCAGAACGTCGTCGTGCACGGGATCTGCCTCGCGCGCGTCATGATGATGGCGCACGAGCGGCCGTTCACCGATGCCGATGTGGCGGACTTCTCGTTGCTGTGCAACGTCGTGGGGCAGGAGCTGCAGAAGGGCGAGGTCTTCACCGTGGGCAGCGCCCAGATGGAGTCCTACTTCCTGCGGCGCCTGCTCGAGGACGAGCAGCCCACGCCCCAGGCGACCGCCCGGCGCCTGGGACTGCTGGGGCTCGAGCCGCTGCCGGCGCTCTTCGTCATCGTGGTGCGCGATGCGTCGAGCAGGGCACTCAGCGCCCGCGACGAGGAGAGCCTGCGCGCCCAGCTCCAGCCGATGCTGGTCAAGAGCCTCACGACCTCCTACGGCGGCGACCTCGTGATCGCGGCGAGCCGCGCCGAGGGGCCGTTCCTCACGCCCTACGACCGCAAGCTGCTCGCACGCGTCGCCAAGGACAACGACGTGCTCGTGGGCGTGAGCAACGCCTTCGACGACCTCTGCGACGTGCGCCGCCACCTGGCGCAGGCGCGCTCCGCGATCCACTTTGGCTCCTCCTACACCAAGGTGCTCGACGACACCCACGTCTACAACTACTACGACTACACCTACATGGAGCTGCTCGACTTCGCCAACGACCGGGTGAACCTGTTCAACTACGTCCATCCGGCCATCTGGGCGCTCTACGACCACGACCTGCGCCACGGCAGCGAGCTGGTGGAGACGCTCTACGCCTACATGCAGAACGGCTGCAGCACGGCGCGCACGGCCCTTCTGCTGTGCCTGCACAAGAACACGCTGCTCTACCGCCTGGGCCGCATCAAGGAGATCTGCGACAACGACCTCACGTCCGGAGAGGACCTGTTCCTGTTCCACCTCTCCATCCGCGCCCTGCTCTACCTGGGGCTCCTTGAGACGCGTACCAAGCCGCGCACGAGCGACGACCTCCGCGCGCACCACAAGTGATTCAATTGGGGACAGGCCCCTTTTGAATCGATGCGCGGGTGATTCAAAAGGGGTCTGTCCCCAATTGAATCACCCGCGCTGACGGCTAGCGCTCGATCTTGAGCGTCGGGAACTCCATCTTGGCGTACTTCTCCATCAGCGGCTTGACCTCGTCGAGGTGCGCGAAGAACTCGTCGCGCGTCTTGTTGATCTCGTTGAGGTGCTCGGCGCGCGCCTTGTCGTCGTTACGGTCGCGGATGAGGCCGTTCTCGGCGATCTTGAGGTAGGGACGCCCGGTCTCCTCGTTGACGGCCAGGTCGCCGCCGGCGCCGCAGACCGCGCACTCCCACGGGAACTCGATGCCGTCCCAGTGCTTGTCGCCGGGGTAGACCAGCGAGCTGTGGCAGTTGGGGCACACGCCGTCGTTGGGATCGCCGAGCCAGGTGCGCTCCTCGACCGGCGTCTGGATGGCCTTGACGATGTTCTCGCCCATCTTGCGGGCTCGGGCGAGCTGGCCGCCCCACTCGACGTCGTCGCCCCAGACGAAGGCGTTGCCCGGGCGGCCGTCGCGCTGCGCCATGTAGCGGTCGACGACCTGCAGCGACATCGTGAACATGGTGGCCTGCAGGCTCTCCAGCGCGAGGCTCTGCCAGTCGTGCATGGAGCCGCCGACGGCGATGAGGCCGGCCACAGTGTGCGGGTTCTCCTTCACCGCGCCGATGGCGAGCAGGAACGAGAGCTCGTAGGCCAGGAAGCGCTGCGCGAAGCGCGTGTAGACCGAGCTCGGAGTGAGGTCGTAGGTCGGGACGGCGAAGATGACGCCGTGGCAGGTGCGCAGCTCGCTCACGATGGCGTCGACGTCGTCCTTGTTCTTGAGGACGCAGCCGTGGTACTCCTTCTGGAGGCCCGCGCCGACCTTGCCCATCTGCATCGTGCAGCCCTCGCAGCCGGTGCAGGGCAAGATGTTGTAGTCAAAGAGGTTGATCAGCTCGACCTCTCCGCCGGCCTCCTGGACCGCGCAGAGCGCCTCCTTGGCGAGCGCCTCGCCGTTGCCGCCGTGCCTTCCGGCGCAGATTGCCATGACCTTGAAAGACATGTCCGCTCCTCTCCTCGAGCGTCGGGCGCGGACCCCCGTCCGCGCATTCTGAGGAGATGCTACGGCGCGCCGCCGTGGCGTTCACCGTCTGGACGAACGACGCTTTCGGCCGTTGCGGGCGCGGCTTCGTGCGCCCGGACAAAGCGTGGCCCCTCCGAGCTCCGGCATGGCAAACAGAGCTCGAAGGGGTCATGTTGGGACTAGTATCGCACGGGGACACGCAGCCGCGCATGTTCACGGGACCAGACCTCGGTAGACGGAGGGCCCCGCATTTGTGCGCGCATGACAAAACCGCAGCTCGACGTCCTTCTCGCCACGCGCGCTCTTCTCGGCAGCCGCTCTCCTCACTGCGACAAACCCCTGGTGCCGGATTTCCGCCATCTGTGCATATCGGTGCCAAAAACCGGCCATATGCGTGTCCGCCGCACGCATTTGGCGGAAATCCGGCACCGATATGCGCATTTGACTGAAATCAGGCACCGGGTGTTTCACGCGGGGCGAGAAGGACGCGCAGCCCAAACGCAAAAGGGCCGCCTCGGGGGAGGCGGCCCAGGGACGGCACCAGCACGTTGGGGACTGTCCCCAACGTGCAGCTAGCGCTTGCGGATGGGGATCGGGCGGGGCGGGGTGCGGGGCTTGTCCGCGCCGGCCATGATGATGGCCTCCTCGTCGCAGGCGCTCACGCACTTGCCGCACTGCGTGCACGCCTTCTGGTCGATCACGTGGATGAAGCGCGGCTTGCCGAGGATGGCCTCGTCCTCGCAGGCGTCGACGCACTCGCCGCAGCCCACGCACTTGGTGGGGAGGATGTGGTAGGTCATGTAGGCCTTGCACTCCCCCGCCGGGCAGACCTTCTTGGTGAAGTGCTGCTCGATCTCGTCGCCGAAGGCGTCGAGCGCGGAGAGGACGGTGCGCGCCATCACGCGGCCCATCTCGCAGAGGCTCTGGGTCTCCATGACCGGGCAGAGGTCGCGAAGCAGCGCAACGTCGGACGCCTTGCCCTTCTTGCGGCAGATGTCGCTCGCGATCTGGGCGACCTGGTGGCCGCCCTCGTGGCCGAAGACGCAGCGGCCGCAGGTCTCGTGGCGATAGAGCTGGCACACCTGATCGAGCGCGCTCGCCATGCAGGACGTCTGGCCGTACACGCGAACGTAGTCGCTGCCGAGCTCCACGGCGGCGTCGGGATCGGATGCCGAGAAGAACGCGCCGATCGGGTAGCCCACGTAGACGGCCTTGGCATCGGCCACGCCGGAGGCCGCGACGAGCGCGCCCACGGTCGTGGAGGCGGGAAGCTCGACGGGGGCGCCTGCGCCCTCGATCCAGGTCCAGCGGGAGCCCTCGGTTCCGAGGAGCTCGGACCCGGCAACGAGGCGCAGCTCAGGCGTGGTGCCGGTGACCTCGGAGGGCAGGGGCTTCTCGCCCTTGAGCACGCACGCGCAGGCGGTGTCGTTGGCGTAGACAAAGCCGAGGGACGGATCCGCCTCGACCACGCGCGCGGCGTCGCCGAGAAGCTCGCGCAGGCGAGCGGCGAGCTCGGGCTCGGTCGACGGCACGAGGACCGCCACCTCTCCCCCGAGGCCGGAGATCTTCTCCGCAGCGCCCTCGATGTCGGCCTTCAGGAGGTGAAGGGAGACGGGGGCCGCCGCGTAGGTCGGCATGAAGCTAACAATCGTCGTCATTTCTCGCTCCCTTCCTAGTACTCGTTCCACAGGCGCGGGGTGTGCAGGGTCAGGCGCAGGTCGCACTGCAGGCAGCGGGACGCCTCGCACTTGGCCTCGTCCTCGGTGAACGGGCACTCGAAGACGTCGAAGGTGTGCGCGCGCTCCTTTGCCGGGCCGATCTCAGGCTCGACGCGGCCGCCGTAGAAGCCCTCGGGGACCTTGCCGATGCGCTGCTCGGGGACGTCCGCGTCGAGCAGCTCCGCCGAGATGTCGCCGTCGCCGCCAAGGTAGCGGTCGATCGAGCTCGCGGCCTCGCGGCCCTGCTCGATGGCGGCGATGACGGACTTGGTGCCCGTGACGCAGTCGCCGGCAGCCCAGACGCCCTCGACGCTCGTGGCAAGCTCGCCGTCGGCCACGATGTAGGGGCCGTGCGTGAGCTCGAGGCCCATCTCGGCGGTGCCCTCCGGCTTCTGGCCCACGGCAAAGATGACGTGGTCGGCCGGGATCGTGAGCTCGCCGCCCTCGACGAGCTCGGTCACCGCGCGGTGGTTCTCGTCGAAGTAGAAGCGCTCGATCTTGTGGATCGTGACCGAGCCCACGCGGCCGGAGCCGGGCTCGGACTCGTTGAGCGAGGTGAACGCGTAGGCGTCGTGGAGCTCCACGCCCTCCTCGGCGGCCTCCTCGCGCTCCTCCGGGGTCGAGGTCATCTTGTCAAGGGACTCGAGGCAGGCCACGTCGACCTTCTCGGCGCCCAGGCGCACGGCGGTGCGGGCGCAGTCGTAGGCGACGTTGCCGCCGCCGAGCACGACGACCGTGCCGGAGACGTCGAGCGGCGCGCCGGTGCGGGCGGCCTTGAGGAAGTCGGTGTTCACGTAGACGCCCTCGAGGTCGGCGCCCTCCATCGGCAGGCGCGTGCCAACGTGGGTGCCGATGGCCACGAGCACGGCGTCATAGCCCTCGCCGAGAAGTGCCTTGGGGTCGGCGACGCGCTCGCCGCAGCGGATGTCGATGCGGGGGTCGGCGTCGGTGCCCTGGGAGATCTCGCGGATGATGTCGACCTCGTGGTCGACCGTGGCGTCGGGCAGGCGGTAGGCGGGGATGCCGTAGCGCAGCTGGCCGCCGACCTTCTCGTTTGCCTCGAAGACCGTGACCAGATGGCCCTTCTCGGCCAGGAACAGGGCCGCGGTGAGGCCCGCGGGGCCGGCGCCCACGACGGCGACCTTCTTGCCCGTGAGCGGCTCGTGGCGCACGCGGCTCTTCCACTCGCCGGTGTCGCGCACCGCGGCGGCGCGCTTGAGGCGGCAGACCGAGAGCGGCGCGGTCAGGTCGTTGCGCTTGCACTCGCTCTCGCAGTTGTGGTTGCAGATGGTGCCGAGGGTCTCGGGGAACGGGACCTTCTCGCGCACGACGGCCGTCGCGGCCTCCCACTCGCCGTCCTTGATGTGACGCAGGTAGCGCGGGATGTCGATGTGCGCCGGGCAGCCAAAGCGGCAGGGCACGACGTTGTCCTCGCGGGAGCGGTCGTCGTGGGCGCGGGAGAGCACGTCGATGATCGAGCCCGTCGGGCAGACCTCGATGCACGCGCCGCAGAAGCGGCAGCCCGCCTCCTCGAGCGAGACCGAGCCGTCGGTGCCGATGCGGATGCCCTCCTCGGTGTGCTGGTAGTCCAGGACGCCGACGCCGCGCAGCTCGCGGCAGGCGCGCACGCAGCGGCCGCAGCGGATGCAGCGCGTGAACATGTGCGTGATGAGCGGGTTGGACTCGTCGGTGGCGACGGGGCGGCTCTTGACGCGCCAGCGCGTGGGCGAGACGCCCATGTACTGGTACATGGACTGCAGCTCGCACTTGCCGTACTTGGGGCAGCCGGTGCAGTCGGTCGGGTGCGTGGCGAGGATGAGCTCCATCGCCATGCGGCGCACGCGGTCGGCGCGCTCGCCGTTGACGTTGACCTGCATGCCCTCGCGCACCTCCGTCTTGCAGGCGCACACGGGCTCCTCAGCGCCGTCGACCTCGACCATGCACAGGCGGCAGCCGCCCACGGCCTCGAGGTCCGGGTGCTTGCAGAGGTGCGGGATGAAGATGCCGGCGTCGAGCGCGGCGTCCAGGACAGACTGCCCCTCGCGCGCCTCGACCTCCTGGCCGTTGATGGTGAGCTTCACATGACCCCCTCTTCGTGATGTCGGGCCGCTGCGCCGGGACGACGGCGCCTCTCCGCGGCGATGATCCAAAAGGGGTCTGTCCCCTTTTGGATCTTGGCAAAAAGGACGCGCGGGGCCCCGAGCCGAGACCCCGCGCGCGTCCCCCTACCCCTCTTAGTACTCGAACAGCTTGGCGGCGGCGTTCTCGCCGGCGATGCGCCCGGAGTTGAGGCAGAAGCCCATGGTGTTGCCCGGGATGCAGTAGTTGTAGGAGTCGCCGTAGATGGTGCAGGCGTCGGTGCCCACGCAGTAGAGGCCGGGGATGACCTTGTAGTCGTCGGTCATGACCTCCATGTTGTGGTTGATCAGCACGCCGCCCAGGGTGCCGTAGGCGCCGATGTACTGCTTGCAGCAGTAGAACGGGCCCTTCTCCAGCGGCTGCATGAACTCGCGCTCCTTCTCGAAGATCTCGTCCCAGCCGTTGGCGCACATCTCGTTGTACTCCTCGACGTTGGCGATGAGGCCGTCGATGTCGATGCCGGCCTTCTCGGCGAGCTCCTCGAGGGTGTCGGCCTGGCAGATGGCCTCGTAGCCGTCGGCGAGGTCGCGCTCCCACTGCTCGTCGAAGCCCTCGTAGAGGTCGTGCGGGTGGACGTGGGAGACGATGTCCGGGCCGTCCTTCTTCCAGTGCTTGAGCATCTTGGAGTCAAAGATCGCAAAGGCGACCTTGCCCGGCAGGTGGTTGATGGCGTTGCCCACGAAGGTGGTGTTGAAGATCTCGTCCTCGGGCATGAAGCGCTCGCCGAGGCGGTTGCACCAGTAGCAGGGCTGGCGGAAGGCGCCCTCGACGTAGAAGTGGTTCATGTTGTCGGGGATCTGGTACATCATCTCCATGGAGACCGGGGTGTGGCCGGCGCCCACGGCGTGGCACATGTTGAGGCCGTCGCCGTCCATGCCCGGGATGGCAAAGGAGAAGAGGTTCTTGCCCCAGTCGAGGCCGATGGTCTCCTTGATCATCTCGGTGTTGTGGCCGAAGCCGCCCGTGGCGACGATGACCGAGGAGCAGGAGATCTCGTACTCCTCGCCGTTCTTGTCCTTGGCGGTGACGCCCACCACGGCGCCCTCGTCGTTGGTGATGAGTCCGGTGCCGGGGCACTCGAGCATGAACTCGACGCCCAGCTCCTGGGCGCGCTCGGTCATGCGCTTGGTCATCGTGGTAGCGGCGCGCGGGCCGGGCTCGGAGCCGTCCTCGGGCTGGACGACGTGCCAGGTGTACTCGCCGTCGGCGTAGGCGCGGGTGCGCTCGCGGGCGCGGAACGCCGGGCGGACGCTGTTGAACTCGACGCCCATGTCCATGAGCCACTGGATGGTGTCGCCGCTCTTGAAGTAGTAGTCGCGGACGAGGCGGGCGTCGACCTGGTAGTGGGTGTAGAACATGTGGCGACGGAAGAGCTCGCCGGGGGTGACCTCGATCATCGAGGCCTTCTGCAGGGGCGAGCCGGCCGCGGCCGGGCCCATGCCCATGTTGGCGGCGCCGCCGGTGTTGGACGCCTTCTCGAGGGTGATGACCCTCGCGCCGCTCTCGGCGGCGGCAACGGACGCGGCCAGGCCGGAAAGGCCCGCCGCAACGACGACGACGTCGGTCTCAAGCTGCTTCATGCGAATCCTCCTCTATCTGCTGCCATGCCTTGTTCGGCACCTTCTTGCACGAGTACACCTTCGCGCAGGCCGCCCGCGGCAACAATGTGCGCGCACAACATATCGGGGCGAAATGTCCCGCAGGGTTTGTGCAATGGGACCATGGCGGAAAGGGCGCCGGCGTCGGACGCGGCGCGGTCCCGCGCCTGCCGAGAAGAACGCGCGCCCCGCGCCCGCCTCCGGCACGCGGCGGGGCCCGGCCGCGCTGCGGCGGCCGGGCCCCGAGGCCACGTTCTTATCGGCAGGAATTTGCGTTAGGCGCGCGGCGGCATCGTGGGCTGGATGAGGTCGCGGTAGTAGGCGACGCGGTCCTTGTAGGCCTGGGTCTTCTTCATCTCCGCGAGCTTGCCCTCGTTCTCGGCGATGTCCTTGCCGTGGATCTCCTTGCCGGACTGGATGTCGTGGGCCTTGTGCAGGTCCTCGTCGGCGTAGGTGACCTTGACGACGCCGTCCTCCACGGACACGGTGCCCTCGAGGCCGCAGACGCAGCAGATGGCGCGGTTCTCGCCGGGGACGAGATAGAAGTCGTTGCAGTTGCAGTGCGGGCAGATGCCGGGCTTGCCCTGGTAGGTGGCGTGCTCGATGTCCTTGGCGGCGTTGGCCAGGTTGACGCCGATCTGGTGCGCGCGCTCGATCAGGGAGTCATCCATGAGGGCGGTCTTGGACCAGGCGACCCACTCGTTGTCGATGACCTTCCAGCTGGGGGTCATGGCCTGGAGCTGGTGCTCGGACTGGACGTGGGTGCCCCAGTCGGAGCCGCCGATGCCGATGTAGGAGACGACCTTGGGGCTCATGATCGCGGGGTTGGGCACCTCGACGCCCTTGGCCGCGTCGCCGCCCTGGGCCAGGCGGCCCTGGGCGATCTGGGTGCCGATGAAGTTGTTGCCGGTGTCCATGCGGGGCCCAAAGCGGTCCATGATGGTGTGGAACAGGCCCGAAGCGCCGGTCTCGAAGATCGGGTCGACCATGATGACGCCGTCGGCGTTGAACATCTCAAAGGCCAGCCAGTCGAAGTCGTCCTTGTGGATACACATGTTCTTGGTGCCGCTCATGAGCATCTTGACGCAGGTGATGCAGCCGGTGCAGTGCTTGATGTCGAGGTCCATCGCACGGATGAACTCGATCTCGCAGCCCTCCTCCTGGCAGGCCTTGAGCACCTCCTTGCAGATGCAGTCGTTGTTGCCGTTCTTGGTGCCAAACGAAACGCCCACGATCTTGGTCATGGCGACCCCTTTCCTCTCCGGTTTGGGTTCCGTTGGGAAAAGCGTATGGGCAAACCCGTTAGGCTGACGTTTGATAAACGCCCGGGCGAGAAGAACGTGTCTGTGCGATTGCACATTGGGCGGGGACGGGGGCGTGACAATTAGGACAGGTTGAATTGTCACGCCGCGTTCGTGTGACAATTCAACCTGTCCTAATTGTCACGCCCCGCCGCCGCTACCGGCGCGATGCCTCGAGGACCTGGGCGGTGAAGGAGAGCGCCAGGCGGTCCTCGCCGTCCTTGAGGTCGACGAAGAAGAGCTCCTTGACCTTGTTCATGCGGTAGAAGTAGGTGTTGCGGTGCACCGAGAGCGCTGCCGCGGCCTCGGCGGGGCTGCCGGGGAAGCGCACCGACATGATGGCCGTCTCGAGGTAGGCCGTCCCGTGCTCGCGGTCGTAGGCGTCCATCGCCACCACGCGCTTGTCGAGCAGCATGTCCACGCGCTCGCGCGAGCCCGCGACCACCGCGAGCACGCCGAAGCGGTTCTCCCAGAAGTAGCACACGCGGCCGTGCGTGCGCGCGTCCGGCACGCGCATGAGCAGCCGGCACTGCTCGAGGCGGGCACCCGCGCGGTCGACCTCGGCAAACGGCTCGCTCACGTAGGCGCGCAGGTCGTTGTTCTCGAGCATGGCCGCGAGCGCCGAGTTGGAGGAGAGGCGCTTCATGGCCCGCGCATAGTCGTCGTAGCCCACTGACTCGCTGCGCCCCACGGGCACCAGCGCGCACAGCACCCCGTCCTCGACGCACCACAGGCAGCTGCGCACCGAGCGCGACACCATCGACCCCACGCGCGCGAGGTAGTCCCGGTCGGCGTCGCGCGGGCCCGCGAGCGTGACCATCGCATAGGAGCCGTCCTGCGGAAGGTGTGTGACCATGAGCTGGGCGCGCATGGTCTTCTCGTTGACGAAGCCGCCCGTCACGAGGTCGTGCAGGACCGAGGAGCCAAACCCCACGCGCTCCCCCGCCAGGCCCAGGCGGTCGATGAGGATGCCCGCGAGCTGGGAGGCGTAGTCGATGAGCTCGAGGTCGATGCCCGAGATCGCGCGGTCCTTCTCCATCACGTCGAAGCGGCCCATCTCGAGGTGGTGGTAGTACACCATCGAGGTGACCCAGCTGCGTCCGTAGCGCGCGGAGAGGGCCAGGATGGAGTGGTGCGCGCGGCGAACGCCCTCGATGATGCCGTCGGCCTCCATGTCGGCGTTGACGGTCTCGGAGATGTAGCCCTGGTCGAGCACCTCCTGCACGTCGAGGGCGTCGAGCGGGAACTCGCCGGCGGTGGCGAGCACGCGCTGGTCGGAGTTGAGGATGATCACGGGGTTGCCGAGCACCTCGGAGGCGCGCCGGGCGTACTGGCCGAGGTCGTAGGAGCCGAGAAACGCGTTGAACATCCGCTCGCGCAGCAGCTCCAGCACCGCGATCCGCGACGGCAGGTCGAGGAAGAGCACGCGCAGGTCCTCGTAGCTGCTCGGATGGGCGATGAGCACGACGTTACCCGCAGGCGCCACGTCGGCGGGGATCTTGGGCCCCGCATGGACGAGCAAAAGCTCGCGCTCCCCGGCGCTCACGGTACCGGCCGCCCAGTCCTCGAGCCGGCACAGGCGGACGAACAGCATGTCGCCGGGGGTTGCGGAGCCGTACTCGGGCGTGAGCAGGACGTTGGCGTCGAGTAGCTCCGGACGCGCCGGCCAGATGGCGTCGCAGGCCAGCTCGTTGACGACCGTTCTCAGCTTCATGCTCACCCTCCCCGCGCCGGCGGCGCGCCGGCCCGTCCGTTCTTCTCGGCATCTCATGATAGCAGCGCGTTGTGCTGTTGACCAAGGGCCCTGAGCTGGGCGATGGGCATCGGTACCGCGCAGACGGGCGCAGGGGCGCCAAAGTTTGTAACCCAGTCCAATGACCTTCTCGCCCCGAACGCCCACACTCTGAGGCAGGGAAAGCGCCCGCCGGGCACACCCGGGGGCTCGTCAGAGAGGAGCGCCGCATGGCCGAGAAGAGAGAGGGCATCGTCAAGAAGATGACCTTCGGCGGGGAGGAGTTCGAGGTTCCCTTTGCCAAGGGCAACCCCGGCAAGTCCCGCGAGGAGCTCGAGGAGATCAAGCGCCGCCTGGCCGAGGACCCCGACGCCGGCGACGGCGAGATGGTGGCCACGATGGGCTTCTGCGCGCCCTACCAGCCGCACACCTACATGACCGAGATCCCCGGCGTCATGTGCGAGCGCGACCAGGCCTGCGTCCTGCGCGACGGCACCACGATCTACGCTGACATCTACCGCCCGGCCAACACCACCGAGAAGGTCCCGGTCATCTGCGTCTTCGCCCCGTTTGGCAAGAACCCCTCCGAGGGCATGGACTCCTGGCAGCTCATGGGCGTGCCGCCCAAGACGGTCTCGCAGTACGCCAAGTTCGAGGCGCCCGATCCCGGCTACTGGTGCCACTACGGCTACGCCGTGGCCAACGTGGACCCGCGCGGCGTAGGCAACTCCGAGGGCGACGTCTACCTCTGGGGCAGCCAGGACGCCCAGGACGGCTATGACTTCATCGAGTGGGTCACGGCCCAGGAGTGGTGCAACGGCAAGGCCACGATGATCGGCAACTCCGGCGTGTGCATGGCCCACTGGCGCATCGCCGCCACCCGTCCGCCCCACCTCGCGTGCCTGGCGGCCTGGGAGGGCCAGGGCGACCTCTACCGCGAGAGCTACTACTGCGGCGGCATCCCCAACCCCGACTACGAGACCCACATCATCCAGGCGCTCGCCGTCAACAACTACATCGAGGACACGCCGGCGATGGTGGCCAAGTATCCTCTCATGAACGCGTACTACAAGGACAAGATCGTCGACTGGAACAAGATCCGCATCCCTACGTACGTGACCGCCGGCTGGGTCCACCACCACCTGCGCGGCGCCTTCGAGGGCTTCCGCCGCATCCGCTCCCCCAAGAAGTGGATGCGCGCGCACCGCGACTTCGAGTGGCCCGACAGCTACAAGCCCGAGAACCTCGAGGACCTGCGCCGCTTCTTCGACCGCTAC
Organism: uncultured Atopobiaceae bacterium; assembly: GCA_944320975.1. Lineage (GTDB taxonomy): Bacteria > Actinomycetota > Coriobacteriia > Coriobacteriales > Atopobiaceae > Thermophilibacter. Next base: position 27,191 of record CALUJM010000003.1, on the reverse strand, counting down.
TGCAAGGATATCCACAACGGCTGGGAGATGACGCCGCGCGTGCGCATCGACGTCATGGACGGCTATGACTACGATTACGCCGACCGCCGCCCCGAGGAGTCCTTCCCGCTCAAGCGCACCGAGTACCGCAAGCTCTACCTCAACGCCGCCGACGGCTCCGCGAGCTACGAGAACCCCGAGCAGGAGGCCGAGGTCGTCTACGACCCCAAGACCGAGACCACGACGTTCACCTACCAGTTCACCGAGGACACCGAGATCACGGGCTTCATGAAGCTGCACCTCAACGTCGAGTGCCGCGGCTACGACAACATGGACCTGTTCCCCTGGGTCATCAAGCTTGACAAGGACGGCAACTACGTGCCGATCCGCGTCATGGGCGCTCCCTTCCGCGGCGCGTGGGGGTTCCTGCGCTGCAGCCACCGCGACCTCGACCCCAAGTACGCGAGCGACTTCCAGCCGGTGCACGCGCACACCAAGGAGGAGCGCATGCAGCCGGGCGAGATCGTGCCCGTTGACGTGGAGATGTACCCGCACTCCCGCTTCTGGCACAAGGGCGAGAAGATCCAGGTGGTCGTGGCCGGCCGCTTCATCAAGACCGAGTGGTTCCACGACAACGACATGAACCACAAGACCGACAACGGCGACGGCATGCACGTCATCCACACCGGCGGCGAGCACGACTCCTACCTGCAGATTCCCGTGGTTCCGCCCAAATACCAGGTCGGCGACTACGTCTATCGCGGCTAGGCCGCCCATGATGAAAAGGGACAGTCCCTTTTCATCACCAAGCACAACATAATGAAAAGGGACTGTCCCTTTTCATCAGGAGAGAGAGGAGAAGAAAGATGAACGAGTTCCAGGAAGAGGTCGTGGACATCCTCAAGAACAAGGCTGCCGAGATCTTCGGCGTGGACGCGTCCACCCTGTCCGCCGAGACCAGCTTCGTCGACGACCTGCACTGCAAGTCCGTCAACATCGTGCAGTTTGCGTCCTCCCTCGAGGACGAGTACGAGGTCGAGGTCCCCTACATGCAGCTCAACAAGTGCGCGACCTTCGCCGACGCCGCCAAGTTCGTGGACGACGCCCTGTCCATGTAAGCACGCACGGCCCGGCAGCGCGGTCCTTCTCGGCCGCCGCCGGGCCACTTTTCTATAGAGAGGACACAGCATGTCGCTTATCGAGAAGCTCGTGGAGGACGCCAAGGCAGCGCCCTCTCGCCGCGTCGCCCTGCCCGAGTGCGAGGCCGTCAAGACCCTGCTCGCCGCCCGCCGCGTGCTCGACGAGGGCGTGGGCACCCCCGTGCTCGTGAGCCCGCGCGACGTCATCGAGGCCACGGCCGCCGAGGCGGGCGTAGCGCTCGACGGCATGGAGGTCGTCGACACCTCCGACGAGGCGGCCGCCGACGCCCTGGCCGAGCGCTACATGGCCGGGGGCGCGCGCCTGCTCTCCGCCAAGGGCACCCGCCGCAAGATCAAGAACCCCATGTGGTACGCCATGGTCATGGAGGAGCTCGGCAACGTCGACTGCACCTTCTGCGGCCACACCAACACCACCGGCGACGTCCTCATGGCCGCCCAGACCATCATCGGCCTCAAGGAGGGCGTGGACGTCCCGTCGATCTTCGCCCTGGTGGAGACCGCGGGCTTCGAGGGCCCCGAGGGCAACGTGATCTGCTTCGCCGACTGCGGCCTCAACCCCGAGCCCACGGCCTCTGAGCTGGCCTCCATCGCCATCTCCGCCGCCGACAACGTGGCCGCGATCATGGGCTGGGAGCCGCGCGTGGGCTTCCTCTCCTACTCCACCTGCGGCTCGGGCGCCGGCAGCTCGGTCGACCGCGTGAACGAGGCCATCTCCCTCGTGCACGAGCGCAGGCCCGACATCGCCGCCGACGGCGAGTTCCAGCTCGACGCCGCCATCGACGAGGCCGTGGCCGCCAAGAAGGTGGGCCGCGAGTCCTCCGTCGCGGGCCGCGCCAACGTGCTCATCTTCCCGGACCTCAACTCCGCCAACCTCGCGGTGAAGATCGTCCAGCGCTTCGCGCACGGCGCCGCCTACGGCCACACGCTCTCGGGCTTCAAGTGCCCCGTGGCCGACTCCTCCCGCGGCGCCACCGTCGACGAGATCGTCGGCGACATCGCGATGCTCGTGCTCTCCGCCCGCTAGTCCTTCTCGCCCGCCCTGGTGCCGCTGCCCTGGTGCCAGAATCCCGCCATATGCGTGTTTTGGTGCCAAAAACCGGCCAAATGCGCGTATCGGTGCCAAAAACCGGCCATATGAGTGCGCGCCGCACGCAAATGGCGGAAATCCGGCACCAGGGCGGCCAGGGGCAGACGCCCCGGCGAGAAGGACGTGCCCGCGTTCTTCTCGCCAGCTTTTTGGACCGCGCGCACAAAGACAACCGCCGTCGCGCCGCGCACAATCGAGCCACGGCGCGACGCGCCCGCAGAAAGGGACCCCATGGGATACAAGATCCTCACGCTCTCCCCCGGCTCCACCTCCACCAAGGTGGCCGTCTTCGACGGGACCGAGGCGCTGTTCCGCCTCAACGTCACGCACCCCGCCGAGGAGCTCGCGGCGTTCGACAGCGCCGCCGACCAGTTTGACTACCGCAGGAAGACAATCCTCGACGCCCTCGCCGGGCAGGGCATCAAGCTCGAGGACATCGACGCCTTCTCCGGCTACTGCGGCGCGATGGGCCCCACCGTCGGCGGCATCTTCGCCATCGACGACACGGTCTGCGACCACGTCATGAACGCCGGCGTCAACCACCCCGCGATCCTCGGCGCGCCGCTGCTGCACGCCTTTGCCCAGGCCACCGGCAAGCCCGCCTACGCCGTCAACCAGCCCGACACCGACGAGCTCGCCGACGTGGCGCGCATCACCGGCTTCCCGGGCGTCTACCGCAAGAGCCACGTGCACTGCCTCAACCAGAAGGAGTGCGCGATCCGCTGCGCCGTCGAGCTTGGCCTCACCTACGAGACCGGCTCCTTCATCGTGGCGCACGTGGGCGGCGGCCTCTCGGTTGCCTGCCACGACCACGGCCGCATGGTCGACACCAACGACGTCCTCGAGGGCTCCGGCCCCTTCGCGCCCAACCGCTCCGGCGACGCCCCGCTCAAGCCGGTCGTGAAGCTCGCGTACTCCGGCGCCACCAAGAAGGAGCTCGACGGCGTCATCGGCAAGACCGGCGGCCTGCTCGGGCTTCTCGGCACCGACGACGCGCGCCAGATCACGGCCCGCATCGAGGCCGGCGACGCCTGGGCCGAGGTCGTCTACGACGCGATGGCCTACCAGGTCGCCAAGGCGATCGGCGCCTTCGCCGCGGTCCTCGCCGGCAAGGTCGACGGCATCGTGCTCACCGGCGGCGTCAGCCACGACCCGCGCTTCGTGTCCTACGTGACCGAGCGCGTGGGCTGGATCGCCCCGGTCAAGGTCTACGCCGGCGACTTCGAGATGGACGCGCTCGCCGCGGGCGCCATCCGCGCGCTCGAGGGCACCGAGGCCGTCATGACCTACACCGGCGAGCCCAGCTGGAAGGGATTCACGATGGACGGCGCCATCGCCGACGTCGAGGGATAGTCAAGAGATAGGAGACCCAGGACCAATGGCCGAGAAGAACATCGAGAAGGGCGCGCATACGGCGCGGGCGGGCGGGTTCCACTACGCCTACGCCATCGTCGCGTCCTGCATAGCGATAACGTTTCTCCCCTGCGCGCTCGTGCTGTCGTGCGCCGGCATCTTCTTCACGCCGGTCTCGCAGTACTTCGGGGTGGCGACCGCGGAGTTCACGCTGTACTTCTCGGTGCTCAACATCGCGCAGATGCTCACCCTGCCCGTGGCGGGCAAGCTGCTCTCGCGCCTCGACGCGCGCGCCGTGCTCTCCGCGGCCGTGGTCCTGTGCGCCGTGGGCCTTGCCGGCATGAGCATGTGCCAGGCGATGTGGCAGTTCTACGTCTGCGGCGCGGTCCTGGGCGTGGGCGTGTGCCCGCTGATCTACCTCTCCGTCCCCACCCTGATCAACGCCTGGTGCGTCAAGCGCGTGGGCTTCTTCGTGGGCCTGTGCATGGCGTTCACCGGCATCGGCGGCGTGGTCTTCAACCCCGTGGGCACCGCGCTGATCAACTCCGGCGCCGAGGGCTGGCGCACGGCCTACCTGGTCTTTGCCGCGATTGTGGCCGTGGGCACGCTGCCGTTCACGCTGCTCGTGGTGCGCAGCCGCCCGGAGGACAAGGGCCTTGCCCCCTACGGCGCCGGCGAGGCGGCCGAGGGCGGCGATGCGCAGCAGGCCGAGGTCACCGGCGTCCCCGCCGCGCAGGCCATGCGCATGCCCGCGTTCTTCGCGCTCGCTGCCTTCTGCGGCGTGATCACGCTCAACCAGACCATCTACCAGTTCCTGGCCGGCTACGCCCAGTCCTTCGCCGACACCATGCCCGCCATCGCCGCCGCCTCCGGCATCGTGGCCAGCGCCGCGATGGGCGGCCAGGCCGTGGGCAAGGTCGTGCTCGGCGCCGTGAACGACCGCTCCGTGCACGCCGGCGTGGTCCTGGGCATCGGCGCGGGCGTGGCCGGCGTCACGCTCATGTGGCTCTTCCCGAGCGCGCTCGCACTGCTGCTCGTGGGCGCCTTCCTCTTTGGCGTGGTCTACGCCATGACCACGGTGCAGACGCCGCTTCTGGTGCGCACGGTCTTCGGCAGTGCCGACTACACCAACATCTACTCGCGCGTCTCCATGGTGGGCTCGCTCATGAGCGCCGTCGCGGCCGTGCTCTGGGGCCTGGTCGTGGACTCCGCGGGCGGCTACCCGCTGATGTTCATCCTCGGCTACGGCTGCATGGCCGTGTGCCTCGTGCTCGCGCTCTTCTCGCTCAGGTCGCGCCCGAACGTGGCGTAGCGCCGAGCAGCTCGCACGTCCTCTCCCGCCCCGGGCGTCCCCTCACGCCCGGGGCGCTCTTGTGCGGCGGCGTCCGGCGCGTTTGCTCGGGCCGGTGCCGGATTCGCGCCATATGCGTGTGCGGGTGCCGGATTCGCGTCAAATGCGTGCGAAAGTGCCTGAATCCCGCCATATGCGTGTCGCGCATACGCATATGGCGGGATTCAGGCACCAGATACGATTCTCGTCCCCGTGGGGGCTGCCGCCGTCCGAGCGCGTCGTTCTTCTCGCCCCGGGCCGCCTTGAACTCGAGGTTGTGTGCAACATCTTTGATGTTTGGAGGGCACTCGATGCCCATGTGCGACAGACGTTAGGTCTATTGCAATATAAAGTTAGCGTTATTGGCTAATCGTGTCTTTGGGGTGCTATCTTTACATCAAAGATGTTGCACACAACCGCCCGTAACGGACGCCGGAGGGGCCGGCGGTTTCGCGCACGGGCGGCGTCAAAGGGCCAACGCTACCGAGAAGAACCTCGGCGCCGACGCTCCCTCGGCGCGGGGAGCCCGCGTGTGATCACCGCGCGGAAGTCCGGGCTGTCGACGTCGGCGGTGCCGCACGGGCACAGGTGGCAGGTGCCTTCCCACTCCGCCACGTCGGCGTGGTGCCAGGCGACGCCACGGTCCTTCTCGGCAAAGTCGGCGGCGGCGCGCCAGCTCGGCAGGTCGGCCTTAGTGAAGGCGCGACGGTGATGCCCGGTGTAGAAGCGCTCGAACGGCAGCCCCTCCATCTTGTCGAGGGTCGCGCGCCAGGCGGAGACGGGCAGGCTCTCGTCGAAGCACAGGCACATGATCGGCGTCACGGCGTCGCCCGAGAGCAGGACGCCGAGCTCCGGGCAGAGGTAGCCCATCGAGCCCTCGGTGTGGCCGGGCAGCGCGACGCAGCGCAGCTTGAGGCCGCCGAGGTCGAGCTCGTCCCCATCCGCGACGTGCGTCACGCGCGGCCGCGCCCCCTCGACGATCGCCCACGGCGCCTCGGCCAGGCGCGGGTCCGCGGCGACGCCCGCGGCGCGGTGCTCCGCGGCGAAGCGCTCGGCATCGTCCCAGTGGCCGTCCTCGAGCGCAGGCATCATGACCTCGTCGAAGCGGTAGGCGCCGCCCACGTGGTCCGGATGGCGATGGGTGAGAAGAACGCGCAGCCGCCGACCGCCCGCGAGCCGCTCGGCGACGGCGCGCACGTCGCCGATGCCCAGCATGGCGTCCACGAGCGCCGCGTCCTTCTCGCCCACCACGAGGTGGGCCAGATAGCCCATCGGGTCGCAGAGGCGCCAGAGCCCGGGCTCAATGGGCTCCGCGCTGATGAGGTCGTCCACAGTCCCCCCTCCGATTCAAAAGGGGTCAGTCCCCTATTGGATCATTTTGAACAGGAAGGCCCGCCGGCGCGAGGGGCGCAGGCGGGCCGTGGTCGCGAGTTGCGCGAGAAGAGCTTAGTGCATGTCGGGCGCGGGGTCGTTCATGAGGTTGCGGGCGATCTTCTCCGCAGGCTGGGCCCAGAGCAGGGAGACGACGTAGCCCACGATCCAGCACTGGAAGAAGCTGCCGAGAAGAGCCATCGGGAACATCGAGATGGGCATGCCCTGCATGACGTTGGCGTTGACGAAGGTGAGGATGACGGCGTTCACCACGACGTAGACGGTGTTCACGACGATGTTGAGCACCAGGCCGAAGGGCAGGCCGCTCTGCGGGGTGAGTCCGAAGGCGCCGGCGAAGGCAAAGCCCCACTTCTCGGCCGGGATGAACCAGCCGATGAAGAAGGAGATGATGTAGGCCATGACGATGTTGATGGCGGCGGTGGACAGGAAGGCCGGCATGAAGGCCTCCTCGGGGACGCCGGCGGAGCTGATGCCGATGTAGCTCGCGACGAGCGAGATGCACACGGCGATGGGGATGTTGGTCAGCAGGACCTTCACGAGCTTGGTCGAGTTCTTCATGGGCATGGCAGTCACCTCTCCGTTGATAGCCGCCCGGCGCGGCATGCGCGTCGGAGCCCGGACCCTGTGCCCGGGCCTGTAACCCTGTGCAGATAGTATGGAGAGGGCGCGACGCCGGCCCAATGGATGCGGGACACAAAACGCGGCGGCGGCGGACGCAATCGTTGTGCCGATGCACAGGGAGCGACGCGGGCGCCGAGCGCTACTGCGCGAGGACGACGGCCGTCGCGACGCCGCGCTCGTTGGTGATCGAGACGAGGAGCTCCGTGACGCCCACCTCCGCGAGCACCGGGGCCATTGGGCCGTCGAGCGTGACGTGCGGGCAGCCGTCCTCGTCCTCGAGGGTCTCCACGCAGCGGAAGTCGAAGCCCTCCGCGGTATGGCGCGCGAGGGCCTTGAACGCGGCCTCCTTGACGGCGAACTTGCCGGCCAGACATGCCGCGGCGTCGTGGCGCGCGAGGGCCTGGACGCGCTCGGCCTCCGTGAAGGCGCGGCGCGCGAAGGCGGTCTGCCCGTCGGCGACGAGCCGCGCCATCTCCTCGATGTCGACCGAGTCTATGCCGATTCCCCTGACCATGCGGCCCCTCCCCCGCGTCGGCGTCAGCCGAGCATGTTGCGGGCCGTGAACTCGGCCTGCACCGTGGCGAGCATGAGCTCGACGTCGTCGAGGCCGAGGTGGCGCTCGGACTCGCCGGGTTTGAGGGTGCCGCGGCGCAGCGCCCAGCTCTCGAGCGAGGCGGGCCGCATCTCGTGCGGCAGCGTGCGGGTCTCGGGGTCAACGCGCCGGCAGATGTCGCGCGTGTCGATGGGCACCACGCGCCCGGCCTTGCGCGCCTCGGCGTAGCCGTCGATGTGCAGCATGAACCAGGAGTCCTCGAAGGCGGCGTTGTGCGCCATGTACGGGTAGGCCGTCAGCGCGGCGAGGAGCGCCTTCTGCACCTGCGCGTCCTCGCGGAAGGGCCGCCTCCCCTCGAGGTCGGACCATTGGATCTTGTGGATGTCCGCCAGCGGCACGCCCTTCTCGGCATACATCTCGGGCAGGCCGAAGTAGCCGGCGAAGGGGTCGTGGGGCGTGGCGTCCGGCCCCACGGTCATGAACTCGAGGCCCACGTTGATGATGTAGCCGCGCGCGGGGTCGCGGTCGGTGGTCTCGATGTCGATGCCCACGACCATGCCGGAGACCGGGGCGTCCACCCACGCCACGTTGAGGTCGCGCGCGTCCGGGCCGGAGAGGGCCGTGACCTGCGCGTCCGTGCGGTGCTGCAGCACGGCGACGGCGTGGATGAGGTCGGCGTTGGACAGGCCGCGCGCCAGGCTCGAGGCCGAGACGTCGCGGAGCTTCTCGATCCCGTAGCGGTCGCAGACGTCGCGGTTGCGGTCCGCGAGCGAGCGCACGAGGTCGTACGAGAAGGGCTCGCGGCCCGCGGGGGCGTCCGCCCATGCGGCGCGCAGGACGCCGAGGGCCTCCTCGTTTTTTGCGCGCTCCGCGGAGAGCGAGGCGTCGTCGGTGAGAAAGCCCGGAAAGACGAAGGCGCTCGCGCACTCTATGGCTTGGCTGAGGTCCACGTGTCCCCGCTCTCGCTCGTGGCGTATGGAAAAGGGCCGCCGGGCATGCCCGACAACCCTCTAGGCTAGCACGTTACGCCGCGCCCCGGCCCGCTACTCCGCGTAAAACACGCGACCGTCGTTTCGCGGCTTGGCTGCGGGGACGTCCGCCGGGTAGCCCAGGATGCAGTGGCCGATGCCCTCGTAGTCGCCCTCGACGCCGAGCTCGGCGAGGATGGCCTTACCCTCGGGCGTGTCGAACTCCTCGCGGGCGCGGTGGATCCAGCAGCTGCCCAACCCGAGCGCGTGCGCCGCGAGCATGAGGTTGCCCATGACGAGGCTGCCGTCGTAGACGCGGTTGGCCTGGTCGCGCGGGGCGAGCACGACAAGGACGACGGGCGCGCCGTAGAACGGGTCGCGGCTGGGGTCGCCGATGACCTCGGCGTTCATGGCAGAGAGGCGGTCGCGCAGCGCGCGGTCGGTCACGGCGACGATGATCGGACCCTGGCGGTTCATGCCGCTCGCCGCCCACAGGCCCGCCTCGACGACCTCGTCGATCAGCGCGCGGGACGGCACCTCGTCGGTGTAGGCGCGGACGCTGCGACGCTCCTTCATGGCCTGGATGACCTCGTTCATGGCTCCTCCTCTGTCCGGGATTCCCTGAATCGGTTATACCCCATCCGCAGGCGAGAAGAACGGGCGCCCGCCGACCGTAAGGGTGCCCGGCCGCCGGTCCCTGCCGAGTAAGAGTTATTTGCCAAAAGCGGCCCCTATTGAGGGGGTTTCTCGCAAGAAACTCTTATTCGGCGGTAAAGTCGGCGGAAACGACGCTTGACGTTCTTCTCGCCCGACGCGCCCCACCGTCGCCGAGTAAGAGTTATTTGCGAGAAGAGCATCGATTTTGAGGTTCTTCTCGCAAGAAACTCTTACTCGGCGATGGGGCGGGGCCGGTGGCGTGCGGGGCGGGGCCGGCGGAGCGCGGGGCGGGCAAGCGAGAAGGACCCCTCTCAGGAACCGGGAGATTTTGGGGCGCCGCGCGCGAACGCCTATCATAAGGACCATGTAAGTCCCGCGTTATCAAAGGATGAAGATGCTCGTCGCACTCCCCCTCGCCACGCTCGTCCTTCTCGCCCTGGCAGCAATCCTCTACGTGCGGCGGCGCCGCGCCCGGGGCAGCCGGCCCTCCGCGCGCACGCTCTGCTGGCTCGTCGTCCCCGCGACGGGCCTCGCGCTCGCCACGGGGTGGTGCGCCCTGGGCCTCTACGAGGGCGGCGCGGGCGAGCTCGCCGTCCTGTGCGCGTCGGCCCTGGTCGCCGGCGCGGCGGCGCTCGGGCGGGGTCGCTTCGCGGCATGGGTCGCCGAGCGGGCGAGAAGGGCGCCGGGGTCGGGAGCCCCCACGCGCGCGCTCGTCGCCGTGGTCGCCGTGCTCGCCTGCGTGGTCCTCGGGTTTCTCGCCCTGGAGCTGACCTACAACGCCACCGCGCTCTCCATCGCCCTCAACTACGCCGCCATCGAGGCGAGCATCATCCTCGGGGCCCTTCTCGTCCTGTTCTTCCTCTTCCAGCGCCACGGCGCCGGCCTTGCGCTGGGAGCCTTCATCTGCTGGGGCATCGGCCTCGCGCAGTACTTCGTCGCGCGCTTCAAGGCGTCGGCGATCCTGCCCAACGACCTCTTCGTCCTCGAGACCGCCGCGGCCGTGAGCGGCAACTACGTCTACGCGGTGAACGGCGCCGTGCTCCTGGGCCTCTCCTGCGTGATGCTCGCGTCGGCGGCCTCCGCGCTCGTGTTCGCGGCCCGCGCCGAGACGACGGAGAGCGCAGCGCGACGCTGGCTCGCGAACCTAGGGTGCGCGCTCGTGGCCCTCGCCGCGCTCGGCGCGGGCGTGACCGTCCCCAACTACTTCGACGACCTCGGCGTGAGCATGGAGTACTGGTATGCGCTCGACTACTACGAGCGCCAGGGATTTCTCACCACCTTCGTCGCCGTGGCTCAGGACCTGCCCATCGAGCGCCCGGAGGGCTACGACGAGGCGCAGGCCCGCGCGACCGAGGCCTCCTACGCGGCCGAGTACGACGCCGGCGACGGCGCCTCGGTGCGGCGCACCGTGGCCGAAGAGCAGTTCGAGGAGGTCAGGCCCACCGTCATCTGCATCATGAACGAGACCTTCGCCGACCTCTCCGTGCTCGGCGGCGAGGAGTGGGGCTACGAGGGGCCCGCGCGCTACAACTCGCTGAGCGACTCCCTCATGACCGGCGACCTCGCGGTCTCGGTACTGGGCGGCGGCACCTGCAACTCCGAGTTCGAGCTGCTCACCGGCATCCCCCTCGCCTACGTGGGCGACGGCAAGTACCCCTACTCGCTCTACGACCTCTCCGAGGCGCCGAGCCTCGCCAAGCAGTTCTCCGAGCTGGGCTACGCTACCACGGCGATGCACCCCAACTACGCCACCAACTGGAACCGCAACCGCGTCTACGAGGCGCTCGGTTTCGACGAATTCCTCTGCATCGACGACTTCGAGGACGCCGAGACCTTTCACAGCGGCGTCTCCGACGCGGCGACCTACGACAAGATCCTCGAGCTGCTGGAGGCCGACGACGGCCCGCAGTTCATCTTCGACGTGACCATGCAGAACCACTCCGCCTACGACCAGGAGAACATCGGCGAGGTCACCGGGTACGCCGTCGACGGCATGAGCAGCTACGACAACGACCGGCTCTCCGAGTACCTGGCGTGCATCGAGGAGTCGGACCGCGCGCTCGCGGAGTTCATCGACGAGCTGCGCGACCTCGACCGGCCGGTGGTGCTCCTGTTCTTCGGCGACCACCAGCCCGCGCTCTCCACGATCGTCAACGACGCGCTCTACACGAACGAGGACGCGCTCGAGCACAGCCTGCGCATCCACGAGACCACCTACGTCATCTGGGCCAACTACGACGTCGCCGGCAACGACCAGAGGGCCGAGAAGAACGACACGTCGATCTGCTTCCTCGGTGTCCTGCTGAACGAGGCCGTCGGCGCGCCGCTCAGCGACTATCAGAAGGCCGAGCTCGTCGTGCGGGGGGAGCTCCCCGCGCTGAGCCTGGTGGGCACGCGCCTGGCCGACGGGTCGTGGCTCGCCGCCGGAAGCGACGCCGAAGGGCTCCCCGCCTCCTACGCCGACCTGGCGGACATGGCGTATCTGGAGTTTGCCGGCAAGCTGAAGTGAGGCTTGAGAGGCCCCAGCGCGGATGGCGTAGTATGAGAGGGTTGGCCATGCCCCGTCGTCCGGAGGAACCGTGCTGGAGTCCACCCCGCTCATACCGATCGTCGCCCTCGGCCTGCTCGTCGCGGGCGTCGTCCTCGTCGTGCGCCGAGACCTCGACCGAGGGGCGCGGCCGCGGCCCTGGGACCTCGCATGGGCCGTCCCCGCGGCGCTCGCGCTGCTCGCCTGCGCCCTCATGTCCTCCCTCGGGCTCTACGAGCGCGCACACGACGGCCTGACGCTCGCGATCCTCTCCGCCGCGGCGCTCGTCGAAGGGGCGTGCGCCCTGCTGAGAAGGCCCGCCCTCGACGCGCTGGACCGTCTCGCGGGGCGCGGCGAGACGTGGCGCGCCCGCACCGAGGCGCTGCGCGCGGCCGCGGCGGCGGGCTGCGTCATCTTCTCGTGCGCCCTCGGGTGGGTCGCGCTCGAGCTGCCGTGGAACGGCTCCATCCTCTCGATGGGGCCGACCTTCTCGGCGCTCGAGGCCCTGATCATCCTGGTATTTCTCGTCCTGCTCTTCTTTGTCTCCCAGCGCCGCGGCGCCGGTGTCGCGGCGGGCGTCTGGGCGCTCTGGGTCACGGGCGTCGCCCAGTACTTCGTGGCCCGGTTCAAGGAGGCGGCGATTCTTCCCAACGACCTGCTCGCCCTCGGGACCGCGGCGGAGGTGAGCGGGGGCTACGTGTTCTCCGTCAACCACCTCGTCGCCCTCGGGACGGCGGCGGCGCTGCTGGCGACGGCGGCCTGCGCGTTCGTGGTCCCGTCCCGCTGCGCCGCGCGCGAGGACCTCCGCAGGAACGTCCTGGGCAACGCCGCGGCCGCGCTCGTCGCCGCCGGATGCCTGTGGGGCGTGGTCTCCACGGACTTCGGCGAGGCGTACGGCCTCGAGATCGCCTACTGGAACTCGCTCTCGTCCTACGAGAGCCACGGGTTCCTCCCCTCCTTCATCAAGGTGGCCCAGGACCTCCCCATCGAGCGGCCCCAAGGCTACTCGGACGAAGCCGCGGCGCAGACCGAGGGCGCCTATGCCGCCGCCTACGACGCGGGCAGGGGCTCGTCCCCCGAGAGGGCCGCGGCCGAGGAGCAGTTCGACCAGGTGCGGCCGAGCATCGTGTGCATCATGAACGAGACTTTCTCCGACCTCTCGATCTACGACGGGCTGGGCGTGGGCTACGCGGGGCCCACGTTCTACCGGTCCTGGGCGTCGGACCCCCGCACCGTCGGCAGCGGCAGCCTCGCGGTCTCGGTCCTGGGCGGGGGCACGTGCAACACGGAGTTCGAGCTCCTCACGGGCGTGCCGCTCGCCTACGTGGGCAACGGCAAGTACCCCTTCATGCTCTACGACCTCGAGCAGTCGCCGAGCCTGCCCGCGCAGCTCTCGGAGCTCGGCTACACCACGACCGCGATTCACCCCAACCAGCCGGGCAACTGGAACCGCTCGACCGTGTACGAGGCGCTCGGATTCGACGAGTTCCTCTCCTACGACGACTTCAAGACCGGCACCGGCGACCAGGAGTTCGAGGGCGTCTCGTTCTATCACGGCGCCGTCTCCGACGGCGAGACCTACGGCAAGATCCTCGAGCTGCTGCGCGAGGACGACCAGCCGCAGTTCATCTTCGACGTGACCATGCAGAACCACGGCGGCTACCTGCAGAGCAACGTGCCGATCGAGGACCTCCCCGGCTACGAGCCCGCCGGCCTCGACGCCCAGACCACCGCGGAGCTGGGAGAGTACCTCGCCTGCATCAGCGCCTCCGACCGCGACCTCGAGCGCTTCGTCTCCGAGCTCGCGACGCTCGACCGGCCGGTCATCGTCATCTTCTTCGGCGACCACCAGCCCGACTTCTCCAACGAGCTCGCCGCCGCGCTGCTCCCGGACGCCGACGAGGCGCAGGCAGCGCGCCTCGTCTACTCCACCACCTACACCATCTGGGCGAACTACGGCGTCGCCGGCAGCGGGGGGACGGGCGCCGCGACGGATCCGTCGAGCCCGTCGTATCTCGCCGCCATGGCGCTCGACGCCGCCGGCGCGCCCCTGACGGACTATCAGAAGGCCCAGCTGGCTGCGCGCGGCGAGATTCGCGCCCTCAGCCTCGTCGGGACCGAGCTCGCCGACGGGACGTGGATGCCGCTCGAGGAGGAGGACGCCTCCCTGCCGGCCGCCTACGACGACCTCGCCCAGATCACGTACCTGGAGTTTGCGAGCAAGGTCGAGTAGGCGGGGCCGCACTCAGCCCCATCCGGAAAAAAGTCCAAAATGGGGCTTGCATTCGAATGCCGACTCTTGCTATTATATCCCTCGCGCTGCGGTCCCCAACGCAGCGGAACGACATAAGGGCGCTTAGCTCAGGGGGAGAGCGCTTCCCTGACACGGAAGAGGTCACAAGTTCAAATCTTGTAGCGCCCACCAAATCTTCGCAGCTCAGAGCATGTTGGCTCTGAGCTGTTTTCGTATGCGCAGCTTCCCTTCTCGTCGGGGACCCATCCGTTCTTCTCGCCCCGTGAGAGGGTGTGTACACCTGCCCGTGAGGGTATGTACACCTGGCAGTTTTGGATTGGTTGCAAACGCGCAGGCAGATGAGCTACCGAGAAGAACGTGCGGTCGAGGCGGTGTGCATACCCTGAACGGGCGGTGTACATACCCTCGAGAACGTCCCCGTCTGCCGGCGAGGATGGCGTCCTACTGCTTCTCCGCGGCCTCGGCAGCCGCCTTCTTGGCCGCGGCGGCGGCCTTGCCGGCTGCGATGCGGGCCTCGACGTCGGAAGCGGCCGCCTTCTTGGCGCCGCCCGCGGACCCGGCCTTCTTCTTGGCCCCGGGCTTCACGGTGACTCCGCCGCGCGCGGCGCCGCGCTTCTTGCTGCCGGAGCCCTTGCCGCTCACGAAGCCGCGGACGCGCTTCCAGACGCGCTTGGCGCGCCGGTTGATGGACTCCCCGCTTGTGGAGCGCAGGCCCATGCACGGGGCGGCGATGATCACGGGCAGCAGGTACTCGATCGCGCGCCAGATCACGAAGCCGGCCGTGAGGTGCACGCCGTACATGTCCTGGAACAGGTAGGCGAAGCCCACCTCGGCGCCGCCCGCGCCGCCCGGCAGCGGCACCGCGTTGACCAGCAGCTCGAGCATCGAGCCGCTCGCCAGGCACACGAGGAAGTCGGCGGGCTCCCCGAAGGAGCGCAGCACGAAGTACGGCAGCGCGTACATGCAGCCCAGCTGCAGCAGCGTCACGCCCATCGTGGCGAGCATCTCGGGAACGTTCGCGGCCGCGCGCTTGAAGGCGCGGGAGAACTCCATGACCTGGGTGTTGACGACGCCATAGTACTTCTCGTACTTGTCGTCCTTGAGCCACTTGCGGCGGTTGGCGAAGCGCAGCGCCCAGTTGCCGATGGCCATGACCGGCTTGGGCAGCAGGCACAGGGCGACAAAGCCCACCACCTGCACGACCTTGAAGCCAAAGAGGAAGAGGCCGATGAGCGTGACGTCGCCGAAGGTCTCGTAGAAGTAGCTGCCGCAGAAGATGAGCATGATCGCGGCGAAGACGCCCTCGCCGGTCTCGTAGATGATGGTGCGCGTGAAGTTGAGGGCGCTCGCGGCGCCGGCGGACATGCCCGCGCGCGTGAGGCGGAAGATCTGGGCGGGAGGCGCACCGGCGCTGTTGGGCGTCAGGCGCATGAAGAAGACGCCCGAGGCCTCGACGCTCATGAGGTCGCGGATGCCCACGGGGCAGTCCGGGTCGGCCGCGACGGAGAGCACGTAGGCGAGGATGCCGAAGACGTAGTAGAACAGGAAGCAGATGACGCCGGCCACGATCCAGCTCATGTCCACGCCGGCGAGCGACGACACGAACTCGTCCACCTGCCCGGTGAAGACGAGGTAGAGCGCGTAGGCGACGGCGACAAAGCCCAGGAAGATGACGGTCTTGCGGACCTGCCCCATTGACTTCTTGTCCGCAGCGCTGTCCTCGGCCGAGACCGAGCGAACGGCGGAGACCTTGAGGGCGACCTTCTTGGGCGCCTTGGCCTTCGTTGTGGGGTCCTGCTCTGCTGCCACCGAGCGCTCCAGACGACGTGCCGATAAGAACCATCAGCCTAGTGTAGCGCGGCGGGCGGCGCTGCGGGGACATGCCGGGCGCGTCTCCCGCTATTCTCCCTCTCTCCAGCCCTTGCCCACGTCGACCCAGCCGCGCGCGCCGGAGATGCGCTCGAGCTCCTCGCAGGTGAGCTCGATGGCCGAGTTGGAGCTCCCGGCGGCGGGCCACACCGTGTCGAAGCGGCGCAGAGACTCGTCGAGAAAGACCTCCACCCCGGGTTTGACGCCGAACGGGCACACCCCGCCCACCGCGTGGCCGATGAGCTCGGAGGCCTGGTCGGCCGAGAGCATCTTGGCCTTGGTGTGGAAGGTCGCCTTGAACGCCTGGTTGTTGACGCGGGCGTCGCCGGCGAAGAGGATGAGCGTCGGGGTCTCCCCCACCATGAAGCTAAGCGTCTTGGCGATGCGCGCGGGCTCCACCCCCACCGCCGCCGCGGCGAGCTCCACCGTGGCGCTCGAGGCGTCGAACTCGCGGATCTTCCCGGCCAGCCCGAACTGCGCGAGGTGCGCACGGGCGCGCTCTATGGACATGGGCTCCTCCTTCTGGGAGCGTGGCGGCGGGGGTGTCCCATTTGGGGACAGGATACTTTTGGGACACGCACGTGTGTGTCCCAAAAGTATCCTGTCCCCAAATGGGACACCCCCGCCGCCTCAGTGCACGATGCCGCCGCCGAGGCAGCGAATGCCATCGTAGAGCACGGCGGACTGGCCGGGGGCCACGCGGCGGACGGGTTCGTCAAAGCGCAACACGGGCTCCGCGCCGCCGAGGTCAAGCGAGGCCTCGCGAAGCTCGCCGGTATGGCGGGTCCGCACGAGGTAGCGACCCGGCGCCGGCGGCTCGCCCGCGATCCAGCGGGCGTCATCGAGCTCGATCTTGCGCGTGAAGAGCGCAGGGCTCATGCGGTCAGCGGTGACGTAGACAACGTTCTTCTCCACGTCGGTGGAGACGACGTAGCGCGCCGGGCCACCACCCAGGTCGAGTCCCTTGCGCTGGCCCACGGTGAAGAGGAACGCGCCGTCGTGGCGGCCGAGCACGCGCCCGGTCTCCCGCTCGACGACGTCGCCGGCGCGCCGCTCGAGTGCGTCCAGCAGGAAGGTCCGGATGCCCACCGGCCCCACGAAGCAGATGCCGTCGGAGTCCGGCTTGGCCTCCACGCCGAGACCGCGCTCGGCGCACATGCGACGCACCTCGGCCTTGTCGCGAACCTCCCCCACCGGCAGCAGCGCGCGCGAGAGCGCCTCCTCGCCAACGCGCCAGAGGAAGTAGGTCTGGTCCTTATGCTCGTCGAGGGCGCGCAAAAGGACCGTGCGCCCGTCCCCGCCGCGAGCGACGCGGCCGTAGTGGCCCGTCGCCACGAAGTCGGCCCCCTCGGCGAGAGCGCGCTCGAGGAAGGTGCCGAACTTGATCGTCTGGTTGCACATGACGTCGGGGTTGGGTGTGCGGCCGTGAGCGTAGGCGTCCACGAGGTAGTCCACCACGGTCGCCTGGTACTCGGCCTCGCAGTCCCAGACCTCGAGCTCGATGCCCAGCGTCACGGCGACGCGCTCGGCGTCGGCGAGGTCGTCCGCCCACGGGCAGCGAAAGCCCGGCAGGTCACGCGACCAGTTGCGCATGTAGACTGCCGTGACGTCATAACCCTGCTCCAGCAGCAGCGCGCAGGCGAGCGCCGAGTCAACGCCGCCCGAGAGCCCACAGAAGACGCGCGCGCCGCGCGCGGCGGAGCCCATCAACGCCACCCTCCGAGAAGGTCGGCCACGCGCGCGGCCTGCCCGGCGTCGTCGAGACCCAGGCGCGCGGCCTCGGCCCGCACGGCATCCGCGATCGCGGCGGCGGCGTAGTCGACGTCCTCCTCGGTCGTGGGGCGGCCCAGCGTGAGGCGCAGGCTCCCCTCGGCGAGCGGGCGCGGCATGCCGATCGCCTCGAGGACGTGGCTCACGCGCATGCGGCTCGCCGCGCAGGCAGAACCCGTCCCCGCGCTCACGCCCGCCCGCTCGAGCGCGATCACGATCCGGCGCGCCTCGATCCCCGCGAACGACACGTGCAGCAGGCCCGGGAGCCGCCGCTTGGGCGAGCGCGGGCCCGAGACCACGGCCCAGGGGATGCGCCCGCGGATGCCCTCGAGCAGGCGCTCGCGCAGCGCCGCCAGGCGGCGGGCCTCCTCGCCGCGCCGATCGCGGGCGAGCTCCATCGCGCGCGCGAAGCCCACCACGCCGGCCACGTTCTCCGTGCCCGAGCGCACGCCGCCCTCCTGCCCGCCGCCGAAGACCAGCGGTCGCAGCCGCACGTCGTCGGAGGCCCACAGCAGGCCCACCTGCTTGGGTCCGTAGATCTTGGCGGCAGAGAGCGTGAGCAGGTCCACGCCGAGCGAGCTCACGTTCACGGAGAGCGCGCCGGCGGCCTGAGAGGCATCGCTGTGCAGGTAGATGGGTGCACGTTCTCCTGCCTCGAGGCGACGAGCCCGCTCCTCGCCCACCACGCGCGCGATCTCGCGCACGGGCTGGACGCAGCCGACCTCGCCGTTTGCGAGCTCCACCGAGACGAGCTCGGTGTCCGGGCGGATGGCCCGCGCAACGACGGCGGGGTCCACCAGGCCGTCCGCCCCCACCCGCACGGTCTTGCGGGCATGCGTCGCGGCGCACGCGAGCACGCTCTCGTGCTCGATGGCGTCCACGACCACGTGTCCCTCCACCGCGGCGAAAGCGAGGTTGTTGGCCTCGGTCGCTCCCGCCGTGAAGACCAGGTTGTCGGGACGCGCGCCGATGAGGCGGGCGATGGTCCCGCGGGCGCGCTCGACGTCGTCGCGCACCTCGCGGGCCCGGGCGTAGGGCGCCGAAGGGTTCCAGAACCGCTCGGTGAGATAGGGCATCATCGCGGCGGCGACCTCCGGGTCCACCGGCGTCGCCGCCGCGTAGTCCAGATAGACCTCGCGCTCGGGCGTCATGGGCGCACCTCCTCGTCCTTCTCGGCCGCCGGCTCGTCGTCGAGGATGATGTTGCCGTCCGCGTCGACTTTGTCGCGGGCGTCCCCGATCTTGAGGTTCTCGAAGCGGCCCGCGATGAACTCGTCTGAGTAGTTGGTGTCGACCCACTGCTCGAAGGCATTGGCCGGGGGAATGCCCGCGTCGCGCTCGGTCTTGCGGTCAAAGCACACGAGCGTCATCGCGATGTCCGCCACCAGGTAGACGGCCACGAGCGTCACGAAGACCGCCTGGCGGCGCGTGGTGGGCATGCCAATCGTGTAGAGCAGGCGCGGCATGACGGCGCGGCTCCAGGTGAGGCCCAGAAGGCCCCAGAACGCCAGGAAACGCCACGCCACCCACTGGGTGATGTGGTCGGGCAGGTGCAGGTAGGTCCAGGACTCCGCGTCGAAGAAGGTGGACATGGACCAGCCCGTCAGCTGCTCGAGCACCCCTCCCACGAGCGCGGAGACGAGAAAGACCTGCCAGGCGCGGGCCCCGCGGGAGCGCAGGAGGAAGCTCAGCAGCGTGAGCAGGACGGCGCCCAGCCCATAAAGCGGCGAGAAGGGCCCCCATACCAGGCCCACGCGGTTCTCGGTGAGCCCGGCGGTGGCGAGCATCCAGACCTCTTCGATGAGCAGGCCTGCCATCGACCCTAGGAAGAAGAGGATGACGATCTGGTACCAGCCGAGGTGAAGGTGGTCGAGATACTCGTCGACGGCCGCGGCGGAGGCGCGCCAGCGGGCGAACAGGCGGCCCAGGCCGCGCTCGCGCTCGGCGCGGGCGAGCTCGCGCTCCAGGGCGTCCTCCGACTCCCCGAGGGCCGCCTCGGCGCGCTCGACGTCGTCCTCGTCGAGCTGGCGGCCGCGGGACAGCCACTCCCAGAAGAACACGACCACGCGAACGAACCCCTGGACCACCGCGTAGAGGAACACCACGAAGATGAGGGAGAGGAACATGTGCCTGCAGGCTCCTGTCTCAAGACGGTCGGAATCGAACGACCATCTAGGATAGCAAAAAGGGCCGGTCAATGACCGGCCCTGAGCTCACATGGAGCGGGCTACGGGGTTCGAACCCGCGACCTCCACCTTGGCAAGGTGGCGCGCTACCAACTGCGCTAAGCCCGCGACGCAAGGAGATATGTTACGCGAGCGCCCCAGGGATTGCAAGACTTTTTTTGACGGCGCGTTCTTCTCGCCCCGCACTTCTCGCGCGCCGCCGGGAGGCCGCCCGCACTTCTCGGCAGCCGCCGGGAGGCCGCCCGCACTTCTCGGCAGCCGTCATCAAGTGCGGGCGGCGGCGCACTCGACGCGCGCACTCGGCGCCTCCGGCCGAGAAGGACCGCGCACTCGACGCGCGAAGACGGCAAGACTGCCCGCACTCGATGCCCGCACTCGATGCCCGCACTCGACGGGCACGCCCAGACACGAAAAGGCGCCCCGGAGGGCGCCCGTCAAGTCCTGGAGGCGAAGCCCGGATTCGAACCGGGGGTCAGGGCTTTGCAGGCCCGTGCCTTACCACTTGGCCACTTCGCCGTATGAAAAAGGCCGAACAAGCCGGCCTTGAGCTCGCATGGAGCGGGCTACGGGGTTCGAACCCGCGACCTCCACCTTGGCAAGGTGGCGCGCTACCAACTGCGCTAAGCCCGCAAGTGCGAGGAATATAATACGGTCCGCTGCCCCCTCGCGCAAGCGCGTTTTTGAACGTATGTGAAGAAGATGTGGAGCGTCTCAACCAAGAGCCCCCGGAGCTGGGGAAACGCCGGAAGCCTCGTCAAAGAGCTTCACGAGGCGCACCACGGTGCCGTCGCCGGTGCTCTTGTGGCCGATGCTCACCGAGTCGGCGAGCAGGCGCATGAGGCGGATGCCGCGCCCGCGCTCGGCGCACGGGCCGGCCTCCGGGGGCTCCTCGTCCGCCGCGAGCTCGAACCCGTCGCCGCAGTCCGCCACCTCTATGGTGACGCGGTCGGGATAGGCCGCCACCGTGGCCAGAACGCCCCCGCCGCAGGTGTGGTCCACCGCGTTTCCGAGGGCCTCCCCCGATGCGAGCGTCATGTCGAAGACCTCGTCGGGCGAGAAGGGCAGCGAGGAGAGCAGCTCCCCCACCCGCTCCCTCGCCTCGCCCAGGGCGGACGGCTCGACGCGAAACGTCGTCCTCCAGTCGGGCAGCACCGAGGGGTCGAGCGCGGAGACGGTCCTCCGCTCGCCTGCGCGCGAGACGGGCATGTAATCGAAGACCCGCATCCGGCGCAGGGCCTGATAGGCCTGGGGGGAGACATTTACGAGCGAGAGGAGGCCCCCCTCGCCGCGCATGCGCCGAAGCTCGGTCAGGATGAGCCCCATGCCGGCGGAGTCGACGTAGCGGGCACCCGACATGTTGAGGAAGATGCGCCGGCAGCCCCGGGACGCGAGCCGGTCGATGCGGCGCCGCAGGGCGGGCACCGTGCGCACGTCGAGGTCGCCCTCGACCGTCACCAGGGCTATGTTGGCCATGTCAGACATGGTGTTGTTATTCCCCAAACGCGGCCTCCCAAACGCGCGCCGGGCATCAATCGGGATGCGAGCCTATGCGCCCAGGCCGTCGAAGCGAAGCGCCAGCATGGCCACGTCGTCCTCGAGGTCATGGCCCGTGAAGTCGTCGAGCGTCGCGAGGAGGCGCCCCACGAAGCCCTCGAACGGCTTGCCGTCGGCGGACTCGCGCATCACCATGTCGCGAAGGCCCTCCTCGCCGAAGAACGCGCCCGAGGGGTCGCGCGCCTCGGTCGTGCCGTCCGTGTAGAGCAGCAGCACGTCGCCGCGGCAGAACTCGACGACGCCGTCCTGGTAGGCGATGTCGTGAAAGGCCCCCACGACGCCCGACTGGACGTCCAGGATCGAGATCTCCTTCGCATCGGAGCGGATGAACAGCGCGGGCGGGTGGCCCGCCGAGCAGTAGCGCATGGTCGCGCCGTCGAGGTCGATGATGCCTACGAACAACGTCGCGAAGGTCTCGAGTCGCGAGAAGCCCAGGAGGAACTCGTTGAGGGAGCGCACCATGCGCGAGGGGGCGAGCCCCTCCCAGGCATAGGCGCCCAGCGCCGTCTTGACGGCTGCCGATACAGAGGCGGCCTCGACGCCCTTTCCCGAGACGTCGCCCATGATGACGCAGGCGCGGTGGTCCGGCAGGCGGATGAGGTCGTAGAAGTCCCCGCCCACCGATGCCGCCTTGGTGGCCGACGAGTAGACCGCCTGGGCGGTGAGCCCCTCGACCTTCTGGAGCTCGTTTCTCATGCCCGTCTGGAGCGCCTGAGCGATGCGCTTGTCCTGCTCGCGGGCCACCACGCCGCGGGCGATGTCCCGCACGTCGGCTGCGAGGTCGCGCAGGAAATCGAGCTCCAGCTCGTCGAAGGGCTCGGCGCCGTCCGGGCGCAGCGCCATGCCGCAGAGCCTGTTGCCCTCGAGCGTGCCGAGATCGATGACGGCTCCCAGACAGGGCTCGCCGAGGTCGCGAAGAAAGGCGCTCAGCAGGGAGTCCGGCACGATGGGCGCGACCGCCACGCCGTCGACGAGGTACGGGGCCACGAAGTCGTCAAGCTCCAGCGGGAGCTCCCGCGTCCCCGTGAGCGGCAGGTCGGCCACGACGACGCGCTGCGAGGCGTTCACGCGCATGCGGACGGCCGCCGCCTCGAGCTCGTCTCCGACCTCGGCGAGGACGTCGAAGAAGCGCGCCGACGCACCCTCGCCCACGCCGCCGGCATAGGAGAGCAGCTCCTCGCGCACGTCGGTGGCAAGGGCCGCGAGGCGGTCCGCCCGCTGCGCCCGGAAGGTCGTGAAGGCGCCGGCGAGCTGCACGGAGAGGTAGTGCGCCACAGAGTCCAGCAGGCGCGCGTCCTCCTTGGTCACGGGGTGCAGGCGCCGCCAGCCCACCTCGATGATCGAGATGACGTGGCCGCCGAACCACACCGGCACCGGGATGAAGCTCGTGAACGGCGGGAGCATCGCGCTCTTCATGCGCAGCACCTCGTGGGTGTCCTCGTTGACGACCTCGCGCGCGTTGAGCCTGCCCTGCCTCAAGGCGTCCCCGGTGGGCGGGCACACCCGCAGGCGCACCGCCCTCCCCTCGCGTACGGCAAGGCGCTCGACGCTGCGCCCGAAGGGCATGAAGCGCGCGATCTTCTCGTCCGCCAGCCCACTCGAGATGCCGCGCAGGTGGAAGCCGTCGGACTCCGCGAGGTAGACGATCGTGCCGTCCGCCTCCATGGTCTGCGTGAGCTCCTCGAGCACGCGCTCGAACAGGGCCGCGATGTCGGTGGAGTCGATGGTGTCGAGGACGATCTTGAGCGTGCCCGAGAGGCGGTGGTTGGCGCGCCGCAAGTCGTCGAGGGCCCGCTCCCCCTCGCGTCCCGCGCGGGCCCCCTCGTCGGCGGGGAGCGCCACGAGGAGGTACGTCTTGCCCGGCGCGTTCACCGCGTCGCAGCGCACGCGGACGGACACGAGCCTTCCGGAGGCGCCCAGGCATTCCACGAACGACATCGAGCCGTCCAGGGGGAAGGTGAGATCCGACGGGACGAAGGGCGAGCCGGGCGGCTCGGCCTGGTCCGAAACCGGGAACAGGAGCCTCACGTCGCTGCCCACCAGACCGGCCCCGGCACCGAAGAGCTCCGCCGCCTCGTCGTTGGCAAGAAGGACGCGGCCTGCCCCGTCGAAGACCAGCACCGCCTCGCAGGTGAGCTGCAGCAGGCGCGAGAGGGTGCCCAGCAGGCTCCCCTCCCCGATGCCCTCCACGCGTCGTACGCTGAGTGCGGACCTCGCCATGAGCGCTCCCCGGGTCGAGATACGAAAATCGGGTCCCCGAGGGGACCCGCGCTTTTTCGTGGTGTCGGAGGCGGGACTTGAACCCGCACGACCTTTTAGTCAGTCACTAGCACCTCAAGCTAGCGCGTCTGCCAATTCCGCCACTCCGACGTTCACTGCGCGCCTTTGCCTTAGCTCGTTCGCGCAAGGAGTAGTATGCACCACCGCACGCGGCCGCGCAAGCCCCAATTTCGAAAAAGTTTGGGACGGGGCGAGCGACGGAGGCGCCTTTCTCGCCCGCCCCGCGTCCTTCTCGCCCGGGCCCTGGTGCCTGATTCCGGCCATATGCGTGTTTTGGTGCCGGAATCCGGCCATATGCGTGTCCGCCGCACGCATTTGACGGAAATCCGGCACCGATTCACGCATATGGCCGGAATCAGGCACCAGGGGGTTTGTCGCGTGCCGAGAAGGGCGCGGAACCAAGAAGGGCGCGGGGCGAGAAGAACGCGCGCCAGCGGCCCGCAAACGAAAAGGCGGCCCCGAGAGGCCGCCGAGCGCAATCGATGGGGGCTCCCCTAGGCCAGGCTGCCCGTGGGGAACGTGAGCGCCATGATCAGGACGCAGAGGATGAAGACCGTCGAGGTGATAACCGTGAGGCGGTTGAGGTTCTTCTCGAGGACGCCCGAGCCGGTCCCGGAGTTGTACAGGGACGAGGCGATCATGTCGGAGACGCCGGTGCCCTTGCCGGAGTGCATGAGCACGAGGATGACGGTGAGCGCACCGGAGAGGAACAGCACGACGGTCAGGATGATGTTGAGCGGGTTCACGGATGGGACTCCTTCTGGGGACAGATGCATAACAGCTTGTTATGGTAGCACAAAGGGACCCGGGCTCTCACCCGGGTCCCCATCTTCACATCTGCCGAGAAGAACGAGGGTCTTAGGCCATCGCGCTCTTCACCATGGCGGCGAAGCTGTCGGCCTTGAGGGAGGCGCCGCCGACGAGCGCGCCGTCGACGTCCTCCTTCTCCAGGAAGCCGGCGATGTTCTCGGGCTTGGCGGAGCCGCCGTAGAGCACGCGGATGCCCTGGGCGATCTCCTCGCCGAAGACCTCGACGAGGGTGGCGCGGATGGCGCCGCAGACCTCCTGGGCGTCATCGGCCGTGGCGGTCTTGCCGGTGCCGATGGCCCAGATGGGCTCGTAGGCGATCACGTACTTGGAGGGGTCGGTGATCTCGAGGCCCTCGGTGTCCTTCTTGATCTGGTCGACGACGAACTCGACGTGCTTGCCGGCCTCGCGGATCTCGAGGGACTCGCCGCAGCAGGAGATGGGCACGATGCCGTGAGCCATGAGGGCCTTGGCCTTCTTGTTCACGTCCTCGTCCGTCTCGCCGAAGTAGTCGCGGCGCTCGGAGTGGCCGATGATGCAGTGGGTGGCGCCCACGGCCTCGAGCATGTTGGGAGCGGTCTCGCCGGTGTAGGCGCCGGACTCCTCCCAGTAGACGTTCTGCGCGCCGAGCGCGAACGGGGCGGACGTCTGGTCGATGACCTCGGAGACGCCCTTGAGGTCGACGGCGGGCGGGCAGACGACGACGTCGACGTCGCCGGTGCCGTCCTTGAGCTCGTCGGCAAGGCCCTGGGCGAGGACGACGCCCTCGCTGTAGGTCTTGTTCATCTTCCAGTTGCCGGCAATCATCCTCTTACGCATCGAGAAGCGCCTCCACTCCAGGAAGGGCCTTGCCCTCGACGAGCTCCATGGAAGCGCCACCGCCGGTGGAGATCCAGCTCATCTTGTCGGCCAGGCCGAACTTGTTGATGGCAGCGACGGAGTCGCCGCCGCCGATGATCGAGGTGCAGTCGGAGTCCGCGATGGCGCGGGCGACGGCCTCGGTGCCGTGCGCGAAGTTGTCGAACTCGAAGACGCCCATCGGGCCGTTCCAGAAGACGGTCTTGGCAGCCTTGACGGCGTCGGCGTAGAGCTTCTCGGTCTCGGGGCCGATGTCCATGCCCTCGCGGTCATCGGGGATGGCGTCGGAGGCCACGACCTCGGGCACGGCGTCCTCGCCGAAGTGGTCGGCGACGCGGTTGTCGATCGGGAGCAGGATCTTGACGCCCTTCTCCTCGGCCTTCTTCAGCATCTCGCCGGCGCGCTCGACCCAGTCCTCCTCCTTGAGGGACATGCCGACGGACATGCCCTGGGCGAGGAAGAAGGTGTAGGCCATGCCGCCGCCGATGATGAGGGTGTCGGCGGAGTCGATGAGGTGGTCGAGGACGCCGATCTTGGAGGACACCTTGGAGCCGCCGACGATGGCGACGAAGGGGCGCTCGGGCTCGGCGAAAATCGAGGTCAGGGTGTCGACCTCCTTCTCCAGCAGGAAGCCGGCGTAGGCGGGCAGGTAGGCGGCGGGGCCGACCACGGAGCCCTGGGCGCGGTGCGCGGTGCCGAAGGCGTCGAGCACGAAGATGTCGCCGTAGGAGGCGAGCGTCTTGGCGATCTCGGGGTCGTTCTTCTTCTCGCGCTTGTCGAAGCGGACGTTCTCGAGGACGAGGATCTGGCCCGGCTCGAGGGCGTCGACGGCGGCCTTGGCCTTCTCGCCGTAGGTGTCATCGACGAACTTCACGTCGTAGCCGGTGATCTCGGCGAGCTTGTCGGCGGCCGGCTTGAGGGAGAACGCGGGCTCGGGGCCGTCGCCCTTGGGACGACCGAGGTGGCTCATGAGGATGATCTTGGCGTTGTGATCCTTGAGGTACTCGATCGTGGGGATCGCGGCGCGGACGCGGGTGTCATCGGTGACGACGCCGTCCTTCAGGGGGACGTTGAAGTCGACGCGCATGAGGACGCGCTTGCCGTCAACGTCGGCGTCGCGAACGGTCTTCTTGGTGAAAGCCATGCTCACTCCTTGCGACAGTTGTTCCGATACTAACGAGAAGGGGCGCGGCCGCGGCCCGTGAGCTGCAAACCGCACCCCTCTGCGAAGAGCTTGAGGCGAGAACTACGCGACGAACTTCTCGAAGTACTTGATGGTGCGGACCATCTGAGAGGTGTAGGAGTTCTCGTTGTCGTACCAAGAGGTGACCTGGACGAGGCTCTGGCCGTTGCCGAGGTCCTGAACCATGGTCTGGGTGGCGTCGAAGATCGAGCCGTGGGTCTCGCCGATGATGTCGGAGGAGACGATGTCGTCCTCGTTGTAGGCGAAGGTCTCGGGGATGGTCTCGGCGTAGGCCTTCATGGCAGCGTTGACCTCGTCGACGGTGACCTTCTTGTCAACGACGCAGTAGAGGTTGGTGATGGAGCCGGTGGGCGTCGGGACGCGCTGGGCAGCACCGATCAGCTTGCCGTTGAGCTCGGGGAGAACCAGGCCGATGGCCTTGGCGGCGCCGGTGGAGTTGGGGACGATGTTCTGCGCGCAGGCGCGGGAGCGACGCTTGTTACCCTTGCGCTGCGGGCCGTCGAGCGGCATCTGGTCGCCGGTGTAGGCGTGGATGGTGGTCATGATGCCGGAGACGATGGGCGCGAAGTCATTGAGGCCCTTGGCCATCGGGGCGAGGCAGTTGGTGGTGCAGGAGGCCGCGGAGATGATGTTGTCATCGGCGGTCAGCTGCTCGTGGTTGACGTTGTAGACGATCGTGGGGAGGTCGTTGCCCGCGGGAGCGGAGATGACGACCTTCTTGGCGCCGGCGTCGATGTGGGCCTGGGCCTTGGCCTTGGAGGTGTAGAAGCCGGTGCACTCGAG
>CALUJM010000002.1 GCA_944320975.1 uncultured Atopobiaceae bacterium | reverse complement strand
GGGAGTTCTACGAGAAGAAGCGCAGGTGAGGGGGCAGTCCCGCCCCTGCGGCATCACCACTGTGCAAAAGAGCATTGTTCCGAGAAATGCGTGTTTCGGTGCCTGATTTCCGAGAAAAGCGTGCGGCGGGCACGCATATGCCCGGATTCCGGCACCGATACGCGCATACGGCGGGATTCCGGCACCGCCGGGGCCGGCGCGCATATGGCGGGATTCTGGCACCGGCACCTGGGCCCGCGGCGTCGCGGGCGAGAAGGACGTGCCCCCCTACGCCCAGCGTCCCACGAAGCCGAGGACGACGTCCCAGTAGCGGCCCGGATCGGCGAAGACCGCGCAGCAATGGCCCGCGCCCGGGAACGTGTGCAGCTCGTGGCCCGTGCCCGCGCCCGCGAGCTCGTGGGCCATCTCGACCGGCACCACGCGGTCGCCCTCGCCGTGGAGCAGCAGCACCGGGACGCGCGCGTGCGCGATCGCGTCGACCGGGCGGGCGGCACGCAGGTCGTAGCCGCCGCGCGCCCGCATCAGACGCCGGCGCGCCACGTCGAGCAGCGGGTGCGCCGCAACCGGCGGAGTGCCGAGCGAGCCCGTGGACACGACGTTTTCCGCCGTGCGCCAGAAGTCGGAGTAGCCCGAGTCCGCCACGCAGGCGCGGACCTGCGACGGGAGGTCCTTCTCGGCCGTGGCCATGAGGCAGGACGCCGCGCCCATCGAGATGCCCATGAGCACCACGCGCGCGCCCTCCCCCGCCCGCGCCACGACCCAGCGGGCCCACGCCACGAGGTCGCGCCGGTCGAGCCAGCCGCATCCCACCCAGTCGCCGCCGCTCGCACCGTGCGCGCGCAGGTCGCAGAAGAGCAGGTTGAAGCCAGCGTCGGCGTAGCGCCGCGCGTAGGTGAGGCCGGCGCGCCAGTTGTCGTGGTAGCCGTGGGCAAAGACGAGCCAGCGCGGGGAGTCCGGGCAGCACGCGAGCACGTGACCGGCGAGGCGGGTGCCGTCGTCGGAGGTCGCCCACACGTCCTCGACGCCCGTGGGCAGCTCGTGCAGCCAGCGCCAGGTGCGGTCCGCCTCCTCGGCACGGTCCCACTCGATGACCTCGCCCTCGTGCGCGGTGAGCCCCGGCGACATGTCGCGCACGCGCGCGTCGCCGCCCCCGCCCAGGTAGGGTCCGAGCTCCTCGGAGCCCAGGTCGCGCTGCGGACCGAGCACGGCCGGGAGCAGCCTGCCCACGAGCGCGGCGGCGCCCAGGCCCGCGCACGCGCGCGCCAGCGCCCGAAGGCCGTTCCTCTCGCCCATGAGTCCCCCCTTTCTACGCAGCGTGGAAAAGTGCCGTCCCCTTTCCACACTCGCTACAGCGCCGCGAGCAGGGCCTCGCAGCCGGCGAGCACGTCGCGGTAGGTGGCGTCGAAGTCCCCGGTGTACCAGGGATCGGCCACGTCGCGCGGGCGCGCGGTCCAGTCGAGCAGGCGGCTCACCTTGCCGTCCGGGTCCCCGCCGAGGATGCGGCCCAGGCCGCGGGCGTTCTCCGCGTCCATGTAGACGATGTGGTCCCAGCTGTCGTACTCGTCGCGCCGCACGCGCCGGGCGCGGTGACGCCCCACCGGGATGCCCTCCGCGCGCAGCTTGGACACGGTGCCGTGGTGCGGCGGATTGCCGAGCTCCTCGGAGCTCGTCGCCGCCGAGTCGATCACGAACTCGTCCTCGCGCCCCGCGCGGCGCACGAGCTCCTCCATCACGAACTGCGCCATCGTCGAGCGGCAGATGTTGCCATGGCAGATGAACAGGATGCGGGTCATGGCGTCCCCCTAGCGACGGGCGTGCTTGCCGGGCGCCGCGTGACGGCCGGCCTTGCGCTGCTGCTCGGGCAGGTCGAAGCGCTGGCCGCCGGCGCCGGGCCTCACGCGCGGGCGCGCGCCCACGGCCATCTGGTAGCGAGAGCTCCTGCGGCGGCGCGCCGAGGCGGAGACGAGCCCCACGACCACGAAGACCGCCGCCACGCACACGACCGCGATGACAGCGTGCACCGGGTCGGAGAGCCACCACATCACGTAGGCCGGGATCGAGAGCTCCATGGTCTGCGCGGCCACGATGGGCAGGGTCGCGAGCCAGCGGTCCCCCAGGGAGACGTCCACCATGCCAAGACCCTGGCCCTCCGCGATCGGCGCCATAAACGCCCCGGTCTCGGGGTCGACGCCCTCCCACGAGGGCACGAGCGTGAGGTCGGCGAGGGTCACCTCGCGCGGGACGGTACCCGCCACGCCGCCGGCGGCCACGGCTTCGACCGCCTCGCCGTCGCTCGACAGCATCACGTCCGCCCGGCCCATGACGTCGCCCGGGACCACGATGTCGCCCGTGCGCCATGCGGCAAAGCCCCAGTTGAGCATCAGGCGCATGTCGTAGAAGGTGTCGGAGACGCCCTGGGCGTCGGGCGCGGCGGAGGCGCCCAGCGTCACGCCCACGAGCGTCATCCCGTCCTTCTCGGCGCAGACGACCAGGCAGCGGCCGGCGTTGTCGGTGTAGCCGGTCTTGCCGGCGATGACGACGCCCTCGCCCATGTAGACCGGGCTCTCGGGGTCGACGAGCAGGTTGGTGCTCTCGAGCGTGCGCGCGGGGTTGCCGGAGGTCTCGGGCAGATCCCACGTCGCGGTGCCCGCGATCTCGCGGAACGCCGGGTAGGCGACGGCTGCCTGCATGATGGTCGCAAGGTCGCGCGCGGTGGTGTAGTGGTCGTCATCGGGCAGGCCGCAGGGGTTGGCGAAGTGCGTCCCCGCGCAGCCGAGCTCGGTCGCCTTCTCGTTCATCATGTCCACGAAGGCGTGCCAGTCCCCGCCGCCCACGTAGCGCGCGAGGACGTAGGACGCGTCGTTTCCTGAGGGCAGCAGCAGGCAGGCGAGAAGGTCGCGCACGCTGAGGGTCTCCCCCGCCACGAGGCCGGCCACGGAGCTCTCGGCCGTGACCTCGTCGAAGTCGGACTCCTCGACGGTGACCTGCTCGTCCAGGCCCGCGTTCTCGAGCGTCACAAGCGCAGTCATGATCTTGGTGGTGGAGGCCGGCTCGCGGCGCGCGTCGGCGTCCTTGTCGAGAAGGACCGTGCCATGGTCGGCCTCCACGAGGATGGCGGCCGCCGAGGCGACCTCGGGCGGCTCCTCAGCGGAGTAGACCGGGTCGTTCACGGCATCGGAGACCTCGTCGGCAAGCGCGGCGGCGGGGGCCTGCGCCCCGAGGGCGAGCAGGGCAACGAGCAGGGCGGCGGCGAGGCGCCCGAAGAGTGCGTGAGATCGTGGCATGGGGCCTCCTAGTGCAGAGCGAACCAGGCGATGACGGCGACGCCGAGCACGATGCGGTACCAGCCGAACGGCTTGAAGTCGTGACGGCGGACGAAGTCCATGAGGAACTTGATCACGACGAGCGAGACCAGGAAGGCAACGAGGCACCCCACGCCGAGCACGGAGGCCTCCATCGCGGTGGGGACGTTGCCGGCGAGGAAGTACTTCACGAGGCGCAGGCCGCTCGCCCCCACCATCACGGGGATTGCGAGGAAGAACGTGAACTCGGCAACCACGGTGCGCTTGCAGCCCAGGATGAGGCCGCCGATGATCGTGGAGCCCGAGCGCGAGGTGCCCGGCACGATGGAGAGCACCTGGAAGAGGCCGATGCCGATGGCGGTCTTCCAGTCGAGCTCCTCGAGCGTCTGCACGCGGGCGTCGGCGTCGGCGAGCTCGGAGCGGGTGGCGGGCTGCGCCGCGGCGCCGGGGGCGAGGTGCTTGGCCGCGGGCCGCGCGCTCTTCTCGGCAAGCGCGCGGTCGGCGCGGCGCTCGCGCGCGGTCTCGATGACGATGAACGCGATGCCGTAGACGATCAGCGCCGCGGCGATGACGAAGGGGCTGCCGAGGTTGGCCTCCATCCAGTCGTCGATCGGGATGCCGATGGCGGCCGCGGGCATGCAGGCGACGACGGTCTTGGCCCACAGCGCCCAGGTGCCGCGGCGCTCCTGGCGGCTCTTGCTCGGCGAGAACGGGTTCAGCCGGTGGAAGAAGATCACGCATACGGCGAGGATGGCGCCCAGCTGGATGACCACGAGGAACATGTTCCAGAAGTCCTCGGAGACATCCATGGTGAGGAACTGGTTCAGCAGCAGCATGTGCCCCGTCGACGAGATGGGCAGCCACTCGGTGATGCCCTCCACGATGCCGAACACGGCCGCCTTTACGAGCTCGATGATATCCACAGTCTTCCCTTCTTCCGGCCAAGCTGAATAATCATCGCTCACCCGGGGACGCGGGGCCGCGGGCGCGCATGCCCCCACCGAAAAACTATGCCGTTTGGCGAGAGGAACCGCACGGTCCGGGCCGTTCGGGGAATAACAGTGCCAATCCGCGAACACGGGTCCGCGGGACGCGAGAAGGGAGCCATCATGGCCGAAACCGCCACCTCCTACCAAGACCTCGGCTACGACAGGATCTTTGTCTCCCTGGACGGGTCCGACCAGCAGGACAAGGTGCTCGACCGCGCCATCGTCATGGCGGCCAACGACAACGCCGAGCTCTACATAGGCCACGTCATCGACTCGACGGCGCTCGAGGCCGCAGGCACCTTCCCCGTCGACATCGTCCCCTCGCTCGAGAAGACCTTCCGCGAGTCCATCGACGCCAAGGTGAAGGCCGCCGAGGCCAACCCCGACATCAAGAAGGTCGAGGTGCTCGTCCGCGCGGGACGCATCCGCGAGACCATCAAGGACGAGATGCTCGACGTCATCGAGCCCGACCTCGTCATCTGCGGCGCGCGCGGGCTCTCCTCGATCAAGTACGCCATCCTCGGCTCCATCTCGACCTTCCTGACGCGCAACACCGACTGCGACACGCTCATCATCAAGTAGCGAAGCCGGCCGGCCGAAGACGCCGTCGAGAGATCGCACGACCTTACACGCCCCGCAGCCCCCCGAGCTGCGGGGCGCCTCAGTCATGTAGGTACGATGAATTATGCAAGGGACGGCATAGAATAGAAAGGCTTGTTATATACCAGCCCCGTTCGGGACCGCAATCGTGGAGGTTTGTCCTTGTCGTCTGAGACCCCATCTCGCGCTCGCCGCGCCCTGGCGCTCGTGACCTTTGGCCTCGCCGGGGCCATCGCAGGAGCCACCGCACTTCCCGCATCCGCCCTCGCGGACACCGCCGCCGAGCTCCAGAGCGCCCAGCAGGCGGTCCAGGAGAGCAACCGCGCCTATGAGGAGGCGGCCGCCCGCGTCGACGAGCTCCAGGAGCAGATCAACGCCAACCAGGAGCACATCGACGAGCTCGAGGAGCAGCTCCCCGAGCTCCAGGAGCGCGCCAACGACTCCATCCGCTCCCTCTACAAGATGCAGCAGGGCTCCGGCGGCCTGCTCGAGCTCCTGCTCTCCGCCGACGACTTCTACGACCTTCTCTCCACGATCCAGTACCTCGACATCATCCAGTCCCGCAACTCCGAGGCCGTCGACGAGCTCGTCGCGCTCACCGACGAGCTCGCGCTGACCCAGGCCAGCCTCGACGCCCAGATGGACGAGGCCGAGGACGAGCAGCAGCGCGCCGAGAATGCCCTCGATGAGGCCAACGCCGCCCGCGACGCCCTCGAGGAGGAGATCCGGGCGCAGGCCGAGGCCGAGGCCGCTGCGCGCCAGGCCGCTCTCGAGGCCGCCCAGCGCGCAGCCGAGGAGGCGGCCCAGCGCGCCGCAGAGCAGCAGGCCGCCGGCGACGAGGCCGAGGAGGTCACCCCGCCCACCTTCACCACCGAGACCGGCTCCGAGACCCCCGTCGAGGTGCCCGAGGAGCCCGACGCCGACATCGTGGTCCCGGGCGGCGAGAAGGAGGCCTTCATCTCCGAGTGGAGCGCGCGCATCGACGCCTACCTCGCCGGCTCCCCGCTCGCCGGGCAGGGCAAGACCTTCGCCGAGGCGGCGTACGAGTACGGCTGCGACCCGCGCCTCTCCCCCGCCATCTCCACCGTCGAGAGTTCGACGGGCCGCGTCTGCTTCAGGCCCTACAACGCCTGGGGCTGGGGCAACTCGAGCTGGAACAGCTGGGAGGAGGCCATCTGGGCCCACGTCGCCGGCCTCGCATCCGGCTACGGCGGCCAGCTCACCTACGCCGCCGCGCAGAAGTACTGCCCGCCCAACGCCGCCCACTGGTACTCGAGCGTGCTCGCCAACATGGAGCGTATCTAGGAGCAGCGAACCAGGAAACGAGCCCGACGCGCCCCGCAGACCCGCGGGGCGCGTTTTTTGTGCCGAGAAGGACGCGGGGCCGGGACGGCGGGCGGCGGCGCTGGGGGCTCGCGGCTAGGCAGTGAGGTAGACCATCCCGATGATCAGGCCGAAGCCCACGATCTCCGCGGGCGAGAAGGACGTGCCCAGCCAGGCCACCGTGGCGATCGTCGCCGTGACCGGCTCGATCGTGCCGAGCAGGCTCGCGCGCATGGAGCCGGCGTCCTTCACGCCCTGCAGGTAGAGCGCGTACGCGCCGAAGGTGCCCACCACGACGCACGCCGCGAGCACCGCCACCGCCACGCCGTCGAGCGCCGGCATGTGCTCCCAGGGCCGGTAGACCGCTGCGAGGATGATGCCCGAGAAGAGAAACGCCAGGCCGTTCACCGTGAAGTTGCCCCAGCGCGCCATCGGCGCCGCCGGCAGGATCGAGAGGCACGCGGCCGCCGCGGCGCAGGCCAGGCCCCAGACCAGGCCTTGCGGCGGGAGGTTGAGCTGGCCGGGGTTGCCGCCCGTGGCCACGAGGTAGGTTCCCGCGAGCGCCAGGACCACGCCGAGCGCCTCGCGGCGGCGCGGCCGGCGGCGCATCTTCAGGCACACGAAGGCCAGCACGAGCACCATGCCCAGGCTCTGCATGATCGTGGCCGTGGCGGAGTTGGTCCAGTCGATCGCCTCGAGGTAGGCGACCTGCGAGAAGAGAATCGCGCCCAGGCTCACGCCGAGGATGGCGAGCAGGTCGCGCGGGCTTCTCCACACGCCGCGCAGCTGCTCGCGCCCGCGCGCCGTCACGGCGGCCGCCGCGAGGAAGAGCCAGCAGGCGGTGAGCTCGCGCAGGCACACGAGCCAGAGGGGGTCGATGGCGTAGGCGTCCATGAGCCACTTGGAGACGGTACCGTTGAGGCCCCAGAAGGTGCCGCCCACCAGCGTCGCCACGACGCCGCGGCGCACGCGGCGGCGCCGGTCGAGGTCCTTCTCGGTCAGCTCGCTCTTCTCGGCCACGCATCCTCCCCTGCTCGCAATCGGCCCGCGATAGCCTACCACCTCGCGACCGAGCATGCCATTATGGACGGAATCGCCCCCTTTTGAGGGGATTTCCGTACGATATGGCATGCTCGGCGCGACAGGCGAGAAGGACGCGCGGCAGTCGGGGTAAACTGTCACAGGAAAACGCCGTCAAGGAGGTCCCATGACCGAGAAGAACCGCTTTGCCGCGCCCGACCCCGCGCTCGCCGCGGGAACGACCCACGCCGGCTTCACCGTCACGCGCGTGGAGTCGCTGCCGGAGATCTCCGGTCAGGCCTAC
The DNA here is from genome assembly GCA_944320975.1 of uncultured Atopobiaceae bacterium. Classification (GTDB taxonomy): domain Bacteria; phylum Actinomycetota; class Coriobacteriia; order Coriobacteriales; family Atopobiaceae; genus Thermophilibacter. The sequence continues at coordinate 134,001 of CALUJM010000002.1, read as the reverse complement.
CTCATGCGCCACGACGCCACCGGCGCCCGGGCGCTCTGGCTGGCCTGCGCGGACACCAACCGCTCCTTCGCCATCAGCTTCAAGACGCCGCCGATCGACGACACGGGCGTCTTCCACATCCTCGAGCACTCGGTGCTGTGCGGATCGGAGCGCTACCCCGTGAAGGAGCCCTTCGTCAACCTGCTCAAGACGAGCATGCAGACCTTCCTCAACGCGATGACCTTCCCCGACAAGACCATGTACCCGGTGGCCTCCACCAACGTGGCCGACCTCGAGAACCTCATGGGCGTCTACCTGGACGCGGTGCTGCACCCCGCCATCTACGAGCGCCCGCGCATCTTCGAGCAGGAGGGCTGGCACCTCGAGGCGGACGACGCCGGCGAGCTCAGCTACAACGGCGTGGTCTTCAACGAGATGAAGGGCGCGCTCTCCGACCCCGACGACGTCCTCTACCAGGAGCTCGGCCGGTCGCTGTTCCCCGACACCTGCTACGGGCACGAGTCCGGCGGCAACCCGCGCGCCATCCCCGCACTCACCTACGAGGCCTTCCTGGACAGCCACGCCCGCCACTACGCGCTGCCCAACAGCTACACCATCCTCTACGGCGACCTCGACGTCGACCGCGAGCTCGCCTTCATCGACGAGCGCTTCCGCGGCGCCGCCGAGCGCGGGGCCGGCGCGCCCAACCCGCTCGACCTGCAGGCCCCCGTGCGCGCCGAGCGCCGCGTCGTGCCCATGGCGACCGCGCCGAGCAACGCCTCGATCGGCCTTGCCTACGTGCTGGGCACGGCGGCGGACCGCACGCGCGTGCTCGCGGCGGACGTCCTGCTCGACGCCCTGTGCGGCTCCAACGAGGCACCCCTCAAGCGGCGCGTGCTCGACGCGGGCCTGGCCGACGACTTCTCCGCGATGCTCGTGGACGGCACGCTTCAGCCCCAGGCGATGTTCGTCCTGCGCGGCCTGCGCGAGGGCGCGGGCGAGAAGTTCCGCGCGCTCGTGGAGTCCGTGTGCGCCGAGCTCGCCGAGGGCGGCATCCCGCGCGACAAGCTCGAGGCGGCGCTCGCCCAGGCGGAGTTCAACCTGCGCGAGGGCGACTGGGGCGGCTACCCCGACGGCATCGCGCTCTCGATGCTCGCGATGTCGGGCTGGCTCTACGACGACGAGCGCCCCCTCGACTACCTGCGCTACGAGGACGCGCTCGCCGAGCTCAAGGCCGGCCTCGAGAGCGGCTACTTCGAGCGGCTGCTGCGCGAGCTCGTCTGCGAGAGCGCCCACTGCGCGGAGGTGGAGATCGCGCCCGTGGAGGGCGGCGACGGCGCCGAGGAGGCGGCCGAGCTCGCAGCCCTGCGCGCGGGCATGGGCGAGAAGGACCTCGAGGCCGTGCGCGCCGAGGTCGCCGCGCTGCGCGCCGAGCAGGAGGCGCCGGACGCGCCCGAGGCGATCGCTCTCCTGCCGCGCCTCTCCGTGGCCGACATCGAGCCCCCCGCGCCCGAGCCCGCGACGCAGGACGTGGACGCGCCGCTGCCCTGCATCGCCCATGAGCTGGACACCCACGGCATCGACTACGTCTACCACTACTTCGACCTGCGTCACCTGGACTTTGACGACCTGCCGTGGGTCGGCGTGCTCACCGACCTGCTCGGCAAGCTCGACACCGCGCGCCACACGGCCTCCGACCTCGACACCGCCATCGAGACCAACCTCGGCGGGCTCGACTTCTTCACCGAGACCTACGCCCGCGACGCCGACCTCTCCTACGCCGCCCCCACGCTCGTGGTGGGCGCCTCGGCGCTGGCCGAGAAGGTCGATGCGCTCGCCACGTTGCCCTCCGAGGTCTGGGGCACCACGCGCTTCGACGACCTCGCCCGCGTGCGCGACATCCTCACGCAGCGCCGGGTGGCCCTCGAGCAGTACTTCGTGAGCTCGGGCCACACCGCGGCGACGGCCCGCGCCAACACGTACTTCTCGTCCGCCGCCATGGCGTCGAGCGCGATGTCCGGGCTCGAGTACTACCTCTTCCTGCGCGACCTCCTCGACGGCTGGGACGAGCGCGCCTCCGCGCTGCCGGGGCGCCTCGCCGAGCTCGCCGCGCGCGTGTTCACGGCCGACGACGTCGTCGTGAGCTTCACCGGGTCCGCCGAGAGCCGCGCTCGCTTCTGGGAGGCTGGCGGCACGCTCGGCCTGGAGCGCACGGGCTGCGCCGAGCGGCGCCTGGCCGTCCCGACGCCGACGCCCCGCAACGAGGCCTTCCTCATCCCCTCCGACGTGAGCTACGTGGTCCGCGGCAACGGCCGCAGCGCAGCGGACGCCGGGACCGTCGGCTGCTGGCAGGTCGCCACGCGCGCGCTCTCCTTCGACTACCTCTGGAACGAGGTGCGCGTGAAGGGCGGCGCCTACGGCTGCGGCTTCCGGCGTACGAGCGAGGGCCTGAGCGGGTTCTGGAGCTTCCGCGACCCGTCCGTGGACGCCACGCTTGCGCGCTACGACGGCGCCGCCGCCTGGCTCGCCGCGTGGGACGGCTCGCCCGAGGAGCTCGAGGGCTACATCGTGGCCACCGTCGCCGCACACGACGCGCCCGTGAAGCCCCGCCAGCTGGCCCGCCGCCAGGACGTGGCCCGCTTCGGGGGCAAGCCGGAGGGCTGGCGCGACGCCGTGCGCGCCGAGGAGCTCGCCACGACCGCCGAGGGCGTCCGCGCGCTCGCCGCGGCGCTCGCCGACGAGGGCGCCCCCCGCGGCGTCTGCGTCTTCGGCGGCCGCGACGCCGTCGAGGCGAGCTCCGTGGCCTTCGACGCCGTGACCGAGCTCGTCCAGTGATGAAAAGGGACAGTCCCTTTTCATCACTGCTCGTGACCGTGGGGCTGCTCGCGGCCGCCACGGCCGCGGGGGCGCTGCTGCGCGCGGCGGGCCTGCAGGAGGCAGCCGTCGTGGTCACCTACGTGCTGGCCGTCATCGGCGTGGCGCTCGCCACGCCGGGAGGGCCGTGGTGCCTGATCGCCGCCGCGCTCTCCGTCCTCGCCTTCAACTTCTTCTTCGCCGCGCCCACGCTCTCGCTCGCGGCACTCGACCCCGCGATGCCGGGGACCTTCGCGGTCATGTTCGTCGTGGCGCTGCTCGCCGGCCACGTCGCCGCGCGACTGCGCCTCCAGGCCCGCGCCGCCGAGGCCGCCCGCCTCCAGGCGCAGGCCCTCCTGGACCTGAGCGGCCGGCTCCAGGACTGCACCGCCCCCGACGACGTGGTGGCCGCGATGGCGAGAAGCGCGGCGGAGCTGCTCGGCCACTCGTTTGTCTGGTATCCCGCCCGCGGCGACGCGCGCTCCCTCGGCGACCTCGCCGCCTTCCCCTTCCCGACCGGGGCGACCGTGGCAGACGAGCGCACCGTCGCCCTGCGCGCGCTCGCCAACGGGAGCCCGGCCGGCGCCTCGACGGAGGCCTTCGGCTCCGCCGCGGGCCTCTACCTGCCCGTGGGTCCGACCGCCGCGCCGCGGGGCGTGGCGGGCATCCTGCCGGCAGCCGACCTCTCCCCCGAGCAGCTCAAGCTGTGGCGCTCGGTCTGCGGCCTCGCTGCGCTCGCCCTCGACCGCGTGGCGGCGCTCAGGGCCCGCGAGGAGGCCGCCGTCCGCGCCCGCGAGGAGAGGACCCGCGCGGACCTGCTGCGCTCGATCTCCCACGACCTGCGCACGCCCCTCACCTCGATCTCGGGCAACGCCGACGTCCTTCTCGACGCCGGAGCCGCCCTCGACGCGGGCACGCGCCGTCAGCTGCTGGCCACCATCCGCGACGATGCCTCCTGGCTGCGCGCCACCGTTGAGAACCTCCTCACCGTCACGCGCCTCGAGGAGGGCGGCGTGCGCCCGCAGGCGGACGCGGAGCTCGTGGACGACCTCGTCGAGGAGGCGCTGCGCCACGCCGCAGGCGACGCCGGCCACGTCGTGAGCTTCGAGGCGCCGCCGGAGCCCCTGCTCGTGCGCGCCGACCCCACCCTCGCGGTCCAGGCGCTCGTCAACCTCGTCAACAACGCCGTCGCGCACACGCCCGCGGGCAGCCGCGTCACGGTCCGCGCCGAGCGCGAGGGCGCCCAGGTGAGCATCACCGTGGCCGATGACGGGCCGGGCATCCCGGATGCCGAGAAGGGCCGCGTCTTCGAGGCGTTCCACACCTCCGGCGGCGCGCTCGCGGACGGAACGCGCAGCGTCGGCCTGGGACTTGCGGTCTGCCGTGCCGTGGCGCGGGCCCACGGGGGTACCATCACGGTGCACGACAACAGGCCGCACGGCGCGGTCTTCTCCCTCACCCTGCCCGCCGAGGAGGTGCCCGATGTCTGACGCGCTGCCCGACGCCCCGCTCATCCTCGTGGTGGAGGATGACCCCGCGATCGCGAGCCTCGTCTGCGCCGCGCTCGACTCCCGCGGCCTGCGCCGCTGCGTCTGCGCGACGGCTGCGGAGGCCATCGCCGCCGCGGCCGAGCTCGCGCCGCAGGTGATCCTGCTCGACCTCGGCCTGCCCGACGCCGACGGCATCGAGGTCGTGCGCCGCGTGCGCACCTGGTCGGACGACCTGCCCATCATCGTCGTCTCCGCGCGCGCCGACGACGCCGACAAGATCGGCGCGCTCGACGCCGGGGCGGACGACTACCTCGTCAAGCCCTTCTCGGTCGGGGAGCTTCTCGCGCGCGTGCGCGTGGCCCTGCGGCGCGCGTCCCACGGGACACCGGCCGAGACCACGACCTTCGAGAACGGGGCGCTCTCGATCGACTACGCGGCGGGCGTCGTGCGCGCGGGCGGCGCGGAGCTGCACCTCACGCCGATGGAGTACCGGCTGCTCGTCCTTCTCGCCAGAAACGCCGACAAGGTCCTCACCCACCAGTACCTGCTCGAGCACGCCTGGGGGCCCGGGCAGGTGGGCGACCTCGCGTCGCTGCGCGTGATCATGGCGTCCCTGCGCAAGAAGATCGGGGCGGACCTCGTCCAGACGCACGTGGGCGTGGGCTACCGCATGGTCCGCGCGGAGTAGCGCCGGGCCGGCGCAGTGCGGGCGCCGGGTTGGGCCCTTTTGAGGGTGTGCACACCGCCCCCTGAGGGTATGTACACCGTCCCGACCCGCCCGTTCTTCTCGGCGGCCCATCTACCAGCGGGTTTACAAACCGATAAGAACGGCGAGGCGTACATACCCTCAAAGGGTGGTGCACATACCCTCCGGGCGGCACCGGACGAGTCACGCCGAGTAAGAGTTTTCTGCAAGAGTTCATCGAGTAAGAGAAATATGCGAGAAGGGCCCCCAATCGGGTCGCTTTTTCGCACATTTCTCTTACTCGGCGGCGCCGGGCACGCGCCGGGCGACGCCGCGCCGCGCCAACCAGCGCCGTTAATGCGTCCTTAACGCCCAAACACCCCCTCTTAACTGCATCTTTATGCTCGCACTATGGCATTTTGGCCAACCGCCGACACCTCGCGCCCGCCGACGCCCGCGCGTCCTACCCTCGCGCTGTACGCACGTCGTGGAAAGGGAGGCGCGATGGACGACACGTCCCGGGCGACGCCGGTCGCCGTGCAGCGGCTCACCGCCGACAGGGTCTTCTCGGCGCTCGAAACCTCACAGGCGGGTCTCACGCAGGAGGAGGCGCGGGCACGCCAGGAGCGGCAGGGAAAGAACCTCATCCAGGCCGAGCGAAAGGCCTCGCCGGTCCTGGCGTTTCTCTCGAACTTCACGCACCTGATGGCCATCCTGCTCTGGGCCGCGGGCGCCATCGCCTTTGTGGCGGGGCTGCCCGAGCTGGGCGTTGCCGTGTGGCTCGTGAACGTCATCAACGGCTGCTTCAGCTTCTGGCAGGAGTACCGCGCCGGAAAGGCCACCGACGCCCTCAAGAAGATGCTGCCCTCCTACGCGACCGTCGTCCGCGACGGCCGGGAGCAGAGGATCCTCGCGGAGGACCTCGTTCCCGGCGACGTGATGGTGCTCGCCGAGGGCGACAAGATCTCCGCCGACGCGCGCGTGGTCCGCGCCTCCGACCTGCAGGTCAACCAGTCCACGCTCACCGGGGAGTCCAACCCCGTGCGCAAGACCTCCGACGCCGTCCTGGAGGAGGACCTCACCCAGGCCGAGACGCCCAACCTCATCTTCGCGGGCACGTCGGTCTCCGAGGGCACCGGGCGCGCCGTGGTCACGCGCATCGGCATGGACACGGAGTTTGGCAAGATCGCCCACCTCACGCAGAACATGCAGGAGGCCGAGAGCCCCCTGCAGCTGCAGCTCAACCGCACCACCAAGCAGATCACCATCTTCGCGACCTGCATGGGCGTGGGCTTTTTCCTGCTCGACGCCCTGTTCGTGAAGAGCGACTTTGCCGTTGCGTTCATCTTCTCCCTGGGCATGATCGTGGCCTTCATCCCCGAGGGGCTGCTGCCCACGGTGACGCTCTCGCTCGCCATGGCGGTGCAGCGCATGAGCAGGAGAAACGCCCTCGTGAAGAAGCTCAACTCCGTGGAGACCCTGGGCTCGTGCTCGGTCATCTGCACGGACAAGACGGGCACGCTCACGCAGAACGAGATGACGGTGAACCATCTCTGGACCGCGAGCCACGAGTACGAGGTCACCGGCGTGGGCTACGCGCCCGAGGGCTCCGTCCGCCTGGGCGAGAAGGACGTGGACGCCCATGCCGACGACGACCTGCGGCTGCTCGTGACGGGCGGGGCGCTGTGCTCCAACGCGCGCCTGCTGCCGCCCGATGAGGAGGGCGGCCGCCACACCGTGCTCGGCGACCCCACGGAGGCCTGCCTGCTCGTCGCCGCGCAGAAGGCCGGCGTGGACCCCGCCGAGCAGGAAGCCCGCTGGCCGCGCGTGCGCGAGCTGCCCTTCGAGAGCCGCCGCAAGCGCATGACGACGATCCACCAGCTCCCCGAGCCAATCGACGGCGCGCGGCGCGTGGCCTTCGTCAAGGGCGCGCCGGGCGAGATCGTGGGCCTCTCCACGCGCGTGCGGGTGGACGGCGAGCCCGTGCCCATGACCGGCGAGCTCGCCGACAAGATCATGGCGGCCAACGACGCCTATGCCGCCGACGGGCTGCGCGTGCTCGCGGTGGCCTACCGGCCCCTTTCCGCCGACGACCCCGGCCTGCCCCGCTCGATGAGCGCCTACGATCCGGACAACATCGAGCGCGACCTCACGTTCGTCGGCCTCGAGGTCATGCAGGACCCGCCGCGCCCCGAGGTGGCGGCGGCGGTGGAGCAGTGCCGGCGCGCGGGCATCCGCGTCATCATGATCACCGGCGACTACGGGCTCACCGCCGTCTCCATCGCGCGCAAGATCGGCATCGTGCGCGGCGAGCGCCCGCGGGTCCTCTCGGGCGTGGAGCTCGAGCGCATAAGCGACGACGAGCTCAAGGAGGCCCTGCGCGGCGAGGTGGTCTTCGCGCGCATGGCGCCCGAGCAGAAGCTGCGCGTGGTCGAGAACCTCCAGCAGATGGGCGAGATCGTGGCCGTCACCGGCGACGGTGTGAACGACTCCCCCGCCCTCAAGAAGGCGGACATCGGCGTGGCCATGGGCATCACGGGCACCGACGTGGCCAAGGAGGCCGCCGACATGGTGCTCACCGATGACAACTTCGCCTCCATCGTGCACGCCATCGAGGAGGGCCGCGCGGTCTACGCCAACATCCGCAAGTTCATGATCTACATCCTGAACTCCAACATGCCCGAGGCCGTGCCGAGCGCCGTCTACCTGCTCTCGGGCGGCGCCGTGCCGCTGCCGCTCACCACGATGCAGATCCTCACCATCGACCTGGGCACGGACATGCTGCCGGCCCTGGGCCTGGGCTGCGAGCCGCCCGAGGACGACGTCATGGACCGCCCGCCGCGCGACCCCAAAGAGCCGCTGCTCAACGCCCGCATCATGCGCAAGGCCTTCCTCTGGTACGGCCTCATGGGCGCCGTCGTCTCCATGGCGGCCTACGTCTTCGCGCAGCTGGAGGCCGGCTGGGCACCGGGGATCGAGATGTTCGGCATCGGCGACGACCTCGACCCGGTCTACGTGCGCGCCACGACCATGTGCCTCGCGGCGATCGTCTTCGCCCAGATCGGCCAGGTCCTCAACTGCCGCACCGAGACCGCCTCGGTCTTCTCGCGCGGGATCTTCTCCAACCGCCACATCAACGTGGGCATCGTCTTTGAGATCTGCCTTATCGTGTTCATAACGCTCTTCCCGCCCCTCCAGTCCGTCTTCCACACAAGCCCGCTCGGGGTCGCCGACTACGCGTTCCTCTGCTGCCTGCCCCCGCTCGTGCTCGCCGTGGAGGAGGCGCGCAAGGCCCTGTTCCGTCAGATCAAGCGACGCCGCGCGCAGCGCGCGAGCGCCGAGGGAAGGTAGGTTACCATGAACGTCATCGTAGTGGGCGCCGGCCACATGGGACGCGGGCTCGCGCGGCGCCTGGACCGCCAGGGCCACGACGTCACCGTCGTGGACCGCGACGCCGAGGAGCTCGAGGAGCTGGGCGAGGACTTCTCCGGTACGCGCGTGCTGGGCGTCGGGTTTGACCGCGCCGTGCTCGCCGAGGCGGGCGTCGACCGAGCGAGCGCCGTCATCGCGTGCACCTCCTCGGACGAGGCCAACATCGTCATCGCGCGCGTCGCCCGCGGCACCTATCGCGTGCCCCGCGTCATCGCCCGCCTCTACGACATCTCAAAGGCCGAGGCCTACCGGCGCCTGGGCATCCAGACCATCTCGACCACCGACTGGGGCATCCGCCACGCCTGCGAGCTGCTCACCTATCAGGAGATGGACGCCGTCTACGAGATCGGGTCCGGGGACGTGCAGCTCGTGCGCACCGACGTGCCGGCGCTGCTGGAGGGCCGCCCGGTCCGAGAGGTGACCGCGATCGGCGAGGTGGAGGTCGTCGCCGTCTCGCGCAACAACGAGACCTTCATCCCCACGCTCGGGACCGTCCTGGAGCATGGGGACGTCATCTATGCCGCCGTGGCGTCGAGCGCGTCGGCGAAGTTCCGCAGCATGGTCGGCACGAGCGCGTAGGAGGCACCATGGACATCATCATCGTCGGCGGCGGGAAGACCGGGACCTATCTCGCGTCGCTGCTCACCGAGGACGGCTACCGCATCCGCGTCATCGAGGCGCGCAAGGACCTCGTGGCCGGCCTGCGCGCGCAGTTCGGCGAGCGCGACGTCATCCTCGGCAACGGGGCGGACCCGCTCGTTCTCGAGCGCGCGGGCATCCTCCACGCGGACGTCGTGGTGGCGGCGACGGGCGAGGACGAGGTCAACCTCGTGGTCTCCACGCTCGCCAAGATGGAGTACAGCGTGCCCCGCGTGGTGGCGCGCGTCAACAACCCCGTCAACGCCTGGATGTTCAACGAGGGCATGGGCGTGGACGTGGGCATCAACCAGGCCGAGCTTCTCGCCCGCTCCGTCCAGGAGGGCCTCGACCTGCGCGACGTGTTCACGATCTTGCGCTTGGGCAAGGACGGTCACGCCGTCGTGCGCGTTGAGGTGCGACCCGGCTCGCACGTGATCGGCGAGGCCCTGCGCGACGTGCCGCTGCCCGGCACCACGATCCTCGTGGCCATCGACCGCGACGGAGACATCATCGTGCCCAAGGGCGACACGCGCTTCGCGGCGGGCGACAAGATCATCGCCTTCACCGACGCCGCGGGGCGCGAGCGGCTGCACCGCGCGTTCGCGTAGGCGGCGGGGGCGTTGCGTGCCGGGACCTGTGCTTAAGATTTGCGTCCCGTCCGGGACATCTCTTCCGGGCGGGACGCGCCGTCCGGCCCCGATGCCCGGCCCCGATGCCCGGCCTCGCCGAGTAAGAGTTTTCTGCAAGAGTTCGTCGAGTAAGAGAAATATGCGAGAAGGGCCCCTGATCGGGCCGCTTTTTCGCATATTTCTCTTACTCGGCGCTGCCGGGCGGCGCCGCGCCGCGCATCCGTTAGACGAGAAGGTCCTCGAGCCGTAGCTTGGGCACGCAGTGGGTGCCGTCCGCCTCGCGCCAGTAGGTCAGGCCGTGCTCGGTGTCCGGGCCCTCGAGGACCACGCGCTCCCCGCGCCCGCCCACGGCGAGCACGAGCGCCGGCGCCAAGCCCTCGGGCAGCGCGAGCTCGTCGGCGAGCCCGGCGTCGAAGCTGCGCAGCATGCAGCAGCCGAGCCCCCGGGCGCAGGCCGCGAGCGCCATGGTCTGCGCGGCGATGCCCACGTCGATGAGGCGGATGGGGTTGTCGGCGAGCTCGGCGGGCAGGCAGATCACCACGTAGCCGTGCGGGCGCTCGCCCTCGGCCGGACCGTCCCAGTCCTTGTAGAGCGCGGCCCAGCGCAGGTGCGGGAAGACCGCCTCGCACGCGTCCTTCTCGCCCACCACGCGGAAGCGCAGCAGCTGCATGTTGTTGCCGCACGGCGCCAGGCGCGCCGCGTCGACGAGCCCCGTGAGCACGGTCTGCCCCACGCGCTGGTCGCTGTAGCGGCGATAAGTGCGCGACGCCGCCACCAGGTCCTGAAACTCCATCCCGTTCATCTGACTCCCCTCTCCGCTGCTTAGGCCTTCGGTAATTTGGGGACAGTCCCCAATTTACATAAAACTTTTCTGTAATTTGGGGACTGTCCCCAAATTACAGAAGGCCGAGGCGGACGCAGGCGTTCCAGAAGCCGTCCGCGTCGATGTGGTCGGTCACGTAGGTCGCCGCCGCCTTGGCCTCGGCGCCGCCGTTGCCCATGGCAACCGAGGTGCCCACGGCCCCGAACATGTCGACGTCGTTGCCGCCGTCGCCAAACGCCACGCACTCCTCGGGCGCCAGGCCCAGCGCGTCCATGAGGATGCGCACGCCGGCGTCCTTGCCGCCCTCCACGGGCATCACGTCGCAGAAGATGTCGCTCCAGCGCGTGCACTTGCAGTGACTCGTCCCGTCGAGGATCAGGCGCTCCTCGCCGGGGCCCACGAAGGCGTTGAGCTGGTAGACCTCGTTCTCGAGCGCCCACGCCACGTCGCCGGGCTCGTAGTGGTTGTGCGTGAGGTCGATCATGGCCTGCACGCGCTCGTCCATCGTGTTCACGTACATGCGCTCGCGCTCCATGAACAGGCAGCTGTAGAGCCCGGAGCGCACCTGCTCCACCACGGCGCGCACGTCCGCCCGGTCGAGCGGGTTGGAGTGGACGGTGCGCCCGCCGACCTCGACGAGCTGGCCGTTGAAGGTGACGAAGCCGCCGAAGTCCGTGAGGTCGATCTTGTCCAGCAGGTAGCTCGTGCGCCCCGTGGCCAGAAGCGGCATGACGCCATTTGCGGCCAGGCGCCGGATGGCCTCGCGCGTGGAGGCGGGCTCGCAGTTCTGGCCCAGGCTGAGCGTGGTGCCGTCCACGTCGAGAAGGACGGCGCGCACCTTGGCCGGGGTGGACCAGCTGCCGGGCACGACCGGCGCTGCCCCGAGGTTCTTCTCGTCCATGAGCGCCCCCTAGAGCCCGGAGGCGGCGATGGCGGCCACGGCCTCGCGCAGGCGCTCCGGCGGCATGACCAGGGCCATACGGACGTAGCCCTCGCCCGAGGGCCCGAAGCTCGCGCCGGGCGTCACGATCACGCCCGCGCGCTCCATGAGCTCGAGCGAGAAGGACACGGAGTCCGTGCGGCCGTGCGGCAGGCGCGCCCACACGAACATCGAGCCGTGCGCGTTGGGGCGCTCCCAGCCGATGCCCTCGAGGCCGTCGCACAGGGCGTCGCGGCGCTCCTGGTAGAGCAGGCGCTGGCGCTCGACGGAGTCGCGCGGGCCCGTGAGCGCGGCGATCGCGGCGTCCTGCTCGGGGTAGAACATGCCAAAGTCCACCTGGCCGCGGAGCTTGCGCGCGGCGGCCACCACGTCCGCGCGGCCCACCAGGAAGGAGAGGCGCGCGCCGGTGACGTTGAAGGACTTGGAGAGCGAGAGAAACTCAACGCCCACCTCAGCGGCGCCGGGATACGCCAGGAACGACCCGCCCGGCTCGCCGTCGAAGACGATGTCGGAGTAGGCGTTGTCGTGAATGATCACGAGGTCGTGGGCGCGCGCGAAGGCGATGGCCTCCTCGTAGACCGCCGGCGTCCCCACCGAGCCCACCGGGTTGGCGGGAAGCGAGAGGATGAGGTACTTGGCGGCGTCCGCCACGTCCGCCGGCACGTCGGCCAGGTGCGGCAGGAAGTCGTGCTCGGCGGTGAGCGGGTAGTAGAAGGGGCGCGCGCCGGCGAGCAGCGTCGCGTTCTGGAAGACGGGGTAGCACGGGTCGGGCACCAGGCCCACGTCGCCGGGGTCGACGAGCGCCGCGACCACGTGCCCCAGGCCCTCCTGGGTGCCGCGGCAGCTCATCACCATGTCGCGCGTGACGCCGGCCACGCCGAAGCGGCTCTCGTAGTAGCCGCAGACGACGTCGAGCAGCTCGTCCTTGTCGTGCAGCGAGTACTTCCAGTTGGCGGGGTCGGCCGCAGATGCGCGCAGCGCCTCGACCACGTGGGCCGGGGGCTCGAAGTCCGGCGTGCCCACCGAGAGGTCGAAGACCTGCCGCCCGGCGGCCTCCAGCTCGCGCCGCCGCACGTTGAGCGCGGCGAACACCTCGTCGCCAAACAGGTCGAGCCTCTTTGAGAACTGCATGTCCGTCCCTTCCCCCGGTGCGTTACCCCGTCCACTCTACCGCTTCGCCGCGGACCCGCGCGGGTGCCGCCCGCGAACGTTTCCGACCGTTCACAGGGCGGCAAGCGGCGGGCGCGCGGGGGTCAAGTTTCGGTGAACGCCCCATTAGGAAAAAGCTTTTTGCCGAGGCGCATTCGCTACCTGCCGCGACATGACTTATCAACAGCATTCAGCAGGTTATTTACAATATGTAGTATATTTTTCTGGCTGCACCCACTAGAAATTGTGGCATAGTAGCTCCTACCACCAGATACGTCTGTCCGGGCGCGTCCTCGCGGGCGCGCCCTTTCGCCGGGAAGCGAGGCCGCCATGAAGATCATCAAGCGCAACGGCTCGGAGGTCACCTTCGACATCTCCAAGATCGAGAACGCCATCCGCGCCGCCAACGAGGAGGTGCCCGCCAGCGAGCGCCTGACCGAGCGCGAGGTGAAGTTCGCCTCCCTCAACGTCACGGACGAGTGCATGGAGGCCGGCCACACCGTCACCGTCGAGGAGGTCCAGGACCTCGTCGAGGACCAGCTGATGGCGCTCGACCACTTCGAGGTGGCCCGCAAGTACATCATCTACCGCTACGTGCAGAACCAGAAGCGCCACAAGAACACCACCGACGACAAGATCCTCGCGCTCATCGAGTGCAACAACGAGGAGGTCAAGCAGGAGAACTCCAACAAGAACCCCACGGTGGTCTCCGTCCAGCGCGACTACATGGCCGGCGAGGTCTCCAAGGACCTCACGATGCGCGAGCTGCTTCCCGCCGACATTGTGGAGGCCCACAACGAGGGCATCATCCACTTCCACGACTCGGACTACTTCGCGCAGCACATGCACAACTGCGACCTCATCAACCTCGAGGACATGCTGCAGAACGGCACGGTGATCTCCGGCACGCTCATCGAGCGCCCGCACAGCTTCTCCACCGCCTGCAACATCGCGACGCAGATCATCGCGCAGGTCGCCTCCTGCCAGTACGGCGGCCAGTCCATCTCGCTCACGCACCTCGCGCCCTTCGTCGACGTCTCCCGCCAGAAGATCCGCCGCCAGGTGGAGGCCGAGATGGCCGCCATCGACGCCCACCCCGGCGAGGACAAGATGGCCCAGATCGTCGAGGGCCGCCTGCGCGAGGAGGTCGCCCGCGGCGTCCAGACCATCCAGTACCAGGTGGTCACCCTCATGACCACCAACGGCCAGGCCCCGTTCATCACGGTCTTCATGTACCTCAACGAGGCCAAGAACGAGCAGGAGAAGGCCGACCTGGCCATGTGCATCGAGGAGATGCTCAAGCAGCGCTACCAGGGCGTCAAGAACGAGGACGGCGTCTGGATCACCCCCGCCTTCCCCAAGCTCATCTACGTGCTCGAGGAGGACAACGTCCGCGAGGGCACGCCGTACTTCTACCTCACCAAGCTCGCCGCCAAGTGCACCGCCAAGCGCATGGTCCCGGACTACATCTCCGAGAAGAAGATGCGCGAGTACAAGCTCTCCAAGGGCGAGACCGAGGGCAACGGCGACTGCTACACCTGCATGGGCTGCCGTTCCTTCCTCACGCCGGACCGCTCGGGCAACGGCTACGACAACGTGGCCAACGCCGGCAACTGGGAGCCGGGCAAGCCCAAGTACTACGGTCGCTTCAACCAGGGCGTCGTGACCATCAACCTCGTGGACGTGGCCCTCTCCGCCAACCGCGACATGGACAAGTTCTGGGAGATCTTCGACGAGCGCCTGGAGCTCTGCCACCGCGGCCTGCGCTGCCGCCACGAGCGCCTGCTCGGCACCACCTCCGACGCCGCGCCGATCCTGTGGCAGTACGGCGCCCTCGCGCGCCTCAAGAAGGGCGAGACGATCGACAAGCTCCTCTACGGCGGCTACTCCACCATCAGCCTCGGCTACGCGGGCCTCTACGAGTGCGTCAAAGCCATGACCGGCCACAGCCACACCGACAAGGAGGCCACGCCGTTCGCGCTGGCCGTCATGCAGCACATGAACGACAAGTGCGCCGAGTGGAAGGCCGCCGAGAACATCGACTACTCGCTCTACGGCACGCCGATCGAGTCCACCACCTACAAGTTCGCCAAGTGCCTGCAGCGCCGCTTCGGCATCGTCCCGGGCATCACGGACAAGGGCTACATCACCAACAGCTACCACGTCCACGTGACCGAGCCGATCGACGCCTTCACGAAGCTGCGCTTCGAGTCCGAGTTCCAGCGCCTCTCCCCCGGCGGGGCCATCTCCTACGTTGAGGTGCCGGACATGCAGGACAACCTCGAGGCCGTCATCTCCGTCATGCAGTACATCTACGACCACATCATGTACGCCGAGCTCAACACCAAGAGCGACTACTGCCAGGTGTGCGGCTACGACGGCGAGATCCAAATCGTCGAGGACGACGGCAAGCTCGTGTGGGAGTGCCCGCACTGCCACAACCGCGACCAGTCCAAGATGAACGTGGCGAGAAGGACCTGCGGCTACATCGGCACCCAGTTCTGGAACCAGGGCCGCACCGAGGAGATCAAGGACCGCGTGCTGCATCTGTAGCATTCTCCCGCGGGACCGGAGGTAAGGCCCCGTGCTCAGACATTCTCGCGCTTCGCGCTGCGAAACTGCGCGCGGGACCTTACCTCCGGTCCCGCGCGCACTGTTATCGGGGTGCGGCACGCGGGCCTTGGCCCGGCGCGTCCCCGAGGTTCTTCTCGGCTGTTGATATTGATGCGGTATTATGTACTGTATCAGGTACGTGATTGGGACTCTGCTTGGGGGGATTGTGATGGCTACCCCTATTTTTTCGTCGGCGGCGCTTAAGACGCGACAGCGTGAGGTCAAGGACGCGGCGCGCGATAACGTGGTGCACATCACGGAGAACGGCAACGCGGCCTTCGTGCTCATGAGCGAGGAGCTCTACGAGAAGAACCTGAGGGATGCGGCGGAGCAGGCGGCGTATGAGGAGCGCATGCGAGCATGCATCCTCAACGGTGAGGACGACTTCGCACATGGCCGCTACGTCGAGGGAATCGAAGCCTTTGATGCCGCGCTGCAGGAAAGGTTGGCCGCCCGTGGCTAAGCTCCTCTTCTCCGAGCAGTTCCTCGGTGATGCGGCAACAATCAGCTCCCCTCGCGTCAGCGAGCGCCTCCATCGCATCCTGCGAATGCTCGAAAGGTTTCCCGAGAGCGGGTCGGCGAGCGTGCCCCCATCCATTGCCAGGCAGTTCGGGCCAAACATCCGCAAATGCGCCATGAACCCGTTTGACCTCGTCTATCGATACGATCCGGAGAACGATACTGTCTTTCTCGAGGGCATCGTCAATCAGAAGATGGCGTACTAGGAGCCGGAGGGCACCCATGAACTACGCGAACATCAAGTACTGCGACATCGCAAACGGGCCGGGCGTGCGCACCACGCTCTTCGTCTCCGGGTGCCGCCTGCACTGCCCCAACTGCTTCAACGAGGAGGCATGGGACTTCGAGGCCGGCGAGCCCTTCACGGCAGAGGTGGCCGAGAAGATCATGGACTCGATGGACGTGCCCTACGTGGGCGGCCTCACCATCCTGGGCGGCGAGCCCATGGAGCCGGAGAACCAGGCCGGGCTCGTGGGCTTTCTCGAGGCGGTGCGCGAGCGCTTCGGGGGCAGCAAGTCCATCTGGCTCTTCTCGGGCCACACCTGGGACCAGCTGGCGCCCGGCGGCGCGTGGAACCTCGGCGACGTCACGGACCGGCTGCTCGACACGCTGGACGTCCTCGTGGACGGGCCCTTCGTGCAGGACCTCCACGACATCACGCTGCGCTTCCGCGGCTCCTCCAACCAGCGGCTCATCGACGTGCCCGCCACGCTCGAGGCGCCGGGCGACGACGTGGTCTGGTGGGAGGACGAGCCGATCTTCTCCACGCACACGATGTAGGCATGACATGAAGGCCGGTTGTAGAACCCGGAAGAATTGGGCATACTGACCAGAGCAGAGAGACGGGCACGCGCCCGGACCCGAGGGAGGTGGTTTCCCCATGAGTGACAGTCACAGTCGCAGACACGTTGCACCAAGGTCCATGGGAGAGACGCCTGCCGGTCGGGACGGCTGGCGCCGCCGCGCATAGCGCACGCTCAAGAAGCACTCCCACGGGCCGCCACGAGCGGCCCTTTTCGTATCCCGGGATTGCGAGGTGGCGCCATGCTGCTGGCCACCCTCCTCTCGCGTGCCCTCGCACGCCGCACGAACGTCGCCCCGAGCGCGCCCCGTCCCGGCGCAGACTGGCTCCGCCACGTGGCGAGCATCTCGCCCGACGAGCTCCTCGCGGAGATCGGGACGCGCGCCTCCGGCCTTACGGAGGAAGAGGTCGCGCAGATGCGCGCCTTCTGGGGAGAGAACAGCCTCGGAGGCACCGAGCGCCCGTCGCTCCCACGGCGCGTGCTCTCCGCGTTCATCGACCCCTTCACGGGCATCCTCGTGCTCATAGCCATCGTCTCCGTGCTCACGGACTGGGTCTTCGCGCGGCCGGGCGCGCGCGACCTCACCACACCCGCCATCATCGCCATCATGGTGCTGGTCTCGGGCGCGCTGCGCTTCGTTCAGGACAAGCGGAGCAGCGACGCCGCCTCCGCCCTCGCCGAGATGGTCGAGACCACCTGCTGCGTGGAGCGCGCAGGGTCCGGCCGCGTGGAGCTGCCGGTCGACGAGCTCGTCGTGGGAGACGTCGTGCACCTCTCCTCGGGCGACCTCGTTCCGGCGGACCTGCGCCTGATCTTCTCGCGCGACCTCTTTGTGAGCCAGTCTGCGCTCACGGGGGAGTCCGAGAGCGTGGAGAAGCGTCGGGGGCTCTCCGCGGGAGCTGCTCCCAACGCCTCCGTCACCGACCTCGATGACCTCGCCTTCCTGGGAAGCAGCGTGATCTCGGGCGCCGCCACGGGCGTGGTGGTGGCAACGGGGGCCGCAACCCTCATCGGCGAGACCGCCTCGGGCCTCACCGCCGCAGAGGGGCGCGGGCGCACGACCGCTTCGGGAGAGGGTGTCGCCCGCACGAGCCGCCTGCTCGTGGTCCTCATGCTCGTCATGGTGCCGGCGGTGGTTCTCGTGTCCGGCCTCACCAAGGGCAACTGGGTCGACGCCGTGCTCTTCTCGCTCTCCGTGGCCGTGGGGCTCACGCCGGAGATGCTCCCCGTGCTCGTGACGTGCTGCCTCGGCAAGGGCGCGGTCGACCTCTCGCGCGACAGGGTCATCGTGAAGAGGCTCGACGCCGTCTCCGACCTCGGGGCCATCGACGTGCTCTGCTGCGACAAGACGGGGACGCTCACCGAGGATCGCGTGGCCCTCGAGCGGCACCTCGACGTGCGGGGCGCGGAGGACCCGGGCGTGCTGCGCGCCGCCTTCGTGAACAGCTTCTTCGGGACGGGCGTCAAGAACCTCATCGACTCGGCCATCCTGCGCCGGGCGCTCGAGCTCGACCCCTCCGTGGAGGAGCTCTGCGAGCGGTACGACCTCGTCGACGAGCTTCCCTTCGACTTCGAGCGCAGGCGCCTCAGCGTCGTGGTGGGCGACGGGACGGGAGAGACGCTCATGATCTGCAAGGGGGCGCTCGAGGAGGTGCTCGACGCCTGCGCCTTCGCAGAGCTGGACGGACGAGCCGTGCCCCTCTCCGCCTCGCTGGCGGACGACGTCACCGCCCGCGCCGAGGCCCTTGCGACCCAGGGCATGCGCGTCCTCGGGGTGGCCCTCAGGGAAAGCCCGGAGGGCGTCGGCAGGCTCACCGTGGCAGACGAGAAGAACATGACGCTCGTTGGGCTTCTCGCGTTTCTCGACCCGCCCAAGGCGAGCGCGGCCGAGGCGGTGGCGGCGCTCGCGGAGCACGGAGTCGAGACCAAGGTCCTCACCGGGGACTCCCCGCGCGTGGCGGCGCACGTGTGCAGCGCGATCGGCATCCCCGCGGGTGACGTGCTCACGGGCTCCGAGGTCGAGGCTCTTGACGACGAGGCGCTCGCCCGCCGCCTGCGGGATGTCTCGGTCCTCGCCAAGCTCTCGCCCTCCCAGAAGGCGCGGGTGGTGAGCGTCCTCAGGGGCGAGGGGCGCTCCGTGGGCTTCATGGGCGACGGGGTGAACGACGCCGCGGCGATGGCGGCCTCCGACTGCGGAATCTCCGTCGACTCCGCCGTGGACGTGGCCCGCGAGGCGGCTGACCTCATCCTGTTGGAGAAGGACCTCCTCGTGCTCGAGCGCGGGATCGTCTGCGGCCGCCGGACCCTCGCCAACATGACCAAGTACGTGAAGATGACCGTGAGCTCCAACTTTGGCAACATCTTCTCCGTGCTGGCCGCCTCGCTGCTGCTGCCCTTCCTCCCCATGAGCGCGGTCCAGCTCCTGCTCCTCAACCTGGTGTACGACCTCACCTGCACCGCGATACCCTGGGACAGCGTCGACGACGAGCTGGTTCGCGCCCCGCGCAGGTGGGACAGCGCCTCCATCCGCCGCTTCATGGTCGCCCTGGGTCCCGTGAGCTCCGTCTTCGACCTCCTCACGTTTGCCGCCCTCTTCTTCGTGGTGTGCCCCGGCGTCGCGGGCGGTCCCTGGGGCGCCCTCGGCGATGCCGGACGGACTCTCTTTGTGGCGACGTTCCAGGCAGGCTGGCTCGTCGAGAGCATGTGGACGCAGACGCTGGCGGTCCACCTCGTCCGAACGCAGCGCGTTCCGTTCGTGGAGAGCCGGGCAGCCGCACCCCTCACGGCACTCGGCGCGGCGGGCGTCGCACTCGTGACGGCATTGCCGTTCACGCCGCTCGGCGCGGCGCTCGACCTCGCGCCGCTCCCGCTGGGGTACTTCGCCCTGCTCGCGGTTATCGTGACGCTCTACGCTGCGGCCCTCCTGCTTGCCCGCCGGCGCTTCATCCGCCGCAACGGGACGCTGCTGTAGGATCCCTTGCATGACGATTAGGCGTGACGATTAGGACAGGTGACAGTTGGGGCGGGTGACAATTAGGACAGGTTAAATTGTCACACGCTCTGCTGTGTGACAATTTAACCTGTCCTAATTGTCACCCGCCCCAACTGTCACCTGTCCTAATCGTCACGCCTAATCGTCACGCCCCGGAAGGATGCCCATGACCGTGCTCGACACCAGCGTTGCCCACATCCCCGTGCTCATGGTGCTCGGGGACCACGAGCCGCCAGCCGACGCCCCTCTGCCGGCGGGCTATCGCTTCGCTGCCTGGGAGCCGCGCTTCCGCGAGCCGTGGGTGCGGCTGCACGTCCTTCTCGGCCAGCTGCCCTCCTACGAGGAGGGGCTCGCCTACTTCGAGCAGGCCTACGAGGCGGACCCCGCTGCGCTCTCCCGCCAGATGATCATCGTGGTGGACGAGAAAGACGAGCTTGCCGGCACGAGCTCGCTGTGGCAGGGCAACCACTTCGGCGAGCCGCGCCTGCGCGTGCACTGGGTGGGCGTGGACCCCGCCCACCAGCGCCGTGGCCTGGCCCGCGCGCTCATGCTCCGGACCATCCGCCTCTTTGACGAGCTGGTGCCCTCGGGCGAGCCGCCGCTCTACCTCACCACGCAGACGGAGAGCTGGCCGGCCTGCGGCATGTACCTCAAGCTGGGCTTTGTCCCCTACATCGGGCCGATGCCGCCCGGTTTTGCCGCCGACCCGGAAACGTTTGAGACGAGAAACGGCGAGGCGTGGCGCATCATCCGCGCCAAGCTGGCGCAGTGCGACCGCCCACGGCCGTAAGGAAGCCGCCGACGGATTGCTCCGTCCTCCTCTGCGGGCGGGCGCGCCCCTGACCTCGGCACGCAGCTCCGTGTCAGCTGCGAGGCAGACGAAGGCAGCCCGCGAGCTGGTAGCCTCCTTCGCACCCGATCGAAGGAGGTCACATGAGCCTGCACTGGCAGACCAAGAACGGCCCGGTGGCGGCCGTCTGCGTCCCCTACTCCCACATGGACGACGATGACGCGACGCTCTTCTACGACACGATCAACGCTCTTCTCGTCTACGCCAACAATCGGCTGGGCATCGTCGACCCGTCGGAACTGCACGAGCGCTCGGGGGCGCCGTGCATGCTCTACGAGCACGGCGGTCAGGTGGCCGACACGCTCTGGCGCAACCGCCAGCTCGTCGACGACTTCGTGCGCGACAACCCCCTGCACCTGCCGCAGGACCACCTCGACTGCGCAAGACCCTGGCGCTGGGCGCTGCGCGACATGTTCACCGTCGTGGACGCGAACGAGGACAGCGTGCTGTACATGAACCGCACCCACCTCTTCGCCGTGGGCGCGAGCCAGGACCCCGCGGACAGCCACGTGCACCACATACCCTCGCTCATGCTCCTCACGCTGCTGCCCTTCAAAGGGGGCATCGTCACGAGCGGCATGACGATTCACCTCTCCCCGAGGCCCGCGCCCTGGGCCGTCCCGATGATCTCCCGTCAGGCGAAAGAGTTTGCCGCCCGCACCATCATCGCGACGTCCGGCCAGCTCACGACCTACGGGCGAAAGGTTCCCGATGACGAGAACCTCGTGACGGAGCGGTTCCAGAGGGAGGTGGACCAGGGTTTCGCCGACGGCACGCTCCTGTAAGGAGGTGCCCGATCGACGCCCACCGGCGCCCCGCCAGACGCCCGACAGCGCCGAGTAAGAGTAATTTGCGAAAAAGCACGTCCAGAAGGGCCACTTTTCGCATATTTCTCTTACTCGGCGGCGTAGGGTGGCGCGACGAGGCGCTTACTCGGCGGCGTAGGGCGGCGGCGCGTGGTGCGTGCACGGCGCCGCGGGCGGGCCCGAGCGCGCGGTCCTTCTCGCCTACGCGCAGAAGACGTGCTCCTCCAGGCGACCGAAGGCCTCCTGCACGCGCGAGAGCGGCAGCGCGAGGTTCATGCGGATGTGGCACGGCCCGTGGAAGGCGCGGCCGTCCTGCCAGCAGACGCCCACGCGGTGCCCCGCGCGCAGGAGCTCATCGATCGAGCGACCGTTCTTCTCGCACCACTGCGCGCAGTCGAGGAAGAGCATGTAGGTGCCCTGGGGGCGGAAGACGCTCACGCCGGGCAGGCGCTGCTCGATGAAGTCGCACGCCCAGTCGACGTTGCCGGCGATGACCTGGTTGAGCTCGTCGGCCCAAGCGCGGCCCTCGGGGCCGTACGCGCCGATCAGCGCGTGCTGGGAGAGGACGTTCATGCTGTTGTAGTGCGTCTTCTTGCCCTTGGTGGTCACGCGGTCGCGCAGGTAGCCATCGTAGATGACGTGATAGCTGCCGATAAGACCGGCGAGGTTGAAGGTCTTGGACGGCGCATAGAGCGCGATCGTGCGACGCCGCGCGTCCTCGGAGACCGACTGGGTGGGGATGTGCGCGAGGCCTGGGCGCACGATGTCGGACCAGATCTCGTCGGAGATGACCACACAGTCGTGGGCGGCGTAGAGCTCCATCGCGCGCTCGATCTCCCAGCGCTCCCACACGCGGCCGCAGGGGTTGTGCGGCGAGCAGAAGATCGCCACGTGGATGCGCTCCTCGGCGAGGCGGCGCTCCATGTCCTCGTAGTCCATGCGCCAGACGCCGTCCGCGTCGCGCACGAGCGGCGAGTGCACGATCTTGAAGCCGTTGTCCTCGAGGCTGTGCGTGAAGCCCACGTAGGTGGGGCTGTGCACGAGCACCGGGTCGCCGGGCGCGGCAAAGGCCGTGAGCGCGGAGACCACTCCGCCCAGCACGCCGTTCTGGTAGCCGATGTGCTCCGGGAGCAGGTCGCCCACGCCCTTGCGGTCGCGATGCCAGTCAATGATGGCCTGGTAGTAGGCGTCGCTCGGGCTGAAGTAGCCAAACGTGGGGTACTGCAGGCGCTCCTGGATGGCGCGCGTGATCGACGGCGCCACGGGGAAGCTCATGTCGGCCACCCACATGGGGATGGGGTCGAAACCCTTATCGGGCGCGGGGTAGCCCGAGCCGGGCGCGCCGATGGCGTCGACGGCGAGCGCGTCATGGCCGGCACGGTCGAGAACGGTGGTGAAGTCATAGGTCATGGAGGGTCCTTTCGACAGAGGCATCCCCGCTAGGATACTCGTGCGCCTCGCGGGGCGCCAGGCCGACCGGACACCGCCCCCTCATCCCATTAACGCGCACAGCGTGTTTTCACTTTCTATATTCGCAGTTGAGGTTTTCGCAAAAGACAATCCGTGCGCGTTATTTCCGCAGCGCGACCCCTCACGACCACAGCCGGGAGGCAGTCATGCTCATAACCGTCAGCAAGCGAAGCGCCCTGAGGGCACTGCGCGTCTTCCGCAGCGCACGCAGGCACCCACGTGGGGTTCAACTACGACGGGCGAGCGCACCTCGACCTCGACGCCGTCATGCTCGAGGCGGCGCTCGCGATGGAGGAGTTTGACGGGAGAAGCGCGTCGTATCTTCGTACGCTCCTGGGGCGCCCGAGCGCGGGGTCGCGCCGGCAGCAGCTCATCTGGTCGCTTCTCCCCTGGCCGGAGGCGCAGCGATATGCCCGGGAGCTCCTCGAGCGGGTCCCGTGGAAGGTTGCCGCGCACTAGATGCCCGCACGGAATAACGCGCACAGTTTGCGTTTCACGTTTTCGCGACCTGCGAATATATAAAGTGAAAACAAACTGTGCGCGTTATTCGGTTTTGGGAGCGCCTTGGGGGCGTCCCGGGAGCGTCTAGCCCAGGGCCTCCACGATCTTGTCGCCCATCGCGGCGGTGCCGAGGACCTTCTCGGCCGGCGTGCCCTCGTCGGCGATGTCCACGGTGCGCCAGCCCTCGTCGAGCACGCGCGTGACCGCGGCGGCCAGCTCGTCAGCGGCGTCGTCCATGCCAAAGCTGTAGCGGAGCATGAGCTCCACGGAGAGGATCTGCGCGATCGGGTTGGCGATGCCCTGGCCGGCGATATCCGGCGCCGACCCGTGGCTCGGCTCGTAGAGGGCCGTGCCGTCGCCCAGGCTCGCGGAGGCGAGCATGCCGAGAGAACCGGTGAGCATGGAGGCCTCGTCGGAGAGGATGTCGCCGAAGGTGTTCTCGGTCACGAGCACGTCGAACTGCGCCGGGTTGGCGATGAGCTGCATCGCGGCGTTGTCGACGTACATGTCCTCGAGCGTCACGTCGGGATACTCGGCGGCGACGTTGTGCGCGACCTCGCGCCACATGCGAGAGGTGTCGAGCACGTTGGCCTTGTCGACGGAGTGGACCACGCCCCTGCGGCGGCGCGCCGCGTCAAAAGCCCAGCGCACCACGCGGTCGACCTCGTACTCGGAGTACTCGAGGACGTCGCGGGCGTACTCGCCGCGCGTCCCGCCCACGCCGGCGCCCTCGACGCCCATCATGCGCTCGTGGCCGCCAAAGTACAGGCCGCCCGTGAGCTCGCGGACGATGATGAGGTCGACACCGTGCAGGACCTCGGGCTTGAGCGAGGAGGCGTCGATAAGCGCATCGAACATGCGCACCGGGCGCAGGTTGAGGTAGAGCCCGAGCTCCTTGCGGATGGCCAGGAGACCCTGCTCCGGGCGCACGGCCCCCACCTTGGTGTCGGTCCACTTGGGCCCGCCCACCGCGGCGAGAAGGACGGCGTCGGAGGCGCGTGCCGCCTCGAGCGTCTCGGGCGGCAGCGCCGAGACCGGGCCGCCCGCCTCCGTGGTGGCGTCGATCGCGGCGCCGCCGATCAGATGGTCCTCGCAGACGAACTCAACGTCGTACTTCTCGCCCAGCGCGGCGAGGACCTTCTTGCCCTCGGCGATGATCTCGGGGCCGATGCCGTCGCCCGGCAGCGTGCAGATGCGATAGGTCTTGGAAGCCATTGCTAGTTCACGCCCTTCTCGGCCATGACGCGCTTGGTGCGCGCGACCAGGCCGCCGTCGTTGATGATCTCCTGGATGAACGGCGGGAACGGCTGCGCCTGGAAGACGGCGCCGGTCGTCTCGTCGGTGATGGCGCCGGTGTCGGCGTCGACGGAGACCACGTCGCCGTCGGAGATGGCGTCTGCTGCCTCGGGGCACTCGAGGATGGGCAGGCCCATGTTGATCGAGTTGCGGTAGAAGATGCGCGCGAAGCTCTTGGCGATGACGCAGGAGACGCCGGCGGCCTTGATGGCCACGGGCGCGTGCTCGCGGGAAGAGCCGCAGCCGAAGTTCTCGTCGGCCACCACGATGTCGCCCGGCTTCACGCGGCTGACGAAGGTGGGGTCGAGGTCCTCGAGGCAGTGCTTGGCGAGCTCAGCCGGATCCGAGGTGTTGAGATAGCGCGCAGGAATTATGACGTCGGTGTCGATGTCGCGCCCGTAGCGGAAGACGGTCCCTTTGAACTGCATCGTTGTCCTTTCTGGTCGCTCTCGGTGCCGCCGGGGCCATCCCCGTGCTCAAACAGTTGCTTCGCAAAACTGCGCGCGGGAATGGCCCCGGCGGCTCGTGGTCGAGAAGAACGTGCTGCCGGGAGGGAACCGTCTGACGCGGCTCGCGCCATGCGGACCCCACCTCACTTTCGTTGGCGCCATTCTAGCGTCGGGGCCGGGGAGCTCTTACCGAAAGGGGGACGGGTTCTTCGAGCATTAACGGAACTGCTCTCAGAACCCGTCCGGAGGATCAGGCTATGTCAGCGGCAAGGGCCCTACGCGAAGGGGTTCTCCGTGGGGTACGGGAGGCTCTTGGGCTGGTTGTAGGCGATGTCCTCGACGCCGAGGAAGCGCAGGGCGTCGAAGAGGGCGCGCCCGCAGTGGTTGAAGGCCACCGCGCCGTGGTGCGGGTAGCGCTTCTGGATCAGGACGTGGCGGTAGAAGCGGCCCATCTCCGGGATGGCGAAGACGCCGCGGCCGCCGAACGAGCAGGTCGTGACCGGCAGGACCTCGCCCTCGGCGACGTAGCTGCGCAGGACGCCGTCGGAGTCGCACTGCAGGCGGTAGAACGTGATCTCGCTCGGGGCGATGTCGGCCTCGAGGGTGCCGCGGGTGAAGTCGGGCTCGGAGCCCTCGGGCTCGAGCAGGCGGTGCTGGATGAGCTGGAACTTGACCGCGCGGTCGGCGCAGAGCTTGCAGCTCGGGGTGTTGCCGCAGTGGAAGCCCATGAAGGTGTCGGTGAGCTGCCAGTCGTGCTCGAACTTGCCGGCGATCTGCTCCTGGTAGAGGGAGGCGGGCACGGAGTTGTTGATGTCGAGCAGGGTCACCGTGTCATCGGAGGCGCACATGCCGATGTACTCGGAGAGGGCGCCGTAGATGTCGACCTCGCAGGCCACGGGGATGCCGCGGGTGGCCAGGCGCGAGTTCACGAAGCACGGCTCGAAGCCGAACTCCTCCGGGAAGGCCGGCCAGCACTTGTCGGCGAAGGCCACGTACTTGCGGGCGCCCTTGTGCTGCTCGGCCCAGTCGAGCAGGGTGAGCTCGAACTGCGCCATGCGCTCGAGGAGGTCGGGGTAGTAGTTGCCCTCGCCCATCTCGGCGGCCATGTCGGCGCAGACGTCGGCGATGCGCGGGTCGCCCGCGTGGGCCTTGTAGGCGACGAGCAGGTCGAGCTCGGAGTTCTCCTCGATCTCCACGCCGATCTGGTAGAGGCCCTTGATCGGGGCGTTGCAGGCGAAGAAGTCCTGCGGGCGCGGGCCGAAGGTGATGATCTTGAGGTTGCGCACGCCGATGATCGTGCGTGCCACGGGCACGAAGTCCTTGATCATCTGGGCGACCTCGGCGGCGGTGCCCACCGGATAGGCCGGGATGTGGGCGGCGAGGTGACGCATGCCGAGGTTGTAGCTGCAGTTGAGCATGCCGCAGTAGGCGTCGCCGCGGCCGTTGACCAGGTCGCCGTCGCCCTCGGCGGCCGCGACGCACATCGCGGGGCCGTCGAACTTCTGGACGAGCAGGGTCTCCGGCGTCTCGGGACCGAAGTTGCCGAGGAAGACCACGAGCGCGTTGGCGCCGGCGGCGACGGCCTCGGCGAGCGCGGGCTCGACGTCGGCCTCGGACTCGACGGTCTTGGTCACCTCGACGGCGTCGACGCCGAGCTCGGCGACGGCTGCCGCGACGGCGGCGCGACGGCGCTCGGAGAGCTCGATCGGGAAGCAGTCGCGCGAGACCGCGACGATGCCGAGCCTGACGTCAGGGATGTTGCTGGACTTGAGTGCCATGTCTATCTCCTCTCCACGGAGCGCCACAGAGGGCGGCGCCTCTTCGGAATTGCGCTACCTCTAGGGTCCGTTTATAAAACGTTTAGTAGCGTCAGAAATCTGCGAACGGTAGCTATTCTGTCGGAATCGGCAGTCTCCTGACGCCTCGATGTTCTTCTCGTTGTTTACAGATGTTTACATCTTTGGCCGAGAAGAACACGCGCTCGCTACTCCCCCATTCGGGCGAACGAGTCCTTGAGCGCGGGATAGAGGCCGTGCCAGATCTGATAGCGGCGCTCGTACTCCCCCGCCAGGGCGGCGTTGGGCGCGATGCGTTCGCGCTCGCCCACGATCGCTCCGGCGCACGCCGCGACGGAGGGGTAGGCGCCCGCCGCGACGGAGGCGAGCATGGCCCCGCCGTAGCCCGGCCCCTGCTCGGTCGTGGGCAGGACGAGCTCGATACCCAGAATGTCGGCGAGCATCTGAAGCCAGAGACGGCTCTTCGCGCCGCCGCCGCACACCGTCGAGGACGCCACGTCGACGCCGAGCGAGCGCGCGATCTCCACCGAGTCGCGCACGGCGAAGGCCACGCCCTCGAGCACGGCGCGCGTGAGGTCGGCGCGCGAGGTGGACATGCTCATGCCCACGAAGGCGCCGCGGGCGTTGACGTCGTTGAGCGGGGTGCGCTCGCCCATGAGGTACGGCAGGAAGTACGGGAGGTCGGCCGGCGCGCTCGCGGGGTCGATCCCCTCCTGCTCGGCGGCCATATCGTCCGCGCCGAGCACATCATTCACCCACCAGGCGTTGCAGCTCGCCGCCGAGAGGATGCACCCCATGAGGTGCCAGGCGCCGTCCGCGTGGCAGAAGGAGTGGATGCGGTCGCCCACACCCGCCGCGAAGCCCGCCGTGGGGATGAACACGGTGCCGGAGGTGCCGAGGCTGATGTTCATCGTGCCCGCGCCCACGGCGCCCGTCCCCACCGCGGCGGCGGCGTTGTCGCCCGCGCCGGCGGCCACGACCACGCCGCTCGGGATCCCCAGCTCCTCGGCGACCTCGGGGCGCAGCGTGCCGATGGGCTCGTAGCTCTCGTAGACGCGCGGCATCTGCGGCGCGGCAAGCCCGCAGAGCGCGAGCATCTCGTCGCTCCACGTGCGACGCGCCACGTCAAAGAGCAGCGTGCCGGACGCGTCGGAGACGTCGGTGGCGTACGCACCGGTGAGCAGGTGGTTCAGGTAGTCCTTGGGAAGCAGCACGTGCGCGATGCGCGCGAAGAGCTCGGGCTCCTCCTGACGCATCCACAGGAGCTTGGGCGCGGTGAAGCCGGCGTAGGCGATGTTGCCGGTGAGCTCGAGCAGGCGAGAAGTGCCCACCTCCTCGTTGAGGTAGCGGACCTGCTCGGCGGTGCGGCCGTCGTTCCAGAGAATCGCGGGACGGATGACCTGGTCCTTCTCGTCCAGCGCAACCAGGCCGTGCATCTGGCCGCCGCAGCCGATGCCCGCCACCTGGGAGGCGTCAAAGCCGGCGAGCAGCTCCGGCACGCCCTCGCGCACCGCGCGCCACCAGTCCGCCGGGTCCTGCTGGCTCCAGCCGGGGCGCGGGTACTCCACGTCGTAGGACCTGCTCGTGATGTTGAGAATCTCGCCCCTCTCGTCCATGAGCAGGAACTTGCAGGCGGACGTTCCCAGATCGACGCCGATGAAGTACATGGTTGCCCCCTTGCTAGAACTTGACGTTGTGGTCAGGGTATAGCGTCGGGGCCATCAAGGCAAAGGCCCGGGGCCGAGCGATCGGCCCCGGGCGCGGTCGGGCTCTGGCGAGCGGTTACTAGCAGTAGTACTCCATCGGGTAGGTGAGGTAGGCGTTGGGCTCGAGCTGGTCGGCCGTGACGTAGCCGCAGGGCGCCGCGAGCAGCTGCGGGATGCGGTTCACGATCGTGGCGCAGGTGTGCTCGACCGTCGCGGGCTTGACCACGTGGAACTCCGTGTCGGGCTCGCCGGAGATCCACCAGTCGCACATGTCGCCATCGTCGGGGCCGTAGACCTTGCCGATGGTCTCCTCCTCGACGGTGATGCCCTGCATGGTCTCGGCCGTGACCACCGCGGACATGCCGAGGCAGCGGCCGGCCTCGATGGTCTTGCCCAGGGTCTCGGAGTAGGTGTCCTGATCGGCGACGTACGGGACGTGCTTCTGCTCGATGGACTTGATCGTGAGGCCGAGCTTGTTGCAGATGGCCTCGACGGCGTTCCACGCGTAGGACGGCTCGAACTCGGCGGGGTGCGCGATCTTGGCCTCGAACTCCTCGGGAGTGAGGTCGCAGCCGTGGGCGTTGGCGAGCGCCAGGCCGTACTCGTCGACGTTGTAGCTGTAGGCGCCCTTGATCTTCTCGATCTTGTGGATGCCGCCGGCGACGATGCCCACCATGTTGATCCAGTACCCGGATATCGATTTCAGGGAAGGGGGCCCCGGCGGGCGCGAGGGGCGGCGCGGCCAGAGGCCCCGATTCCGACGCGAGCGGCATGGCGGCCCGTGGCCCGGCATCATTGGCCTCCCGGGAGGACAACAACGGGGTCTCAGGACCCGTTCTCGACCAAAACAGCCCGGTTCTTGTCCCCTCGAGAGGACAAGAACCGGGCCCCGGAGACTGATTCCAGCCGAAAGGGCCCGGCTGCCGCCCCGGGTCGTTGCTACATGGAATTGAAGTAGGTAACAGGGGTCCGGGGTTGAAAAATGGACCGGTGACCCCCGTTGCCTACTTCAATTCCATGTAGCAACGCCCCCGTCAGAGCGCCAGGCGAGAAGAACCTGAAGACAGCAGGGAGCCCCGGTCCCTCTCGCCAGTTCGAGACGAGAAGGACCGGGGGCTCCCGGGCAGGTCAAGGGACCTTACAGGTCGGACGGCAGAGCGATGTGGCCCGCCACGGCGGACGCCGCGGCGACGGCGGGGCTCGCCAGGTAGACCTCGGAGGTGGGGTCGCCCATGCGGCCGACGAAGTTGCGGTTGGTGGTGGAGACGCAGCGCTCCCCGGCGGCGAGGATGCCCATGTAGCCGCCCAGGCACGGGCCGCAGGTGGGCGTGGAGACCACGCAGTGGGCGTTGATGAAGATGTCCATCAGGCCCTCGTGGACGCACTGGAGCCAGACGCCCTGGGTGGCCGGGATGACGATGCAGCGGACGCCGTCGGCGACGGTGCGGCCGCAGAGAACCTCGGCGGCGGCGCGCATGTCCTCGATGCGGCCGTTGGTGCACGAGCCGATGACGACCTGGTCGATCTTGATGTCGCGGCTCTCAGCCACGGGGTGGGTGTTGGAGGGCAGGTGCGGCCAGGAGACCGTGGGGACGATGTCGGCGGCGTCGATGTGGATGACCTGCTTGTAGGCGGCGTCCGCATCGGGATGGTACTCGACGAAGGCGCGCTGGGTGCGGCGGCTCACGTACTCGCGGCACTTGTCGTCTACCTCGAAGAGACCGGCCTTGCCGCCGGCCTCGATGGCCATGTTGGCGATCGTGAGGCGGCCCTCCACCGAGAGCGCCTCGATCGTGGAGCCGGCGAACTCCATCGCGCAGTAGAGCGCGCCGTCGACGCCGATCTTGCCGATGACGTAGAGGATGATGTCCTTGGCCGAGGCGCCCTCGGGCAGCTCGCCGTCGATGACGATGCGGATGGTCTCGGGAACCTTGAACCAGGCGCGCCCGGTGGCCATGCCCACGCCGGCGTCCGTGGAGCCCACGCCGGTGGAGAAGGCGCCGACGCCACCATAGGTGCAGGTGTGGGAGTCGGCGCCGATCACGAGATCGCCCGGAACGACGATGCCGCGCTCGGGGAGCAGCGCGTGCTCGATGCCCATGCAGCCCTGCTCGTAGTAGTGCGTGATGCCCATCTCGTGGGCGAAGTCTCGCGTGACCTTGGTCTGCTCGGCGCTCTTGATGTCCTTGTTGGGAGCGTAGTGGTCGGGCACGAGGCAGATCTTGTCGCGGTCGAAGACGCCGGCGCCGATCTCGCGCACCGTCTTGATGGCGATGGGTGCGGTGATGTCGTTGGCGAGCACGAGATCGAGGTCGCACTCGATGAGCTGGCCGGGAACGACCTCCTCGAGGCCGGCGTGGGCGGCGAGGATCTTCTCGGCCATGGTCTGGGGACGTGCCATTTACTTACCCTCCTTCGATGATGAAAAGGGACAGTCCCTTTCCATCACTTTCCTTCCTTGGAGCGGGTGGTCTGGATCATGCGGTTGATGGCGTTCACGTAGGCCTTGGCGCTCGAGACGATGATGTCGTTGTCCGCGCCGCGGCCGGTATAGACGCGTCCGTCCTCGGCCGTGATGCGCACCGTGACCTCGCCGATGGCGTCGATGCCGCGCGTGATGGCCTTGACGGAGAACTCCGCGAGGTCGCCGTGGACCGCCACGACCTTGTCGATGGCCTGGTAGGCGGCGTCGACCGGGCCCGTGCCCGTGGCAGCGACCACGTGCTTCACGCCCAGCTCGTCGGTGATGGTGGCCGTGGCCGTGGGGATCAGCGGGTCGCCGCAGGAGACCTGCAGCGCCTCGAGCGTGTAGACCGCCGCAACGTCGCGCTGGCGCTCCTGGACCATGGACTCGAGGTCCTCGTCGTAGACCTCCTTCTTCTGGTCCGCGATCTCGAGGAAGCGCTGGTAGACCTCATCGAACTCGGCGTCGGCGAAGGTGTAGCCCAGCTCCGCGAGGCGGTGGCGCAGGGCGGCGTGGCCGGAGCGCGCGGAGAGGATGATCTCGGAGCCGGCGGCGCCCACGTCCGCGGGGTCGATGATCTCGTAGGTGTCGCGGGCCTTGAGGACGCCGTCCTGGTGGATGCCGGAGGAGTGCGCGAAGGCGTTGGCACCGACGATTGCCTTGTTGGCCTGGACGCTCATGCCCGTGATGCGCGAGACGAGGTGGCTCGCGCGGGTGAGCTCCTGGGTCACGATGTCGGTGTGGGCGTCGAGCTCCTCGCCGTGCATCTTGATGGCCATCACGACCTCCTCGAGCGCGGTGTTGCCGGCGCGCTCGCCCAGGCCGTTGATGGTGCACTCGATCTGGCGGGCGCCGTTCTTGACGCCCTGGAGGGCAAGGGCCGTGGCCATGCCGAGGTCGTTGTGCGTGTGCACGGAGATGATGACGTTCTCGATGCCGATGACGTTGTCAGCGAGGCCCTTGATGCGGCGGCCGAAGTCCTCGGGCAGCTGGTAGCCGGTGGTGTCGGGGATGTTCACGACGGTCGCGCCCGCCTTGACGACGGCCTGGATCACGCGCTCGAGGAACGCCTGGTCGGCACGGCCGGCGTCCTCTGCGTAGAACTCGACGTCCTCGACGTAGCGCTTGGCGTACTCCACGCAGTGGATGGCGCGCTCGACGCACTCGTCCTCGGTGATGCGCAGCTTGTCGCGCAGGTGGCTCGGGGAGACGCCGAGGCCGGTGTGGATGCGCGGGCGCTTGGCCGTGGCCAGCGCCTCAGCCGCGCGGTCGATGTCCTTCTCGACGGCTCGCGTGAGGCCGCACACGACGCAGGAGTCACCCGCGAGGCGGCCGATCTCCTGCACGGAGCGGAAGTCGCCCGGAGAGGAGATGGGAAATCCCGCCTCGATGACGTCGACGCCCAGGCGGATGAGCTGCTGGGCGACGACGAGCTTCTCCTCGGTGTTCATGGACGCGCCGGGGCTCTGCTCGCCGTCGCGCAGCGTGGTGTCAAAGATGTGAATCTTCCTGGTCATGGCGTTGGCCTTTCTCGTCTGCCGCGATAAGTCGTTGCTCGGAGCCCCCTGGGGGCAACGTGCGCGCGCCGGGTGAGCGTGGTCCTAGCGCGCGCTGGGTAGCGAGAGTAGGTTGAGGGCGAGAAGGACAGGCGCGCCCCAGAGAGACGATGCGACAGCTGACCCGTGCAATGCCATGCCCAACCCCCTTCTCTTTGTCAAGCGCCCGGCGGGCGCATCATCCGAACTATGCCACAGTTTCTCCGCCCGAGACCGTTTGGTCTTGTGCCCGAAACAATATGGGGCGCGGGCGGCGTAGAATTGCCGAGAAGAACCCGAGGCTGGGAGGCACCGTGTACAAGCTCATCGCCTGCGACCTTGACGAGACCCTGCTCGACGACGACCACCGCATCCCCGAGCGCGTCCGCCGGGCGATCGCCGCGGCGCGCGAGCGCGGCGTCCGCTTTGTCCCCGCGACGGGGCGGCCCTTCGAGTCCGTCGACGAAACCCTCGCCGACCTCGGGCTGCTCGGCGAGCCGGGCGAGTACGTCATCTCCTTCAACGGCGGGGTCATCACGGACAACGCCGACCCGGCGCACCCGCTCACCACCTGCTCGCTCGCGCCGGACGTGGCCGAGGCGCTCTACGAGGAGGGCATCGGGCGCGGCCTGTGCATCCACGTCTACACGCTCGAGCACGTCTACCTCTACAACTACTGGCCGGAGGAGCGCTCCTACATCGAGGGCCGCATGAACATCGTGAAGACCAACGAGCAGACGCTCGACTTTGTCGAGAAGAACGGCGAGGTCGTGGTCAAGATCCTGTTCATGAGCCTCGACATGGACGAGCTGCGCCGCACCGAGCGCGAGCTCGCCGCATCCGGGCTGACCGAGGGGCTCGACGTCGTCTACTCCTCCAACCGCTACCTCGAGTTCAACGCGCCCGGCATCAACAAGGGCGCGGGCCTGCTCGAGCTCGCGAGGCGCCTCGGCATCGATCCCGAGCAGACCATGGCCATCGGCGACAACTCCAACGACGTCCCCATGATCTCCGCGGCGGGCCTCGGCGTAGCCGTGGCAAACGCGTCGCGGGAGGCGCGCGACGCCGCGGGCTACATCAGCGAGGCCGACAACAACGAGGGCGGCGTCGCCGAGGCCATCGAGCGCTTCGTCCTTTCGTAGGGGCCCCTGCAAAGGCGGGGCACTGCATCTCTGAATTCATATTGTGGATTATAGTCCACTACTCACTGAGTGTAATTATTAGCATAGGGCTATAACCAATTATCCCTATTTCGCTGCCGTTGGCGGCTTGCCCGTCAAGCTACCTCCCCCCATATATATCATCTAAGAAAATCCCTTAGATGCCTGTTGATGACGGGAGGAGGTGACGCCTGGCAATCAGCCGTTCAAGAGCAGGCCGCAACCGAGCGGCCGCTGCACGTTTGCATCAGCATCAAGAGTTAATTTGGAGTTGTGTCATGAATGATCACCTTGTCGGCGAGCGCCGCCTCGCCCGACGCTGCTCACTTCCCGGAGCGCTCATCCTGTACTCGATCGCCGCGCTCGCCCTGCTTGCCGAGGCCGTCCACTGCGCGATGCTCCCCGCGGCGGAGCTTCCCGGGCTGTGGGGAGACCCTCTCTTCGAGGCGCTTCTCGTCCTGTCCCAGATGACGGCCATCGCCGCCATCCTGCTTCTCGGCGAGTTCCTGCGCCATTTCGGCGCCGACGCCTCGCCCTTCGGCGCGGGCCAATCCGCTCGGCTGCTCGCGGCCGCCGGCCTGCTCGTGGGGCGCGTCCTGCTCGAGGCGGCGATCAAGCTCTCCTTCGACCTGGGATCGCTCGCCGCCCCGCCGATCCCGTGCATCCTCGAGACCGAGCTCGACCTCAAGCTCGTGGCCATTGTGATCTTTCTCGGGTGTCTCGCGATGGTCGTTCGATATGGAAACGCCCTCAAGGAAGATTCTGACTCTTTCGTTTAGACTAATATCTGTTAAGTCTAAGAAGTCGTCTTTCGGAGGTGGCGAGGTGCCCATTGTCATGAGGCTCGACCGCGTTATGGCGGAGAGGAAGATCACGTCGACTGAGCTCGCCAAGAGGATCGGTACCTCGACGGTCAACCTGTCCAACATCAAGAACGGACATATCCGCGGCGTCAGGTTCTCCACCCTCGAGGCGCTCTGCCAGGTGCTCAACTGCAAGCCCGGCGACCTCATCGACTACCTGTCCCCCGAGGAGGCGGACGCCGAGCGCTCCCTCGGCGAGATTCGCGAGCGCAACTACCAGTAGGGGCGCACCTTCGAGATGCAAAGGCGCGGGGTGACGGGCACTGCCCGCCGCCCCGTTCTCATGCGCAGAGATGATCGCCCGGCTCACTCCCAGGCGCGGCGGCCCATCAGGCGGAAGCGCTCGATCATCTCGCCGGTGAGGCTCGCGCGGTCGCCGGTGCGCTCCAGCGGCATCTCGTCGCGCGAGAACCAGCGCGCCTCCTTGAGCTCGGAACGGTCCACGGCGATCGTCGGGTCCCCGTCCACCTCGCACCAGAAGCCCACGAGCAGGGTGTCAGTGAAGCTCCACGGCTGGCTCTTGTAGAAGCGCAGGTTCTTGACGGAAAGACCAACCTCCTCCATCACCTCGCGGCGCACCGTGTCCTCGAGCGGCTCCCCGATCTCGGTGAAGCCGGCGACGAGCGCCCAGAGCGCGGTGGTCCGCCCCGCGTAGCGCGTGAGCACGATCTTCTCGTCATCGCCGTCGCAGCTGGTGACGGCGCAGATGATGCCCGGGCAGATCTTGGGGTAGACGATGCGGGCGCACTCCGGGCACACGATCTCGCGGCTCGCCGGGGCGAGCTCGGTCGGCGAGCCGCAGCGTCCGCAATAGCGGTTGTCACGGTACCAGCGGTCGAGCTGCGAGCCCGTGGCCGCGGCAAAGAGCAGGTGCTGGGGCTCGGCACGGCGCAGCCAGTTGACCGACTCGTAGGCAAAGCCCGCCGGAGCCGCCACGCGGTCGTCGAGCGCCAGGAAGAAGCGCTCCTCCCCCAGCGAGAAGAGATAGGTCACATGGCTCGGGCGGCGCGGGTAGTCGGCAAGGCGCGGAAGCTCGACCACCTCGCCCGAGTCGCCTGCGTCGGCGTCGGCGCGCCCGACGTGGCTGACGCGCGCAAGGCAGCCCGCCTCCGTGTAGTGCAGCAGGTAGTCGCCTTCCGCCGGCTCGTGCGGGGCAAAGTGGTTGTCATAGGTGCGCTCGGGCTCAAACTCCTGGATCATGCGTCCCTCCCAGATGATTCAAAAGGGGTCTGTCCCCTTTTGAATCGACCGACGAAGAGCTCGCTCACGAGCACCGCCACGAAGATGGTCGCAAAGCCCACGGCGATGCGCGGCGTCACGAGCTCGTGGTAGAAGATCACGCTGGAGACCACGGCGAAGACGCTCTCCAGCGACAGCAGCAGCGACGCCTGGGCGGGCGGGACGTGCGCCTGGCCCAGGTTCTGGACCACCATGCACACGCACGACGAGAGCAGCACGAGGTATCCCAGGGAGAACCACACGTCGGCGGACGAGAAGATCGCAGGGTCGGGCGGCGCCTCCGTGAGAAGCGCCGTGCCGAGCGCCACGACCGCGCTCACGGCGAGCTGGACCACCGTGAGCGTCATGACGTCGTGCGCGGAGGAGAAGCGCGCCACGAGCACGATGTGCACGGCGAAGAGCACCGCGGCGACCAGCGTGAGCCAGTCGCCCCCGCTCATGATCAGAGAGAGGTCGTCGCCCAGGGCGACCAGCCCCACGCCCACGATCGCGAGCAGCGCGGCGACGAGGTTGTTGGCAGCGGGGCGCCGCCGCGTCACCGCCCAGTTGATGAACGGCACCATCACGCAGTACGTGGCCGTGAGGAAGGCGTTGCGCCCGGGGGTGGTGTCGTCGAGGCCGATGTTTTGCACCACGAAGGCCGAGCCCGACGCCACGCCGAGGATGGCGCCCATCGCGAGGTGGCTCAGGTCGAAGTTGTCGCGCAGGGTGCGCCAGAAGAGGGCCCCCACGATGATGGCCGAGGCGGCGAAGCGGATGCCCATCAGCCACGCCGGGGGGATGACGTCGAGGGTGTCCTTCATCACGACGAAGGAGCCTCCCCAGATCGCCGCGCAGGCGGCGAGGGAGACCTTCCAGACCCACGAGGGCACGGCGCGGGGCGCGGGGCGCGCGTCCTTCTCGGCAGCTATGTTCTTCTCTGTGCTCATGGAGCGCGATTATAGCAGCCCACTCGCGGGGCGCCGGCGAGCGAGCGCCCGAAAAACGACGCTGTCGGGACTCATGCGCGGACCGTTTTGCCGTAAACTAGACCCTGGCTGGCAAGGGCCGGTCGCATGGCACCGACCTCAACACCACGGAGAGGAGCATTACATGCAGTATTCCGCAGAAGTCGAGAATATGTGCCCCGTCGCCAAGGGCGCATATCACGGCCCCGCGCCCATCCCCGAGGAGGGCAAGTGGGTCCAGGCCAAGGAGATCAAGGACATCTCCGGCCTCACGCACGGCGTGGGCTGGTGCGCGCCCCAGCAGGGTGCCTGCAAGCTCACCCTTAACGTCAAGGAGGGCGTCATCGAGGAGTGCCTCGTCGAGACCCTCGGCTGCTCCGGCATGACCCACTCCGCCGCCATGGCCTCCGAGATCCTCCCGGGCAAGACCATCCTCGAGGCCCTGAACACCGACCTCGTCTGCGACGCCATCAACGTCGCCATGCGCGAGCTGTTCCTCCAGATCGTCTACGGCCGCTCCCAGACCGCCTTCTCCGAGGACGGCCTGCCCGTCGGCGCCTCCCTCGACGACCTCGGCAAGGGCCTGCGCACCCAGGTCGGCACCATGTTCGGCACCAAGGCCAAGGGCGCCCGCTACCTCGAGCTCGCCCAGGGCTACGTCACCCGCATGGCGCTCAACGAGAACAACGAGATCATCGCCTTCGAGTTCCTGAACCTCGGCAAGTTCACCGAGGCCCTCAAGGCCGGCAAGACCCCCGAGGACGCCATCGCCGGCGCCATGGGCCACTACGGCCAGTGGGAGAACGCCGCCAAGTACATCGACCCGCGCACGGACGAGGAGACCCACACGGTCGCCAACGTCTTCCCCGTTCACGAGTAGAAAGGGAGGGAAAACCAAATGGCAGTTTCGTTTGAGGGCTATGAGCGCCGCATCGACAAGATCAACAAGGTGCTCGCTGAGAACGGCATCTCCTCCCTCGAGGAGGCCGAGCAGATCTGCCTCGACAAGGGCGTGAACCCGCGCGAGATCGTCGAGGGCGTCCAGTCCATCGCGTTCGAGAACGCCAAGTGGGCCTACGTCTGCGGCTGCGCCATCGCCATCAAGAAGGGCGCCACGAGCGCCTCTGAGGCCGCCGCCATGATCGGCGAGGGCCTCCAGGCCTTCTGCGTCCCCGGCTCCGTCGCCGAGGACCGCAAGGTCGGCAAGGGCCACGGCGACCTGGGCGCCATGCTCCTCGGTGACGACACCGAGTGCTTCGCGTTCCTGGCCGGCCACGAGTCCTTCGCGGCCGCCGAGGGCGCCATCGGCATCGCGCTCAACGCCAACAAGGCCCGCAAGAAGCCGCTGCGCGTCATCCTGAACGGCCTCGGCAAGGACGCCGCCCAGATCATCGCCCGCATCAACGGCTTCACCTACGTGAAGACCCAGTTCGACTACTTCACCGGCGAGCTCAAGGTCGTCGAGAAGATTCCGTACTCCGACGGCCCGCGCGCCGAGGTCAACTGCTACGGCGCCGACGACGTCCGCGAGGGCGTTGCCATCATGTGGCACGAGAACGTCGACATCTCGATCACCGGCAACTCCACCAACCCGACGCGCTTCCAGCACCCCGTGGCTGGCACCTACTTCAAGGAGCGCGTCCTCGCCGGCAAGAAGTACTTCTCCGTGGCCTCCGGCGGCGGCACCGGCCGCACGCTGCACCCGGACAACATGGCTGCCGGCCCCGCCTCCTACGGCATGACCGACACCATGGGCCGCATGCACTCCAGCGCCCAGTTCGCCGGCTCCTCCTCGGTGCCCGCGCACGTCGACATGATGGGCCTCATCGGCATGGGCAACAACCCCATGGTCGGTGCGACCGTCGCCTGCGCCGTCGCCGTCAACGCCGCGCTCAACGGCTAGTGTGACAATTAGGACAGGTTAAATTGTCACATCGGGCCCGTGGCATCACGCCACGGGCCCGATTTTGTTCCGCAGCCCCCCGCCGACCCTCACTCCTTCCTCGACCGTGCCCGGGAGATCACTCCCCTCCCCACTCCCGTCAGACGCTCGACCTGACGTATGGAGAAACCTCCCTCGAGAAGCAGCCGAAGCGCTCGCCCCCTCTCTCCAGCAGCAAGAGCCTTCACCTCTCCCAAGGTCCCCAATCCGGCGTCCCATAAGATGCTCGCCGCCAATACACGCGCTTCCTCGTCAGACATGCCCGCCTCATGACACCGCACGCCAACGCCCGGACGAGGGGTCGTCGCACACAGATTCGTAAAGTCCGAAGCACCGCCAAGCAGGTCGAGCATTTCCTCAATGTCCGTGATGGGCGGGCAGCGAACATCCTCCCTGCCCACATACTCCCCAAAGCTGCTCCATCGATATGTCTCCGCCCGACATATCCCCGCGCGCTCGGGATTTTGATGGATGTATCGCAGCGTCGCCAGCAGATAGGCATCGTCGTTTATTGGGAAGCTTGAGAAGCGCTCCTGAAAGACGTGCCCCACATGTCCATTCTTTTGATTGAAATACCTTGCGTACCCCGTGAGCAGGCAATGCATGAAGGCGCTCAGCCGCGAGGATTCGTCCCTGACGAGCAGATGAACATGATTGCCCATCAGGCACCATGCCACTATCCTCACGCCCTCCTTCCTGCTTGTCCTCTCAAGCAGCTTGACCATCACGATTCTGTCGGCTTCGCTCAGAAAGAGCTCCTGGCGACCGTTCCCCCTGAACACGACATGGTAGAACCCCGACTCGGAAACCTCTCGCGCAACCCTCGTCACTGTCTGCCTCCTCTCACCGGTTGGGGGTATGCAAGCAAGTTCCGCCAATGGGCGCAAGCAAAAAACGGTGAACAGGGTGAGGCAGCGGTCTGGCATTTCGGTATATCTTTTGCCCAATGTGACAATTAGGACAGGTTGGATTGTCACATATCTGGGCATGTGACAATCCAACCTGTCCTAATTGTCACATCCGACCTGTGATATCGATTTCGGTGAGCGGTATTGCCGGCCTCAACCGTTGTGATAGAGTACCCGCTGACTTGGATTCACCCACAGATCTGGGAGGATTGAAGACATGGACGCCACCGACCTCGACCTTGCCCGAGCCCTGCTCATCGCCGAGAAGGACGCCACCCTCGTCGCCGTGCGCGGGGACGAGATTCACGTCTGCCGCGAGCGCGGCGTCAAGCCGCTCCTCCGCATGATCAAGGAGGGCCACAGCCTGCGCGGCTTCGCCGTCGCCGACAAGGTCGTGGGCAAGGCCCCGGCGCTGCTCTACGCCGTGCTGGGCCCCGATGCCGTCTTCTCCCCCGTCATGTCCTGGACCGGCCGCGCCGTGCTCCTGGCCTCGGGCATCGCGACGAGCTACGACACGCTCGTCCGCCACATCCAGAACCGCGCCAAGAACGGCCAGTGCCCCATGGACTCCTCCGTCACCAACGTCTGGGAGCCCTACGAGGCCGTTGGCGTCCTGATGGACCGCGCCAAGCAGATGGCTCTGGGCGTCTAGCCTCGGCCGACAACCATCGAGTAAGAGCTTTTGACGAGAAACGCGGCTTCAGGGCCGCGTTTCACGCATATTCCTCTTACTCGGCGGCCCATCGCGTGGGTTGAACCCAGGCGGGCCGAGCTGAAATCGGGCATACTTAACGACAGGCAGAGTAACGAGAAGGGCGGACGCATGGGCAGGTCGGGCGGAGGCGGAGGCGGCTTCTCCGGCGGGGGTCGCAGCGGCGGGTTCTCGGGCGGCGGCAGGCGCTCTGGGGGCTTCTCCGGTGGCGGCCGCTCGGGAGGTCGCTCTGGCGGCTTTGGCCCGCGCCCCGCGGGTGGACCCGCAGGAGGCCCGCCCCCCGGCCCGCGCGGCGGCTACATGCCCCGTCCGAGCTTCCACATGCCCTTCTTCGGCGGCATGGGCGGCTTCCGTCGCCCCACCGTGGGCATGCCGGTCGCCATGGGCGGCAACGGGTGCGGCTGCGGCGGGTGCCTCGGCGGCCTGCTGGGCATCGTCCTTGCGGCGCTGCTCATCGCGGTGCTGACCACGGGGCTCTCCACCTGCGGCGGCGGAACGGGCGCGGGCGGCGACACTGCCTACGTCACGTCGGGCCAGACCTCGTCGACCGTCCGCGAGAAGCTCCCCGCGGACGCCGTCAACCGCACCGACTACTACACCGACGAGGACGGCGACTGGATCTACGACGCCGGCCGCCTCACCCGCGGACTCGAGGAGTTCTTCGACAAGACCGGTGTGCAGCCCTACGTCTACATCCTGCCCAACGGCACGAGCACGTCCACGGCCGAGCTGAGCGCTGCTGCCGAGGAGCTCTACCCGCAGCTCTTCAACGACGAGGGCCACTTCCTGCTCGTCTTCTGCGACGACGGCGCAGGCTCGTTCACCTGCGGCTACGCCATTGGCACCGAGGCCTCCTCGATCATGGACGCTGAGGCCCTGAACGTGCTCGCCGACGAGCTCAACGACGCCTACAACAACGCCGACACCGACGAGGAGGTGTTCTCCGACGCCTTCTCCGAGACCGCGGACCGCATCATGGCCGCCACCGAGGACGAGCAGCGCGGCCAGACCACCATGCTCGTCGTGGGAGGAGTGATCCTCGTCATCGCCGCGGGCGGTGCGATCGCCTACGTCGTGAGGCGCC
This sequence comes from uncultured Atopobiaceae bacterium, assembly GCA_944320975.1. Taxonomy (GTDB): domain Bacteria; phylum Actinomycetota; class Coriobacteriia; order Coriobacteriales; family Atopobiaceae; genus Thermophilibacter. Next base: position 92,727 of record CALUJM010000002.1, on the reverse strand, counting down.
GCAAGGCCAAGCAGGACGAGGAGCAGCAGAGGATGGAGGACATCCTCAACACCCCGCTCGAGAAGTTCGGGGACCAGGACGTGGAAGACCTCGCCGACAAGTACGAGGACAAGGACTAGGAAGGAACTGAGCCATGGGCATTCTGGACCGCTTCACCACCATCGTGAAGGCCAACATCAACGAGCTGCTCGACAAGGCCGAGGACCCGGCCAAGATGGTCGACCAGCACCTCGTCGACCTCACCGAGTCGCTCGCCGACGTCAAGCGTGAGACCGCCGGCGTCATGGCCGAGGAGGCCCGCACCAAGCGCGCCGCCGACGCCAACGCCGATGAGGTCGCCCGCATGGAGGACCTCGCCAAGAAGGCCCTGAAGGCCGGCAACGAGGGCGACGCTCGCGTGTTTCTCGCCAAGAAGCAGAAGCTCGAGACCGCCGGCGCCGAGCTCCAGAAGGCGGCCGACGCCGCCAAGGCCAACGCCGACAAGATGCGCCAGATGCACGACAAGCTCGTGAGCGACATCGAGGACCTCAAGAGCCGCCGCGAGACGATCAAGGCCAAGATGGCCGTCGCCAAGACGCAGGAGAAGGTCGCCGGCTACACCTCCGGCGCCGACAAGGCGGAGAGCGCGATCGAGGCGTTCAACCGCATGGAGGAGAAGGCCGACAAGATGCTCGACACGGCCGACGCTATGGCCGAGCTCACCGCCGAGCCCGTCGATGACGCCGAGACGCTCGCCGAGAAGTACGCCGGGGCCGCCAACGACGCCGCCGTCGACGACGAGCTCGCGCGCCTCAAGGCCGAGATGGGCCTGTAGCACGGGCGTGTGACAATTAGGACAGGTTGGATTGTCACATCCGGCACTCCTGTACCAAAGCGGGGCGGACGCTTGCGCCCGCCCCGCTGCTTTATGGCTTACGCCGAAGATGTGACAATCCAACCTGTCCTAATTGTCACACGCCAGACAGCGTGGTCCAAAGGGCGATGAGCGCCACGATCACAACGCCGAGAAAAACGACGTAGATACAGCCCACCGTAAGACCGGCTTTGAGCGCGCCGAGCGCGAGCCAGAGGCGCTCCTTGGTCGTGAGCTCGATCTTCGGGCGGCGCTCGCGCTGCTCGAACGGGCGCACGCTCCCCCGCTGCGGGGCGTGCCCCAGAAGCGACGGCCGCTCCACCGCCGACATATCGGCGATGACGCGGCCGTCGTCCTCGAAGTCATCTGTCCGGCGCTTCGAAGCCACAGCTCCCCTACTCGTCGTAGAGGTGGCAGGACACGAAGTGACCCGGCTCGAGCTCCTTCTGCTCGGGCGCGATCTCCTTGCAGCAGTCCTTTGCGAACGGGCAGCGGGTGTGGAACTTGCAGCCCTTGGGCGGGTTCGCCGGCGAAGGGATGGAGCCCTCGAGCACGATGCGGTTCTGCTTGGCCTTGGGGTCCGGGATGGGGATGGCCGAGAAGAGCGCCTTGGTGTAGGGGTGCAGCGGGTTCTTGAAGATGTCCTCGGTCATGCCGTACTCGACCATGCCGCCGAGGTACATGACGCCCACGGCGTCGGAGATGTGCTCGACGACCGACAGGTCGTGGCTGATGAAGAGGTACGTGAGCCCGCGCTCCTCCTGCAGGTCGTGCAGGAGGTTGATGATCTGCGCCTGGATGGACACGTCAAGGGCGGAGACGGGCTCGTCGCAGACGATGAACTCAGGGTTCAGCGCGAGGGCGCGCGCGATGCAGATGCGCTGGCGCTGGCCGCCCGAGAACTCGTGCGGGTAGCGCATCTTGTGGTACGGCTGCAGGCCGCACTCCTCCATGACCTTCTCGATGTAGTCGTCGAACTGGTCCTTGGGCACGAGGTTGTGCTCGCGGACGGCCTCGCCCACGATCTCGGAGATCGGGAGGCGCGGCGAGAGGCTCGAGTAGGGGTCCTGGAAGATGATCTGCATCTTGGTGCGCAGGTCGTGCATCTCCTTGTGGCTGAGGCTGTACACCTCGCGACCGTTGAAGAGCACGTCTCCGCCGGTCTTCTCGCCGGCGAGGCGCAGGATGGTGCGGCCCGTGGTGGACTTGCCGCAGCCGGACTCGCCCACCAGTCCCATGGTGTGGCCGCGGCGCAGCTTGAAGGACACGCCGTCGACGGCTTTCACGTAGCCCTGGGTGCGGTTGAACATTCCGCCCTTGATCGGGAAATACTTCTTGAGGTCGTTGACCTCGAGGATGATGTCCTCGGTGCCGGGGGCCGCGGGGGCCTTCGTGGACGTGACGTCCACAGTCGTGTTCGTGGATGCCATTACTTGTCCTCCCCCTCGGCGCCCGTGCCGGAGATGAGGTCGTCGAGAACCGCGGCGGTCTCGTTGGCGGCCTCGGCCGTGGCGTTGTCGTAGTAGCGGTAGCAGCTCACCTCGTGCGTGGGAGACAGGCGCACCATGTGCGGGTACTCGCCGTCGCACGCCTTGACGCAGAGCTCGCAGCGGTCCTTGAAGTAGCAGTAGTTGGGCATGTTGACCGGGTTGGGAACCTTGCCCGGGATGGAGTAGAGGCGCTCGACGTGCTTGCCCACGACCGGCTTGGAGGCCATGAGGCCGATGGTGTAGGGGTGCGCCGGGTGGTCGAAGATCTCCTCGGCGGTGCCCTTCTCGACGATGCGGCCGGCATACATGACGACAACGTAGTCCGCCATCTCGGCCACGACGCCCAGGTCGTGGGTGACGAGGATGATCGAGGAGTTGATCTTATCCTTGAGCGAGCGGAGCAGGTCGAGAATCTGCGCCTGGATCGTAACGTCGAGGGCGGTGGTGGGCTCGTCGGCGATGATGATGCGCGGGTTGCAGGCGAGCGCGATGGCGATCATGATGCGCTGGCGCATGCCGCCGGAGAGCTCATGCGGGTACATCCCGTAGACGCCCTCGGAGTTGGCGATGCCGACGGTCTCGATCATCTCGATCGCGCGGGCCTTGATCTGCTCGGGGCTCCAGTCCTTGCCGTCGTGGAGGGCGATGACCTCCTCGATCTGCTCGCCCACCTTGAAGACGGGGTTGAGCGAGGTCATGGGCTCCTGGTAGATCATCGAGACCTCGGAGCCGCGGATCTTCTGCATGGCCTCCTCGGGGGCCTTGGTCACGTCGATGGCGTGGTCGCCGAGGTTGAGGCGGATCGAGCCGCCGGTGACCTGGCCCTGCGGGCGCTGCAGGAGCTGGATGAGCGAGAGGCACGTGACGGACTTGCCGCAGCCGGACTCGCCGACCACGCCCACCGTCTTGCCCACCGGCACGTCATAGGTGACGCCGTCGACGGACTTGACGACGCCGGTGTCGGTGAAGAAGCAGGTGTGCAGGTCGTCGAACTCGACGGCGTTGGCCGGGTTCTTCATCTCGCACGCGTACTCTGACGGGTCCACGTTCTTGCGCTTGCGCAGCTTCTCGTAGCCCTCGGTGATCTTGCGGTTCTCCTTGGAGATCCGGCGGGACTCCTTGGCGGAAAGGTAGCCCGCCTCCTTCTTCTTATCAGATCCAAACATTGGCTACCCCTCCCTAGCGGTTCATCTTCGGGTCGAAGGCGTCACGCAGGCCGTCGCCCACGAAGTTGAAGCCGAGAACCGCGAGCAGCAGGCAGATGCCGGCGGGAATCCAGATGAACCAGTAGTTGGTCATGACGAAGGCGTTGTTGACGTCAGAGATGATGTTGCCCCAGGAGGCAAACGGGAACTTGACGCCCAGGCCGAGGAACGAGAGCGTGGCCTCGGTGATGATCGTGGAGCCCAGGCTCATGGTGCAGGAGACGATGAGCTGCGGCATGACGTTGGGGATGAGGTGGCGGATGATGCGGTGCGGGACCGTGATGCCCGTGGCCTCGGTGGCGAGCATGAACTCCTGCTCGCGCAGGGACAGAATCTGGCCGCGCACGAGGCGGGCGATGCCGGGCCAGGACAGGAAGCCGAGGATGAGCATGAGGTAGATCATGCGGATCCAGGGGTCGAGGCGCATGGCGTCCATCGCGGAGCCGAGGATGATGATGATCGGCATCGAGGGCAGGCAGTAGAAGATGTCGACGATGCGCATGATCAGGTTATCGACCCAGCCGCCGAAGTAGCCGGAGATGCCGCCCATGATGACGCCCAGGCCGGCGGCGATGAAGACGACGATGAAGCCGATGATCAGCGAGACGCGGCCGCCGTACATGAGGCGGGTGAGCATGTCCATGCCGTTACCGTCAGTGCCGAGCCAGTGCTCGAGCGAGGGGCTCGCATAGCGGTCGTAGACCATGTTCTCGGTGGTCTCGGTGACGTTGTAGACCTTGGAGTAGGCGTCGTAGTCGATCGAGTAGGAGTGCTCGGCGCCGGCCTCGTCGGTGTAGACGACCTCGGACGCGTCGGCGTCGATCGCGGTGAGCAGGGCCTCGCGCAGGTCGTCGGGGATGACGGTGTTGCCGTCGGAGGCGGAGATGACGAACGGGCTCACCATGGCGACGGTGGCGCCGGAGGCGTCCATGACGTTACCGGACTCGTCGAAGCTGTAGGTGGCGCCGTCGGCCTCGAAGGTGTTGCCGGCGGCCTCGGCCTCGGCGGCCTCGGCGGCGGCGTCACCCTCGTCGCTCTCGACGACGACGGTGCCGTCCTCGGTGACCTCGGGGGCGTCCTCGGCGGCCGCGTCATCGGTCGCGTTGGCGGCGGAGACGGCCATGATGGCCGCGATCTGGAAGTCGAACGACGGGGCCGTCATGCCGGCCGGCACGCTCACCACGTACGTGGAGGCGTAGGCCACAGTCGCGCCGCCCGTGCTGAACGTGTAGAGGTCGGGGGCGGGCTGCTCGATCGCATAGGTCACGCCGTCGCGCTCGAAGGACGTGGCGCCCTCGTTGATGGCGGTGTTGGCGTTGGCCTGCACCAGCGCGCCGAAGTCGGCGCCCTCGTCCGCGGTGTAGCGGCGCGTGGTGGTCTCGGTGATGCCGGCGTACTGGGTGTTGAGCTGCGTGGTGGTGGAGAAGGTCTCGTCCTGGCCGTAGGGGCTCACCAGGCCGCCCACGAAGGAGAACAGGAACATCACCACGAGGATGACGAGACCCACGACGGCCAGGCGGTTGCGGAAGAAGCGCTTGGCGATAAGGGCGCCCGGGGAGAGCACCTTCACGCGACGGTCGTCGTTGAGGGAGTACTGCTGGTCGTCGTTCTTCTCGACCTGATCGTTCTTCTCGGCGGGCATGCCGTTCTTGGAATCGCTCATGAGTTACACCCGCCTTCCTAGGAGATGCGAACGCGGGGGTCGACCACCGCGTAGAGGATGTCGGTCAGGAGGTTGGAGAGCAGCGTGATGACGGCGATGAAGGTCAGGAAGAACATCGTGTAGGGGATGTCTCCGGCCGTCATGGCCTGGTAGGAGGTGTAGCCGGTGCCCGGGATCATGAACAGCGTCTCGGTGATGAGGGCGCCCGAGAAAAGACCGGGCAGCGAGCCGCCGATGACGGTCACGAGCGGGATGAGCGTGTTGCGGAACGCGTGCTTGTAGATGACCTTGCTCTCGGGCAGGCCCTTGGTGCGCGCCGTGCGGATGTAGTCGGCGTTCAAGACCTCGAGCATGTTGGTGCGCGTGTAGCGCATCAGCGAGCCGATCTGGATCACGGTGAGCGTCACGACGGGCATCACCATGTGGTTGACCATGTCGAGCGCCTGGCCGACGGCATCGAGCTGGGCGAAGTCGCGGCCCATGAGGCCGTAGAGGTCAAACCAGCCGAGGCCGACGGAGAAGACCAGCTTGAGCAGGGTCGCAAAGAAGAAGGTGGGCAGCGAGATGCCCGCGAGCGCGACGGCGGAGATGATGTAGTCGCCCTTGGAGTACTGGTGCGTAGCGGCGAAGATGCCCAGGGGCACCGCGATGGCCGTTGAGAACACGAAGGCGAGGCCGCCCATGGCAAAGGAGATGCCGATCGTGTTGTAGAACTCGGTCAGCACCGGCACGTTGAACTTCCAGGAGTCGCCGAAATTGCCGGTGAGGAAGTCGCCCAGCCAGGTGACGTAGCCGATGGGGACCGGCAGGTCCAGGCCGTACTGGGCGTTGAGCTGCGCGAGCCACTCCTCATAGGGCTTGGCGCCGGGGGCCTGGGAGAGCTGCATGGCCATGGTCTCCACGTAGGAGGACGGCAGCGCGCGCATCAGGCCGTAGATGATGAAGGTCACGCAGAACAAGATGATGACCGAGATTCCGATGCGCTTGGCGATATAGGTTCTCACGTCGCAAACGCTCCTCTCACTCATGCCCGCGTGCGGGCGGGCAGAAGAGACCCCTTTTCTGCGCTGGAAGGCGCAGGCTCCTTATGCTCCCAGCACGGGAAGGAGGTCTCTCAATCCAACAGGGAAGGCTCCCCCTCAGCAAAGCGGCGGGGCGCGACGGCTCATCGCCGTCGCGCCCAACCCGTCTTAGCTTGGGAAAGACTGAACTACTTGAGCTCGAGCTTCTCGATCTCGTCCTTCCAGGTCCAGTACGGGGTCTGGTCCTTGACGACGGAGTCGACGTTCACGCGCTCGGTGGAGACGAGCGTGCACTCGGAGCGCTGGTAAACAGGAAGCTCGACGCCCCAGTCGAGGATGATGTCCATGGCCTCCTTGTAGATGGGCTTGCGGCTCTCGGTGTCGAGGCTCTGGCGGCCAGCCTCGATGAGCTCGTCGAGGTCGGGATCGTTGATCTGGTAGTAGTTCGTGGAGCCCTGGCTGTGGTAGAGCTGGTACATGTCGGGGTCAGCCGTGGACTGCCAGGCGGCGCACCACATCTCGGCGGCGCCGGACTGGTAGGACGCGAAGAGGTCGGCGGAGTTGGCGATGTCGTTCACGATGAAGTCGATGCCGATCGAGGCGAAGGCCTCCTTGGCCTCCTGCAGGATCATGAACGTGGGGTGGTCGCCCTGGCCGCCGCCACCGATGTTGCACTGGAAGCTCGGCACGCCCTCGGCGTTGAGCTTGACGCCGGCAGGCGCAGCGGTGACCTTGCCGTCAGTGACGGTGAAGCCGGCGGCCTCGAACCAGCTGAGGGCGCCCTGGAGGGCGGCGGCGTAGCGGTCCTCCTCGCTCATGTCAGCGGTGTAGAGCGGGTTGCCGGAGGCGTCGGTGGAGTAGCAGACCTCGTAGCCCGGGTCCGTCTCGTTGGGCGAGGCCCAGGAGGAGGTGGAGATCGGGTAGTTGAGGACGGAGGCGGTGTCGCCGTAGTAGGAGGCGACGCCGGAGTCACGGTAGGCGGCGATGAGGGTGAAGATGCCCTTGCGGAGCGCCTTGGAGGCGTCGGAGGCGGGCTCGCCGTTCACGCAGACGTTGCCGGCGGCGATGGCGATGTAGCCGTAGCCGCGGAAGTCGTGCAGGAAGGTGGAGAGGACGTCGCCGTTGACGTCGTCGTTGCCGTTGATCTCCTTGATCTGGCTCTCGACCTCCATGGAGTAGGACGGCTGGGAGACGTCGAGGGTGCCGGCCTGGACGCCGGTCACCATATCGGCCTCCTGGGTCTCCACGACGTTGAGGTTGGAGACCTTCGGGGCGCCCTTGTAGTAGTCGGCGTTGGCGGACATGTGGACGGTGCCCGAGGTGTAGTCGTCGAACTTGAAGGCGCCGGAGCCCATGGGCTGGCCGTTGAGGCTGCGGGCCTTGGAGAGGTCGCCCTTGGTGAAGCCGAAGGAGTTGTTCTCGTAGTCGTAGAGCGACTCGTCGCCGTAGTACTTGTAGGAGCACGGGGCGATGGAGAGCTGGTAGATCATCGTGGCGTCGACGCCGTTGGTGGTGACGGTCATGGTGTAGTCGTCGACCTTGACGATGCCGGAGACGTTCGGGGCGGCGTCGCCGGTCTCAACGCCCTGGGTGCCCATGGCGTAGACGTCCTCGGGGATGAGGTCGGAGAGGGCGGAGCCGGCGGTCTCGGCCTCGCACGCGGAGAAGTTCCAGTCGTAGGCGGCGGCGATGGCCTCGAAGAAGTCGGTGGCGGTGGCGTCGGCGGGCAGGTCGGGGTAGTTCCAGCCGGCGGCGGCGGAGGCGACGTCGGTGGCGCCGTTCTCCATCATGTAGTCGACGATCTCCTGGGCGAACTTGGTGCCGCCGTCGTCGACGGCCGCCCAGAAGGCGTCCTGCTGCTCCTGGGTCCAGTAGGTGAAGTCGGTGTTGTCACGGCCGGCGTTGCCGATGAGGGAGGCCAGCGTGGCCATGCCGGAGCGGTACTCCTGAAGGCCGACGATGTCGTTGGAGTAGAGGGTGGCGGAGCCGTCGTAGGTCGGGTCGAAGTACGCGTAGAAGGTGAAGATCGCGTCGTCGATGGTGACCGGGTTGCCGTCGTGGAACTTGATGTCGTCGCGCATCTTCACCGTGTAGGTGACGGTGCCGTCGGCGTTCTCCTCCATGGAGATGTCAGCGGGGCCGGTGTAGGTGTACTCGGTGCCGTTGTACTCCTTGGTCTCGCCCTCGATGGCGCTGAGGACGGGCTCGGCCATGCGGTCGGTCATGAGCAGCGCGATGTTGTTGAAGCTCACGACGTCCTGGTCGGCCGCGGAAGCGGTGAACAGCGGGCAGAACTTGCCCTCGAGACCGTTGCCGGCGACGACGAGCGTGCCAGCGTGATCGCCGGAGTTGGAGTCGCCGCCGTTGCCGCCCTGCTCAGCGTTGTTGTTGCACGCAGCGAGCGCCAGGGCGCCCATCGTGGCCGCGGACAGGCCGAGCATGTTCCTTCTGGTAACGAGCATGTTCCCTACCTTTCCTCCCGTAAGCGGGGATGTTTTGGACCGTGACGCGCTCCCCAGCGCGACACGGTACGTGCGTTAGGCAGTTTACTTTTTCGAAATCTGAAACCAGCCCGAATGCCGTGCGCTTTCACGCACTGGTTACAAACCAGTTTCCCCTATTCCGATGAACGGTAGTATACCATCCGGTAAACGGCATATACCCAAAGGGTTGAGGCGCGTTCCCGAACACGCGGCACATCGCGCCCTGACATTTGACATTCGCGTCAAGTTAGATTGTCAGGTTCGTCGCGCCTCGCAGCTCGCGCCACTCGTCTTCAAGGATCGCCATCAGGACGTCGTCGCAGTAGGTGCCGTCGGGCAGCACGATCGCGTCGCGCAGGACGCCCTCCCGCACGAAGCCGGCCTTGGCATAGACGCGCTCCGCGCGCGGATTGATCGAGAAGACGTCCAGCTCCAGGCGATGAAGGCCCAGCCCCTCGAAGGCAAGGTCGCGCGTGAGCGCCGTGGCCCAGCTGCCCAGGCCGCGGTCGCGGGCCCCGGGGCCGAAGAGGGCTATCCTGAAGTTGGCGCTTCTCGCCTCCCAGTCGATCTCGTTGATGACGCTCTCGCCCAGAACCGCGCCGTCGGGCGAGAAGATCAGCAGGTCGCGACGGTCAGGGTCGTCCACGCAGCGCAGGAAGAAGCCCGTGACCTCGTTCTTCTCGTAATGGTCCTTGCTGCCCGTGAGCCGTGCGCCCTCCGGGTCAAACTGGCTGAAGCCCGCCCAGTACGCGTCCACGTCCCCGGCGCGGGCGAGCCTGAGCACGTGACCGTCGGCCCGCTCCCAGCACACGTCGACCTTCTCCATGCGACCCTCCATTTGTGAATTGGGGACTGTCCCCAATTTACACAAACAGCTTCTGGACGTCGGCGCGGGCGCGCCAGACCGTGGCCCAGCACACGGCGAGCGCGCAGCCCGCCGCGAGCGTCATGCACGCCCGCACGTCCAGCACCTCCCCCAGCGCCCCCACGACCAGCGTGAGAACGCTGCGCCCCGCCATGACGATCGCGCCCTCGAAGGCGTTCATGCGGGCGCGCAGCTCGTCGGGCAGGTAGGTCTGCACCGCCGCCTGCCGCAGCGTGGCGCTGTTGATGCCGCAGAAGCCCACCACCGCGCGGTTGGCCAGCATGAGCGGGTACGGCAGCCACAGCAGGACCATGTCCATGAGCTCGTAGAGGTTGTAGACGCCAAAGCAGATGCCGAACTTGCGCTCGTCGGGGACGCGGAGGCGATACTGCACGACGCCGCCCAGGCTGCGCCCGATAAACTCCGCCACCGAGAAGAGCGCGTAGAGCGCGGGCGAGAGCCCCGGCGCGGTGGAGAAGTACGCCACGAGCAGCGGCGCGTAGCCGCTCGCGACGCCGTTGGTCACGGCCTGGTAGGCGTACATGTTGGCGAGCCCGCGCTCGCCTCGCAGATAGCGGGCCGCCTCGCGGACGTCGGCCCACCACAGCGCCAGCGACGCGCGCTCGCCGTTCATGCGCCGCTCCTCGCGGACGCGGATGCGACTCTCCACGGCCGCTGCCGCCGCGGAGAGGCAGCCCTGCGCCACGAGCACCCAGCCCACGCCCACTGTCTCGTAGAGCACGCCCGCCACCGGCATCATCACGACGTTCATGACCGGGTAGAGCATCGACGAGACCGTGTAGCCGCGCTGCTCCATGCCCTGGGGGATCAGCTTGGGGTACATGGAGTTGTACGCCAGCTCGTCAAACGCGCCGAGGGAGGAAATGATCAGCGAGAAGACGAGGTAGCCCACGTACGAGAAGCTGCAGTGCATCAGATACAGCCCGGCGAGCGCGTAGAGGACGGCGTTCACGCAGTCGCCCGCCACGAGGAAGGGCTTGCGCGGAAGACGGTCCATCCACGGCGCGGCCGCGATAGGCACCACGAAGTACGGCACGAGCTGGATGGCCAGGACGAGCGCCGAGGCGAGCGTGGAGCCCGTCTCGTCGAAGACCAGAAACGAGAGCGCGAAGCCGCCCGCGATGCTGCCGATGGCCCCGAGCGCGGAGGCCACGGTCACGAGCGTGAAGTCGCGCGTCCAGAGGGTGGTCGCCGCCATGTCTCACCGTCCTTCTCGTTGCCCATCTTAAGTATGACGGTGCCTTAAGCGAGAAAAGCGGCGATGTTTTTGGGAAAAAGCACCAAGCAAATCAGTTCTGACCGAAGCTTAGTCGATGCCTATGAGAGAAATTCATGGCTTTGGGTACAATCCCCACACCGCGGCAGGGCTCCGCATCGTCGGGCCGCGCCCTCCGAAAGGAGGTGACGGCCTCATGGACCTTTTGATTGCTCTCCTCAAGCTGGCTGGGGCAGTGCTCAGCCTTGCCGCAGGTGTCATCAGGTTTCTGTCCGCGACGAGCGAGTCAGGCGACGAAACGGACGGGGACCGTTAGCCACTGAACTAACGGTCCCCTGAAGTCCTATCGAGCGCGGCCCCCATTCCACTGCGGGCCCTGCCGTCCCTCTTATTGTACCCCGCTCACGCCGTCGTATTCAACGACCGCGGGGAGCTTGAGCGGGAAGTCGCGCTCGAGCTCGAAGGCGGCGCGGTACTGGCGGTTGGCCGTGTGCCACTCGAGGACCCACGGCAGGTGGAACGCCGCGAAGCCGATGGGCAGCTCCGCCCGGCAGCGCGCAAAGACGGCGAGCAGCGCCTTGCCGTACTCGGGGCGATGCAGGTAGTCGGGGTGCTCCAGGCGAAAGCGCACCACGTCGCAGAGTTCGCCCGCAAGGTCATCCCCCACCTCGGTGCGCGGCTCGCGCTGCGCCTCGGGCACGCGGTCGAGCGCCGCGAGCGCCTCGTCGCGCCGCCCCAGCCCCTCGCAGCACACCGCGAGCTTGTGCAGGTCGAGCGCGCTCGGGTCCTCGAGCGTCGAGAAGAACGCGTAGGCCCGCTCGAAGTGGCCGCACTCGGCGTGGGCGGACGCGGTGTTGTAGGAGATCGTCCGCAGCATGTCCTTCTCGCCCAGCGTTCGTGCCAGCCGGCTGGCGACGCGGTACTCGACCTCCATGTTCTCGAAGTCGAGCTGGTTGCAGTAGCAGTTGCCCAGGAAGACCTTGGCCGAGAGCATCACACGCGCCCGGCCCTCCCGCGCGGCCAGCTCATAGGCCTGCCGGAGGAGGTCGATCGCCGGGACGTAGTTCTTCTCGCCGCTCTCGTAGGCCGCCGCGCCGGCCTGAAGGTATGCGTGCGCGCAGGGGTTGAGCCTGAGGGCGTCATCAAAGCGCCCCTGAGCGAGGCGCTGCAAGCCCAGCAGCCTCCCGTCGAGAAGGACCTCGAGTTCGGGCTCCACCGGCCGGGCGGGCTTGGCGAGAAGACCCTCGAGCAGCGAGGCCTCCGCCACGAGCGGGCTCGTCGCAAGGTCGGCCGCGAGGTCGGCGAGCTCCGCGGTGAGCGCCGGGAACGCCGCCTCGTCAAAGGAGAGGAGGGCGTCGTAGCCGCGGTCCAGCACGTCGCGCACGCGGGCGAGAAACGCCTCGTCGTCGTGCCACGCGATGCCGAGGCGTTCGAGCAGGGCACTCGTAACCTCAGGGCTGGGATCGGCCTCGCCACGCTCGATCTTGGACAGGTACGACACGGCGCAGATGCCGTGCGCGAGCCCCTTGAGGCTCCAGTCGCGCGCGAGGCGCTCGCGGCGGACGAGCGCGCCGACCCCGGCGATCACGCGGGCTCCCAGGCGGTGTCGAGGCAGGCGCGGCGCAGGGCGACAAGCGCCGCCACGGCAACGACCTCGCAGGCGAGAAACGCGAAGTCGGCCGCTGCGGGGGCGGTCCCGGAGGTCGCCAGGAGCACGACCTCCCCCGCCGCCGCCACAAGTCCCAGGGCGGCCGCCACGACGCAGCGCAGCGGCAGCGCCCCCACGGTCTCGTCGCGCACGTAGGCGCGCACCCGCTCGCCGGCAACGGAGAGCCGGCCCATGCCCCAGAGCACCCACACGAGCGCCACGAACTGCAGCATGTAGGGCAGCACGACGTAGGGGCAGCCGGAGAGCCCCGCCGGGTTGGCGAGCGAGGCGCCCACGACGGCGACGACGGCCAGGCCGCACGCCGCCCAGAGCGCCCTGAGCAGGCGGCGCCGGTCGTGGCCGTCCGCCAGGCGCACGTGGTCGCCGAGATAGGCCATCTTGCCGTTGTCGTCCGGACCGAAGTCCTTGAGCCGCTCGCGCGCCTTCTTCCTCACGTTCTTCTCGCCTTTCCGTGCGGCGGTGTGACAATTAGGACAGGTTAAATTGTCACACAGCAGAGCGTGTGACAATTTAACCTGTCCTAATTGTCACACCGCCGCACCTCCTCGTCTGCTACGCGATGCCGGTCAGGTCGTAGGACTCGAGCCAGGCGGTGGCGCGCTCGCAGATGCCCTTGAGGCAGCCGTCGTCGAAGGGCGAGGTCATGCCCGCGTGGGCCAGAAGGTCCGTGAAGGCGCGCGTGCCGCCCTGGCGCGTGTAGGCCATGTAGTGCTCCCAGGCGTTCGCGAAGTCATCCTGCGACATGGCCCAGAACTCGAGCGCCACCGTCTGCGCGAGGCAGTAGTCGATGTAATAGAGCGGGTTCTCGTAGATGTGGCTCTGGCGCTGCCAGCCCTCGCCGTCCGCGTAGAACGGGATGTCGCCGTCGAGGCGCATCCACGGCATGTAGACGCCGAGCAGGCGCTTCCAGGTGGCGTGGCGCTCGGCGGGCGTCATCTCGGGGTGCTCGTAGACCTCGTGCTGGAAGTGGTCGACCATCGTGCCGTACGGCAGGAAGGTGATGGCGCCGGCCAGGTGCGCGTAGCGGTACTTGCGCGCGTCATCGCCGAAGAACTCCTCGGCCCACGGCCAGGCCATGAACTCCATGGACATCGAGTGGACCTCGCAGGCCTCCATCGAGGGCATGGAGAGGCCGATCGGGGTCTTGTCGGTGTTCATGTAGTAGGAGAACGCGTGGCCCGCCTCGTGCGTGACCACCTCGACGTCGCCCTGCGTGCCGTTGAAGTTGGCAAAGATGAAGGGGACGTTGTAGTCGGGGATCTGCGTCATGAAGCCGCCGCCGGCCTTGCCCTCGGTGGAGAGGACGTCCATGAGGCCGCGGTCGAGCATCATATCGAAGAAGACGCCGGTCTCGGGGCTCAGCGCGCGGTAGAAGGTGCGGCCGGCCTCGAGCACGTCGTCGGCGCCCCCGCGCGGCGCGGGGTTGCCGGAGCGGAAGGAGAGCGCCTCGTCGGCGAAGGAGAGCGGGTACTCCACGCCCAGGCGGGAGCCCTGCGCGCGATAGATCTTGTCGGCCAGCGGCACCACGTAGGTGCGCACGGCCTCGCGGAAGCGCTCCACGTCCTCGCGGCCGTAGGAGAGGCGTCCCATGCGGTCGTAGCCCAGCGGCAGGTAGTCCTTGTAGCCGAGCTTCTTGCCCATGGCGTCGCGCACGTGGGTGAGCTCGTCGTAGATGCGGTCGAAGTCGGCCTGGTGCTCCTTGTACCAGAGCCCCTCAGCCTTCCACGCGGCGAGGCGCTGGGCGTCGTCCGCGGACTTCTTGAACGGCGTGAGCTGCGAGAGCGTGTAGGTGCCGCCCTCGAAGGGGATCTGTGCGGAGGCGATGAGCTTCACGTACTCCTGCGCGAGGGCGTTCTCGCGCTTCATGTCCTCGACGATCTCCGGCTTGATGGTGCGGCGCTCCTGCTCGGCCTGGGCAAAGAGCAGCGTGCCGTACTTCTCCTCCAGCTGCGCGCGGAAGGGCGAGGAGAGAAGGGCCGCGGTGAAGGCGTCCGCCGCCTGCTGGAGCTCGGGCTGGGCCTCGTCCCAGAAGGAGGCTTCGGCGTCGTAGAACTCGTCGCGCGTGTCGATGACGTGGCGGATCATCGCGAGCTCGGCGGCCGTCTGCGTGTGACGGTCGAGCTGGTCCTTCTCCAGGAACGCCGCCTCGGCGGCCTCGGGGGTCTCGGCGTCGGCGAGCGCGGCGGCGAGGCGGGCGTACTCCGCCTTCACGGCCTCGAGGTCGGGGCGCTCGTAGGGCATGTCCTTGAACTTCACGGACTCGGTCACGGGGGAACCTCCTTCGCTGCGCCCGCGCCACGGTCCGGCGCGGGCGGTTTCGGCTATGATTCGAGACGGTATTGTACCCGTCAGAGGGAGACTATATGCCCGGCTACGTTCTCAGCTGCTGCTCCACCGCCGACGTCACGCGCGACTGGCTCGAGGCGCGCGACATCAAGTACCTCTTCTTCAACTACTACCTCGACGGCAAGGTCTGCAAGGACGACTTCGGCGCCACCAACCCGCCAGCCCAGCTCTACGCCAAGATGCTCGCGGGCGCCGACGCCAAGACCTCCCAGATCAGCGCCGGCGACTACATGGCGCACTTCGAGCCGTACCTTGCCGCTGGCCAGGACGTCGTGCACGTGACGCTCTCCTCCGGCATCTCCGGCACCTTCAACTCCGCCTGCGCCGCGCGCGACCAGCTGGCCGAGAAGTACCCGGACCGCCACGTCTACGTGGTGGACTCGCTCGCCGCGTCCTCTGGCTACGGCCTGCTGATGGACAAGCTCGCCGAGCTGCGCGACTCCGGCATGGGCGCGGCCGAGCTCGCCGCCTGGGCCGAGGAGCACAGAAACGAGGTCCAGCACTGGTTCTTCTCGTCCGACCTGACGTTTTTCATCCGCGGAGGCCGCATCTCCAAGGCGGCGGGCCTCGTGGGCGGCATGCTCAAGATCTGCCCCGTGATGGACGTCGCGCCCGACGGCTCGCTCGCCGTGAGGGAGAAGATCCGCACCAAGGCCAAGGCCATCAACCGCGTGGTCGAGAAGATGGAGGAGCTCGCCGAGGGCGGCCTCGACTACTCCGGCAAGTGCTACATCAGCCAGTCGGAGTGCAAGGCCGACGCCCTCGAGGTCGCCGCGCGCGTGGAGGAGCGCTTCCCCAAGCTCGACGGCAAGGTCGAGGTCTTCCCCATCGGCGCCACCATCGGCGTGCACACCGGGCCCGGCACCGTGGCCCTGTTCTTCTGGGGCAAGAAGCGCGTCTAGCGAGAAGGACGGCGGGCCGCGCGCATCTCAAATAGCCGCCCGCCCGCACTTCTCGGCGTTTCCCAGGAGGCCGCCCGCACTTCTCGCCCCGCGCCTCAAGTGCGTGCCGGCGCTCACTTGATGCCCGCACTCGAGCGCAAAATGCGAGTGACGGCCCGCACTCGAGCCGCCACCCATCCAAAACTGCCCGCACTTCCGGCCCGCACTCATGAGTGTGGGCCTTTCTGTGCGAGGAGACCCTACAGGTCCTTGGCGGTGAGGAAGCCCTCGCGCGTAGCATCGAGCGCGCGGCGCGGGCTCTTGGCGTCGCCGATCACGTGAACGGGCACGCCGGCCGCTTCCGCCGCGGCGAGAAGCGCGGCGTTGTCGACGGAGCGCGAGCCCACCGCCACCACAACGGTTCCGGGCAGCGTCTCGGTGGCGCCGTCCTTCTCGACCACCGCGCCGCCGTCAGCGAGCTCCTTGAACGTGGTCTTGGCGCGAATGTCCACCCCGAGCTGGGCCATCTTCATGAGCACCATGGACTTGCGCGCCGCGCCGAGGTCGGCCCCCGCCTGGTCGAGCATCTCCACCACCGTGACGGGATGGCCCGCGCTGGCGAGAAGGTCCGCGACCTCGAGGCCCACCAGCCCGCCGCCGACGACCACGGCGGGGCCCTCCGGCACCGCGACGCGTCCCTCGAGCACGTCCACGGCCACGAGCGCGCCCTTGTCCGCAAGGCCCAGCGTCAGAGGCTCTGCGCCGTTGGCGATGATGAGCTCGTCGAACTTCTCGGCCGCGAGCGTCTCGGGCGTGAACGGCGCGTTGAGGCGCACCTCGACGCCCAGGCGCTCGACCTGCTCACCCTGGGAGCGCGCGGCAGCGGCCATCTCGGCCTTGCCCGGCGCCATGCCCGCTGTCACGAACTGCCCGCCCAGGCGGTCGGATGCCTCGAAGACCACCGGCTCGTGTCCCCGCAGCTTGAGCGTCTGAGCGGCGACGAGGCCTGCCATGCCCGCGCCGACCACGGCGACGCGCTTGGGAGTCGCGGCGGGGACGAGCGCCCAGTCGGTCTCGTGCCCGAGCGCGGGGTTGCGCAGGCACGTGATGGCCTCGAAGTGCTCCATGTCCGCGAAGCCGTCCAGGCAGCCCTGGTCGCAGCCCACGCAGTAGACGATGTCGTCGACGCGACCCTCGCGCGCCTTGGCCACGAAGTCCGGGTCGGCGAGCTGGGCACGGCCCATGACCACGAGGTCGACCTTGTCCTGCGCGAGGATGTCCTCGGCGAGCTGCGGGGTGTTGATGCGCCCGACGCCGATGGTGGGCACGCCGGTCTCGCGGCGGATGCGGGCGGCGTTGTCGATGTTGAAGGCGGGCGGCAGGTCGATCGGCGGGACCTCGTAGGCGTTGGCGGCCGAGATGATGTTGCCGCGCGAGACGTCGAGCACGTCCACTCCGGCCTCGGCTGCCCAGCGGCAGAACTCGATGGTGTCCTCGATGGTCATGCCGCCCTCGAGGAAGTCGTCGTGCGCGTCGATGCGCATGAGCAGGGCCATGTCGTCACCGATGGCCGCGCGGATGGCGCGGATGCAGGCCAGCGGGAAGCGGGCGCGGTTCTCCAGGCTGCCGCCGTACTCGTCCGTGCGGTGGTTGATGCCGCCGGAGAGGAAGGAGTGCGGCAGGTAGTTGTGCGCGCAGTGGAACTCCACGCAGTCGTAGCCAGCCTCGCGGGCGCGGCGGGCGGCCTCGCCGAAGCAGGTCACGATCTCGTCGATCTGCTCATGGGTGACGGCCGGCAGCGTGAAGCCCGGGGCGAGCGGCAGGTCGGAGGCGACGAGCATCTGCGCGGAGCGGTCCATGCCAACGGCGATCGAGCCCTGCCAGAGCTGCACGCCCGCCGTGCCGCCCGCGGCGTGGATGGCATCGACGAGGCGGCGGTGCCCCTCGACGTAGCAGTCCTCGGAGAGGGAGACGAACATGCTCGGGGCGCTCGGCGTGTGCACGCTCGAGACCTCGACGATGTTGAGGGCGCATCCGGCCTTGGCGCGTGCCACGTGATAGTCGATGAGCCGCTGCGTGATGAAGCGGTCCTCGCAGAAGCGCGTCCCCATGGCGGGCATGACAATGCGGTTCTTGAGCTCGAGGCCGCGAACCTTGAACGGGCTGAACAGGTGGTCGAACATCGGATCCCCCTCTCACGGCCGGCGGCGCCGGCATCTGGGAGGATTGTTCCCCCAGTTGCGGCCGATGCACCCCGGCACCACTCGACGGGGCGCCGTAAATCGGCAAAAGGTCATTTGTAGGGTATTTCCCCAGCGATTTTCGAAATACCCTACAAATGAGAGGCACAATATCCGCAGGTAGAGAAATGGCACTTCTTTGGTAGTACTTTAGCGACCCTGTTTGAAATACCCTACAAATGAGGTGCTCCCTGAAGCCGCGCTGGCGCCTATCGCTCCATGTGGAAGAACGACCTATAAAGCGCCAGCTCGTCGGGGGTGTCGAGGCTCGAGGCAAATTCGACGCGACCGGGGTGGCCGTCTGCTGCGAGCAGACCCTCGTCGGAAAGGCGCTTACGGAGCTGGCGCGCCGTCCCCGCGCCGCCGTCGAAGAAGGCGACGCCCGGACCCAGGACGCGCTCTATCTGCGTGCGCACAAAGGGATAGTGCGTGCAGCCCAGGACCACGGCATCGACGCTGCCGGCATAGCTGCCGACAAGACCCTCAATCATCTCCGCGAGGTCCGGGGCATCCAGGTCGCCGCGCTCGATGCGGGCGGCGAGGCCCGGGCACGGCACCGGCACGACCTCGCACTCCCCTCCCCAGGCGCGCGCGAGGTCGTGATACTTGTCGAGCTGCAGCGTCATCTCAGTGGCCATCACGAGAATCCGACCGCGCGGGAAGGCGCGCGCAGCGGGCTTGAGCGCCGGTTCTATGCCCACGATGGGCACGTCGGGATGTGCGGCGCGCAGCGTCGCCGCGGCGGCGGAGGTAGCGGTGTTGCAGGCGATGACGATGGCCTTGGCGCCGTCCGCGAGGAAGCGCTCGACGATCGCGCGGGAGAGCTCGAGCACCTCGGCTTCGGACTTCTCACCATAGGGAGCGTGGGCGGAGTCGCCGAAGTAGCGGAAACCCTCGTGCGGGAGCTCGGCCACCAGCGAGCGCAGCACGCTGATGCCCCCCAGACCGGAGTCGAAGACCCCGACGAAGCCCTTGGAGCGCTCCCCCATGACACCTCCTCGCATCAATTGACCACAGAAAGCATACCGCATTGCTCCGCACCCGCCTCTCGCCCGTAGATTTATGCCACTCACAGTTACTTTTCTCAAATGGTATATCGACACACATAGTACTTTTGAGTACGATGCTCTCAGAGAACAAGACGAGGGAGGTGACCCATGGCAACGAGAGACGCAGAGAGCGACCTCATCCGCGGCAACATCGACGCCATAGTCCTGTGCACGCTCTCCGACGGCGACTCCTACGGCTACGAGATCTTGAAGGACGTAGCCCAGACGAGCGCGGGGGCCTACGAGATGAAGGAGCCCTCGCTGTACACGAGCCTCAAGCGCCTGGAGGGGCAGGGGCTCGTGGAGAGCTACTGGGGCGACGAGTCCCAGGGCGCTCGACGAAAGTACTACCACATCACCGACCCGGGCCGCGCCGAGCTCACGGAGGCGACCGCGCGCTGGGTCCGAGCACGAACCATCATCGACCGACTTCTCAGGCAGGACGGAGGCATTAAATGAGCGACAGGAGCGACATTCGGATGCACGTCGAGCACCTCTTCGAGGGCCGCATGCTCGACGCCGAGACCATCGAGCTCAAGGAGGAGATCTACGGCAACCTCGTGGCTCGCTATGACGACTACGTGGCCCAGGGGATGAGTGCGGACGAGGCGTATCGTCGCACGTGCGAGGCCGTGACGAGCATCGAGGACGTATTGGGCGAGAAGGACGAGCCTGCGACGGCGGAGGCGCCCACGCGCGCGATGCCCCGGCCGGAGCCGAAGCCCGAATCGCAGCCCGGCCCCGTGCCGCCGCGCCCGGCCGCGCCCGAGCCGCCTGCCGGCGTGACGCCACCCGCGCCCGCTCCGGCAGCACCCAAGCGCTGGAGCGCGGGCATAATTGTAGCAGTGGTGGCAGTCGTCCTCCTGGTCGCGGGCATAGCGGGCTGCACCGTGTTCAGCATGCTGGACACGCAGCGGGCACACGATGACTACCAGGGGCAGACCTCGCAGACGGTCCAGCAGGTCGACGAGCCCGGAACGACCTCCGAGCCCAGCGGCCAAACCACGTCGCAGACGACCGGCAACGGAGCCGACACGTCCCAGCAGACGACCGGCGGCCAGACCACCGGCGCGCCGGAGGACTCGGCTGATGACCTGAGCGACGACATCTATGCCGTCACGCCGGAGACGCTCTCCGGGCAGACCGCGCTCAGCACCGCCAGCCCGGACCAGGGCGCCCTCACCATGCTCGTCCAGACGCTCCCGCTGGGCACCTACCTCGGAGGGGTCTCCGTCCCGTCCGCCGGCACCCTTGAGGTCACCTACAGCTACCCCACGCACGACGAGCGCAACTACATCGCCCGGGACGACGACTACGTCGACCGCGCCCTGGTCTTCAACGCGGCCGCCCTCATATGCACGGTGAGCGACCTCGACACGCTGACCGTCTACGAGACGGAGCCCGACGACGACAGCCCGTACACCGACACCGACGTGCACGTCTTCACGCGCTCCGACATGGAACAGGTCCTCGGAGTCACGCTGGACGCGAGCCAGCTCACCGAGGGGAACTGGGCGACCCTGCGCGACCAGCTCATGGAGAAGCGCGTCTGGGACCGCATCTGGGACCGCGCCGACCGCGACTAGCCCGGCAAACCATGCATACCCGTCATTTCAGGCTCCATTTGGCCCTCAAAATGACGGGTATGTATGGTGAGCGCGTTCACGCCGAGCGTCGAGCACCGCGTTCTGTCACAATCAGGGACCGGAACAGCCCGCAACCGTCCCACACGACAGGAGATTCCATGAGCAACGAGGGCAAGAAGGTCAAGGTCCACTACGTCGGCACGCTCGACGACGGCACGAAGTTCGACTCCTCCCGCGACCGCAACGAGCCGCTGGCCTTCACCTGCATGGCCGGCCAGATGATCCCCGGCTTTGACGCCGCCGTCCGCGAGATGGAGGTCGGCCAGGTCATCGACATCCGCCTCGAGCCCGCCAACGCCTACGGCGAGCGCGACGAGCGCCTCGTCCAGACCGTGCCCGTGAGCGCCATGCCCGGCGCCGAGGAGCTCTCCGCCGGCGACCGCGTGATGCTCACCTCGCCGATGGGCCAGCCCTTCCCTGCCGTGGTGGCCTCCGTCGAGGACGGCAACATCACCTTTGACATGAACCACGAGATGGCCGGCAAGGCCCTCAACTTCAACATCGAGCTGCTCGAGGTCGAGGAGTAGCGGGAGGGACATCGCCTCTCTCGGGGCCCGCGGATCACGCCGCGGGCCCTTTGTTTTCTTGTTGACTCGAACATGTGTTTGTAATAGGATGGTGTTGCAGCGAAGGAACGCTGGGACCAGCGACAGGCGCGGTCGTAGAGCACAGCGCATCGGACAGGTCGCCGAATCCGAACATCAGGTAGCGGCCCATCTCACACGAACAGCAACTTGCTTCTCCCTCCCGCAAGGGCGCAGGGCTCTTTTGGCCTTGTTTGATATAGGAGAAAGGTTGTAGTATGAGGTGGACGGTTCAGACGGAATTCATCAGAAGTTGGCTCGACTCACTCCAAGAGCCCGTGGCAAGACAGGTTGCCGCAGCGCTGGACGCCCTGGCCGTCCAGGGACCTGAGCTCGGACGCCCTCTTGTAGATACCATCAAAGGATCTTCAATCCACAATCTTAAGGAGCTGAGGCCAAGATCCACGGGACGAAGCGAGATTCGCATTCTCTTTGTCTTTGACAGCGAGAGGTGTGCCGTCACCCTACTGGCGGGAGACAAGGCCGGCTTTCTTTCGCGTGGGCCAAAGTGGGACAAGTGGTACAAGAAAGCGATTCCGGAAGCCGAGAGGCGCTATAGACAATATCTGACGTGGAAGGACGCCCAACATGGACACGCTTGACGACTTCATCGCCCGCCGCGGCTTTGACCGAGAGGAAATCCACCAGGAGGCCCTCAAGCTCATCGCAGAGTGCACTGCCTACGAGCTGCAGGAGGCCCGCAAGGCTGAGCACCTCACACAGACGGACGTGGCCGAGCGCATGGGCATCAGCCAGGCGCGCGTCTCCGAGCTGGAGAGCGGCGACGTGAGCTCGCTCAAGGTGAGCACGCTCATGCGCTACGCGGAGGCCCTGGGCGGCACGTTCGAGGCGATCATCCAGATTGGCGACAAGACCATCAGGCTTGCATAGCGACGCTCACTACCAGCTCACGAGATAGCGGAGCTCGTAGTCCTGCCGGCAGTCGAAGCGGTACTCAGGGCGCGTCGCGGGACCGCAGCTCCCGGTGCCGATGCCCATCTGGAAGGCCTGGACGGTCAGGTAGGTGCCCGTGCGGACCTCGTCCTCGCGATGGCGCATCTCGCGCAGCTCGTCGTCGGAATAGGGCTTGACCGCCAGCTCGAAGGGCCGGTCAACGGCCGTGAACTGCACGTTCTTCTCGCCATTGGAGAGGATGGCGTACTGGCAGTCCATGCGGTTGCCGCTCTCCTGCGGGCGGATGTTGGGCTCGGTCATGTCCTCGACGCGGCAGGCCACGCGCTCGATCTGCGTCTGCGCGCACATGTCTCGATAGGACTCGCCGTTGCGCCCGAGGTACTCGACGTCGTCCCAGGAGGCGTCCAGCCGGTAGCAAACGCCAAAGCGCGGCAGGTCGCCGCGGCCGCGCTCGCAGTGCAGGCGCGAGGTCACGAGCGCGCCCGCCGCCACGGCCTCGTAGGTGTCTGCGACAAGGAAGCGGTGATGCGGGAAGGTGAGCCGAGCCGTCACCGTGACGGCGCCCGGCTGCCGCTCGACGGAGGCCACCTCGCGCGTGCCGGCGCGCAGACGCTCCATCGGGCGCCCACCGGAGAGATAGCGGTCGTTGTCCGTCTCGGCCCGCGAGAGCAGGACGGGCGTCGCCGCGGGACGCATGATGCCGAGAAGGACGAGCCCCTCGTCGGTGATTGCGCATCCCGGGGCAAACTCGTCGCGACGCTCGAGGAGCCCCGCGTCCAGCGGCGTCATCTCAGTCAGCTGGATCTGCTCGCGCGCGACCTCCTCGCCCGTGGAGCGGCGGCGCGTGGTCACGGTCACCCACCGGGCGCGGTTGCGGCGCAGGCCCTCCCCCGCCGAGCACGGGACCGTCGACGTGGGCCGCACCATGACGGACTGCTGCCGCAGCGGGGCGACGTCGCACACGAGCTCCGCCACGCCGCCGTCGCTCCACTCAAAGCGCAGCGAGAACGCCTCGCCGGACGTGAACGATGTCGCGTTGTGCACCATGAAGAAGTCCCCGCCCAGATGGCGGACGCGCATCGGGCGGTAGGCGTGGGCGACGATCCGCGCGCCCGTGGAGGGCCTGCGGTCGGGGTAGAAGATGCCGTCAACGCAGAAGTTGCCGTCGTGCTCCCACTCGCCGTGGTCGCCCCCGTAGGTGTAGGAGCCGTCCTCGTGGAGCACCGCATGGTCGGCGAACTCCCACACGCAGCCGCCCATCAGCGCCTCGTAGGCGTAGATCTCGCGCCAGTAGTCCTCGACGCCGCCGGGACCCACGCCCATGGCGTGCGCGTACTCGCAGAGCAGGTACGGGCGGTCGTTGAGGCGGCGCGTGGTGGAGCTGCCCTCGCCCACGCTCCGCACGCGCTCGACCGAGGCGTACATCTCGCTGCCCACGTCGTAGGCGCGCCGCAGGGAGTGGATGGCCCCCTCGTAGTGGACGGGGAGGTCGGAGCGCGAGCGGATGAGCTCGTACATGGCGTCGGCGTTGCGCCCGCCGCCCGACTCGTTGCCCAGGCTCCACATGATCACGCACGGGTGGGTCTTGTCGCGCTCGAGCAGGCGCTCGGCGCGGTCGAGGTAGCGCGGCTTCCAGCGCGCGTCGTCCGTGAGGCGGTTCTGGCGCGCGGGGAACTTGCCCACGAGCGCGCCGTGCGTCTCGAGGTCGGTCTCGTCGATCACGTAGACGCCCAGCTCGTCGCAGAGCTCGAGCAGGTACGGGTCGGGCGGGTAGTGCGCCGTGCGGATGGCGTCGATGTTGTGCTCCTTGCAGAGGCGCACGTCGCGCTCGATCTCCGCCGGCCTCATCGCGTAGCCGGCCCGCGGGGTCGAGTCGTGGTGGTTGACGCCGTGCAGCTTGACGGGACGGCCGTTCACGAGGAAGCGACGGCCGTCCACGCGGGCCTCGCGGAAGCCCGTGCGCAGGAGCGCGCACTCGGTGCCCGTCTCGATGACGAGGTCGTAGAGGTGGGGCGTCTCCGCGGTCCACTCGAGCACGTCGAGGCCGTCGAAGGCCACGGTCGCGCGGCTGTCTGCCGAGCGAGCCGAGGCGGTGCGCTCGAGCCCGTAGCCGCGCAGCGTGACGCTCACCTCGCCGTCCGCCGCGAGGGCGAGGTCGACCTCGAGGCGGTAGCGCACGCGGCTCGCGCGTTCTTCTCGGCGCGTCCGCACGCCAACGTCCCAGATGCCGCAGGGGGTCACCTCGCGCAGCAGCACGTCGCGGAAGATGCCGTTGTTGCGGAACATGTCCTGGCACTCGAGGTAGGAGCCCGTGCACCAGCGCCGCACCACGGCGACCAGCTCGTTTATCCCGGCACGCTGATGGGGCGTGAGGTCAAACTCCGCCGTGTTATGGGAGCCCTCGGCGTAGCCCACGCGCTCGCCGTTGAGGTAGAGGTCCAGGCAGCTCGCGACGCCGAGGAAGGAGATGACGTGCCCGACGGACGCCTCGCGCTCGTCCAAGCCAAAGAGGCGCCGGTAGACGCCGACGAAGTTGTACTCGTCCTCGGGATGCGCCACGTGCGGGCGCCCGCCCTCGCCGCCGATGAGCGAGAAGACCGGGCCCACCGGTCCCTCCTCGGGAATGCGCGGCGGGTCAAAGGGAAACTGGTAGCGCTCATCCACATAGAACGGGCGGTCGTAGCCCTGGAACTGCCAGCAGCCCGGCACGGCGACGCGGTCCCACGTCACAAACTCGGTGTCGAGCACGTCGGGCAGATCCGCCGGGCGCGAGAAGAACCGGAAGTCCCACTCCCCGCTCAGGCAGCGCACGAGCGGCGACTCGTAGCGCCTGCGCCCCAGCGGCACCGCCTCGGCCGACGCCCGGTCCGGATACGGAATGAAATAACTCCTCGCCGGCAGCCTGTTCTGCGCCAGCACTGCCGCATCCGCATACGTGGCCCTATCGAGCACATACCTCATCGCGTCCCAACCCTTCCGGTAAAGGCGCCGCCCGAGCTAGGCGGCCCCTGGGCCGAGACCGTGCCCTTCTCCGCCGCGAGTTCTTCGCGCAGCGAAGCTGTCTGAGCGCCGGAGAAGGGCGCGGTCTCGGCCCAGGGGCTAACCCCCTAGATCGCGGCGAGCGCCTGCTCGATGTCGGCGATGAGGTCCTCGGTGCCCTCGAGGCCGCACGAGAAGCGCACCA
This sequence comes from uncultured Atopobiaceae bacterium, assembly GCA_944320975.1. Taxonomy (GTDB): domain Bacteria; phylum Actinomycetota; class Coriobacteriia; order Coriobacteriales; family Atopobiaceae; genus Thermophilibacter. Next base: position 67,395 of record CALUJM010000002.1, on the reverse strand, counting down.
TCGCGGGCGAGATGCCGGCGGCGGCCAGCTCCTCGTCGTTCATCTGGCGGTGCGTCGCGGAGGCCGGGTGCAGGCAGCAGGTGCGGGCATCGGCCACGTGGGTCTCGATCGCAGCGAGGCGCAGGGCCGCCATGAACTTCTCGGCCGCGGCGCGCCCGCCGGCGAGCTCAAAGGACACGACGCCCGAGCCGCCCTCGGGCAGGTACTTCTGCGCGAGCGCGTAGTACGGGTCGGACGGGAGGTGCGGGAAGCGCACGCTCGTGACCTTGTCGCTCTTCTCGAGATACTCGGCCACGGCAAGGCCGTTCTTGAAGTGCTGCGGCATGCGCACGTGCAGGCTCTCGAGGCCCATGTTGAGGTAGAAGGCGTTCTGCGGGCTCTGGATGGAGCCGAGGTCGCGCATGAGCTGCGAGGTCGCCTTGGTGATGAAGGCGCCGGCCTGGCCGAACTTCTCGGCGTAGACGATGCCGTGGTAGGACTCGTCAGGCGTCGTGAGGCCGGGGAACTTGTCCGCGTGGGCCATCCAGTCGAAGTTGCCGGAGTCCACGATCGCGCCGCCCACGCCCACGCCGTGGCCGTCCATGTATTTGGTGGTGGAGTGGGTCACGATGTCGGCGCCCCACTCGATCGGGCGGCAGAAGACGGGCGTGGGGAAGGTGTTGTCCACGATCAGCGGCACGCCGTGGGCGTGGGCCGCCGTGGCAAAGCGCTCGATGTCCAGCACGTCGAGCGCGGGGTTGGCGATGGTCTCGCCAAAGACGGCGCGCGTGTTGGGACGGAAGGCGGCCTCGAGCTCCTCCTCGGTGCACTCGGGCGAGACGAACGTGGACTCGATGCCCATCTTGGCCATGGTGTGCGCGATGAGGTTGTACGTGCCGCCGTAAATCGCGGAGCTGGCGACGATGTGGCTGCCCGCCTCGCAGATGTTGAAGAGCGCGAAGAAGTTGGCCGCCTGGCCGGAGCTCGTCAGCATGGCCGCGGCGCCGCCCTCGAGCGCGGCGATCTTGGCTGCCACGGCGTCGTTGGTGGGGTTCTGCAGGCGCGTGTAGAAGTAGCCGGATGCCTCGAGGTCAAAGAGCTGGCCCATGTGCTCGGAGGTGGCGTACTTGAAGGTGGTGGACTGGACGATGGGAATCTGGCGCGGCTCGCCGTCGCCGGGCGTGTAGCCGGCCTGGACGCAGCGGGTCGCGATGGTCTGGTCTGCCATGAGAGTCCTTTCTGTAGGGTGGGTCCATGATAGCGCGGCCGGCGGGGGCGGCAGACCGCGGCGAAAACCCGTTGGCCCAAGATTAACGTACACCGTTTGCGCATCGCGTAATTCCCAACTGCAACTGGGGATATAGAAAATGGAAACAAATGGTGCGCGTTATTCGGTTCTGTAAATTGGGGACTGTCCCCAATTAACACATCTGCTCGGGGTGGAAGACCTCGTCGAAGCGCTCCGGTGTGAGCAGCCCCAGCGCCACGCACGCCTCGCGCAGCGACGTCCCCTCGGCGAAGGCCTTCTTGGCCACGCGCGCGGCGTTGTCGTAGCCGATGTAGGGGTTGAGGCTCGTCACGAGCATGAGCGAGCGGTGGAGGTTCTCTGCCATCTTCTCTCGATTAGCGGTGAGCCCGCTCAGGCAGCGCTCGTCAAAGGAGACGATCGCATCGGCGAGCAGGCGAACGGACTGCAGGTAGTTGTAGGCGATCACCGGCATGAAGACGTTGAGCTCGAAGTTGCCCTGGGAGGCGGCCATGCCGATCGCGGCGTCGTTGCCCATGACCTGCACGGCAACCATCGTCACGGCCTCGCACTGCGTGGGGTTGACCTTGCCCGGCATGATCGAGCTGCCCGGCTCGTTGGCCGGGATGGTGATCTCGCCCAGGCCCAGGCGCGGGCCCGACGCGAGCCAGCGCACGTCGTTGGCGATCTTCATCATGTTGGCGGCGAGGCCCTTGACGGCGCCGTGGGAGAACACGAGAGCGTCCTTGCCCGTGAGCGCGCGGAACTTGTTGGGGTCGGTCACGAAGGGAAGGCCCGTGAGCTCGGCCACCTCGGCTGCCACCGCCTCGTCGAAGCCCTCCGGCGCGTTGAGCCCCGTGCCCACCGCCGTGCCGCCCAGAGCCAGGCGGTAAAGCCCGCCCATCGCGGCCACGAGCTCCTCGCGGGAGCCCTCGAGCAGGCCGCGCCAGCCGGAGATCTCCTGGGAGAAGGAGATGGGCACCGCGTCCTGCAGGTGGGTGCGGCCGCTCTTGACCACGCCGGCGTTCTCCTCCTCGAGGCGACGCAGCGTGCCCACGATCCGGTCGATCGCGGGAAGCAGGCGCCCCGTCACGGCCATGGCGGCGGCCACGTGCATGGCCGTGGGGAAGGTGTCGTTGGACGACTGGCTCATGTTGACCGAGTCGTTGGGGTGCAGCGGCTTCTCCAGAGCGACCCCGCGCTCGGCCGCGAGCTGGTTGCCGCGGTTGGCCAGGACCTCGTTCATGTTCATGTTGGACTGGGTACCGGAGCCCGTCTGCCAGACCACGAGCGGGAAGTCGTCATCGTGCCGGCCGAGAAGGACCTCGTCGGCAGCGGCGCAGATGAGGTCGCACGCCTCGGGAGCAAGACGGCCCAGGCGCCAGTTGGCGCGCGCGGCGGCCTTCTTCACCAGGGCGAACGCGGACACGATCTCCGCGGGCATGCGCTCGGTGCCAATGGGGAAGTTCTCATGGCTGCGCTCGGTCTGAGCGCCCCAGAGGGCGTCCGCCGGAACGCGCATCTCCCCCATCGAGTCCCGCTCCACGCGCCAGGCCCCGGCGCCCGCGTTCTTCTCGTCCAAGCTACTCCTCCTCGGTCTCTTCCGGCTCGGCGTCCCCGTGGTCCTCTGCCTCGCGGCGCCGGAGCCCCGAGGTGATGGCCGAGACGACCTCGGCTTGGTCGCGCGCGACGACGCCCAGGTCTGCACGGACGCCGCGGAAGCGCGGGCTCTTGGCGCACTCCTCCGCAAGCTGCTTGTTGCTACGGGCGTCCGAGAGGGCCCCGAGCTCACGCTGGATCTCGTCGAGGTACTCGCTCATCTGGGCGCGCTCGGGCCCCAGGACCTCGCCGAGGCGCTCGGCGACGTAGTGCATCTCCTTGGTGTCGCGGCGAGCGACGTAGACGGCGTCGCCGTCGCGCAGGTCGAGGCCGAAGAGATCCTCGTCGACCTCGTTGAACTCCTCGTCGAAGTGGGCGCGGAAGTCGTCAGCGGTGACGCCGCGCTCGGAGACCTTGGACTTCCACCCGAAGTGGTGCGCGAGCTCGTGGGCGATCTTGCCGAGCTCCTTTGCGGAGTGGCGCTTGCGCATGAAGGTGAGCAGCGAGGCGCACTCGAGCGAGCGCTCCTTGGCGCACGACATGGGCAGCAGGCTGTTCTCGCCCAACTCGCCGCTCTCGACGAGGCCGGACACGGTCTCGGAGAGGATGTCGAGGGCGCGCAGGCGAGCGGAGGCCACCTGCAGCTCCTTGATCACGTGCTCGCAGCGGCGGTTCTGCTTCTTGGTCTGCCACGGGGCGAGGAACTGCAGCAGCGAGCGGACGCGGCGCAGGGCGATCCTGAACTGGCGCAGCGCCTCGGCGCTCTCGGGTCCGGCGAGAAACGCGTCCGCCCGCGAGGAGAGGTCGCGCACGGCGCCGGCGACCGCGTGCTCCACGACCGCGAGCTCCTCCCAGGAGGTCGACTCCGGGCCGCAGACATACCAGCGCAGGACGCCGCGGCCGGAGAACCCGCCCGCGAGGTCGACGGCGATGGCGGAGCCCTTCCCCAGCGGCGGGCAGGTGCCCAGCAGGCGGGAAGCGAGGTTGTCGACGAGGGGGGCGTGGCCGACGGCGATCACGCAGGGCGTCTGCGCGGCGTCGAGCTCGGCGAGAAACGTCGCCATGTCCTGGGCGTAGAGGGACTGGTGGACCTCGATGTCCTCGACGCCCGTGGCGGCGGCCACCACGTCCGCGGTCTCGATGGCGCGCACGGCGGGGCTGCTCCAGACCTCCACCTTGGGATTGTCACCGAGCAGGGCGAACGTGCGCGGATAGGCGATGCGCAGCGCGCGGGCACCGGCAGTCGTGAGCCTGCGGTCGATGTCCTGCCCGGTGGCCGAGGCCACCTCGGGCGCGCCGTGCCGAACGAGAACCAGCGTCTTGACCATGTCTCCCCCGATCAAACGATTCGGCAACACACCGAAAGGCAAGCATAGCAATTTTCCGCTCGCCGAATTCTCGGCTGCGGGGAATGGCGGTCGAAGCTGAAAGCCCGAGGGGCGGGCGCCCCGGAGGCCTCTGTCCCGCCTCGCCGAATTGTCGTGGCCGGCGGCAGCCGCCTCGGCCTACTATGACAAGACGGGGGAAGGAGGCTTCATGGCAATCTCCGGCACCGACGTGGAGGCCGCCGCCGGCCTCGGCGCAAACATCGCCCACGAGCTCGACGCGGCGCTCGCCGTGCCGCGCGAGGCCGTCGCGCTCGCCGTCATGTGCCTGCTCTCCGGCGGGCACCTGCTGCTCGAGGACGTCCCCGGCGTGGGCAAGACCACGCTCGCGCGGGCGCTGGCCCGCGCGGTACGCGCCCGAGCGACGCGCGTCCAGTTCACCTCGGACCTCCTTCCGAGCGACCTCACCGGCGTGAGCGTGTGGGACCCGCAGGCGCGCGCCTTCACCTTCCACCCCGGCCCGCTCTTCTCGGACGTGGTCATCGCCGACGAGATCAACCGCGCCAACCCCAAGACCCAGGCGGCGCTGCTCGAGGCCATGGAGGAGCGGCGGGTCTCCGTGGACGGCACGACCTACGACCTGCCCGACCCCTACTTCGTGATGGCGACGCAGAACCCCGTTGAGATGGAGGGCACCTATCCCCTGCCCGAGGCGCAGCTCGACCGCTTCATGGTGCGCACGAGCCTCGGCTACCCGGCCGCCGAGGCGGAGCGCGCGATGCTCGCCGGAGCCTCGGGCGTCGACCCCGTCTCCCGCGTGCGCCCGGTCTGTGGCCTGAGCGACGTGCGCGCCTTCCGCGAGCTCGCCTCGGTCGTCCACGTGGGCGAGAAGGTCGCGGCCTACGCCCTGGCGCTGCTCGACGCCACGCGCCGCTCGCCCGAGATCCGGCTCGGTGCCTCCCCGCGCGCCGGGCTCGCCCTGCTCGCCATCAGCCGCACGCGCGCGCTGCTCGACGGGCGCGCGTCTGTCTTCCCCTCGGACGTCCGCGCGCTCGCTCCCGCCGTGCTCGCCCACCGCCTCGTGCTGCGCGACCTCTCCCCCGACGCCGGGCAGACCGAGCAGCAGCGGGCCGCCCTGTCCCGCGCGATCGCCCGGGTGCCGGCGCCCGACGGAAAGCGGAGATGAGCGGCGGCGCGAGGGGGCGCGTCCCGCCCGTCTCGCTCACGGCCCGCGGCGCGGCCCAGCTCGCGTGCGGCGCGGCGCTGACCGCCATCGGGGCTGCAATCGGGTGGGGCGCCCTTCTGGCGGCCGGGGCGGCGACGCTCGCCGCCGGCGCGCTCGGCCTGGTCGAGGTCCTTCTCGCCCGCGGGCTGCGCGCCGGGGGGCGCGGGCGCCCCGGCCCCCTGGGCGCCCCGGAGCGCAGCGAGGACAGCTGGGTTCGCGTTGACCAGCACGGGTCGGTGATCTCCCGCCCGGGAGAGCTGCCCTCCAGGCGCGGCCTCTACCGGCAGCGCAGCGTCACCCTCACCTGGCACGACCTCTTTGGCTTCTGGCGCGCGCGACGCGTGGACGCCACGGACCGCGAGGTGCGCGTGCCCCCCGTCGCGGACCCCGCCCTCGTGCGGCTCGTGTCGTCGCGGGCGGCAACGCCCGCCCTCGACCGCAGCGCCGAGCGCGACCCCTCGGGCGTGCGCCCCTACGAGCACGGCGACGGGCTGCGTCAGATCTCATGGCGGCAGAGCGCGCACCACGGCGAGCTCATGTCTCTCGAGCTGGCGGGAAGCCAGGCGCCCTCGGTGCTCGTGGTGGCGGACACGCTCGGGACGAGCGACGCGGACGCGCTCGCGACCACCGTCGAGGCGCTGCTGCGGGGCCTGCGCCGCGCGCCCGACGTCCTGCTCACCGACGGGCTGGCCAGCTGGCGGTCTCCCGTGCAGCAGGAGCGCTTCCTCGCCGCCCTCGTGGCCGACGGGGCCGACCGGGGGGACGCCGCGACCCGGGCGCGACACGTGGCGCGGCTCGCCGCGGGAGGCGCCGTCCGCAGGCGCGTGCTGCTCGTCACCTGCGACGCACGCGGCCCGCTCGCGACGGCGCTCTCCCACGGGGCGCTCGGCCGCTCGCTCGTGGTCGTCGATGCGCTCCCCGGCTCGGGCGTCGCGCCGGCACATGAGGCGACGGCGGATGCCGAGAGGGACGGGCGGGCCGAGAGGGACGTGCGCCCCGGGCGGGCCCGGACCCCGGCGACAAGCTGGCCGTGCGAGCTCGCCGCGCTTCTCGCCTGCTGCGCGCTGGCGCTCCTCTCCCTGGTTCCGTTTCTCGACATGATTCACGATGGCGTGTGGGTGGCGCCGGTCGCGGCGCTGCTGGGTGCTGCCTCGGCAGCGGGCTGCGCCATCGGGTCGGCGCTCGCCCGGCGCGGCGCGCGCGTGGGCGTGCGGGTTGTCGTCGCCGAGGCGCTCGCCCTGGCCGCGTTGGCTGCCGGCGCCCTGGCCGTCTCCGCGCTCTTCGAGGCGCGACACGGCTTCGGCCTGCCCGACGCCACCGCCGAGCTCACCCGAGCCGAGGCCCGCGATGGCGCCGACCTCGTCGGAGCCGTTCGGGCGCTCGCGACGGCGGGCGTCGCCCAGCTCGGCGGACAGCCCTACACCGAGGCGGATGCGGCCTGGGACCTGGTCATCCTGCTCGGCGGAGCAGCGCTCGCCGCCGTCTGCGCGCTGCTTGCGAGCGCTCGCCCCACGCGCCCGGCGGTCGCCCTCGTTCCTCTCGGCCTCGCCGCCGCCGACCAGAGCGTCATGGGGACGACGGCGCCCGCCTGGACGGCCGCCGTCTGCGCGCTCGGCCTCATGCTCGCTTGGCTCGCCGCCCCGCGGGACCGCCGGCCGCTGCGCGCGGGGCTCGCCGTCCTTCTCGCCTGCGCGCTCGGGGCGGCGGGGGCATGGCTCGCGAGGTCGGACGCGCCTCCGAGCCTCGGCCTGCCGGGCGGGACGCGGATAGAGACGCTCATCGACCTCTCGCGCGACCTGCGGCGCAACTCCAGCGCCGTCGCGCTCACCTACACCACCAACGCGGGCGGGCCGCTCTACCTGCGCACCGCCGTCCTCGAGGACTTCGACGGGTCGACATGGCGCGCGAGCGCGGGCGAGGACGCGCTGCTCGACGACCCGCTCCGGGCCCGCACGGGCTCGACGCTTGCGATCGCGGGCGCCACCGTGACGACCACCATCCAGACAAGCGGCGGCTCGTCCCCCGTGCCGCCGGGGACCGAGAGCGTGCGCAGCACGGGCGCGCGCACCTACGTGGCGACAGGGTCGTACCGCGAGCCCATGACCTCCGTCGAGGACGTCGACGAGCTCGGCTCGTACGCCGCGGCGCTGCGCTCGTGGGGCGTCGCCGCCGACCGCCCGGACGGGATGCTCGCGATCGGCGGCGAGCCGGGCGCGCACCTGGATGCCGTCGTGACCCAGGCCCGAGACGAGGGCGCCCTCGAATCCCGCGACCAGATGGCTCCCATACGCTGGCTCGTGAGGTACTTCACCTCGGGCGGGTTTACCTACGCGCTCGACGCGCCCGGCGGAGACGGCCAGGACAACCTCGCCGTCATCGACGACTTCCTCGCCGAGCGGCGCGGCTACTGCACGCACTACGCGACGGCGTTCACGGTGCTGGCGCGCCTGCTCGGCGTGCCGGCGCGCGTGGTCCTGGGCTACCAGCCGCAGGGGCCGGCATCCGCGGACGGCAGCTACGAGGTCACGATGCGGCAGCTCCACGCCTGGAGCGAGGTGTGGGTCGAGGGCGTCGGCTGGGTGGGCGTCGACGTGACGCCCGCGGCGAGCGAGACGGAGCCCGACGAGCCCGCGGCGACCCCCGGGACGCCCGTCGCGCCGCAGACGCCGCAGGCGGAGGACGGAGAACCCGAGAGCGAGACAGAGCCCGAGGCGGACGAGCCCGAAGCCCCGGATGGCACGCGGCCGACGGGCGCTGACGCCCCGGACGGCTCCGTCGAGCTGCCCGCGTGGGCCGCACCCGTCCTTCTCGGCCTCTGCGCGCTCGGCTGCGTCGGGGCGGCGGCAGGGCTCGTGCTGCGCGCCCGCAGGCGGCGGCTCGAGCGTGGGGACTGGGACTACGCCTGGCGCCGCGTCTGCCGGGTGGCGCGACGGGCCCGCGTGAGCTGGGACCGCTCCGCGACCGAGCAGGACGTCGCCGCGGCCATCTGCGAGCGGCTCGGTGACTCGGCGCTCGAGGACACCGTGCGCGACCTCGCGCGCAACGCCTGCCTCGTTCGCTACGGCGAGGGTCCCGTCTCTGGCGACGGCGCCCGCCTGCCGCAGGCCCTGCGCGACCTCGCCCGCGCGCTGCGCCGCCGGTGACGCCCGCCGCGGAGGGCACCTCCCGAGGGTATGTGCACCCCGCCTTGAGGGTATGTACACCCTGCCCGCTGGCTCTTCTCGCATATCCGCAGGTAGGCGACCTGTTCAAAGCAACAATGCGGGCCGCGAGGTGTACATACCCTGCGCGGCAGGTGTACATACCCTCGCGGCCCGCATCAAAGGCGCCCGTCGGGCGCCGCGCCGCTACATGAGCTCGCAGACCTGGGAGGCGAAGGCCACGGGGTCCTCGGGCAGGATGCCCTCGACGAGCAGGGCCTGGTTGTAGAGCAGGCCCGCGTAGAGCTTGACCTTCTCGGCATCGCCCGCCTCCTGCGCGGAACGGAGCTTCTCGAAGACCGGGTGCTTGGAGTTGACCTCGAGCACGCGGACGGCCTTGGGGGCCTGGCCGGCCTCGGGGCCGGACGCGAGGACCTTCTCCATCTCCAGGCTGAGCGGGCCCTCGGAGGTGATCACGGCCGGCGCGCCGTCGGCGGCCAGGCGCGTGGACACCGCGACCTTCTCGACCTTCTCGCCCAGCGCGTCCTTCATGGCGCCGAACAGGCCCTCGTTTGCCTTGGTGGCTTCCTCGGCCTCCTTCTTCTCCTCATCGCTCGCGAGGTCCAGGTCGCCGGAGGTCACGTTCTTGAGCTCGACCGTGCGGTCCTCGACCTCGGGCTCGGCGCCGTCGGCCACGGCCTTCTCCGCCGCCTCGCGCGCGGCGTCGTCGGCGTAGGTCTTGGGCAGGCCCTTTGCCGTGAACTCGCGCATGGCCTGGAAGCAGAACTCGTCCACGTCCTGCGTGCAGAGAAGGACGTCGTAGCCCTTGGTGAGCACGGCCTCCACCACGGGCATCTTGGCCAGGCGCTCGCGGTCGTCGCCGGCGGCGTAGTAGATCGCCTTCTGGCCCTCGGGCATGGCGGCCACGTACTCCTGCAGCGTGACCATCTTCTGCTCGCGCGCGCTCCAGAACAGCAGCAGCCCGGCGAGCTCGTCGGCCTTCATGCCGTAGCTCGAGTAGATGCCGTACTTGAGGCCGCGGCCGAAGTTGTCGAAGAACTTCTCGTAGGCCTCGCGGTCGTCGTTTCGCATGGCCTCGAGCTCGGAGGTGATCTTCTTCTCGATGCGGCGCGCCATGGCCTGGAGCTGGCGGGTCTGCTGGAGCGTCTCGCGGCTGATGTTGAGGGAGACGTCAGCGGAGTCCACGACGCCGCGGACGAAGTTGTAGTAGTCGGGCAGCAGGTCGGCGCACTTCTCCATGATCAGGACGTTGGAGCTGTAGAGCTCGAGGCCCTTCTCGTAGTCGCGGCTGTAGAGGTCGAAGGGCGCCTGGCCGGGGATGAACAGCAGCGCGTCGTACTCGAGCGTGCCCTCGGCGTGGAGGCTGAAGGTGCGCGCGGGGTCCGCCCAGTCGTGGAAGGTGGACTTGTAGAACTCGGCATACTCCTCGTCGGTGACCTCGGAGCCGCGCTTCTTCCAGATGGGGGTCATCGAGTTGATGGTCTCGAGCTCGGTGTAGTCCTCCCACTCCGGCTTGTAGTCGTCGCCGGCGTCGGCGGGGCGCTCCTTCTCGCGGCTCTTGGTCACGAGCATCTGGACGGGGTAGCGCACGTAGTTGCTGTAGCGGCGGATGAGCTCGCGGAGCTTCCACTCGCTGAGGAACTCGTCGTAGTTGGCCTCGTCGGCGTTCTCCTTGAGGGCCATGACGACGGAGGTGCCGCAGGTCGGGCGATAGGCGGGGTCATCGGCGGGGACAGGCTCGATCGTGTAGCCCTCGATGCCGTCGGAGGTCCAGCGGAAGCACTCGTCCGAGCCCCAGGCGCGGCTGATGACGGAGACCTCGCGCGCGACCATGAAGGCGGAGTAGAAGCCCACGCCGAAGCGGCCGATGATGTCGACGGCGTCACCCTGGGCCTCGGCGTTGGCCTCCTTGAAGGCCTCGGAGCCGGAGTGGGCGATGGTGCCGAGGTTCTCCTCGAGCTCGGCCTCGGTCATGCCGATGCCGTTGTCGGAGACGGTGATGGTGCGGTCGTCCTTGTCAAAGGCCACGTTGATGGCGAGGTTGGCCTGGTCGACCTGCACCGACGAGTCCGTGAGGCTCTTGAGGTAGAGCTTGTCGATCGCGTCCGACGCGTTGGAGACGAGCTCGCGCAGGAAGATCTCGCGGTTGGTGTAGATGGAGTTGATCATGAGGTCGAGCAGCTTCTTGCTCTCTGTCTTGAACTGGCGCATGCGGCGCTCCCCTTTCGTGCAGCCCTGTTGAACGAAAGGTAGTCTACCCCTTTTGAGATTATCTCAGTCAGATGCGCTTAGATGTGACAATTCAACCTGTCCTAATTGTCACGTCGAGAAGGACCTCGCCGAGGAAGTCCTCGTCATACGGGATGGCGTCGGACAGGCCGAGCTCGCCGTCGGATGCGACGACCAGGTAGTTGTCCTCGCCGGCGTGCTCCTCGTCGGTCGCCAGCGCCACCTCGACGTGCGAGAAGACCATGAGCGCCGTCGCCACCACGGAACGCAGGAAGCTCACGTCCGCGCCGCCGCCGCACGACACGACGTTCGCAAGGCAGATACCGCCCGGCGCAAGGGCGCGACGGACCGCCCGCAGGGCCTCGACGGTAGCGAGTTCGCGCACCGGCTCCGCGCCGACGAAGGCGTCGAGCACGACCGCGTCGTAGGGACCGGCGCCACCCTCGAGGAAGGCGCGCCCGTCGTCGCAGATGACGCGCAGCTCGCCGCCGCCCGCATGGGCGAGCGCGACCGCCTCGTCGAGGAAGAACCAGCGTCGTGCGAGGTCGATGACCGCAGGGTCGATCTCCACGACGTCGGTGCGGACGCCAGGGTGCTCCGCCGCGACGAGCTTGGGGAACGCGAACCCTCCCCCGCCGATAGCAAGGACGCGGCGGGCGTCGGGCCGCAGCTCGAAGAGCCGGCCAAAGGCCCGGTAGTACGCAAAGACCGGCTCCATCCGGCGGTCGTCGAGGTAGGTTGCCGACTGGAAGACGCCGCCCGTGCGCAGAACCCTCACCCGCTCGCCGGCGTCATCGCGCGCGGTGTAGACGAGCGCGGGCCCTGCCGTCGTGCGCACGAGATGAGGTCGCACGCGCCAGAGCCAGCGAGCCGCCGCTGCCGTCAGGGTCGCGCACGCGAATGCCAACGCGACCCGCACGTTCTTCTCGCCCCTCATGCGCCCTCCCCTCGTCTCGGCGATAATGATAGCCAGCCGCCGCGACGTGCGCGACCGAGGGAGGCCGCTTGGAGATCAGAATCATCACCTCGCCCGCAAAGAAGATGCGGGTTCAGGACGCGCCGCCCTGGCCGGTGCGCGAGCCGGCATTCCTCGACCGCGCCCAGCAAATCGTGCGCGCGCTGAAAGGGCTCTCGCGCGACCAGGCGCAGGCGCTCTGGAACTGCAGCGACCGGCTCGCCGACCTCAACTACGATCGGCTCCGGGAGATGGACCTCGCGCGAGGCGTCACCTCCGCGGCGATCGCCTACGAGGGAATCCAGTACACGCACATGGCCCCCGAGGTCATGGACGAGCGCGAGCTCGCCTGGCTCGACGGGCACCTGCGCATCCTCTCCGGCCTCTACGGGGTGCTGCGACCGCTCGACGGCGTCGTCCCCTATCGCCTGGAGATGAAGGCGCGCCTCTCCGTCGGCGGCGCGCGGGATCTCTACGCGTTCTGGAGCGATTCCCTCTACGAGTCGCTCGCCGCGGAGGGCTGCGACCTCATCGTCAACGTCGCGTCGGTCGAGTACGCGCGCGCCGTCACGCCCTTCGCGCGACCGGGAGGACCGCAGGTCCTGACCTGTCTTTTCGGGGTCCTGCGCGACGGCCGCCTGCGCCAGCCCGCGACCGAGGCCAAGGCGGCGCGCGGGACCTTCATACGCTGGTGCGCGGAGCGCGGCGTCATGAGTCCCGCGGAACTGCGCGGCTTCGCGGAGCGCGGCTACTCGCTGGACGAAGCCCGCTCGGACGAGGCGACACTCGTCTTCGTGCGCGGCGAGCGCTGACACGATGCAAAATCGGCCTTCAGTCCATATTTCGCGTTGGTCGAATGCAAAATCGCCCTTCAGTCCATGGCCTCTTGGCCCTGCGCTCCTTTACTCAACACTGATAGTTTCAAAAATACAAGGAAGAGACTGTCCCATGAGATTCAACCCAGCTCAATGGCCCTTTTTTCCATGGACCGAAGGTCGATTTTGAATTTGCCATCGGAGTTATATGGACTGAAGGTCGATTATGCACGAAGCGCGCGATCGTGGCGCACAGGTATCATGGCGCAAAGGGCAACGAGGGGGTGACATGGCCGACATCGACCGCATCATCGAGCAGATCGTCGCTGCCAGCCGCGCCAAGGCGGGCCGCGCCTTCGCCAGCTCGAAGGTCTATGGCAGCGAGCCCATCCTCATGCGCGGGTCACAGCTCGCGAGCTACCTGCCCGAACCCATCCGCCAGATGCGCGCACTCGCCCACCGCCCCGAAGCGCGGTCATGGACCGACGCCCGCCTGTTCGTCGAGCAGGGCCGCCTCATGGCGGGCTACGAGGACGACTGCCCCTACGCCGGAACGTTCCAGAGCTACTTCCCCACCTACGACGTGATGGACAACCACCAGCTCAGAGGATACTTCACCTGGCGTGCGAAGGTCCGGCGCGGCGAGGTCGAGAAAACCTCGACGTCGTTTGCCTACGTGTACCTCTACGAGCTCATCAACGGCATCGGCGCCGAGGCGGGCGAGCCGGCATTCCGCGCCATCGAGACGTTCTGGCAAGCATATCGCGAGCTCGACCCGACGCTCGACCGCTATGTGCGCCCCTGGCTCGTGGACTACGCGGTCTACCACGATCTTGACCCGGCGCTCGCCCTGCCCTTCGCTGACGTGGAGCACGATCGCGCCGTCGGCGTGCTCGCCTGCGCCCAGCAAACCGTGCTCGCTCAGTCGCCCGCTCGCGGCGGACGCAGGGCGCCGCACGCCTTCGGGGCGGAACAGGAGTCGAACGAAGGCCTGCTCAGCGCCCTCGACGCCGTCTCGACCCATCGGCTCCGCGAGTCACGCCTCTACCGCGACGAGCCCGACGCCGTGCGCGACGTGGTGCGCGCCGTCTTCGACCGGCTCGTTCGCTACTACCACGGAAGCCGCAGCCAGGACCTCGTCGAGAACCTGTTCGGAGCCCGCCGCCCGATGCCCCACCTCATGTTCGCCTCGGCGGTCTTCTACCCGGGAGGCAAGCATGCGGACTGCGTCTACCACCTGGGCGAGACCCGAACCTACGAGTGCCGCGGCGGCATCTGGACCTGCACGGCCCTGCACGACGGGGGCGGTCGCAGCGCCAAGCTCGGCCAGGTCCTGCGCGCCGTCGACCGACAGCTCCGGACGGCGCTGGACTACCCCCACCCCCTCAAGGAGCGCGGCGACCCCAAGTACCTGACACAGCTCATCGACCGAGAGATCCGCGACTACCTGACGTGGCGGGAGGCACATGCGCCCGTGCGCGTGGAGATCGACCTCTCCAAGCTCGCGGGGATCCGCTCGGCCGCCGCCGTGACCCGCGAGGCCCTGCTCGTGGACGAGGAGCGCGAGGAGGAGCCCGCGGCCGCGGCCGCAGGGCCGGCCGTGCCCGAGCCCGCAATGTCGGCGCAGGCCGAGAAGAACGACGACCTGGGGCTCACCGCCGAGGAACGGGAGCTGCTCGACGACCTTCTCGCCGGGCGGTCGGCGCAGGCGGCGCAGGCCGACCTGCTCGTCGACGCGATCAACGAGAAGCTCTTCGACCTGGTGGGAGACACCGTCCTGGAGTTTGACGAGACGGGGTCGCCCGCGCTGGTGGAAGACTACGTCGACGATGTGCGCGCGGCGCTGTGACAACGCCCCTACAATCGAACACTTGTGCTAGAATAGCCTCCCATCAGACGTGGAGAGGAGCGCGCATGGGCGAGGCACGGGTTCCCAAGCGCATTGCTGCGGTCATCATCAACTCGCTCAAGGGCGGCGTCGTGCCGCGCATCGGGCTGCCCTACGTCACCGTGGGGCGCGAGCGCGAGATCGGCGCGCTGCTGCACGACCTGGACCTCGTGGCGGACGGCGGCGCGAGCTTCCGCTTCCTCGTGGGCCGCTACGGCGCCGGCAAGAGCTTCCTGCTGCAGACCATCCGCACGCACGCCATGGGCAAGGGCTTCGTGGTGGCGGACGCCGACCTCTCCCCCGAGCGGCGCCTCCAGGGCGGGCAGGGCCAGGGCCTCGCCACCTACCGCGAGCTTGTGCGCAACCTCTCCACCAAGACGCGCCCCGAGGGCGGGGCGCTCCAGCTCGTGCTCGACCGCTGGGTCGCCGCCCTGCGCGACGAGGCCGACCCCGAGGCCGCGCTCGCTGCGCAGCTCTCCCCCATCCAGGAGCTCGTCTGCGGCTTTGACTTCTCGCAGGTGCTCAGGCTCTACTGGAGCGCGAGCCTCGAGGAGGACGACGAGCGCCGCGCCGGCGTGGTCAAGTGGCTGCGCGGCGAGTTCCGCACCAAGACCGAGGCGCGCGGGGAGCTCGGCGTCAACGCCTGCATCACAGACGACACCTGGTACGAGTACCTCAAGCTCTTCGCCCAGTTCCTCGTGGGCGCCGGCTACCAGGGCCTCATCGTGCTCATCGACGAGCTGGTGAACCTCTACAAAATCCCCAACGCCACGTCGCGCCAGTACAACTACGAGAAGATCCTCACCATGTACAACGACACGCTCCAGGGCAAGGCGCGCCACCTCGGCATCATCATGGGCGGAACGCCGCAGTCCATCGAGGACCGCCGCCGCGGCGTCTTCTCCTACGAGGCCCTGCGCAGCCGCCTCACCCAGGGACGCTTTGCGAGCGCCGGTCTCGCGGACCTTCTCGCTCCGGTCATCCACCTGGAGCCGCTCACCTACGAGGAGCTGCTCGTCCTCATCGAGAAGCTCGCGGACATCCACGCCGGCTACTTCGGCTACGAGCGCACGCTCACGGAGGCGCAGCTCGTGAGCTTCCTGCAGGTGGAGTTCGGCCGCGTCGGCGCGGACACCCACCTCACGCCGCGCGAGGTCATACGCGACTTCATCGAGCTTCTCGACATCGTGTGCCAAAACCCCGGGACGGACGTCGACGCGCTGCTGCGCTCGGACGCGTTTGCGGGCGCCGTGAGCGCACCCGCCGTGGCCGCGGGCGAGAAGGACGTGGACGCCGCCTTCGCCGAGTTCACGATCTAGGGCGCAGGACATGGGCGTCTTCGACCGATATGCGCCGTTCGTGCAGGACTTCATCTACGCGCACGAGTGGGAGAGCCTGCGCGGCATCCAGGTGGCGGCCGGCGAGGCCATCTTCGACACGGACGACCACGTCCTGCTGTGCGCCTCCACCGCCTCCGGTAAGACCGAGGCCGCCTTCTTCCCCATCCTCACGGAGTTCTGGGAGAGGCCGCCCGCCTCGGTGGGGGCGCTCTACATAGGTCCCACCAAGGCCCTCATCAACGACCAGTTCTACCGCCTCACGGACCTCTGCGAGGAGGCCGGCATCAACGTGTGGCACTGGCACGGAGACGTCTCGTCCTCGCACAAGGCCAAGCTCATGAAGCGTCCGTCCGGCATCCTGCAGATCACGCCGGAGTCGCTCGAGGCGCTGCTCATGCGCCGCCACGCCGCCGTCTCCAAGCTCTTCTGCGACCTGCGCTACATCGTGATAGACGAGGTTCACGCCCTGCTGCGGCAGGACCGCGGCGGCCAGTGCCTGTGCCTCATCGAGCGGCTGGCGCGCCTCGCGGGCGTGCAGCCGCGGCGCATCGGCCTCTCTGCGACCATCGGCGACCCCGAAGCAGTGGGTGCTTTCCTCGCCGCCGGCACCGGGCGCGCCACCGTGATACCCCGCGTGGAGGAGCCCCCGCGCACCTGGCGCATCTCGATGGAGCACTTCTACACCACCGGGCCCCAGGCAGACGAGGGCAGCATATATTCCTCCGGCAATAGCCTTGAGGCCGACGTCGTTGCAGTGGAGCCCGCCTTTGGGCCTCTTGTGGCCGAGGCTGTATCTCCGCGCGCAGTTCCGCAGCGCAGCGAGGACTGTCTGAGCACGGAGATACAGCCTCGGCCACAAGAGGCCCCCACGGACGTCGCGCCCGCCAACGCCGATCCCGGCATCGGCTACATCTTCGAGCATACGCGGGGGCATAAGTGCCTGATCTTCTCGAACTCGAGGGAGGAGGCAGAGGAAGTCTGCACGACGCTGCGCGCGTACTGTGAGTTCAATGGGGAGGAGGACCGGTTCCTCATCCACCATGGCAACCTGTCGGCGGCCATCCGCGAGAGCGCGGAAGAGCGGATGCGCGACGAGGCGTCGGACCTCTCCATCGTGGCAACGGCCACGCTCGAGCTGGGCATCGACGTCGGTCGGCTTGAGCGGGCGTTCCAGATCGATGCGCCGTTCACGGTCTCGAGCTTCCTGCAGCGCATGGGGCGCACGGGGCGGCGCGAGCGCCCGCCCGAGATGTGGTTCGTCATGCGCGAGGACCAGCCCGAGCCGCGCACGCTGCTGCCGGAGACCGTGCCTTGGAAGCTGCTGCAGGGCATAGCCCTCGTCCAGCTCTATCGCGAGGAGCGCTGGGTGGAGCCGCCGCGCCTCGATCGCCTTCCTTACAGCCTGCTCTGCCACCAGACGCTCGCGGTTCTCGCCTCCGAAGGGGAGCTCTCCCCCGCGCAGCTCGCGAGCCGCGTGCTCACGCTCACCTACTTCCACCGCGTGAGCGCCGACGACTTCCGCGAGCTCCTGCGCCACCTTCTGAGAAACGACTTCATCGAGCAGACCGAGGGGGGCGGCCTCATCGTGGGCCTCGCGGGCGAGCGCGTGACGAGCTCCTACAAGTTCTACGCCGTCTTCCAGGAGAACGTTGAGTACACCGTGCGCTGCGACTCCACCGAGATCGGCACGCTGTGCGCCCCGCCCCCGCCCGGCGAGAAGGTCGCCATCGCGGGTCACGTATGGATCGTCGACGAGGTGGACCACGAGCGCCACCTGCTCTACGTCACGCAGGTCAAGGGTAAGGTCCCCGCCTACTTCGGCGACGTCGCGGGGGACATCAGCACGCACGTCCTCGAGCGCATGCGCCGCGTCCTGGAGGAGCACGCCGCCTACCCCTATCTCATGGACCACGCACGGGCGCGGCTTCGCCAGGCGCGCCACGTGGCGCAGGGCTCGCGCCTCACCGACGGACCGCTCGTCTGCCTCGGCGAGAACGACAAGAAGCAGACCATGTACTGCCTGCTGCCCTGGCTCGGGAGCTACGCGTTTCTCGCCCTCGAGCGCCTCATCAAGATCAAGTGCGCGGGCGAGCTCGGCATCAAGGGCGTCAACTCGTCGCGCCCGTACTTCATGACCTTCGTCATGAGGGAGGACGAGCGCGCGTTCTTCTCGGTGGTGTGCGACGCCGCGGAGCGCCTCGAAGACCCCAACGAGCTCCTCTATCCCGCCGAGATCCCTTATTTCGAGAAGTACGACGAGCTCGTGCCCGAATGCCTCATCCGCAAGGGCTTTGCCGAGGGCGTGCTCGACGTCGCCGGCATGAAGGAGCGCGTTGCCGAGTGGGGCCGAGCGCGCCTCGATTGCGCCTAGGTCGCACCCCTAGGATGAGCTCGCCTCGCCTTCCCGAAACTCCCGGTACCTTCGATAGAAAGTTTGCACGCTCAAGCCTAGGGTTGTTGCGGCCTGGCGAGCAGTCAGCTCGCCTCGATGATGTCGCTCGCACACATCGCGAAGCTTGATATCATCGACGCTCTTGCGCTTGCGGCCGCGATACTTCCCCTGTCGGGCTGCTCGCGCAACTCCTTCGCTGCGCCTTAGATCAATATAGGTCTTCTCCTTAAGGTAAAGCTCGCGAAGCAGGGCGTGAATATCTCGTCTGTTATTCTCGTCGATTGCGAACTGAGCGCCCCGGATTACCTCGCCCCTTCCAAGAGCTTCAAGAAGCATACGCACGGAGTCGGCGCCACGCACGCCGGGGATGCAGCCGCGGCGAAGGTCAAGCTCATGGCGCTCTTCATGCCTGTCTCTCCTCCGCACGTAGAGCGAATCCCCCGGATAACGGGTATTTGTCCTGATGAGCCACTCCAACTTGTTGAGATACTCCATGTCCTCTGCGTCCAGCAGCTGCCTCACGTCCTCACGATTCTCAGAGGGGGCCCGTTCACTCACAAAGACCGGAGTTCGATTTCGTCGAATGTATACGCGCTCACGCAAATCAAGATTGATGCCCGGAATACCTCTGAATAGCGGTGGGCCCAAAAGCTCGATGACCTCGTAGATGGGCTCTATCTCATAGCAGAACTCGCCATCTTCCCAGACGGTGTACGTGATGAATGCAATGTGATACTCCACAAGCGTCTCGCTGTCGCGAACGCAGATGACCCCCTCGGTCGCCTTGCTTCTCATGACATACCTCCCAGTCGTTCATAGGCGCTCCTGAGTATGAGTCGATATCTCAAATCGAGAATCCTGTGATAAAAGTCCTTATGGACTGAGCTGGTAAATGGAACTTCTGACACAAGGTCGTGGGCAGCGCCCATGTCAAAGGCAAGAGCCGTTATCAAAGACTGGGGCGAGCGAATAGCCACTGTCACTCTTGAGAAATCCCCAATTGGCCCCATGGCGATCGAAGTTACCGAGAAGGGCATCAATCACATACATGCGCCAGAACGCAGAAATGGTCTCGTTCACATTGGTGAGCTTGGAGTTGTCGCGCAGCATGCGCATGATGTCAGCATATTCGTACTGATACGACTCCTTGTCCTCTTCGAGAGTGCTTTCCCCAACCTCGTTGAAGGGAACAAACTGAGTGGTGGGGGTATTGAAGTCTCGACATGCCACGACCGGCTCGCCCTGATAGGTGCCGAGATAGGTATCCTGGGAACTCATGCCCGCAAGGGAGAAGATGTGCGACCCAAGATATTCGGATACATGGTTAAAGCGCCTGCCGAATTCGGTAGCCTTGCGAAACTTGAGCATGTAGCACGTCCCATCAGGGGTCCTGATGCCCACCTTACGCTCACTTCCCGCATAGTATCGCCCGCTGAGTTCGTATCCGGAAAAGTCCAAGTGACAGCCTCTCATAATTCTATAAGGTCTCTATTGAGAGAGTATCACATCTCTTTTTGGTTGTTATTGAGAGCATCTCCAGATGAAAGGCGAGGTGAGAATACCTCAAAAAAACCTGAGCCCTGTCCGCTCACCGCCCGCAGCATCTCTTGTACTTCTTGCCGCTTCCGCACGGGCAGGGGTCGTTGCGACCCACCTTCATCGGCGTGCCATCGGGGTTGCGGAACACCTTGCGTCCGGTGGCCCTCTCGTGCAGCTCGTCGGGCGGCCAGCCGTTGTTCCACCAGTCAGGCAACGCGTTCACGAGCGCCATCACGCGCCCGACCGCACCCTCCACGTCCTCGGACGTCTCGAAGATGCCCAGCTCGCTCGCCTCGTCGATCATATCCGTGGGACGCGAGCTTCCCATCTGGGCGTCAAGCAGGCGATTGATGATGTCATCCGCATAGAAGAGGTCGTCCTCGTCATCCGGAACGTGCGCGTCGAGCCAGTTGCGCAGGTTCACGACGGCGGGGATGTGGAGCTTCCAACCGTAGACGCCCGCCTCGACGACGGGGCGCTCAATCGGGTAGATGCCGTAGGACGCCTTCTGCTCGTGGGCCCTGATAAGGTCCGTCAGCATGAGGTCGCGTTGCTCGCGCAAGTCCGAGAGACGCCCGTTCATCTCGGCTCTGAGCTTTTCGTAGGTCGCGCCCTTCAGGCTGCCCTCGAGCTCATCGCGCATGTCCAGCATCACGTCGTTGAGCAGCGCGGAGTCACCCATGCTGGGATGGATGACGTAGCACGCGTCACCCGTTGGGTCTTTCGTCCACACCTCGAAGGGCGGGAAGTCCCCCTCGCGGCCGATGGCATCAAAGAGCGCAACGAGCAGCTGCTCGCGGCTGACTGACTCGGAGTAGATGCGCTCGTACTGCGCCGCGAGATCGTCCATACCCACGATGCCGCAGAGCTCCGTCAGCGCCTCGGCGAGAAGCTCGATTCTCAGCGCCTGCTCGCGCTGCGTCCGAACCTCATCCAGGTCGACGTCGCGAAACGCCTCGCGCACCTCGTCGGGGACGACCGCAGTGAAGGTCCCCTTGTGCCAGAACAGCCTCGTCGCCGGGGGAAGGAACATGAGGTCGAGGTGCTGTCCCGCGTCCTTCTCGTCAAACGCGATCTGCCCGTTCTCTGCCTTGAGCAGGGCGAGCATCGTCTCGAATTCGCCGTCGCCGCAGTTGATCAGAAGAGACCGAACCCCATCGGTCCGCTCGAGATAGGCCTGGGCCACGACGTGCGCCAGCTCCGCCTTGCGCATCTTGGTGAACCCCCTGATGCCAAACTCCTGGGCATCGCGCTCGAGCACGGACTTGTTGTCCGCCATGAGCGACTCCTCGAACGAGTGCGTCGGCTCCATGCGCGCGGCGCGCTCCTTGAGGGCCCTCACCGCATCGGGAGCCGGGGGCTTGCCGTACTTCTCGGCCATCGCGTCGGCGAGACCGCGCCCGATGGCTGCGTCGCGCTCTTCCTCGGAGAGGCCGGCGAGCGCGCCCTTGTGCACGCCGGGGACCGCGGGCTCGCTTCCCTCGAGCTCCCAGCGCTCGCGTTCCATCTGGCGCTGGAAGCGGTCCCAGTCCTCCTGCTCGCGCTCGGAGTTGACCCGCTTTGCGAGCTCGAAGAACTCGTCCGCGCGCTCGACGATTGGGCGCGACGTCGCCTCCTTGGCCTCTCCTTCCAGCATGGCGCGCCATCCAGGCCCCAGCTCGACCGGAAGCGGCTGCGCGAGCGAGTCATAGACGATGACGTCATCAAACGGCAGGAGCGTCATGTGGATGAATATCGGCGGCTGCTCGACGATGACCTCGGTGATGTCCTGCGTGATGCCCTGGACTGCCACGCGTCTCTCGCCCAGGAGGAAGAGCGCGCGGTTCTCGTCGTCAAAGCCGATCAGCGGCAGGGGGCCTGTGACGCGCTGCTTCCAGCGATGCATCTGGGCGAGCTCGCGCGGCGGCAGGCCGAGCGGGTTGTCCCCGATGTAGTCGTCGATGATCGTGGGGTCCGCCCAGATCTTCTCGTGGACCGCGACGCGCTCCTGCGGGTTGAACCTGCCGTCGGGACCGAGCAGCCTGGTACGATCCGTGACGCCGAACGCCGCATTGGCGTAGACCGTCAGGGAGTCGAGGAGGTCGTAGAAACGGCTGGCCTGGGCGTCTGAGAGATGCATGCGGACTCCTCACGTAGCGTTGTGCCCATGATTGTATGCCGAGCGGCGCGTGAATCGCATCCCGTTTCAAGGACGTAGCAGCAGTGAGCCGAGAAGAATGAAAGCGGGCCCGGACCGTGGGGGTAGACGGTCCGGGCCCCGTGATTCAAAAGGGGTCTGCCCCCTTTTGAATTAGTGGATCGACCAGGCGTGGTGGTCGGTGTGGAGAAGCTCCTCGGCGCGCTCGGAGAGCGGCTCGCCCAGGTAGTCGCGATAGAGCGCCTGGATGGCAGGGTTCTCGTAGGAGTTGCGCAGCTTGGACTTGCGGTCGAGGCCCCAGAGGACGTCGCCGCGGACGCTCGCGAGCTCCTCGCCGTCGTGGATGGGCTGTCCGCCGCCGCCCGCGCAGCCGCCCGGGCAGGCCATGACCTCGACGAAGTCGTACTCGACCGCACCCTCGGCGATGGCGTCGAGCAGGAAGGCCGTGTTGGCGAGGCCGTGGACCACCGCGACGCGCACCGGGGTGCCCGCCAGGTCGAACGTGGCCTCCTTCCAGCCGTCCAGGCCGCGGATCTCGGAGAAGGCGTCGGGCTGCGGGGTCTCGCCGGTGACCACGTGGTAGGCGGTGCGCAGCGCGGCCTCCATGACGCCGCCGGTGGCGCCGAAGATGACGCCGGCGCCCGTGGAGGTGCCCAGCGGGTCGTCGAACTTCTCCTCGGGCAGGGTGGTGGCGTCGATGTGCTCGGCGCGGATCATGCGGTCGACCTCGCGCGTGGTGAGCGAGACGTCGACGTCGGGGTCGCCGCAGGCGTCGTTCATGACGGGGATGGCGACCTCGTGCTTCTTGGCCACGCACGGCATGATCTCAACGCAGAAGATGTTCTTGGGGTCGATGCCCTTGAGCTCGGCGAAGTAGCTCTTGGTGATGGCGCCGAACATCTGGCCCGGCGACTTGGAGGTGGAGAGCTGGTCGGTGAGCTCGGGGCGCACGGCCTTGACGTAGCGCACCCAGCCCGGGCAGCAGGAGGTGAACATCGGGAAGGTGTTCTCCTCGCGGTGCGCGAGCTTGTGCAGCAGCTCGGTGCCCTCCTCCATGATGGTGAGGTCGGCCGAGAAGTTCGTGTCGAAGACGTAGTCCACGCCCATGCGGCGAAGCGCCGCCACCAGGCGGCCCACCGTGGCGTCGGCGCGGTCGAGGCCGAGGCTCTCGCCCCAGGCGGCGCGCACGGCCGGCGCGATCTGCACCACGACGACCTTCTCGGGGTCGGCCAGCGCGTCGAAGACCTTGCCGGTGTCGTCGCGCTCGCGCAGCGCGCCCGTCGGGCAGTGCGTGATGCACTGGCCGCAGAGGGTGCAGTCGGACTCGCGGATGTCCTGGCCGCCGCGGACGTTCACGCTCGTGTGCGTGGCGCGGTTGGCGAGGTCCCACACGCCGAGGCCCTGGATCTTCTCGCACACCTGGATGCAGCGCAGGCAGTTGACGCACTTGTCGTTGTTGCGGATGAGCGGGAAGGACTTGTCCCACGGGTCGTGCATGAGGCGCTTCTCGTAGGGCAGGTCGGAGATGCCCAGGTCGTTGGCAAGCGTCTGCAGGGTGCAGTTGCCGGAGCGCACGCAGCTCGTGCACTCGGAGTCGTGCGTGGCGAGCAGCAGCTCCATGTTCATGCGGCGCGCCACACGGACCTTGGGGCTGTTGGTGCGCACGACCATGCCCTCGAGCACCGTGTTGTTGCACGCGGCGACGAGCTGGTCGATGCCCTCGACCTCGACCACGCAGACGCGGCAGGCGCCGATCTCGTTGAGGTCCTTGAGGTAGCACAGCGTCGGGATCTTGATGCCCAGCTGGGCGGCGGCGTCGAGGATGGACGTACCCTCGGCAACGCTGACGGCGCGGCCGTCGATAGTGAGGTTTACCACTGCTCGATCCTCCCCCCGCGGAACGCACCGAAGCCGAAGTGGTCGCAGCGCAGGCAGCGGGACGCCTCCTGGTGCGCCTCCTGGTCGGTGAGGCCGTTCTCGACGATGTCAAAGTCATTGATGCGATCGGACGCCTCGCGCTCGCGCATCTCGCAGCGCGCGCAGCTGATCTTGCCCTTGAACTGCACCGGGGGCAGCTCGACGTCGAGCTCGATCTTGTGGTTGTAGCCGAGGTAGTTGTCGATGTTGCCCGCGGCGACCTTGCCCGCGTTGATGGCACGGATGACGGTGGCCGGGCCGCTCTGGCAGTCGCCACCGGAGAACAGGCCCTCCTGGCCCGCGACGGCGCCGTCGGAGTCGGTGACGATGCGGCCCCACTTGGTGGGGACGCCCTGCTCCTCGAAGGTGGCGGAGTCGATGTCCTGGCCGATGGCCACGATCACGCGGTCGCACGGGACCACGACGTCGCCGCCGTCCGCCGGGCGCGGCGCGGGGCGTCCGCGCTTGAGCCCGCCGATGATCTGGGGCTCCACCTTGAGGCCGGCGACATGGCCGTTCTCGTCCACGACGACCTCCTTGGGCGCGTGCAGGTCCATGACCTCGCAGCCCTCGGCCTCGGCGCCGGCGATCTCCTCGTCCTGCGCCGTCATGTCGGCGACGCGGCGACGGTAGGCGATGATGACCTTCTTGGCGCCCAGGCGCACGGAGGTGCGGGCCACGTCCATGGCGACGTTGCCGCCGCCGACCACGGTGACCGTGAGGCCGGTGAAGTCGGGCGGGTTGTCGTCGCCCATGTCGCGCAGGAGCTGGACGGCGGAC
Source organism: uncultured Atopobiaceae bacterium (assembly GCA_944320975.1). Classification (GTDB taxonomy): domain Bacteria; phylum Actinomycetota; class Coriobacteriia; order Coriobacteriales; family Atopobiaceae; genus Thermophilibacter. The sequence goes on along the minus strand of CALUJM010000002.1, from coordinate 42,868 downwards.
ATGACGCCCTCGGCGTCCTCGCCCGGAAGGCCCAGCTTCTTGTCCGCGTGCGCACCGATGGCGAGGTAGACGGCGTCATACTCCTCGCGCAGACGGGCGAGCTCGTCGCCGTCGACGCTGTGGTTCAACTCGGCCTCGATGCCGCAGTCCAGCAGCCATTGGATCTCGGAGTCGAGCTGCTCGCGCGGCAGGCGGTAGTTGGGGATGCCGTAGCGCAGCATGCCGCCGAGGTGCTGGCGCTGCTCGAAGATCTTGACGCTGTGGCCCATGAGGGTCAGGTAGTACGCGCACGAGAGGCCCGCCGGGCCGCCGCCGATGACGGCGACGCGCTTCTTGGTGGGGGCCTTGATGATGGGCTTGTAGTCGCCCGCGTGCTCCACGGCGTAGCGCTTGAGGCCGCGGATGTTCATCGGGTCGTCCACCATGCCGCGGCGGCAGTGCATCTCGCAGGGGTGCTCGCAGACCAGGCCGCAGACAAGCGGCAGCGGGTTGTCCTTGCGGATGAGGCGCACCGCCTCGGTGTAGCGGCCGGCCTCGACGAGCGCGATGTAGCCGGGGATGTCCACGCCGGCCGGGCAGCCGGAGACGCACGGCACGGTCTGGTGCTGCGCGAAGCCGCACGCGTGCTTCTGCACGTGGTGCTCGAAGTCGTCGCGGAAGCCACGGATGGCCATGAGGGCCACCTCGCCGGCCTCGTAGCCGATCGCGCAGTCGCTCGACAGGTACACCGTGCGGGCGGTGGACTCGATGAGGTCGAGCGTCTCCATCGTGGCGCGGTTGTTCAGGACGTCGTTGAACAGGTGGCGCAGCATGCGCAGGCCGTTCCTGCACGGCGTGCACTTGCCGCAGCTTTGCGTCGCGCACATGGCCACGTACGAGGCCGTGAACTCGACGGGGCACGGAGCGAGCGAGCTCACCGAGAGGCGCTTCTCGAGCATCTCGTGCATGCTCGACATGATCGCCTGGGACTCGCTCTGCTCCATGACGTGCATTCTTGCCATAGGCCCTCTCCTTGCACTTCTGGAGTCTATTGCGTGCCGGGCCCCCTCGGCCGCGGCATAGTCAATTAAAGATATCGGACAGATTTCCAGAAAGTGTCGGGCATTCGGCGAGAAGGACCTGGGGCCGGCGAGCGGTCTGTTGACCGGTGACAATTAGGACAGGTTAATTTGTCACACAGCAGGGCGCGTGACAAATAAACCTGTCCTAATTGTCACCAACTGTCACGGAGCCAGGACCTGCTCGGCGATGCGGGCGGTCTCGGTGGCGTCCTTGGCGTAGAAGTCCGCACCGACCATCTGCGCGTACTCGGGCGTGAGCACGGCGCCGCCCACCACGACCTTGCACCAGGGCGCGCGCTCGCGCAAAAGCTCGATGGTCTCGGCCATGGCGGGCACCGTCGTGGTCATCAGCGCCGAGAGCCCCGCCAGGCGCACGTGGCGCTCCTCGACGGTTCGCGCCACGACCTCCGGGTCAACGTCGCGCCCGAGGTCGATCACGTCGAAGCCGTAGTTCTCCAGCAGCATGCGCACGATGTTCTTGCCGATGTCGTGGATGTCGCCCTTGACCGTGCACACCACGACCTCGCCCTTGCCCGCCGCGGCGGCGTCTCCCGGCGCGGCGGCTGCCCGCACGACCTCGAAGCCCGCCTTGGCCGCCTCGGCGGAGGCCATGAGCTGCGGCAGGAAGAAGGAGCCGTCCTCGAAGCGGCGCCCCACCTCGTCCAGGGCCGGTACCAGCACCTCGTTGATGGCGAAGAGCGCGTCGTGGCACTGAAGGACCTCGGCCATGGCCTCCCCCATGGGCTCCGCGCGCCCGTCGAGCACGAGGGCCCGGGCGCGCTCGACCGGGTCGGCCGGCAGCTCGGCAGCGGGCGCGGGGGCCGCGTCCTTCTCGCCCGCCGGGGACGGGGCCGCGCCCGGCGCGTCGCTGCGGTCGGCGTAGTGCTCCACGTAGAAGCGGGCCTGCTCGTCCTCTCCGGAGAGCACGCGCCAGGAGTCCACGACGTCCATCATGCGGCGCACGCCCGGGTTGATGATCGCGAGGTCGAGGCCCGCGCCGAGCGCCGCCGCCAGGAACGTGGCGTTGAGCAGCGGGCGGAAGGGCAGGCCGAAGCTGATGTTGGAGACGCCGAGGACCGTGCGCACGCCGGGAAGCTCGGACTTCACCGCGCGGATGGCGTCGAGGATCGCCCGCGGCGCCGTCTGGTCCGTGGACGCGGCCATGGCCAGGCAGTCGATCGCCACGTCATGGCGCGGGATGCCGGCGGCGTCGGTGGCCGCCACGATCTTGCGCGCCACGGCGAGACGGCCCTGCGCGGTGGCGGGGATGCCGTCCTCGTCGAGCGTGAGGCCCACGAGGGCGCAGCCGTAGCGCGCGGCGATGGGCACCACGGCGGCGAGCGATTCGGCCTTACCGTTGACGGAGTTGATGAGCGCCTTGCCGGGGTAGCTGCGCACGGCCGCCTCCACCACGGCGGGGTCGGAGGAGTCTATCTGCAGCGGCAGCGTGGTCACCGAGAGGAGCTCGGAGACGAGGCGGCGCATGACGGCGCGCTCGTCGATCTCCGGCAGGCCGGCGTTGACGTCGAGGATCTGGGCGCCGGCGCGCTCCTGGGCCATGGCCTCGGCGATGACGTGGTCGTGGTTGCCCGAGCGCAGCGCCTCCTTCATCTTGCGCTTGCCCGTGGGGTTGATGCGCTCGCCGATGACGCCCACCTGACCGGGCGCGAGCGCGACGAGACGCTGCGGTCCGGCAACGGTGAGGCAGTCCCGCAGGGCGCGCAGGGCAGGGCGACGTCCCGCGAGCAGGGCGCGCTCGGCCGCTATGTGGGCGGGCGTGGTGCCGCAGCACCCGCCCACGATGGTGACGCCCGCGTCGAGCATCCCCGCCACCGCCTCGGCGTACTCCTCGGGCCCCACGTCGTAGCGGGTCTCGCCGCCCTCCACGCGCGGCAGGCCGGCGTTTGCCTGGGCCATCACCGGGCAGCTCGCCCACGGCAGCATGCGCTTGACGAGCGGCGCCACGTCGCGCGGGCCGAGCGAGCAGTTGATGCCCACGGCGTCGGCACCGAGCGCGGAGAGCGTGACGGCCGCGACCTCGGGCGTGGTGCCCAGGAACGTGCGGCCGTCCTCCTGGAAGGTCATGGTGACAAAGACGGGCAGGTCGGAGTTCTCGCGCACCGCGAGCAGCGCCGCTTTGGCCTCCGCGAGGTCGGCCATGGTCTCGATTACGAAAAGGTCCGCCCCCGCCGCGTCCGCGGCGCGCACCTGGCGGGCAAAGAGCTCGTAGGCGTCGTCGAAGGCGAGCGTGCCCATGGGCTCGAGCAGCTGCCCGGTGGGCCCGATGTCCGCCGCCACGTAGCGCGGGTGCGCGGCGCGCGCGCAGGCGACGGCCGCCGAGAAGACCTCCTCGACGCTCGCGGCGTCGCCGAGCTTGGCCGCGTTGGCGCCGAAGGTGTTGGTGGTGACCACGTCCGCGCCGGCCGCCACGTAGGCGGCATGGACCTCCGCGATCTTCTCGGGGTCAGTGAGGCACAGCAGCTCGGGCAGCTCGCCGGCGGCGAGGCCCCGCTCCTGCAGCTGCGTGCCCATGGCTCCGTCAAAGAGTAGAAAGCCGTCGCCCGCGAGGGCTGCGGCAAGGGTGTCGTCGTGGGTCATGGGGCCTCCTCGGCCGTGGCGGGAGTTCTTCTCGCCCCATCGTAGCAGGGACGGGTTTCCGACGCGTGACGGGCCGACCACGTGGTGCGGGAACGCGACAGTTTGGGGGCCGGAAACGTCGCGTCGCCGCACCTCAGCCGTTGGGGTGCGAGATTGCGACGGTTTTGGGGTCGGAAACGTCGCGTCGCCGCACCTCAGCCGGCGGACGCCGCGACGCCGAGAAGGACTACCCCCGGCAGGTGGAGCCCGCGCGCAGCAGCACGCAGAAGTCGCGGCAGGGGCATCCGCCGCAGCTGGCGTGGGCCTCGGGGCGCGGCCGCTCGAAGAGGCCCACCACGGCGGTCACGCTCTTGGTGGGCGACATCAGCAGCGCCGGCGAGAGGCGTATGCCCAGCAGGCGCCCCGCGTCGAGCGCGTCGAGAAGGACCGGCTGGGTGGAGAGCGGCAGATCGCCGTAGCCGGGCGAGAACCGCGTGCCGCAGAAGAGCCCCCGCTCATGCGCCTCGGCGACGATGCTCGCCTCCGCCGCGTCCGCCGCGCGCTCCACGGCGGCCGTGCCCGCCGCGTCGAAGATCACCTGGGCCACGGGGTCGACGAGCGAGAGGCGCCTCAGCTCGACCTCCACGCCCATGCCCACGGTCACGGCGAGCACGCCCACGGCCACGGCGCCGGCAAGATGCTCGTCGATGGAGCGCCCCGCGAGCTCAAGCGCGGTCCCGGACAGGCGGATCACGGGCGCACCGTTCTTCTCGCCCCGCCCCGCCACGTCAAAGACACGAACGACGCCCTGAGGTCGGCACGTGGCGAGGCACGTCTCGACCACCTCGTCGATGCGCGCGTCGAGCTCGGGCGTCAGCGCCTGACCGGCGTAGCCCAGGTAGCGCAGCACCTCCCCGCGCTCGACGGAGCGGACGTCGAAGTCCTCTCGAACGGCCGCCAAGCTAAGCCTCGAGGTAGCCGCAGGCGAGCAGGGCCTCGCGCGCGGCGTGCGCCACGGACGGCTTGTTCATGCTGTAGACGTGCAGGCCGTCGACGCCGTTTGCCGCAAGGTCCGCGAGCTGCTCGCACGCGTACTCTACGCCGGCGCGCGCCTGGTCGGCCGCGTCGTCCCCGGCGAGCGCGAGACGCTTGACGACCTTGGCCGGGATGGAGGCGCCGCAGGTGAAGGCCATGCGCTGGATCTGCTTGACGCTCGTGAACGGCATGATGCCGGCGACGATGGGCAGGCGCACGCGGTGGCGCAGGCACTTCTCGCGGAACCGGTAGAAGTCCTCGTTGTCAAAGAAGAGCTGGGAGACGAGGTAGTCGGCGCCGGCCTCCTGCTTCTTGTAGAGGCTCTCGAAGCTCTCCTGCTCCGTGGGGGACTCGACATGGCCCTCCGGGTAGCAGGCGGCGCCGATGCAGAGGTCGACGCCGCGCCCGCGCAGGTAGGCGATGAGGTCGGAGGCGTGCTCGAAGTCGATGGGGTCGCGCCCGGGCGCGCGGTCGCCGCGCAGGGCGAGCACGTTCTCGATCCCGGCGTCCTCGAGCGCCGCCACGTAGGCGTCGACGTCCGAGCAGGACGAGCCGAGGCAGGTGAGGTGCGCGAGCGCGGTCACGCCCAGGTCGCGCTCGATGGAAGCGGCGATGGGCACGGTGTTGGCCGAGTTGCCGGACCCGCCCGCGGAGTAGGTGACCGAGATCCAGTCGGGGCGGTCCGCCGCCATCTCGCTCGCCACGGCGCACGCGGTCTCGAGCGGCATCTCGCCCTTGGGGGGAAAAATCTCAAACGAGAAGGTCTGGCCTGACGCGAGCTTATCGATGATCCTCATTGCATCCCCCTTGTGACGGCGTGTGACAATTAGGACAGGTTAAATTGTCACACAGCAGAGCGTGTGACAATTTAACCTGTCCTAATTGTCACACATGAACGACGGCATGCGGCCGGCGCGCGTGGCCTTTGCGATGTCGAGAAGGGCGAGGGCCACGGACTCCTCGTCGGCAGGGCCGATGTGGTGGCGGGCGGTCTCGCGCACCACCGGGACGGCGTTGGCCACGGCAACAGAGTTCTCGTAGTGGCGCAGCACCGCGAGGTCGTTCTCGGCGTCGCCGAAGCAGCAGACCTCGTCGGGCGTGAGGCCCAGGCGCTCCATCAGGAAGTCGCCGCCGTGGTCCTTGCCAAAGCCGTGCGGCGTTATGTCGATGTGGGGCGTGCCCGGCATCGGGCAGACGAAGTCCAGCTCGGACAGGGCGCGCGCGAGCTCGGCAGCCACCTCCTGGCAGCGCTCGAAGCTCCCCACCACGCGGACGTTCGCCTTGTAGCAGGGCCGCTCGGGGACGCCCGGAAGGGCCTGTTCCACGCTCCAGAAGTTGTCCGGGTGCGCGAGCACGAAGCCGAGGTCGGCGTCGACGGCGACCTTCTCGCCCTCGTACTCCACCACGAGATAGGAGTCTGCGACGTCGTGCAGGCGGTCCATCACGGCGAGCAGGCCGTCGTGGTCGATGGGCACCTTCTCGACGAGCTCGCCGTCGAGGTAGACGAGCTGCCCGTTGCTCGTGACGGCGGTGGCGCATGCGGCCTCGTCGCCGGCGAACATCCGGGGCAGGTCGCGGAAGATGCGCCCCGTGCAGGGGACGAAGTGGACGCCGGCCGCCTGAAGCTCGTGGATGGCGTCGAGCGCGAACTGCGTGACGACATGGTCCTCGCGCCAGATGAGGGTGGCGTCCAGGTCTGAGAGCACGAGTTTGATCACTGAGGGTCCCTTCGAAGCAGGCCGTGGCGGGCACGCGCAATCGCGCGCCCCATGTCAGACGCCCACCACGGCCTGCCGGGAAGATTTCAGGCGCGACGGTCGGGGGCCGTCGTGCCCGTATATCAAGCCGCGCGTCAGGTGTTGGGGGTGCCGACACGCGACCCATTCTAGATATATCCTCACCCTTGCGCCACGCCGTCCACAAAGTCGCAGACGGTACCTTGCGCGCCCCCGATGGGTCATGGCGCGACCGCCGGTGGACACAGCACCGCGGCAAGCGCGGCGAGCGCGATCGCGGGCGCCAGGGGAATGCCGTCGGGACGGGCCTCGGGACGTCGGACGGCGCGGAGCCAGGCGATCGCCCACCCCATGACGCCGAGCAGGCAGGACGCGCCGACGACGGCGAGCCCCAGCACGGGCCCCGTCCACGCGCCCACCGCGGAGAGCAGCTTCACGTCCCCTCCCCCCACACCCGGCTCGCCGCGCAGTCGGGACGACGCCAGGGACGCCGCGAGCATGACAACGGCGATGCAGACGACGCCCGCAGCCGCCCCCGCAAGCGACCCCCGAAGCGCGGCGCGCGACACTCCCGCCAGCGCCACCGCGAGGACACATCCGTTGGGGACGACGCGGCTCGCAAGGTCGCTCGCCGCCGCCACGCCCAGCCCCGCGGCGAGGCAGCCCACGCACGCCACCTCGACGATCATCGCAAGCGCTTCCATCCGGCCTCCTCCCCTTGGGGTGATTCTACGGGCTCGGCGCGCGGCGCGACGGGACGCCTGAGCGCCAATTCGGCCCGTTTAGCGCAAAACGGTGTGGTCTACCTGCGATGACACGGACGATCACCGGCAGCGTCAGGTTCGCTGCAGATTGGCCGCAGCCCGGCGGCAGCGATATACTGTCCCGAAGCTCCGAGGAGAGGAACGCATGAGCGAGAGGAACCCGCGCCCCCGCAACCTGCGCATCGAGGCATTGCGCCTCATCGCCATCGCAGGCATCGCCGTCTTCCACACGTTCCAGCCGTGGTTCTCCGCCGCGACCGACGGCTCGTGGGCGCCGAGCGCCGCCTCGCTGACCGTGCTCGGATGCGTGAGCCTGCTCGGCACCTACGGCAACCACGTCTTCTTCATCGTCTCGGGGCTCTTCCTCATCCCGCGCGCGGCACAGGCGTCTCGAGACGAGGGCTACTGGGCCGCCCAGGCGCGCTCCCTCGCGCGGCGCGCCCTCGTCATCGGGGCGTCAGTCGCCCTCTACGCCCTTATCGCGCTCGCCGTGAGCACCTGGGTGGCCCCTATCGAGGGGGTGGCGCTCGGGCAGAGCGCCTGGCTGCTCGGCGGGCTCGAGTTCATCTGGGTCTACCTCGCGTGCGTCGTCGCCGTTCCCGTCATCGGTTGGGCGTGGCGACGCGTCAGGGCGCCTCGCGCCGTCGTCACGGCCATCCTCGTGTGCGTCTTCGCCGTCAACGCCTACATCGCCTTCATCTCCCCCGGCGGAGAGGTTCGCGACCTGCTCGAGTGGCGCAAGCTCATGAGTGCCGTGACCTACCTCGTCGCCTTCCTCGCGGGCGGCGCCCTGGGCGAGAAGAACCTCGCGCGTCCCGGCCGCGCGCTCGCCGTCAGCTGCGGCGCGGCCCTGCTGCTCGAGGGGACCGCCGCCGTCGCGGGCAACACGTGGCTGCTCGGCGCGCTCTCCTTCAAGTCCACCTCGCTGCTCTCCTTCGCGCTGGCAGCCGCTTCCGTCAGCCTCGCCTCGACGGCGCCGGCAGAGGCGGTCGACGGCCCCTCATCGCGCGCCGTCCGCCTGCTCGCCCCCTCGATCCTGGGCTTCTACGTGTCTCAGTCGATGTTCTACCCGCTCTGGCGACCGGTCGTCGACGGGCTCTGCGCCGCTGCCGCCGCGACGGGCGAGGCGGCACTCCTGGCCGTCGGGACCTTCGCCAGCCTCGCTCTCCTTGTCGCCCTGCTGCTCTTCGACCGTGCGGTCAGGATTCCGCTGCTTCGGGCGGCACGCCTTGCGTGAGGCGCAGCCATCCGTGGGAAGGGAATGCAGAATCGCCTTTCGGTCCATATCTGGCGGCGTTCGAGACGGGTATACTTCTGCTCGTTTTTGCGTTCGAGGGAGCCCCATGACCGACTGGCTTGTCACAACTTTTGTTCCCGATGCCCAAAACGTCGGCGACGCGCGCGTGCGCACCCGCTACGGCCTGGTCGCCAGCATCACCTGCATCATCTGCAACGTCATCCTATGCCTGGGCAAGGGCGCCGTGGGCCTGCTCGCCGGCTCGGTCTCGATCGTGGCGGACGCCGTCAACAACCTCTCCGACGCATCGAGCAACGTCGTCAGCCTGCTGGGCTTCAAACTTGCGAGCCGACCCGCCGACGAGGAGCACCCCTACGGCCACGGGCGTTACGAGTATCTGGCAGGCCTGGTCGTCGCCGTGCTGGTCTGCGCGATCGGCATCAACCTCCTGGGGTCCTCGGTCGAGAAGATCGCACACCCCGAGCCCACCGAGTTCAGCGCCGCCGTGGTCATAGTCCTCGTGGCGTCTATGCTCGTGAAGCTGTGGATGTCCTCGTTCAACCGCCGGCTCGGCCGGGCCATCTCGTCAGAGACCCTCGAGGCGACCGCTGTCGACTCCCGCAACGATGTCATCTCGACCGCAGCCGTCCTCGCCTCCGCGGTGATCTCCCAGCTCTCCAGCTTTGACCTCGACGGATGGGCGGGTCTGGCCGTGGGCGGGTTCATCTGCTGGAGCGGTATCGAGCTCGTCCGCGACGCGGTGAGCCCCCTGCTGGGCACCGTGCCCGATCCGGCCTACGTCGAGCACATCCGCGACAAGATCATGAGCTATCCGGGCGTGCTCGGCACGCATGACCTCATGGTCCACGACTACGGCCCCGGGCGCCAGTTCGCGAGCGCGCACGTGGAGATGGCGGCCGAGGGGGACCCGCTCGAGCAGCACGACCTCCTCGACAACATCGAGCAGGACTTCAAGGTGGACGAGGGGCTGGTCATGACGCTGCACTACGACCCCATCGTCACCGACGACCCCGAGGTGCGCGACATGCGCCACTGGATCGACCTCGCCGTAAAGGGAATCGACGGACGCCTCTCCATCCACGACCTGCGCTGCGTCCCCGGCCCCACCCACACCAACGTCATCTTTGACTGCGTGCGGCCCGCGGGTTGCGCGCTCTCCGCGGCCGAGCTGCGCGCGAAGATCTCCGAAGTCGTGCACGAGCGCTACCCGCGCGCCGTCTGCAAGATCACGATCGACGACTCCTACGTCTCTTCCCGCCAGTGAGCCGGCGGGGCGGTGTCCCAAAGGGGGACAGGATACTATTGGGACATCGCGCGATGTCCCAATAGTATCCTGTCCCCCTTTGGGACACCTGCTTCAAACCAGATTGGAGTGCCATGGCTTCCAGCAGCTACCTCGCCAAGCAGATGATCGTCATGAGGCGCGACCTCAAGATGCGCAAGGGCAAGATCGCCGCGCAGGCGGGGCACGCCTGCGTCGAGGCAGTCCTCATGGCCCTCGTGCGCGAGGGCCGCGCCGGCGACCTCCAGGCAACCGACAACTGGGCCTGGCTCTACCACGACGAGGGCGACACCTCCCCGCTCACGGACTGGTTCGACGCCGGCGTGGCAAAGGTCTGCGTCTACGTGGACTCCGAGGAGGAGCTGCTCGACCTCGCCGCCCGCGGCCGCGAGCAGGGCTTTGCGGTCGCCCTCGTGCGCGACGCCGGCCACACGGAGTTCCACGGCGAGCCCACCTACACCTGCCTGGCCTTTGAGCCGCTTCCCGCCGAGAAGATCGACCCGCTCACCGGCGACCTGCCGCTGTACTAGCGCGGCATCGGCGCCCTTCTCGCCTGCGGGCCCGCGGCGCCCACATTGTTTCGACGCTGTAATTCCTACTTGTAGGGTGGGTTTATAAGTGCCACCCTATCCTCACGCATCCGGAGAGGGAGGCAGCATGAACGTCGCACACAGCGTCGAGGACCTCATCGGCTCCACGCCCCTGATCGAGCTCACCGCGCTTCTCGGCGACAGGCCGGGAGCACGCGTCCTCGGCAAGCTCGAGTCGGCGAACCCGGGCGGGTCCGCGAAGGACCGCGTGGCCCGCGCGATGGTCGACGCCGCCGAGCGCGACGGGCGCCTCCCCGCCGGCGGAACCATCATCGAGCCCACGAGCGGCAACACCGGCGTCGGCCTCGCGATGATCGCCGCCGCGCGCGGGTACCGCCTGATCCTCACGATGCCTGACACCATGAGCGTCGAGCGTCGCCAGCTCGCGGCCGCCTACGGGGCCGTCATCGAGCTCACGCCGGGCGCCGAGGGCATGGCCGGCGCCGTGGCGCGCGCCGAGGAGCTCGCCGCCACGACGCCGGGCTCCATCATCGCGGGGCAGTTCGACAACCCCGCCAACCCGCAGGCGCACTACGAGACAACGGGCCCGGAGATCTGGGTGGCGACCGACGGCGCCGTCGACGTGCTCGTCGCCGGCGTGGGCACGGGCGGAACCCTTTGCGGATCCGCGCGCTTCCTCAAGGAGAAGAACCCGAACGTGCGTGCCGTCGCCGTGGAGCCCGCAGAGTCCCAGGTACTCGCCGGGCTGCCGGCAGGCGCCCACGGCATTCAGGGCATCGGCGCCAACTTCGTGCCCGGAAACTTCGACCGCTCGGTCGTGGACCAAATCATGCCCGTGACCTCGGACGACGCAATGGCGGTCACGAGCAGGCTCGCCCGGGAGCTGGGCCTGCTCGTGGGCGTCTCGTCGGGCGCCGCCGCCTGCGCCGCGCTCTCGCTTGCCGCGCTACCGGAGCTGTCCGGCAAGACCATCGTCGCCGTTCTGCCCGACACGGGCGAGCGCTACCTCTCCCTGGGGCTCTGATGGAGGTCGTCGCCACGCCCGCTACGAGCAGGGCATCCGCCGAGAAGAACGCGCTGCCCGGCCTTCGGGAGCTCATCCGCGAGGACGCCCAGGCCGCCTTCGAGCGCGACCCCTCGGCTGACAGCGTCTCTGACATCGTGCGCTTCTCGGTGGGCTTCAAGATCGTGCGCGCCTATCGCCGCCAGCACTGGCTCTACGAGCACGGGCATCGCATGCTGGCCCTGTGGCTGGCCATGCGCACGCGCGTCCGCTACGGGGCCGACATCCACCCGGCGGCGCAGATCGGGCGGCGCTTCACCATCGACCACGGCATCGGCGTGGTCATCGGCGGCACCGCGATCATCGGCGACGACTGCCTCATCTACCAGAACGCGACCCTCGGAATGACGGGCAAGCACGGCGGCAAGCGCCACCCCACCCTCGGCAGCGGCGTCATGGTGGGCGCGGGGTCGATCCTGCTCGGCGCCATCACCGTCGGCGACGGCGTGCGCGTGGGCGCTGGGTCGGTCGTCGTGGACGACGTGCCGGCCAACACCACCGTGGTGGGCAACCCCGCCCGCGTGGTGCGCACGCGCGAGTGCCCGCTCTTCGACGACTTCGTCTGCCTCACGGACGACTTCGGCAAGAGCTGGATCGTCGAGAAGTGAGACGGCGGGGACAGGTGCGTGACAATTAGGACAGGTTAAATTGTCACACAGCAGAGCGTGTGACAATTTAACCTGTCCTAATTGTCACGCACCTGTCCCCTCTTGCGAGGCCTTTACAGCACCTGCTCGAGGCAGGTCTTCTGCACGGTCATGCCCATCGCCTCGTAGAAGGCGCGGGCGCCGGGGTTGCACTCCCAGACGTTGAGGGTCACGTTGTGGCAGCCGAGCTCGCGAGCATAGTCGAGAACGTGCCGGTAGAGCGCCGTGCCCACGTATCGGCCCCGGCTGGCCTCGTCGACGCAGATGTCGTCGACGTAGATGCTCAGGATGGGCTGCATGTTGTTGGACCCGCGATAGTCCTGGACGGCGCAGAAGGCGTGACCGAGCACGCGCTCGCCGTCCTTCTCGTCCACCGCCACGAACACCGGACGCGCGTCGTCGGCAAACAGCGCGAGCAGCTCCTCGTCGGTGTACTTGCGCGTGCCCGCGCGGAAGAGGTCGGGCCGACCCTCAGCGTGAACTGTCAGCACCTGGCTCAGCAGGTGATGCACCCCCGCCAGGTCCTTCTCGCACGCCCTTCTGATCTGCATCGTGCTCACCCTCCCTCTCGTGGACGTACGCCACGAACTCGTCGGCCTCGTCCCGGGTCTCCAGCCGGGCCGTGTACTGGTAGTCGCCCATGTCGTCGGAGAGGGCCGCCGGCACGCGACCGTGCGACATGACGGCCGCGCCCCAGCGAGCGAGCACCTCGTCATGGCCGTGGGCGTAGCGATGCGCGTCGCGTCGGCTCGCGTAGACGCAGAAGGCGTCCGCGCCGTCCCGCGGCGTCCGCCGCTCGTCGAAGCAGACCATGTCCGCCCAGACCTGGTAGACGTTGGTTGCGTGCGCGTAGTTCATCATCTCGGGCGTGGTGCCCCCGGGCGGGCGGACGTTCACCTCGAGCCCCACGTAGTCGCCCGCGGAGCCCAGGCCGGGGCGGTCGTGAGCAAGCCGGAAGAACTCCAGGTGTACGAAGCGGCTCGTCAGACCGAAGGCGCGCGCCGCGGCGCGACCCAGGCGCGAGAGCTCCGGATCGACCTCGGGCAGCGACCGATAGGACAGGTCGAGCCCGCCGTGAACGATGTCGGCCATCGACGGCGGGAACTCCTCCTGATTCTCAAAGAGCGGCTCCCCGCGACTGTCCAGGATGGCATCCCACGAGCAGATCTGGCCCTCGACGAGCTGCTCGACCACGTAGGGGACCTCTCCATGGCTGGCGAGAAGATCGCGCAGGTCGTCGTCGCTGCGCAGGATGCGCGTCCCGCCCGCGCCGACCCCGAACTCGGGCTTGGCGAAGACCGGGTAGTGGCCCATCTCGCCGATGAACCAGCGCGTCTCGTCGAAGGTCGTGAGGCGCGTCTGGCGCGCCGAGGGGACGCCCGCGTCGGCGTAGAGCGGCTTTTGCGCGGCCTTGCTCTGCCAGCGGGCGACCTGGTCCGGGCGCGGGCCGTGGACGACGTTGAAGTCCTCGCGCAGGTGCGCGTCGAGGGAGAGCCAGTGCTCGTTGTTGGACTCGATCCAGTCCGGCTTTCCCCAACGGTACGAGAAGTACGCGACGGCACGGTAGACCTGGTCGTAGTCCTCGAGGTCGTGGACCCAGTAGTATTCATCGAGCGAGGCCCTCACCTCGTCGGCAAGGGCCTCCCACGGCGTGTCGCCCACCCCGAGCGCCCGGGCGCCGTTGCGGCGCAGGGCCGCGCAGAACTGCCAATAGACGCTCGGGAATTGCGGCGAGACAAAGATGACGTTCATTTACTCGGCGCTCGCGTCGCCCTTCGCGGCAGGCTTCTTGGCGGCAGCGGCCTTGGTCGCGGTGGCCTTGGTGGTCGCGGCGGTCTTGGCGGTCGCGGTCTTTGCAGTCGTGGCCTTTGCGGTCGCAGCCTTGGTCGCGGGCTTCTTGGCAGCGGTCGTCGCCTTCTTGGCCGTCGTGGCCGGCTTGGCGGCGGGCTCGGCCTTGGCGGGCGCGGCTGCCTTGGTCGCCTTGGCGGGCGTCTTGGCCTTCACGGCCTTGGCGGGAGCCGCGGGCTTCTCGGCCTTGGCGATGGCTGCAGGAGCCTCGACGGGCTCCGCCTTCTTGGCGGCCGGCTTCCTCGTGGTCGTCGTCTTGGCGGCGGGCTTGGCAGTCGCGGCGGCCTCGTCCTTCTCGTCCTTGGCGGCGGCTGCCTTGGTCGCGGCGGTCTTGGCGGTAGCGGCCTTCTTGGTCGTGGTCGCGGCCTTCTTGCGCGTGGTCGTGGCGCGCTTCTTGGCCGGCTTCTCCGCCGCCGTGGTCTTCTCGACGTCGGCGAGCACGATCGGCAGGAAGTAGCGCAGCTGCTTCTTCCACCAGTACCAGTTGTGCGTCACGTCGCCGCCCCAGTAGTCGCACCAGGCCTCGACGCCCAGGCGCACGAGGTTGGCGTCCATCTCGCGGGTGCAGCGCAGCGAGTCGGCCTCGGAGGCCTCCTGGCCGGTGCAGAACAGCAGCTGGCGCTGGTTGTAGACGGCCACGTAGGGATGGTCGAGCGGCATCTGCGGCAGGAAGGCGTTGGGCGTGTTGTCGTAGAGGGTGGCGTCCATCCAGTCACCGAAGTAGCGGCGCGAGTCATAGCTGCCGGAGAGGCAGACGCAGCCCTGGAAGAGGTCCGGGCGGCGCAGCAGCGCGATGGCGGCGTGGGTGGCGCCCATGTCGCAGCCCATGGCCAGCGGGCGCGCGGTGGACTTGCTCATCTTGTGGACGAGCGGCACGAGCTCGTCGACCACGTAGTGGTAGTAGGTCTCCTGGCGCTGCGCGCGCTCCTTGGGGTCGCCGTCGGCGGCCCAGGACTCCTGGTCCACGGTCTCGGTGCAGAAGAGCTGGATGATGCCGGAGTCGAGGTACTCGGCGAGCTCGTCGACGACGCCCGCCTCCTCGAGGCTCTCGGGCGAGGCCTCCAGGGTCGGGAACATGATGACCGGAAGGCCCTTCTTGCCGTATACGTTGACGTGCATGTCCTTGCCGAGGATGGCGCTCCCACACACGACGTTTTTCTTGTCCATTTGATCCCCCAAGACAGATTTCCTAGGTACGTTCCCCGAACGTGCATAATCCATCTTATCGCTTTTACCTGAAAGCCATGTTTTCTCCTCGTAATGGTGATACGAGACCGAAACTTCTCCCCCGTTGATAACCCGCGTCGACTGAACCACAATGGAGTCCGGACAGGACGGAGGGGGCACATGCAGGACAAGACGGCAAAGGCGCTGCGCGGCGCGGCGAAGGTGCTGACGGTGGGCGGCGCGGGGGCGCTCGGCCTCGGGGCGATCGCGTTCGTCTTCGCGCTTCTCGCCCACGGGCTCGACTGGGCGATGGGCCTCGACTGGGCCCGCAAGCTGCTGCTCCTGGTGGGGGCGCTCATGCTCATCACGGGCGGGTGCGGCCTTTTCGTCTCCGGGCGCGACCGCCCGAGCGACGCCGTGACCCCGCGCGAGGACGACACCTTCCGCATGTTCTGGCACGAGGTCGGAATGCCGTGGGGCGCCGCCGTGACGGTTGCCTCCGTTGACTTCCTCGTTCTGGGGACGCTCGTGGACCTCCTGTACTTCTCGCTCGCCGGATAGCTCCGCCGCGGCACGAGCGGGGCTCGGCGTGCTACTCTTTCTGGTTGGAAATCGCCACAGAGAGGACCCCCGCCCATGCGCATCGGATTTGACAACGACAAGTACATCGCACTCCAGGCCGAGAAGATCCGCAAGCGCATAGGGCAGTTCGGCGGCAAGCTCTACCTTGAGTTTGGCGGCAAGCTCTTTGACGACTACCACGCGAGCCGCGTGCTGCCCGGCTTTGAGCCCGACTCCAAGATCCGCATGCTCGAGAGCCTCAAGGACGACGTCGAGGCCATCATCGTCATCAACGCGGACAACATCGAGAACGCCAAGCGCCGCTCCGACATCGGCATCACCTACGAGGAGGACGCGCTGCGCCTGATGGACTCGTTCCGCGCGCGCGGCCTCATGGTCGGCGGCATCTGCATCACGCACTTCACCGGCCAGCCGCACGCCGAGGCGTTCCAGCGCCGCCTCGAGGCGATGGGCGTGCGCTCCTGGCGCCACTACCTCATCGACGGCTACCCCTCCGACGTCAACCACATCGTCTCGGACGAGGGCTTCGGCAAGAACGACTACATCGAGACGAGCCGGCCGCTCGTCGTGGTGACGGCGCCCGGCCCCGGCTCGGGCAAGCTCGCCACGTGCCTCAGCCAGCTCTACCACGAGAACAAGCGCGGCGTGCAGGCCGGCTATGCGAAGTACGAGACCTTCCCGGTATGGAACCTGCCGCTCAAGCACCCCGTGAACGTCGCCTATGAGGCCGCGACGGCCGACCTCGACGACCGCAACATCATCGACCCGTGGCACCTCGAGGCCTACGGCGAGGTCACCGTCAACTACAACCGCGACGTCGAGACCTTCCCCGTGCTCAAGGCCATGATGGAGAAGATCGCCGGCGAGAGCCCCTACCAGTCCCCCACCGACATGGGCGTCAACATGGTGGGCCTGTGCATCTCCGACGACGACGTCTGCCGCGAGGCCGCCAAGAACGAGATCGTGCGCCGCTACTTCACCGCGGCCGAGGAGCTGCGCCGCACCGGCGAGGGCGAGAGCGCGCTCGCCAAGATCGAGCTGCTCATGAGCCAGGCGGGCGTCACGAGCGACTACTCGCCCGCGCACCAGGCGGCGCTTGCGAAGGAGGAGGCCACGGGCGGCCCGGCGGCCGCGATGGTCCTGCCTGACGGCGAGCTCGTAACCGGCAAGACCTCTGAGCTCATGGGCGCCGCGGCATCGCTTCTGCTCAACGCCGCCAAGCACATGGCGGGCATCCCCAAGAAGACCTACGTGGTAAGCGAGGAGGCGCTCGTGCCGATCTGCCACCTCAAGACCGAGCATCTGCGCAGCCACAACCCGCGCCTGCACTCCGACGAGATGCTCATCGCCCTCTCACTCTCCTCGGCGACCAACGACGAGGCGGAGGCCACCGTCGACGCCCTCGAGCAGCTCGCCGGCTGCGATGCCTACTTCTCGGTCATCATCTCCGAGCAGGACAAGAACACCTATCGCAACCTCGGCATCAACGTCTGCTGTGAGCCAAAGTACGAACGGCGCGGCTACTATCACCGCTAATCTTTGCCATCTACTTCGGCCAACCACGCACACCCGTCATTTTGGGACGATGTTTACGTACCAAATGACGGGTGTGCGTGGTTGTCCTTAGGACAGCTCGCTAACGAGCCAGTCGCGGAGCAGAGGATCTGGTGCCAGGTCGCGCGCGCCCAGGTCCCGCGAGACCTGGCGCGCAAGAACGTCAAGAGCATCCCCCGAGAGCTGTCCGGCAGTCACCGTAGTTACCTTCCATCCCATGGCCTTGAGTGAATTGCGCCTCTTTGCGTCCGTGTCGAGCTGCTCGGCTTTCGCATGGTAGGCATAACTGTCCACCTCGATAATCGTGCGTCGGTCCGGCCAGCAGATATCAACCTCGTACTGCGCGTACTGGCTGATGGAAATCTCATCGGCTTTGGGTCGAATCACGTAATTCACCTCTGGGCGGCACAGCCCGTAACCACCGATTTTGACCGGAAGCGTCAGGAGCAATACCGTCTTCGTCTCTAGGGGAGACCTTGTCGGATAGAGAGCATGACGGAGTGCGCTTCGGACTTTCTTGGCACCCATGAGCCCTCCCGCTTCGTCGAGATAACTCGTCAGCTCTTCGGGGGTCAGCAGTGCCCTTCGGTCCAAGAACCCCCTCTTAACCGGTGCTTTCCCGTACAGGCCGAGACATTCCATGACGACCGAAGCAGTTCGTGGAAAACTCGCCCTCGAGGCAATCTGAAGGCAGCAGAACGCGGGTGACGCTATGAGAACGCCGGGCGCAAGCAGGTAAAGCGACCCGGCGGGTATCCGACCAGACCATACGTGGCTGACGATACGGTCGGACTGAATCCTGCTCTTCGTCGAGTCCACGAGAACGTGAACAGGAGCCTTCTTCGAGCCGTCGACGCCCAACCTGTCCAAGCCGCAGTCCCAGACCTCTCTCGCCGACTCTGCAGCCCAGCTGAGCCCGCTTGCCGCATATGGATTACCGAGCTGGTCAATCAGCCCGTCCTGCGCCCAAATCTCCATAGCAGTTATGTCAGTAATAGTCACCATGATTTGAGATATATACCACTTTAATATATTAAAAGTCTATAGCTTCATTAGAATCAAGTTGCGTTCGAGGGCGCTCTTGCCGTCAACCACGCACACCCGTCATTTAGTACGTAAACATCGGCCTAAAATGACGGGTGTGTATGGTCGGCCGGATGGCACGCAGTTCCTCGAGCCCCTCTACGGCCGACCGCGGTATGCTTTCCCTGGTTCAATCGAGAGGAGAGACGTGGGATACCAGCTCATTGCCTTCGACATGGACGGGACACTGCTCGACAGCTCCAAGCGCGTCCTGCCCTCCTCCACCGAGGCCATCGACGAGGCCGTCGCCGCCGGCAAGGACGTGGCCATCTGCTCCGGCCGCAGCCCCAAGATGATCGAGCTCGACCATGCGAGCTTTGGCCACGTGCGCTACGCCATCTGCTGCAACGGCACCGTGCTCTACGACCTCGCGGAACACCGCGTCCTCTCCACCACGTCGTTCGACCACGAGACCGTCGTGCGCGCCGTGGCGGCCGTAGGCGACGATGACGCCATGATCGACGTCTTCTCCGGCGCCGACATGTACTGCCAGATTTCTGACCTCGCGCGCATGGACCACTACCGCATGGGTATCTACCAGGGTCTCTACGACGCAACGTCCACGCCGGTCGAGGATGTCCGCGCCAAGCTCCTGGACCCCGCCACCTCCGTGCAGAAGTTCATCTTCCACTTTGCCGACCCAGCCTCGCGCGCGCCGGCGCGCGAGCGGCTCGCCGGCCTGCCCGTCGAGCTCGCAGAGTCCGAGGACGCGAGCCTCGAGCTCTCCCCCGCCGGCGCCAACAAGGGCTCGGGGCTCGCCGCGCTCGCGGAGCTCCTCGGCATCCCGTGCGCTGCCACCATCGCCGTCGGCGACGCCGAGAACGACCTCTCGATGCTGCGCGCGGCGGGCCTGGGCGTGGCCATGGGCAACGCCACCGCGGAGGCGCGCGCTGCCGCGGACGTCGTCGTGGCCGACAACGACCACGACGGCTGCGCCGAGGCGATCCGCCGCTTTCTTCTGGGAGGTGAGGGCGCATGAAGCGCATCCTCATGATTGCCACGGGCGGCACCATCGCCTCGACCGAGGACGGGTCGGGCCTCGCCCCCACCATGACCGGGCCCGAGCTCGCCCGCCAGGTCCCGCTGCTCGACACCCTTTGCGAGCTGGACTTTGTCCAGCCGATGAACATCGACAGCACCAACATGCGCCCGCGCGACTGGAGGGAGATCGCCCGCACCGTCCGCGACTCCTACGACTCCTACGACGGGTTCGTCATCCTCCACGGCACGGACACCATGGCCTACACGGCCGCGGCGCTCTCCTACCTCATCCAGGCGAGCGAGAAGCCCATCGTGCTCACGGGCTCGCAGCAGCCCATGGCCAACCCCTTCACCGACGCCAAGCTCAACATCTATCACAGCGTGCTCTACGCCTGCAACGACGACAGCCGCGACGTCAACGTGGTCTTTGGCGGCAAGGTCATCTGCGGCACCCGCGCCCACAAGCAGCGCACCATGAGCTTCAACGCGTTCACGAGCATGAACTACCCGTCCGTGGCCTACATCCGCGGCGACCGCATCGTCCGCCCCGCCGGCGCCCCGCTCGCCCGCAAGACCGGCGCCGCACCGCGCTTCTACGAGGACCTCAACGAGCGCGTCATCGTGATCAAGCTCACGCCCGAGCTGCGCCCGAGCATCTTCGACCTCCTGCGCCGCGACTACGACGCCGTCATCCTCGAGACCTTTGGCATCGGCGGCATCCCCGCCTACGACAGCTCCTACCAGGATGCCATCTTCGACTGGGTGGATTCCGGGCGCACCCTCGTGGTAACCACGCAGGTGCCCGAGGAGGGCCTCGACCTCGGCGTCTACGAGGTCGGACACGCCTATGCCGAGAAGGACGGCATCCTGAAGGGCGATGATATGTCCACCGAGGCCCTCGTCGCCAAGACCATGTGGGGCCTCGGCCAGACGCACGACCCCGCCGAGGTCGCCCGCCTCTTCTACGCCCCCATCAACCACGACCGCGTGCCGCGCTAGCGAACCCGCAGCAAAGCGCCCGTCCCGGGGCCCGGCGGTCTTGCTCCGTGCTCAAACAGTCCTCTTCGCACGAAGGCCACATTAAGTGGCCTTCGGCTCATGCGGAACTGCGCGCGGAGCAAGACCGCCGGACCCTGACGACGACGTCAACGACCATGCCCCGCCCCATTGTCCCGCGCGCAGTTCTGCAGCCGCGCGTCCTGTGCGCGGCGAAGCTGTGTGAGCACGGGACAATGGGGCGGGGCCACCCGGAGGTGCGGTTACGTCAGCTCGGTCACCGTGACGGTGGCCAGATCATCGTCCTTCTCGACACAGCGGAACGAGATCTCTTCGCCTGCCTGGTAGGTCACGATCCCCACGAGGTCCGGCAGCGCAAAGTCGTAGATCGTCGCGTCGCCCTCGAGCGTCACGTAGAAGTGGGAGTTGCCGTCGATCACGGCCTGCGCCACGCGCGCGATCGTGCCGGTGACCTCGCGCGTCGCGGAGGCGTCCTCAGCCTCGTCCTCGTCGAGCAGGCCGTCGGAGGCGAGCATCCCGAGATAGGCCCCCTGGCACTCCTCGACCGTCGAGCCGGTCGCCACGCTCTGGTACTGCTCGACGTTGATCATCGCGTACATCTTGACCAGGCCCGCGGCGTCCTTGAGCGCCATGAAGTAGGTGGGCTGGCCCGCCACGTTGAGCAGCAGCGGGTAGGTGGCCTGATAGCCGAGGTGCTGCACCTGGCCCTCGGCCGAGGCCATCGCGGAGTCCTCGGTGGCGCCGCCCTGCGCGAGCGCGTAGTAGCGAGAGTCGCCGGTGCGCTGGTTCACCAGGATGAAGCCCACGTTGGAGTTGTCGGCCGTCACGGAGCTCACGCCCGTGTAGAGGTAGATGTCCTCGCCCTGCGCCAGGTAGTTGTAGCCCAGCTCGCCGTTGGTGCCGCTCGTGGTGCGCACCACGCCCTCCTGGCCGAGCCACGAGTTGAGCCAGCCGCCCTGGTAGGCGCCGCTCCAGTTGTACTGCTCGATGAGCAGGTCCGCCGGGTAGGCGCGGTCCACCCACGTGGGGCACTCCTCCACGGCGAAGTCCTGCGTCTCGCCCGTGCAGGCGTCCACGAGCACCACGCGCGCGATGGTCGTGCCGCCAAACAGGCCGATGGTCTTGCGCTGCACCGGGTAGACCCACCAGGGGTTGCCCTCGTCGTCGAGCTCGAAGGACTTCTGGTCGAACATATAGCCCGGGTACGAGAGCTGCACGTGACGGTCGACGTTGCGCATCAGCGGCTCGGAGTCGGAGTAGAGGATCGGCTGCTCCAAGCGAACGACCTCGGCCTCCTGCGTCACCATGTCCACGATCACGTAGGCCGGGATGCCGGCGTCGCGGTTGGAGAACCACTTGAAGAGGTCGGCGTAGGCCAGCGGGCTCACGCGCACGGGGCGGCCCTGGTAGTTGATCTGGCTGTAGGTGTCCGCGATCTCGAACTGGCTCACGTACTCGGGGATGGAGCCCATGGCGCGGTTGCCCAGGAGAATCGCCGAGTCGCGGTCGATGACGGGGACGTCGGCGTAGTCGACCTGCTGGATGTCCGTGGCAAAGTCGCCGTCCGTGGTCGTGAGGACGGTCGCGTAGCGCTCGGCGTTGCCCGGTACGAAGGGCTGCGAGAGCAGCAGACCCACGAGAAACGCGGCGATGACGGCGCCCGGGAGCAGCATGAGCTTCTTGAGGACCGGGGCGTGCTTGATGCTGCGCGCCGCGGCCACGGCAAGGGCGAGCATGACCACGAGGCAGATGCCGCAGAGCCACGTCCAGACCTGCGGGCTGCCCAGGTTGAGCGCGGGATGGAACCACCAGTAGCAGGCGGCGAGCGCCACCACCAGCACGACGATCGCAACGATGAGCGCGCGGCGGCTCCACTTGGCGAGGTTGTCCACGAAGGAGGCGCTGGTACCAGGGCGGCCGCCGGAGCTGGCACCCGCCTCGCGTTTGATCTGGTCGAAGAGGTCCTTCAGGTCGGGGCCTTGTGTGGGCATCTGATTCCTTTCTCGGGCGTGACAATTAGGCGTGACAATTAGGACAGGTTAAATTGTCACACAGCAGCGCGTGTGACAATTTAACCTGTCCTAATTGTCACGCCTAATTGTCACAAGTCCTAACGGTCAGGCGCGCAACGACCCGCACCAGCGCAACCGACACCAGGGCGCCGACCACGAGCGTGGGTACGAGCACGCCTCCCAGCAGCGGGTCCAGAACGTCCATGAGCTCGGACGAGGCGTTGACCGCCATGTGCAGCAGCGCGGCATAGCGCAGCCGGCCCGTGCGACGCACGACCCAGCCGAGCAGCAGGCCGAGGGCAAGCGCGTAGGCCCCCTGGATGATGTTGAGGTGCATGACGGCAAAGATCAGCGCCTGGGCGACGTTGGCGGCCCAGAAGCGCGCGGTCGGGACGTCGCCGCGGGCCGCGGCGCGCGGCTCCGGGCAGGTCGCGCGCAGACAGAACTCGAGGGCCACGCCGCGGCAAATCGCCTCTTCGGCGATGGGCGCGAGCACCGCGATGTCAAGAAGCGTCACGAGGTCCGTCTGCCCGGAGATGCCCGCGAGCTCCATAAGCTCGAGGTAGAACTCCATCACCTCGGGAAAGAGCGGAAGCACCATCGTGAGCACGATCGAGAGCGTCACCTGCAGCACCAGTCCCAGCACGAGCAGCGCGCAGGTCAGAAGAACGCGGCGCTCCGGGCGAGAAGGACGAGCGACCTCGCGGCGCAGGCGCGCCTCCGGTCTGAGGCGGCGCCACCAGAGCACCGCCAGAACGAGGCTCGCCGCCGTGGCGAGAAAGGCCAGCCGGTCGGTGTCAAACGACGGCAGCGCGAGCTCTATCGCCACAAGGGCCGCCACCTGCGCCGCCAGGTAGGCAAGCGCCGCGCCCACGGCCGCGAGCAGCCACTTCGCCACATGCCCCGCACCGTAGCGCTGCGGCGCGGCGGGCCCCCTGTCCTCGCCCGGGATGCCGACGTTCATGCGAGCCTCCTAAGTGACGGTTGGTGCGGGCATGTGACAATTAGGCGTGACAGTTGGGACGGGGCGTGACAATTAGGACAGGTTAAATTGTCACACAGCAGCGCGTGTGACAATTTAACCTGTCCTAATTGTCACGCCCCGTCCCAACTGTCACGCCAAATTGTCACGCCCTGCCCCTTCGATGCTCAGCGCTCGATGCGCGCGAGCGCGGCCGCGGTCGGGCCGAAGACCCACCAGGCGAGCAGCGCGCACTCCGCGACGAAGATCGCGAGCGCGAGTCCCAGCGCCGCCGGGATCGACAGCACGTTCCAGAGCGCGCCGGCCAGCAGCGCGAGCGCCGGCAGCGCCATCACGACGATGCCCACGAGAAGCCCCGCGAAGACCATGAGCGTGGCGCCGCCGCCCTTGACGAGCTGGGCCTCGTTGTCCCAGGTGAGACGCGGGAAGCGCGCGCCCAGGCCCAGGGAGAGCAGCCCGAGAGCCACCGTCGCTCCCAGATAGAACGCCACGAGATAGGCGCCCGCCGCCGCAGGCACGCCGAGCAGCACGATGGCAGCCACAAACAGCACGAGCATCGGCACCGTGGAGAGCGCGAACGGCGAGACGAACTTCGCCGCCAGGTACGCGCTCCAGTTCATGGGCAGGCCGCGCAGGAAGAAGAAGTCCTCGCCGTCGCGGCTCACGCCCATCGTGAACGAGTAGGCGGAGAAGCCGAGGAACAGGCCAAAGAAGAGCACGCCCACCGCGCACCACGCGAGCGCGGGGTTGTCAAAGGTGAGCAGCGCCGTGAGGGAGCGAGCCATCTCGAGAAGAGCCGCCGGGTCCATGCCCGCGTCGGTCGCCTGGGAGACGCCCACCGCACCGCTCACCACCATGATCACGATGAAGTAGAGCGGCATCAGCAGCGAGCTCAGGACAAACTGGTTGAAGAACACCGGCACGCGCACCATCATCTTCCAGTCGCGGCTGAGGTTTGCCGCGAACGACCCGCGCGTGCGGATGGCCTGCGTGAGCTCAGCGCCCTCGACGCGCTTGCCGCGCTTGCCGCCGGCGCCCTGGAGCGCCTGGACGCCCTCGAAGTACCATCGGCGCGCCACGGCCGAGAGGATCGCCGCGTAGAGCGCCACGCTCGCGAGCATGCCGAGAAGGCCGCCCAGCGCCGCGACCACGTCGCCCTCGACGACCGGCCTCGCGAGCAGCGACGGCGGGCAGAGCACCCCCACCACAACCGCGGGGACGCCGCCGGAGAGCAGCCCGCCCGCGCCCGACGCGATCGACGCCAGACCGTCGCCCTGGAAGGCAAACTGGCTACCCACGCCAAGGGCCAGGGCAAGCACGATGATGAGCCCGCCGAAGACGCGCGAGAAGAGGTCCTTGTCGTGCGCGAGGCGCGAGAAGCGCATGAGGGGCACGCACACGATCACGAGCGCCAGGTTGACGGCAACCGCCGCCAGCGCGAAGGCCACCGTCACGGCGACCCACGTCCCCGGCGCCGCGCCCACGGAGAGCAGGCAGCCCAGCGCCACCGGCAACAGGATGAGGTCGCCGAGCAGCGACATCCCGAGGAAGTGGGCGAGCTTGGCCCACATGATCGTCGTGGCCGAGATGGGCAGCGTCAGGTAGTAGCCGAGGTCGCGCACAAAGTAGAGGATGTTCACGGCCTGGTAGAGGCCCGTCAGCACCGTGAGGCCCACCAGCGCGACCACGCAGAGGCTGAAGGCCAGGTACGGCGTGATGCCCACCTCGCCGAGCATGTATCCCATCATGAAGAACATGGCTGCGACCAGCAGAAACAGGAAGCCCATCGCCACCTTGCGCGCGCCCGAGCCAAGGGAGGAGAGAAGGCCGCGGCGCTTGATGGCCCCGTCGTCCCCGAGGCCCATGCCGGTTTCGTCGAGGTGCTGCTCGCCCTTGATCACCACGCGCAGCATCACCTTGAACTGCTTCCAGGAGAAGTCCTGGGCCGCCGCGCGCGCCATCACTGCTCCTCCGGGGCGACGGGCTCGTCGTCCTTCTCGCCCGCCGGCTCGATGGCCTGCGCGAACGGCGAATTCTCGGAGGTGAGCTCGAGGAACATCTCCTCGAGCGAGCCGTTGGACCGGAAGTGCTCGCGCATCTCGTCGACGGTGCCCACGAAGAGCAGCTCGCCGTGGGCGATCACGCCCACGCGGTCAACGACCTTCTCGGCCACGTCGAGCACGTGGGTGGAGAAGAGCACGGTCTTGCCCGCGTCCGCATGGCGGCGCATGGACTGCTTGAGCAGCCACGACGCCTTGGGGTCGAGGCCGGTCATCGGCTCGTCGAGGATCCAGACCGCCGGATCGGGCAGCAGGGCGCCCATAATCATCATCTTCTGGCGCATGCCGTGCGAGTAGGACTGGATCTGGTTGTCGAGCTCGCCCTCCATCCCGTACTCGCGCGCGCGCTCCTCGATGCGCGGGCCGCGCACGGCGTCGGGCACCTCGTAGACGTCCGCGATGAAGCGCAGGAACTCGTGGCCCTTGAGGCGCAGCAGGTGGTCGGGCGAGTCGCTCACGTAGCAGAGGTTGCGCTTGGCGGCGAGCGGGTCCGTCGCCACGTTGACGCCGTCGAGCTCGATGGTGCCCGAGGAGGGCGCGAGCACGCCCGCGAGCATGTTGAGCAGCGTGGACTTGCCGGCGCCGTTGGGGCCGAGCAGGCCAAAGATTTCACCGGAACGAATCTCAAGGGAAAGGTCGCGCACCGCCTTGGTGGCGCCACCGTCATAGGACTTGGACACGTGGTCAATCTTGATCATGGGTCTCCCGTCTTTGGGGGCCTAACGGTCACGCGCGCCATTTTACCCTGCGAGAACCCCCCCCCCCAGCAAGTTTGGGGTGACGATTTGGTAAGCGGCTCCCGGTGGTCCCGGAAATTAGTTCGCATTGGGTTCCTGAAAGAAATCCGCCAACTGCGGAAACGAAGGTATACCCCGCTTTTTCAGGAACCCAATGCGAACTAATATCGAGACGCCTGCCCCAAGCGCCTATCGCGGCACGAAAAGCCCGCCGTTCGCGGAGCGGACGGCGGGCAGGTACGACTCCTGGCAGCAGGGCTACTCCTCGACGGACATGACCTTCTCGCAGTAGTCGCGGATAATCGAGCAGGACTTGCGCATCGCGCGGCGCTCGTCGTAGGAGAGGTCGATCTCGAGCACGGAGTCCACGCCGGTGCTGCCGATGACGCACGGGACGCCGGCGGAGATGCCGGACTCGCCGTACTCGCCGTCGAGGTGGGCGGACAGCGGCACCACGCGCTTCTCGTTGTGCAGGATCGAGGTCACGAGCGCGGCCACCACCGACGCGATGCCGAACTCGGTGCAGCCCTTGCCGGAGATGATCGCGGCGCCGGACTCGCGCACGCGGCGCATGACGTCGTCGAAGTCGATGGTGTCCACCACGTCGTCGCGCAGGGACAGGTACTCGCGCAGGCCGATGCCCTCGACGGAGATGCGCGAGGTGGGGATGAACATCGAGTCGCCGTGCTCGCCCATGCAGAAGGCCTGGATCTGGCGGCTGGAGACGTCGATGATCTCGGAGAGGACGCGGCGCAGGCGCGCGGAGTCGAGCGAGGTGCCCGTGCCAAAGACCTGGTTGCGGGGCAGGCCGAGCTTACGGTAGAGGTACTCCACGACGATATCGGCCGGGTTGGAGACGCTGATGAGGATGCCGTGGAAGCCGGACTCCTTGAGCGGGCCCACGATGCCGTCGAGCACCTTGATGGTGCCGTCGAGCATCTGGAGGCGCGTCTCGCCCGGGCGGCGGCTGCGACCGGCGGTGAGGATCACGAAGTGGGCGTCAGCGCAGTCGGAGTAGTCGCCCACGCGGATGGTGAAGGAGTCGCCGAGGCCGGAGGCCAGGTCGTCGAGGTCGATGGCCTGGGCACGCGCGGCGTCGGCGTTGACGTCCACGAAGACGATCTCGTTCACGAGGTGCTGGAACATGAGGCAGAGCGCGACGTGGCTGCCCACTCGACCCGCGCCGATGATGACCGCCTTGCGTGTCCTGATGTCTCCGGTGTGCATGGATGCTCCTATCGTCCTGGCGCGCCGCGCCGCTCGTCGCTCGTCAAAAAAGGGGCGCCTCGGGGGCGCCCCTTAATTCTAACTGGTTGTGGACGTTCTGTGACGAGAATGTTTCAGGAAATTGTCAGGTGGCACCACGGCCGGGCGAGAAGAACGCCTAGTCGCGGGTGAGCTTGCGGTGGAGGCGGTGGGGCTTGGAGGCCTCCGCGCCGAGGCGCTTCTCGCGGTCGGCCTGGTAGGCCTCGAAGTTGCCCTCGAACCAGTGCCAGCGGCCGGGGTTCTCGTCGTCGCCCTCCCAGGCGAGGATGTGCGTGGCCACGCGGTCGAGGAACCAGCGGTCGTGGGAGATCACCACGGAGCAGCCCGGGAACTCCTCGAGCGCCTCCTCCAGGCTCTCCAGCGTCTCGACGTCGAGGTCGTTGGTGGGCTCGTCCAGCAGCAGCAGGTTGCCGCCCTGCTTGAGCGTGAGCGCGAGGTTGAGGCGGTTGCGCTCGCCGCCGGAGAGCACGCCGGCGCGCTTCTGCTGGTCGGAGCCCTTGAAGCCGAAGGCCGCCACGTAGGCGCGGCTTGGAATCTCGGTCTCGCCCACGCGGATGTAGTCGTTGCCGTCCGAGACGACCTCCCAGAGGCTCTTCTCGGCGTCGATGCCCGCGCGCATCTGGTCGACGTAGGAGAGCTTGACGGTCTCGCCAACCGTGAGCGCGCCCGACGTCGGCTGCTCCTGGCCCACGATCATCTTGAACAGGGTGGACTTGCCCACGCCGTTGGGGCCGATCACGCCCACGATGCCGTTGCGCGGCAGGGAGAAGCTCAGGTCGTCGATGAGCACGCGGTCGCCGAAGCTCTTGCAGAGGTGCTCGGCCTCGAGGACCTTGGCGCCCAGGCGCGGGCCCACGGGGATGTGGATGTCGGTGAAGTCCACGCGCTTGGAGGCGCGGGCCTCGGCCTCCATCTGCTCGTAGCGCTCGAGGCGCGCGCGGTTCTTGGCCTGGCGCGCCTTGGGGCTGGAGCGCACCCACTCGAGCTCGGACTTCATCTTCTTGGCGCGGCGGGCGTCCTGCTGGCTCTGGGCCTCCAGGCGCGCGGCCTTCTTCTCCAGGTAGGTGGAGTAGTTGCCCTCGTAGGGGTAGAGCTGCCCGCGGTCGACCTCGCAGATCCACTCGGCAACGTCGTCGAGGAAGTAGCGGTCGTGCGTGACGGCCATGACGGCGCCGGGGTACTTGTGCAGGAACTGCTCGAGCCAGAGGACCGACTCGGCGTCGAGGTGGTTGGTCGGCTCGTCAAGCAGCAGCAGGTCGGGGGCCTCGAGCAGCAGCTTGCACAGGGCCACGCGACGGCGCTCGCCGCCAGAGAGGATGGAGACCGGCGCGTCCGGGTCCGGGCACTGCAGCGCGTCCATGGCCTGGGAGAGCTGGGAGTCCAGGTCCCAGCCGTTGGCGGCGTCGATCTCGTCCTGGAGCTGGCCCATCTCGGCCATGAGGGCGTCGAAGTCCGCGTCGGGGTCGGCCATCTCAGCGCTTACCTGGTTGAAGCGCTCGATCTTGGCGAGCAGGTCGCCAAAGGCCAGCTCGATGTTCTCGCGGACGGTCTTGTCCTCGTCGAGCGGGGGCTCCTGCTGGAGGATGCCCACGGTGTAGCCCGGGCTCAGCATGGCCTCGCCGTTGGAGACGTCCTCGAGGCCGGCCATGACCTTGAGCAGCGTGGACTTGCCGGCGCCGTTGGGGCCCACCACGCCGATCTTGGCGCCGGGGAAGACGCCCACCGTGACGTCGTCGAGGATGACCTTGTCATGGACGGCCTTGCGGGCGCGAATCAGCTGGTACACGAACTCTGCCATGGGGTTTCTCGCCTTCTCTAGCAGGGGCTTGTTCTCGGCACCATTCTACCGGGCCTTCCTGTGGCGGGCGAGAAGAACGAGCGGCTGCAACAGAAATCCGCCGCGGGGCCCTCCACCCGGCTCCATTGGCCCATCGCCCCAACCCGACCGCCCTTCTCGCCCGTCCGTTTGTCGACGCGCACGAATTTCTACCGTTCGCGCACACGACCGGCATAAAGCCCCTGCTCGCGTGGCACAATCAGAAAAGAGAGTCACTCAGGGGGAAGGACCGCCATGCCAGAAGGGATCCGCAAGGTAAACGTCATCGGGCACCTGCATCCGGACACGGACAGCGTCTGCTCGGCGATTGCCTACGCGCACCTCAAGAACGAGATCGAGCACACCGACATCTACCAGCCGCGCCGCGCGGGCGCGATCAACCGCGAGACGGCCTTCGTGCTCAAGCACTTCGGCTTTGCCGAGCCCGAGCTCATCACCTCCGTCACCCCTCAGATCAAAGACACCGAGATCCAGCGCCAGGGCGGCATCGACGGCGAGATGAGCCTCTTCTCCGCGTGGAACCTCATGCGCGTGACCAAGACCGACACCCTCTGCGTCACCGACGACGAGAACAACCTCGAGGGCATCATCGCGGTCAAGGACATCGCCAACGCCAACATGGACGTCTTCGACAGCGGCGTCATCGGCACCGCGCGCACCTGCTACGCCAACATCATCGACACCCTCAAGGGCGAGATGCTGCTCGGCGACCCCATGGCGCGCGTGACCGGCGGCAACGTCTGCGTGGGCACCACGCCCGAGATGATGGAGGACTCCGTCCACCCCGGCGACATCGTGCTGGTGACCAACCGCTACGAGACCCAGCAGTTCGCCGTCGAGTGCGAGGCGAGCTGCCTGGTGATCTGCTGCAGCGCGCACGTCTCGAGCAAGGTCATCGCCTCCGCCGGCCGTCACGGCTGCGCCATCATCACCACCCCGTACGACACCTACGCCGCCGCGCGCATCATCTCGATGGCCATCCCCGTGCGCGCCAAGATGCTCTCCGAGGGCATCCTCAAGGTGAGCGTCAACACCGCCGTCGACGACGCGCGCAAGATGATGGCGCACTCCCGCCACCGCTTCTTCCCCGTCATCGACGAGAACAGCCACTACGTGGGCCTCGTGAGCTCGCCCAACCTGCTCGCGGCCAAGAAGAAGCACGTCATCCTCGTGGACCACAACGAGCGCTCCCAGTCCGTCGAGGGTCTCGAGCAGGCCGAGATCATGGAGATCATCGACCACCACCGCATTGGCTCCATCGAGACCGAGGGGCCGGCCTACTTCCGCAACATGCCGGTGGGCTGCACCTGCACGATCGTCCACATGATGTACCGCGAGAACGGCGTCGAGATCCCGGTCGACATCGCCGGCCTCATGCTCTCGGCCATCCTCTCCGACACGCTGGCGTTCCGCTCCCCCACCTGCACGCAGTTCGACCGCGACGCCGCCGCCGCGCTCGCCAAGATCGCGAACGTGGACATCGACACCTACGCGGACGAGATGTTCGAGGCCGGGGCAGACCTCACCGGGCGCACCGCCGAGGAGGTCTTCGGCGGCGACTTCAAGATCTTCAGCCGCGGCAACGTCAAGTTCGGCGTGGGCCAGGGCAGCTACATGACCGAGAAGAGCCGCAAGGCCGCGGAAGCGCTCGTGGGCCCCTACCTTGGCGAAGCCGCCATGCAGGAGGAGCTGCCGCTGGTGTTCTACCTGTTCACGGACGTCAAGAGCTCCTCGAGCGAGATCCTGTGGTACGGGGAGGGCGCCGAGGACATCATCGCGCGCGCCTTCGACGCCGAGCCGCGCGACGGCATCGCCAAGCTGCCGGGCGTCGTGAGCCGCAAGAAGCAGGTCATCCCCGCCCTGATGGCAACGCTGCAGAGCATCCAGGAGGACCAGGACTAGCCGCAGCCCGGAGCCGCCGGGCCGGGCCGCAGGGCCGCCCGTCGCACCGTCCGGGCCCGCCCGTCGCACCGCCCCCCAGCCGCCCGCCGGATTTGTGTCCGGCGGGCGGTATATCATTGCTGCATCAGGAACCAAAGCGTCACGGAGGGCCGCCATGGCTGGGTCACAGGAGTCACGGGAGTCGCACTTTCTCGCGCTGCTCTCGCGCATGAAGTACATCGAGCGCTGGGCGCTCATGAGAAGCTCGCGGCCGGAGAACCTCTCGGAGCACGCGCTCGAGGTGGCGGCCATCGCGCACATGCTGTGCGTCATCGGCAACGTGCGGTTTGGCCGCGCGCTCAGCGCGGAGAGGGCGGCGCTCGTGGCCATCTACCACGACGCGTCGGAGATCATCACCGGGGACATGCCCACGCCGGTCAAGTACCACGACGGAAAGATTCGGGATGCCTACCGGGCGGTCGAGAAGAACGCGGAGGAGCGCCTGCTCGCCACCCTGCCGGACGACCTGCGCCCCGCATTCGAGGACGTCTTCTGGCCCGCGGACGGCGCCGACGAGGAGGAGCTCTACCTGCGGCGCCTGGTGAAGGCGGCCGACAAGATCTCCGCGCTCATCAAGTGCGTCGACGAGGCGCGCTCCGGCAACGCCGAGTTCGCGAGCGCCGAGCGGACCTGCCGCGCCGCCGTGGACGAGATGGCGGCGGAGCTCCCCGAGGTCGCCGACTTCGTCCGCGAGTTCCTCCCCTCCTACGGCGCCACCCTCGACGAGCTCCTGTAAGCCCGCGTGTGACAATTAGGACAGGTTGAATTGTCACATAGGTACGATGTGACAATTCAACCTGTCCTAATTGTCACACGTCCCCAGATGACAGAAAGAGAGAGCCATGCCCCACGGGATGCACGCCCGCCTGCCCAGGAACTTCGTGCTCGAGGAGCGCCTCGAGCGCTACGCCCGCGCCATAGAGCTCGCGCCGCGGGACTGGCGCGGCAGGTGGGCCGCGGCCTGCGCGCCCCTCGGCGCCGCCCCTTACCGCGAGGTGCGCCTCGACCTCGGCTGCGGCAAGGGCGCCTTCGCCGTGGAGTCCGCCCGCCGCGAGCCGGACGTCCTGTTCGTGGCCATGGACTCCGAGCCCATCTGCGTCGCTTACGCCGCCCAGCGCGTCTGCGAGAGCGGCCTTCCCAACGTCATCGTGGTCCCCGGCACCGGCATGCGCGTCCGCGAGTTCTTCTCGCCCGGCGAGCTCTCCTGCATCTACCTCAACTTCCCCACCCCGTTCCCGCGCAAGCGCGAGGCGCACAAGCGCATGGCCAGCATGGAGCGCCTCATGGACTTCCGCGAGGTCCTGGCGCCGGGGGCGGAGGTCCGCCTGCGCACGGACAGCCAGCCGCTCTTTGACTTCATGCTCACGCAGGTCCCGATTGCCGGCTACGACCTCGTCTGGCAGAGCCGCGACGCCCGCGCCGACTTCCCGGACGCCCCCTCGAGCGAGTACGAGGAGCGCCTCGGCGCGCAGGGGGCGCGCGTCTTTGCGCTGGCAGCGACGCCGGGACCTGGGCCGGCGCCGGAGCACCCCGTCCAGACCGCCGAGCTCTCGCTCGCGGCCTACCTCCCGCAGGACCTCGAGACGCTCGAGGGCCTGGGTTACGCGCCGCACGGCATGCAGGCGACGGTGACCAACCTGCGCAACCGCGCCCTTAGGGAGGCGGCGCGCGACCGTTCGCGAATCTGAAAGTCCGCCCGCCCCGATTGGGTAGTAACGTAGTGAGTTCGCAACCTCGCGCGCCCGGCGCGCTTCTGCCCTAGGAGGGGCCATGCCGAAAATCGTCCCAGGCAACCGCCTGTACCTGTACCAGCTGCTGTCGAGAGAGCTCGGCGTCGGCAAGCAGACCCTGCTCCCGCGCGTCGAGGAGGTGCTGCTGGCGGACGGCCTCGCGCCTGAGGACCTGGGCTGCGACGACATGCGCGCGCTCTGCGAGCAGCTGAGCGAGTTCATCAAGCTGACGGTCTTCAAGAAGGGCTACGTCTACGCCACCGTGCTCGCCAACGAGGAGTACGACCGCGCACTCGAGCGTCTGGCGAGCGCCGAGAAGAAGCCCGCGGCGGGCGGCAAGCCGTGGAAGCGGGCCAAGGGCGCCAAGGCGCTCAAGCCCGTGAAGCCGCGGCACGTGGAGCGCGTGGTCGAGCCCGAGCCCGAGCCGGAGCCGGTTGTCGAGCCGGAGCCGGAGGTTGTGACCGAGAAGAGCGCAGAGCCGGAAGCACCTGCCGAGAAGAACGAGGAGGTCGCGGCCGAGCCGGAGACCGAGGTCGAGGTCGAGGCTGCACCGGAGGCCGAGCCGGAACCTGATGCTGCACCGGAGCCCGAACCCGAACCCGAGCCTGCACCAGCCCCGGAGCCCGAGCACGTGCCGCCGATCTCCTTCACCATCACCTACGTGCCCGAACCGGAGCCCACACCGGAGCCCGAACCCGCGCCGCAGCCCGACCCCGGCCCCGCACCAGAGCCGGAGCCCGAGAAGGCACCCGCGCCCACGGCGGCAGTGGCGTCGCGCGCGCAGGCGGACCTCCCCCAGGACTTCCACGCCGACGTGCGTTGCTCCAGCGAGCAGCTCAGCATCCTCTACCAGGTGCTCCCCGCCAACATCGACCCCATGGCCACGCTCGAGGAGGACTTCCGCGTGGCCCGGTCCTCGGGCGCGCTCGAGGGCACGCGCAGCAACGTCACCTTCTCGCTGCGCTACCTCCAGGCCGACGGCGTCACGCCGGTCCGCGTGACCCTGCGCCGCTCGGCACGCGCGGTCGCGGGCAAGCGCTGGGCGCTCACCGAGGTCGACGCGGGCGCCACGGACGAGGTGGGGCTCGAGGGGCTCGACGTCGCCGCGCGCGGCCCCTGGTCGGCCTTCCTGCGCCCGGGCGACGACGCGGACCCCGAGCGCGACTTCGCGCAGACAGTCTCCCTCGGCTCGCGCGAGGAGGCGCTCGAGCGCCTGGCGGGACTCGCCCGCCCGGAGAGCTGGGGCGAGGGGCGGCACATCCTCAATGACTACTTGGTCATGACTTTCGCGCGCGTCCGCGCCGAGGGCACGCTCGCCGTCTCCGAGGACGGGACCTCCGCGCGCTTTGACACGGGCCTGGTCACCGCCGACGGCGCGCCCATCCGCGCCGACCTCGTCGCCGGGACGGGGGACATCCCCTGGCAGCTCGAGGGCTTCTCCGCCGCAGAGCCGGCCGAGCCCGCCCTCTACGTGACCGCGCTCGCGCAGATGACGCTCGACCCGACCCTGAGCGCGCCGTCCTTCTCGGCCATCGAGGAGGTCCGCCGCAACCCGCGCCTGGCCACGCCGGCCTACGACCCCATCGCCAACGAGGTGCGCCTGCTGGTCCCGGACGAGGGGCGCGCGCTCGCGCTCGCGGTCACGCCCGCCGGCTACGAGGTCGCGGCCACGCTCGACCTCTCCGACGCCTTCGTCTGCGCGCGCGTGGTGAGTTCCGACCTGCCCGGCTGGCTCGCCGCGACGCTGTAGGGCCCTGGGGGCGCCTCGCCCTCAGGCCCCCTATCGAACGAACGCCTGCATGACGATCACGCGCTCGCCCTCGCGAGCCGGGCGGATGACATAGTCCCCGGCGGCGGCGGGCAGCACGAACGTCTCCGCGTAGTGGACCTCGAACGGCTCGAAGGCTCCGTCCGGGCTCTCCACGTATGCCGCCGTGCCCTCCACGAGGTTGAGCATGTGCACGCCATCCCTCGAGACGCGCGGGCCCACACCCTCTATGACCAGGCGGCGCGTCTCGATGAACTCAAGCTCGTGAAGGCCCGTTCGCTCCTCTCGGTAGCCTTCTCGCTCTTCAAGAACCTCGCAGCGGTTGACAAGGTTCTTCTCGACCCAGCCGGTGGTTCGGTCCCATTGGATGTTGCGCTCGCCGTCATCGATGTGAATCGGTCGCGGGAGGCCGTCCATCCCCAGCCTCCCCCAGTCCCACAGCTTGAAGGTGAAGATGTAGGGGGTGGCGCTGATCTCGAGCACCATGCACCCCGCCGACGAGCAGTGCACGGTTCCCGCGGGAATGAGGAAGTGGTCGTGTCTCTTGGCGGGGAAGCGGTTCACGTAGCGCTCCGCGGGAAACGCCGGCCCGCCATCCTGGGCCGCCCGCAGGTCGCCCATCATGGCGTCGCGGTCCACGCCCTCTCTGAGGCCGAGATAGACGCCGGCGCCCTCCTGACAATCGAGGATGTAGTAGCTCTCGTCCTGGGTGTAGGTCATCCCAAAGTGCGACTTGATGTACTCGGTGAGGGGGTGGACCTGCAGGCTCAGGTTCTGTCCGTCCATCGTGTCGAGAAGGTCGAAGCGAATGGGGAACTCCGCGCCGAACCTGCTGTAGTTGCGCTCGCCCAGCAGCTCTCTGGGCTGATAGAGCACGGCGTTCATCGCGGGGAGCTCGATGCGGACGTGGCCGTACCTGAAGTAGAGGCTGTTCTCCTCGGGCACGCCGTCAAAGCTCCAGGCGTAGTTGTCCCGGCTCTCGTCAAGCCCGCACGTGCGCTTCATCCACTGACCGCCCCAGACGCCCGGATCGAAGTAGGGAACGAGGCGAAAGGGGCCGCGCACCACCGCGCGCAGCCCGCAGCGCAGGGCCTCACCGCTCACCATCTTCGGACTTCCCGCGACATTGCTGTCCAGGTAGTAGTCGATGTCGTCGAGGAGGTCCGCCTTGATCTTGTCGGCGAGGCGCCACTCGATGAAGAAGCCGAGCTTGTTCTTCTTCAGGGGATCCTCCCCCGGGTTGTCCCAGAAGTGGTTCGTCCCGCCGGAGCGATACCTGAGCTGGGCCTCCCAGCGCGCGAGGTCGCAGTAGACGAGCGTCGAGGCCGGCACCTCTGCAGGCCCGCTCCCCTCCCTCCCGAGAAGGGCGCGCGTCTCGCGCTCAACCAGGCTCGCGCCAAACCCGGCGATCAGCACGCGCCCGCCGCGCCCGAGCGCCGCGACCGCGCGCTCGGCGGCGTCTCGCAGGCGGCCGCCGTCGACCAGGTCGCGCAGGGTGCCGTAGTACATGACCCCTCTCACGCGGTCGTCCGTGGCATGAGGGGCGAGGATCGTCTGAACCGTCTTTGAGTCGAGGTAGGTCTCCTCGGCGTGGATGACGAGGTCGGGAAGGAGCGCCTCGGACAGAATGCTCTCGACCTCGTCGGTGACGCCCGGATAGCACTCGGCCGCCACGAGCCGGCCGACCTCGGGCGAGCGAAGCGCGTCGACTATCTCCTCGCGCGTCCCCCAGGCCACGTCGTCAAAGCCCTGCACGCACGTCTCGGGCTCCCTGTCGTATCGGAACTCTTCTTCGCTCACAGCCCTCTCACCTCTTCGTCTCGACTGACATCCGGCACTCGCCTGGAAGCTCAACGCGGCAGTCGTCCTGGACCCTGCCGTCATCGACCCTGAACCTGCCCTCGCGCGCGAAAAGCCGCTGCCGCAGATCTTCTAACCCGGAGGCGGCATCTTCCCCTCGATGATCCGGTCGATCTTCTCCGTTTGCCCTTATAATGTCATGTTGTTATGACATTATAATTATTAGAACACCGCAAGAGATCGGTCAAGCTGCCCCACTCGGCACGTCCGGGATCCACCGCGAGCGACGCAAACCGACCGCCGAGCGACGCCTCCGGACGGCAGCGCCTCGCCCCGAGGTCGGAGGTCCTAGCCTGACGTGAGGTTGATGGTGAGCTCGTAGTCGCGGCCCAGGTAATACGAGTAGGTGTACTCGATCGGCTCGTCGTCGTGCCTGCCCATGCGAACGCGCCTCAGCAGCGCCGCCGATTCCTCGCAATCGAGGCCGAGCGGTTCGCACTCGTCGAGCGTCACGGCCTTGATCTTCTCGATAACGGCGTTCACGGGCTTGCCGAGCGCCTCGAGCTTCGCGTAGAGCGATCCCGAGAAGTCCGTCTTGTCGGTGA
This sequence comes from uncultured Atopobiaceae bacterium, assembly GCA_944320975.1. GTDB lineage: Bacteria > Actinomycetota > Coriobacteriia > Coriobacteriales > Atopobiaceae > Thermophilibacter. The sequence continues at coordinate 5,924 of CALUJM010000002.1, read as the reverse complement.
ACGGCAGGCGCCCGCTCAGGTACGTGACAAAGCAGGCGGAAGTATGCCCGTTGAAGGGCGTCTCCCGGCGAAGGCAGACGAGCTTCGTCTTGGGGAGAACGTCAAAGTAGTACGCCACCTCTTTGGGAGGCACCTCCATCTCGACGCTCACGACGCGACGCTCGAAGTCGTTGTGACGCTCGAGTATCCCCCCGAACGAGGACTGCATCGTGGTCTCGATTTTGTCCTGCTGCTCGAGGACGACCGTGCCCTTGCCGCGCATGCGAGCGACGTAGCCCAAGGAGACGAGCCGCTCCATCGCCTGGCGGGCGGTGGTTCGAGAGACGCCAAACTCCTCCATGACGGCCAGCTCCCCCGGCATGATGCAGCCCACGGGGTACTCGCCGCGGACGATTCTGTCCGTGAGGATGTCGCTGATCTGGCTCCACATCGGGCGACTGCCCTGCCCCGTCGCCAATTTAACCGTCAAGAGCCTCGCCCTTCTCGCTAGAAAAGCCCGTCGCGCCCTGCGTGCGCTCGCGTCAAAAAGCCTGGTGCCATTATATCGAGAAGCGTCGCGCGCGGCCCTTCTCCCCGACCCCGGGGGCAGGCGGCAGCCCTTCTGTGACAAGCGCGTCTCAAGTTGCGCGCGACGCCGCCCCGACGTGCTACATTCGTCCCCGGAAAACCGCCGCGACCCCGGAGGACCCCATGGCCAAGATCGAGATGAAGACCCCGCTCGTCGAGATGGACGGCGACGAGATGACCCGCATCATCTGGCAGATCATCAAAGACGAGCTCATCTGCCCGTTCGTTGACCTCAAGACCGAGTACTACGACCTCGGCCTCGAGAACCGCGACAAGACCGACGACCAGGTCACCGTCGACTCCGCCGAGGCGACCAAGCGCCTGGGCGTGGCCGTCAAGTGCGCCACCATCACCCCCAACGCCGCGCGCGTGGAGGAGTACGGCCTCAAGCAGATGTGGAAGAGCCCCAACGGCACCATCCGCGCGCTGCTCGACGGCACCGTGTTCCGCGCGCCGATCGTGGTCCGCGGGATCGACCCGGTGGTGAGCTGCTGGAAGAAGCCCATCACCATCGCCCGTCACGCGTACGGCGACGTGTACAAGAACTCCGAGATGCGCATCGACGGCCCCGGCAAGGTGGAGCTCGTCTACACCGCCGAGGACGGCGCCGAGCGCCGTGAGCTCGTCCACGTCTTCGACGGCCCCGGCGTGGTCCAGGGCCAGCACAACCTTGACGCTTCCATCGAGAGCTTCGCGCGCAGCTGCTTCGAGTACGCGCTCTCCACGGGCCAGGACCTGTGGTTTGCCACCAAGGACACGATCTCCAAGACCTACGACCACCGCTTCAAGGACGTCTTCGCCGACATCTACGAGGCGGAGTATCGCGAGAAGTTCGAGACGGCCGGCATCGAGTACTTCTACACGCTGATCGACGACGCCGTGGCCCGCGTGGTCAAGTCCGAGGGCGGCTTCATCTGGGCCTGCAAGAACTACGACGGCGACGTGATGAGCGACATGCTCTCCTCGGCGTTTGGCAGCCTGGCCATGATGACCTCCGTGCTCGTGAGCCCGCACGGCTACTTTGAGTACGAGGCCGCGCACGGCACCGTCCAGCGCCACTACTACAAGCACCTGAAGGGCGAGCCCACCTCGACCAACTCCGTGGCCACGATCTTTGCCTGGACCGGCGCCCTGCGCAAGCGCGGCGAGCTCGACGAGCTGCCCGAGCTCGTGGACTTTGCCGACCGCCTTGAGGCCGCCACGGTCAAGACGATCGAGTCCGGCCGCATGACCGGCGACCTCGCGCGCATCACGTCGCTGCCCGAGCCCGAGACGCTGGGGACGCGCGAGTTCATCGTCGCCATCCGCGAGACGCTCGACGCCGAGGCCGCAAGCTAGGCGCTAGATGTTGCCGACGAGCGCGTCCTTCGCTATCGCGAGGCACTCGCGCAGCGTCGCCTGCGGCAGGTAGAGCGGGTTGGTGCGGGCTGCCAGGCCACATGCGCCGGGCAGCCCGTTTTTGTGCGCGATGCGCAGGGCGCGGTAGAGGTGGAAGTCGTTGGTCACGATCGCGACCGTCGCGTCCGGGGCGAGAAGATCGGCGGAGTAGCGGATGTTCTCCGCCGTGGTCGTGGAGCGCTCCTCCTTGGTGACGCGGTCGGCGTCGAGGCCGTGCGCGACCAGGTACTCGGCCATGGCGTCCGCCTCGGTCCGACTCTCCCCCAGGCCCTGCCCGCCCGATACTATGCAGCTCGTCCCGGGGTTGTCCTCGAGATAGGCCAGCGCGGCATCCAGACGGTATTGGAGCGTCTCGGTCGGCGTGCCGTCGGGACGCAGGCCGGCGCCCAGCACGACCAGGCGGTCAAGCCCTGCGGGAGGCGTCGCTGCAGCCGTGGTCATGATGAGCGCCGAGAGCGCGCCCACGGCGAGAAGAACGACGAGCAGAACCGCGCACACGACCAGACGCACCCGCTCGACGAGCCCCGCCGCCGCAAGCGCCGCCCCCAGCGCCAGCCACACCAGAAAGAACCCGCCCGCCGGATAGAGCGCCATCATGGCGACGCCGTAGGCGACCGAGAGCGCGCCCAGAGCCACGAGCGCATACGCCACGAGATTCTCCCTCCCTCACACCGTCATCCTGACACAATAGTACTAGCCGCACTCGACCGCTCGCCAACTCCGACAAGACCGTCACCTCGAGCACCCAGGGGGTGGTCGCACGCCCGTCGCCATCGCTGTCGCCGTTCCGCACCCGCCGCTCATCGTCCCCGGCGTGAGGCGCGGGCGGGAGATTCAGCCGACCGTGGACGCCTATCACGAGGTTGCACGACGCATCACGGAGCTTCAGCCGGACACGATGGTCGTCTCAAATTCGCATGCCACGATGTAATTCGACTATCTGCACATCTCCCCCGGACCGGGTGCCCAGGGGACGTTCGCGTAGTTCGGCGACGCGGCGGACGGGTCGCGCGTCGCCTACGACGAGGAGCTCGTCACCGAGCTCTGCCGACTCGCACGCGGCGAGGGACTTCTCGCCGGGACCTCCAGCGAGCGGGACCCCGACCTCAACTGGGACGACTCGTGCCGCCCCACTTCATCCAGGGCGCCTACGATGAGCTCCGCGCCACAGGCCGCGAGATCGCGCCGTACCGCATGGTCTGCATGGGCATCTCCGGGCTCTCTCCGCTTCAGCACTACCGCATGGGCCAGCTCGTGGCGCAGGCGGCGGCGCAGCCCAGACCTCCCCTATCCCATCGGGATGTAATGCAATCTGATAGTTCCAAGGGATTCCTCACCATTTGCCGTGCAGGTAACGGACCATCCGCCAGTTCCCGTGCTGTTCGGAAATAGCTGTTCTGAGATTGCGCCAATCCACACATTCGCCCCATCAGCATCGCTCCGGAGGTCTTCTGACGAATCAAAGGAGACATGGAGCTTCTCGCTCAGCTCAACAAGCAAGCTCTCACTCGATGCATGGATTATGCTTGGCACCACACCCAAGCCATCGCAAAGTGCCTTACCCGTCGTTACGAGGTCCTCTTCCCCGAGATTTGCATAGATAGCGATATCAACGCCCTGTAGGGTGGAAGATTCGGGTATGTCTTCAAGGGATTCGATACTGGCGGCATCGAATCCCTTGGGAGGATAGATATCGACTTGCACAAAGATATTGCCGCCGACCGGCGCATAGGGAAATGACCTCTCATCTGACGACTCTTTCCTGAACTGCACGGAGTAGAATCCCTCCTCGGTAACGGATGCGGTGTAGGAAGTGAAGCCGTCGTTATCGAGCGCCGAGATTATCTGAGAAAATGACCGGTCGTAGAAGGCCGGATCCATGTAGTCGGCAGGCGCCCAATCGTCCAAGGGACCATACTTCTCACCTGCAGCCTCGCCACGAGCGTTGTCATCGCTGGCATTGCCACTGCCCCCACCATCCATCGAGAACATACCGATGGCAGCAAGCGCGATGACAAGTGCCGTCAAGATGCCTATGGCAAGGCCAGCGCGAGAGCGACCATGCGCAGATTCTTCACTCGTCGACGCAGACAACGGGGACACGTCAGAGGGTGAGGCATCCTTGAAAGTAGACCGCCCGTTCGCAGCCGACCGCGACGCAGCAACGGAAGATGCCGGGACGGGCGTGGGCTCCGGCTGCGAGGGGGTGTCGGACACCAGAATCCGAGCGCCGCAGGCCCTGCAGAACTTGGCGCCGTCTGGATTTGCGGCCCCGCACTGAGAGCAATACATGACCCTCACCAGCCTTCTCGCCTCGAAAGCTCAAAGAGATAGCCCTATTCTACTCGCTCCGTCAGCATCACCTAGTCGCGGCCGCTCCAGCAGTAGGTGCAGACCTTCTTGCGGTCGATGCCGATGGCCTCGAGCATGCCGTCCAGGCTCTGGAACTCCAGCGAGTCGAAGCCCATCTCCTCGCAGATGGAGCGCAGCAGGCAGCGGCCTCGCTCGGTGCGCCCGTCGGCGTACTCGTCGAGGTGCTTCTCGCCCTCGTCGCCCTCGAGCTCGCGAACCTTGCGACGCGCGATGAGCTCGTACTCGGAGCGGCTGCGCGAGAACGAGAGGAACTTGCAGCCGTACATGATCGGCGGGCAGGCGGAGCGCATGTGAACCTCGGCCACGCCGGTGTCGCGCAGGAAGTCGATCGTCTCGCGCATCTGGGTGCCGCGGACGATGGAGTCGTCGACGAGCAGCAGGCGCTTGTCGCGGATGAGCTCGGGCACCGGGATCTGCTTCATCTTGGCAACGCGGTTGCGGACCTCCTGGTTGGCGGGCATGAAGGAGCGCGGCCAGGTGGGCGTGTACTTGACGAACGGGCGTGCCAGCGGCACGCCGGACTCGTTGGCGTAGCCGATGCCGTGGGGAAGACCCGAGTCGGGCATGCCGGCGACGTAGTCGACCTCGGGGAGAAGACCCTGCTCGCGCTCGTCGCGCGCCATGATGGCACCGTTGCGGTAGCGCATGCACTCGACGTTGACGCCCTCGTAGTTGGAGTTGGGGTAGCCGTAGTAGACCCAGAGGAAGGCGCAGATGCGCATCTCGTCGCGCGGCTCGGAGAGCGTCTCGTAGCCGTCGGCCGTGATCTTGACGATCTCCGCGGAGCCGAGCTCGTACTCGTCCGCATAGCCGAGCTTGCCGTAGGCAAACGACTCGAAGGACACGCAGTAGCCGTCGTCATCCTTGCCGATGAGCACGGGCAGGCGGCCCATGGCGTCGCGCGCGGCGATGAGCTCGCCGGTCTCGGTCATGATGAGCAGCGTGAGCGAACCCTCGATCTGGTCCTGGGCGTAGCGGATGCCCTCGACGATGCTCGCCTGGGAGTTGATGAGCGCCGCCACGAGCTCGTTGACGTTGACCGCACCGGAGCCCATGGCGCCGAACTGGTGGCCGGCCTCCTCGAAGCGCGCCACGATCTCGTCGGCGTTGGCGATGGCGCCCACCGTGGAGATGGCGTAGACGCCCAGATGGGAGCGAACGAGCAGCGGCTGCGGGTCGGAGTCCGAGATGCAGCCCATCGCGCAGGTGCCGGAGAGCTCGGGCAGGTCGTGCTCGAACTTGGTGCGGAAGGGCGTGTTCTCGATGGAGTGGATCTGGCGGTTGAAGCCGCCGCCCTGACGGCACGAGACCATGCCCGCGCGGCGCGTGCCGAGGTGCGAGTGATAGTCCACGCCAAAGAACACGTCGAGTGCGACGTCACGGTGAGAAACAGCGCCAAAGAACGCTCCCATGCTACCTCCTCGTACGGCGGTGGCGCCCCCGAGAGCCATCCGCGCCCGTTAACCTCACCAGTATACGCGAAGCTCTCTGTGACGGCGGGGACGTGGCGTCGGCGTAAAGCTGTTGTTGGCTGGCACCCCCCTCAGCTGGACCTGAACCTCACGTCGGAGCCCATCCCGGCGAGG
>CALUJM010000001.1 GCA_944320975.1 uncultured Atopobiaceae bacterium | reverse complement strand
GCTGCGCGGGGAATAACTATACGCACTCCGCGGCCCCGCGCGCGCGGGAATCGGGGGCTCCACGGTTTCTGCACAATCTGTACTTCTCGGATTTCTAGAAGCCTGCTCGCACGAGGTTGCATGCCGCGCTCAGAAGCGCGTCGCGCTCGCGCGCCGTCGCCGCCTCCGCATAGACCCTCACGACTGCGCTCGTGCGAGACGGGCGTATCAGCACCCACGAGTCGTCCTCGAACTGAGCCCTGAGACCGTCCGCGTGTGAGATCTCCACCGGCACCTTGCCCGCCAGCTCCGCCGGGTTCAGGCCCGGGAGCACGTTGCGGAATGCCTGGCTGACCGCGGGCTCGAGACGGACGTCCCTTCTCGCATAGGACATCGTCCCAATGATCGCCTCGAGCTCCTCGGTCATGGTCGAGACGGTCTTGCCGGAGCGCGCCAGCATCTCCACCGCGAGCAGGCACACCAGCAGGCCGTCGCGCTCGTGCAGGTGCGAGGGCACGCACACGCCGCCGTACTCCTCCACGCCCATGATCACATCCGCGTCGAGCGTCTCCCTATATATGCGTGAGAAGCCGACGGGGACCGAAGTCGTTTCGCACCCCAGCCGAGCCGCCTCGCGCGCGATGCAGGCCGAGCACGTGAGAGTCGTGACGACCCGACCGCGCGCACCGTGGCTCATCACCAGGTTGCCCAGGAGCATCGGCACGATGACGCGGGCCGGTAGCAGGCTGCCCTTCTCGTCGACGACCGATGCCCTGTCAGCATCGCCGTCGAGAAGCAGGCCCATGTCGGCCCCGTGAACCACGACCGCCTGCTCGCAGGCATCGGCCCAAGGGTCGCGAGGCTCCGGGTGAATTCCCCCGAAGTCCTCGCGGGGCTCCACGTGAATCTCCATCACGTCGCAGCCGAGGTCTGTCAGGAGCTTGGCGAGGTGCGTCGTCCCCGCGCCGCACATGGCGTCGACGACGATGCGGGGGCGGCGGCGCGCGATCGAGTCCCGGTCGACGCGTGACGCTAGGTCGGCGAGGTAGGCGGTCATGAGGTCGATCTCCTCGAAGGCCCCGCGGTCCTGCGTCGGCGTGACGGAGATGGCCTGCTCGACCTGGTCGAGAAAGCCCCTCGGGACGGGCCCGCCGTCGCGGCCGCGCACCAGGAGCCCCCCGTATTCGCAGGAGAGCTCGCTGGCGGTGACGATGACGGCGCCATAGGCGGCGTCATCATGGGCGCAGGTCCACGCGACAGCCGGCGTGGGGCACGCGACGTCCGACACCCTGACATCCAGGCCATAGGACGCGACGATTCCCGCCACGAGCCGCGCGAAGTCCGCGGAACCGTGGCGCGTGTCGTAGCCGACATAGATGGTGGCGCCCGGAGCGGAGTCGGCCCAGACGAGCCCGAGGGCGTCGGCGACCCTCGCGACGCCCTCGGCATCGAAGCCGTCGTCGAAGCGCGCGCGCCACCCGTCGATGCCAAAGCGGATGATGTCCGACCTTCTATCCAATGAAACGCTCGCCCTTCTCGCCAAGCTCCTCGAGGAAGGCGTCGGCGAACACCGGGTCCTCGAGCGCCATGCGGGCGTTGGTTGCCGCCCAGGCGGCAGGGGTTCCGGTGTCGCAGCCCTCGGCGGGATCGACCACGAGCGCGTACATCTCCTCCTCGGCGAGCAGGCGCTCCATGGCATCGGTCAGCTGAATCTCGTTGCCGGCGCCGGGACCCTGCGTCGCAAGCAACTCCATGATGCGGGGCGAGAGCAGGTAGCGCCCGACGATGAAGAGGTGGGAGGGGGCGTCCTCGGGGCTGGGCTTCTCCACGAGCCCGCTCACCTTCCAGACAGCGCCCTCCTGCTCGCCCTGGGCGTCGGTCCCGGGCAGGCACCCCACGCACTCGCCGGCGATGATGCCGTAGCGGCTCACCTGGTCCTCGGGCACGGGCGCGACGGCGATGACGGAGGCTCCGCCATGGGCCTTGGAGACCTCTGCCATGCGCACGCACATCTGCCGCCCCGGAACGAAGTAGTCGCCCAGCAGCACGAAGAACGGGTCGTCATCGATCTCGCCCGCAGCCTGGAGGACCGCATGGCCGAGGCCGCGCGCCTCGTCCTGGTAGACAAAGGAGACGGGAAGCGTCGACGCCTCGTGGACGCGATTCGCCTCCGCGTCCTTCCCGCGCTCGCGCAGCATCGCCTCGAAGGCGGGGTCGGCGGAGAAGTAGGACTCGATCTGAGGCTTCTCGTGAGAGTTGATGACGACGGCGCCGTCAACCCCCTCGGGCTCGAGAGCCTCCTCGACGACGTATTGGATCACGGGCTTGTCGAGAACGGGCAGCAGCTCCTTGGGGGTGCACTTGGTCGCGGGAAGAAAACGGGTCCCAAGACCGGCTGCCGGAATGACTGCTTTCATTTCTGTCCCTTCGGATAGGAAGACGTCGCGCCGCCGGACATGCCCGGCGGCACAAGAAACATACCCCATCTGACAATCCCGCAGTCGGTCTTAACCGCAAGCGGACGAAGAAGCGCGCCCTCCGTAGCCGGAGGGCGCGCGGCGTCACAGCGACCACACAAACTGTCGCGCTCTTCAGGCGGGGATATCGAGCCCCTGGCGCTCGAGATACTCGATGAGCCTTCCCATGGTGTCGGCGGAGAGGACGTGCTCCATGAGGCATGCCTCCTCGTCGGCCCGCTCGGGCGACACGCCCAGGTCGGACTCGAGGAAGAGCCTGAGCGCCCGATGGGCGCGCCACACGAGGGCCGCGTACTCGCGCCCCTTCTGAGTGAGCGTCACGCGACCGTAGCGGCTCTGCTCGACCATGTCGCTCTCCTTGAGCGTGGAGAGGGCCTTGTTGACGCTCGCCTTAGAAACACCCAGCTGTTCCGCCACGTCCACGGAGCGGACCGTCCCGTCTCCGGACGCGTCCTCGAGGGCGAGGCGGTAGATCGCCTCGAGGTAGTCCTCGCTCGCCTTGGTGAGGGCGTGGTCGCCGCGGGTCATGTCATCAGTCATGGCGCCTCCGTTCCGGCCGCTGGCCAAAGCGCCCTAGAGGGCGTCATCCTCGTCGGGGACTGCCGCGCGCTCGATCTTTGCCCCGAGCGACGCGAGCTTCTCGACGAAGCCCTCGTAGCCGCGGTCGATGTGGTGAATGGCGGAAACCGTGGTCTCGCCGTCCGCGACGAGTCCCGCCATGACGAGCGCCGCGCCGCCGCGCAGGTCGGGGGAGCGCACCTGGGCGCCGGAGAAGGCGTCCACGCCATGGACGATCGCATGATGGCCCTCGATGACGATGTTGGCGCCCATGCGGGAGAGCTCGCTCGCGAACATGAAGCGGTTCTCGAACACGTTCTCGGTGATGATGCAGCTTCCCTTGGCGAGCGCGAGCAGGCACATGGTCTGGGCCTGCATGTCCGTGGGGAAGCCCGGGAAGGGCAGGGTCTGGATGTCCGTGGGCACGAGGGGGCGGTTGCGCCAGACGGTGCACTCGCGCGCGCCGCGCTCGACGGAGGCGCCCATCTGCTCGAACTTCTTGAGGACGAGTCCGAGGTGAGACGGGGAGAAACCGGTGACCTTCACGGGCTCGCCCGTCAGGGCGCCGATGGCGAGGAAGGTTCCCGCCTCGATCCTGTCGCCGACCACGGCATGCGTGACCGGGTGCAGCTCGGAGACACCCTCGACCTCGATGACCGGCGAGCCGGCGCCGGAGATCTTGGCGCCCATCTCGTTGAGGAGGTTGGCGAGGTCGACGATCTCGGGCTCCCGAGCGGCGTTGTCGATGACGGTCGTCCCCTTGGCGAAGACGGAGGCCATCATGAGGTTCTCGGTGGCGCCGACGCTCGCGAAGGAGAGCGTGACGGTGTCCCCCGTAAGGCCGTGGGGGGCGCTGGCGTAGATGTTGCCATGATCGACCTTGAACTCGACGCCGAGGGCCTCGAGGCCGAGGATGTGCATGTCGATCTTGCGCGCGCCGATGTTGCAGCCGCCGGGCATCGCGACGACCGCCTTCCCGAAGCGGGAGAGCAGCGGGCCGAGCACCGCGGTGGAGGCGCGCATCTGGGCGACGAGGTGATACGGGGTCTCCCACGAGTCGACGTCGGAGGTGTCGATCTTGAGCTCGTGGACGCCCACGACCTCGATCTTGGCGCCGATGTTCTTGAGCACCTTGCCCATCACGTGGACGTCGGCGATGTTGGGCACGTTGGTGAGCGTCGTCACCCCGGGAGCCATGATGGTCGCAGCCATGAGCTTGAGCGCCGAGTTCTTGGCACCCTCGACCCTGACGGAACCCGTAACGCTGTGACCGCCCTCAACGCGAATGACGTCCATGTATCCTCCGTGCTCGCTAGTGTGAAGCCGCTGCGGCGCCACCCATCGCCTGCTTGAGCAGAAGGTTACACCACTTGATCTTCTTCTCGTAATACGCGCTGCGATAGTCGCCCTTCTCCAGCTCGTCGAGCGCCTCGATCGCCTCGTCGCGCGTGGCGCGCACGACGTCGGGGTCGATGTCGTCGGTGCGGCGGGCATGGTCGGCGAGGATGATGACCCCGTCGTTGTCAATCTCGGCATACCCGCCGGAGACGACGACGTCGTACTCTCCCCCGCCGTCCTCCGGGCGCCTCCGGATCCTCACGACGCCGTCGCCCAGCGCGACGACCTCGGGGGCGTGGCCGGGCCAGACCCCGAGCTCGCCGGCATAGGTGACGAGCACGAGGTTTGCCACGGGCCCCTCGAAGAGCTGTCGGTCCGGGCGGACGAACTGGCAGTTGAGCTCGGCCATGGGCCTACTCCTTAGCCTCGTCCGGGGCCGCCATGGCCGCCGCGCGGCGACGCACGTCCTCGATGTTGCCGGCGAAGCGGAAGGCCTGCTCGGGAAGGTCGTCGCACTTTCCGTCGACGATCTCGGCGAAGCTGCGGACCGTGTCCTCGACGGTGCAGTAGACGCCCGGGTTGCCCGTGAACTTCTCGGCCACATGGAACGACTGCGAGAGGAACTGCTGGATCTTGCGGGCGCGCGCGACCACGTGCTGCTGCTCCTCGGAGAGCTCGTCCATGCCGAGGATGGCGATGATGTCCTGGAGGTCGGAGTACTCCTGCAGCGTCTCCTGGACCGCCATCGCGACGCGGTAGTGCTCCTCGCCAACGATGGAGGGGTCGAGCGCGGAGCTCGAGCTGGCAAGCGGGTCGACCGCGGGGTAGATGCCGAGGTCGGTGATCGCGCGGGAAAGGACCGTCGTGGCGTCGAGGTGCGTGAACGTCGTCGCAGGCGCCGGGTCGGTGAGGTCGTCGGCGGGGACGTAGACAGCCTGGACCGAGGTGATGGAGCCCTCCTTGGTCGAGGTGATGCGCTCCTGGAGCTCGCCCATCTCGGTAGCCAGCGTGGGCTGGTAGCCGACTGCCGACGGCATGCGGCCGAGAAGGGCCGAGACCTCGGAGCCCGCCTGGGAGAAGCGGAAGATGTTGTCGATGAACAGCAGGACGTCCTGACCCTGGTCGCGGAAGAACTCCGCGGTGGTGAGGCCCGCCAGGGCGACGCGCATGCGCGCTCCGGGCGGCTCGTTCATCTGGCCGTAGACCAGGCAGGTCTTCTCGATGACGCCGGACTCGGTCATCTCGAGGTAGAGGTCGGTGCCCTCGCGGGTGCGCTCGCCGACGCCGGTGAAGACCGACGTGCCGCCGTGCTGCTGGGCGAGGTTGTTGATGAGCTCCTGGATCAGGACCGTCTTGCCGACGCCGGCTCCGCCGAACAGGCCCGTCTTGCCGCCGCGCACGTAGGGCTCGAGAAGGTCGATGGCCTTGATGCCGGTCTCGAAGATCTCGGTCTGGGTGGTCAGCTCGTCAAAGGACGGTGCCGGGTGGTGAATCGGGTAGTACTGGACGTCCTCGGGGATCTCCTTGCCATCGACCGGCTGGCCCATGACGTTCCAGACGCGACCGAGCGTCGAGGGGCCCACGGGCATCATCATGGGGTGCCCGGTGTCGCGCACCTTGAGGCCTCGGGTGAGGCCGTCGGTCGAGGACATGGCGACCGTGCGGACGATGCCGCCAGGAAGCTGGGACTCGACCTCGAGCACGGTGCTGACATGCCCGACCGGAGTGTCGCCCTCGACGACGAGGGCCGTGTAGATGCCGGGCACCTGGCCGTCAAACTTGACGTCGACGACGGGGCCGACGACGCGCACGATCGAGCCCATGCCGACGGTGCGGTTGAGCTTGTTGTACGCCGCCTCCTCGAGGGCGGTGCGCGTCTCCTGGTTCTTCTCTGCCATCAGTTGTCCTCCAATGCGGAAGCGCCGCCGATGATCTCGTTGAGCTCGGTGGTGATGGAGCCCTGGCGGACTCGGTTGAACGTGCGCTCGAGGTTGCCCAGGACCTCCTGGGCGTTGTCGGTCGCGGACTGCATGGCGCGGCGGCGCGCCCCGTGCTCCGCGGCCGCCGAGTCGAGCAGCGCGTGGAAGATGACCGTGCGGAAGTAGGCCGGCATGAGCTTGCCGAGTACCTCCTCCGCCGAGGGGTCGAACGCGAAGTCGGTGTAGGCGTGGCCCTCGACCTTGGACAGCGCCTCGCGCTCGCGCGGCTTGTTGGGCATCGTGAGCTGCTCTTTCGAGATGGGGAGCAGCTGCTCGACGACCTGGGTCTGCTCGACGCGGTTGCGGGCGTGCCAATAGTAGAGCACGACGCGGTCGATCTCGCCGGTGGCGTAGCCGCGCATGACGTACGAGGCGATGCGGTCCGCCTGGTCCTGGTTGGGCTCCGAGGAGATCCCCACGAACGACATGACCGGGGCCATCTTGCGGTACGTGAAGTACTCCGTGGGCTTGCGCCCGCAGGTGATGAGCGAGGGCTCCACGCCCTGCGCCCGCAGCCTCCGCATCTCCGACTCGACGGCGCGCTGCTGCACGATGTTGAAGCCGCCCGCGAGGCCCTTGTCGGAGGCGACGACGATGAACAGCACGTGCTTCTCCTCCGTGCGCTGCGCGAGGAGCGGCTGCTCGGTCGAGAAGCCTGCCTCGGCGACGTTTGCGAGCATGCGCGTGATGGCGTCCTTGTAGGGCTCAGCCTCCTCGGCGCGCGCGAGCGCCCGCTGGATCCGCGCGGTGGAGATCATCTCCATCGTGCGCGTGATCTGCATGGTGCTCCTGATGGAGTTCATGCGTCGCTGTATTTCACGAAGGTTGGCCATTGTTTACTTCCCCTGGCCGTCCAGCGGCTCGTGGCCGCCCTCGGGCGGAGCCGTGACCGTCTGCTCGGCAGCCTGCTCGACGTCCTCGGCGCGGCGCCTGTTGGGGTGCTCGGCGAGGAAGAGCTTCTTGTACCGCGCGATGCGGGCGCGAAGGCGGCTGGAGGTGGCATCGTCGAGCTTGCCCTCGAGGACGGAGCTGCGCAGCTTGGGGCAGTGGTCCGCCATGTACTTGGCGAGCCCGTCGCGGAACAGCGTCACGTGGTCGAGGTCGATGTCGTCGAGGAAGTCCTCCTTGGCGGCAAAGATCGCGATGACCTGGTCGCGCACGTCGAGCGCCGAGTAGCGCTGCTGCTTGAGCAGCTCCATCATGTGCTCGCCGTGGTTGAGCTGGTACTGCGTCGTCGCGTCGAGGTCGGAGCCGAACTGCGAAAAGGCCTGCTTCTCGCGGAAGGCGGCGAGGTCCAGGCGCAGCGTGCCCACGACCTGCTTCATGGCCTTGATCTGCGCGTCGCCACCGACGCGGGAGACGGAGATGCCCACGTCGACGGCAGGGCGCTGACCCTGGAAGAAGAGGTTGGACTGCAGGTAGATCTGGCCGTCCGTGATCGAGATCACGTTCGTGGGGATGTAGGCGGAGACGTCGCCCTCCTGCGTCTCGATGATCGGGAGCGCCGTGAGCGACCCGCCGCCGTTGGCGTCGGAGAGCTTGCAGGCACGCTCGAGCAGGCGCGAGTGCAGGTAGAAGATGTCGCCGGGGTAGGCCTCGCGTCCGGGCGGACGGTGCAGCGTGAGCGACATCTGGCGATAGGCGACGGCCTGCTTGGAGAGGTCGTCGTAGACCACCAGCACGTGGCCGCCGGGGTGCTCGGCATCGGCAGGGTTGCCGTGCTCGTCGTTGTACATGAAGTACTCGCCGATGGCGGCGCCCGCCATCGGGGCGATGTACTGCATCGGCGCGGACTCAGCGGCGGTCGCGGCGACAATCACGGTCTTGTCGAGCACTCCGTGCTGAGAGAGGGACTCGCGAATCGTGGCGACGGTCGACGCCTTCTGGCCGATGGCGACGTAGATGCAGATCATGTCGGTGTCGCGCTGGTTGACGATGGCGTCGATGGCGATGGCCGTCTTGCCCGTCTTGCGGTCGCCGATGATGAGCTCTCGCTGGCCGCGCCCGATGGGCACCATCGCGTCGATGGCGAGAAGCCCCGTCTGGACGGGCTCGCACACCGGCTGGCGCTCCATGATGCCGGGGGCCTTGAACTCGATGGGACGACGGTGCGTCGTGTTGATGGGGCCGAGACCGTCGATCGGCTGGCCGAGCGGGTTCACGACGCGGCCGAGCATGGCGTGGCCGACGGGGATGTCCATGACGCGCCCCGTGGTGCGGCACTCGTCGCCCTCCTTGATGTCCTCGACCTCGCCGAAGAGAACCGCGCCCACGTCGTCCTGGTCGAGGTTCTGCACCAGGCCGTAGACGTCGCGGCCCGTGGCCGAGCTCGTGAGCTTGAGCAGCTCGCCGGCCATGGCGCTCTTGAGGCCCGAGACGCGGGCGATGCCGTCGGCGACCTCGGTGACGACCGAGGCCTCCTGACGGTCGACCGTCGCGTTGATGCGCGAGAGCTCCTCGCGCAGCGTGCTCATGATCTTCTCGGAGCTGATGGTTTCCATTTATCGTTCCTCGCCTTCGATGAAGGTCGACGAGAGCGTCTTTCTGATGTTGGCGAGCTGGGCGCGGACGGAAGCGTCGTAGCGCTTGCCGCGAACCTCGAGCATGATGCCGCCGATAATCGAGGGATCGACGCGCTCGACGAGATAGACGGGGGCGTTGAGGTCGCTCTCCGCCTTTGCGCGCACCTTGGCGCGCAGGTCGTCGTCGAGGGGCACCGCCGTGGTGACCGTCACGGACACCGTGGTGTCCTGGCTGTCGAGAAGCTCCTTGTAGCGCTTGGCGACCTCCTCGAGCAGGCCGATGTCGTCCTCGCGCTGCATGGCCGCCAGGGTCTCGAGCACCTCGGGCGTGAACTTGCGGGCGTGCTGCCACTGCACGAGGTCCGCGTTGGCGCGGCCCTCGGAGCGTGCCGCCTCGAGAAGCGCCCTGGTGTACGCCTCGACCTTCTCGGCCTGCTCGCGCTTACTTCCGCTCATCGGGCGCGCCCACTTCCGCAAGGTACTTCTCGGCGAGACGGCGCTGCTCCTCCTCGGAGAGGTCGTTGCCGATGATCTTGCTCGCAATCTCCACGGAAAGGTCGACGACCGAGCTCGAGAGCTCGATCATTGCCTTGTGGCGCTCGGAGTCCACGGCACCGTGCGCCTTGGCGATGATATCAGCCGCCTCGCGCTGGGCCTTGGCGAGCACCTGGGAGCGGACCTCCTCGGCCTCCTTCTTGGCCTTGGCGATGATGGCGTCGGCCTCGTGGTGCGCCTCGAGGATCTTGCCCTCGTAGCTCTTGGCCTCCTCGGCCGCCTCGCGCTTGGAACGCTCCGCCTCGTCGAGGTCGGACTGGATCTTCGCCTGGCGCTTCTCCATCATCTCGAGGACCGACGGCCACACGAGCTTGCTGAGGACCGCCAGGATGACCAGGAAGGCGATGAGCGCCGGGACGAACTCGGCCACCTTGGGGATGAGGATGTCGGGCCCGACGGCCGACTCCTCCGCGAGCGACACCACGGGCGCGGACCAAACGGCCACGCCCGTCGCGCCCGCGAGGGCGGCAAGCTTTCTAGCAGTGTTGTTCATGCGTGCCTCCAACTCGCTCGTCCGACAGCCCTACTTTACGATGAGGCTGACGACGAAGCCGATGAGGGCGAGCGCCTCGACGAAGGCGGAGCCCAAGATGAAGACCGTGAACAGACGGCCCTGGACCTCAGGCTGACGAGCCATGCCCTGCGCGACGCCACTGGCGGCCAGGCCAATGCCGATGCCCGCGCCGATAACGCCGAGACCATAACCAACGACACCGAGAGCTCCCACTGTTCCTCCTTTGACATTCGCCCCGATGGGTGTTGTGAGCCGGGACGAGTTTCAAACCAACGTGCTATTCCTCAGCGGACGAGCGTCCGCGAGTTGCCGTTCTTCTCGCCTGCCTACTCCTCGTCGGACTCGGCGATCTGGATGTAGACGGCGGAGAGAAGCGCGAAGACGTAGGCCTGGATGGCGGCCACCATGATCTCCACGACGTAGATGACGAGCAGGATGCCTACCCACAGGACCGACGCGCCCGCCTGCGCGGCGGTGGCGATCGAGAAGGCCTGCACCATGGGCTCGAAGAAGAGCGAGGCCAGAATCGCGAAGGTGCCCATGACCACGTGGCCCGCGAAGAGGTTACAGAAGAGTCGGACGGCGAGGGTGATGAGGCGCAGAATCGTGGAGAAGACCTCGATCAGCCACACGAGGGCGTTGAGCGGGAAGGCCACGCCGGCGGGCGCGAGGCTCTTGGCATAGCCGAGCGCGCCCTTCTTCTTGACGCCGCAGGCGATGAAGTAGACGAACGAGCAGATGGCCAGGGCGGCCGTGGTGGAGATGGTGCCCGTGCCCGGCTTGCAGCCCGGGATGATGCCGACGATGTTGTTGGCGAGAACCACGAGGAACACCGTGGCGATGAAGGGGAAGTGGCGCTTCCAGGACTCCCCGAGCAGGCCCTTGCACATGTCGTCACGGATGAACTCGACGAGGTACTCCATGCCATTCACGAAGAAGCCCTGGGGCACGAGGCTCGCGGACTGCTTCTTCTTGAAGACGAAGAGCGCGACGAGCATCAGCGCGACCGCCACCGCAAACCAGAACGAGTACTGCGTGAAGCCGAGCGTGTTGAGATCGCCGACGATCGGCTGAGACGTGAAGCTCTTGACGAGCTCGTTGACCTCCTCGCCCAGGCTGTCCAGAGGATTGCCCACGCTATGTCCTTTCCTCCCGGCCTAGCGGCTGCCGTTGGCGGCGCGCCAGCCCCTTACCGCCTCGACCCCCCAGAAGAGCAGGAGCGAGGCGACCATAGAGCTCCCAAACTCCAGGAAGCCCGTGTCCGTGGCAGTGTACACCACGAGCAGGACGACGGCCAGCGTGACGAACGACGCGCCGATCGCCGCGATGCCGGACGCAAGGCTGAGCCCGACACCGCCCCTCAGAGCCCGCTCGAACAGCACCGCAGGCGCCACGCAGCCCAGAAGGCCGAAGAGCGCGCCCGCAATGACGGCAACCGAGAAGTCCATGGCCCCCGTCCCGTCCGAGCGATACCGAAATACGAGAAGTCTAGCGCGACCGCCCCAAACGTCAAGGGGGCGCCGGAGCGCCCCCCATTCGACATAAAGAGACGATAAAGGCCGCCGCGCGGTCGCTACTTGGTGCCGTAGATGCGGTCGCCCGCGTCGCCGAGGCCGGGCAGGATGTAGGCGTGCTCGTTGAGCTGACGGTCGAGCGCGCAGGTGTAGAGGCGCACGTCCTTGTCGAAGTCGAGCGTCGTGCGCACGCCCTCGGGTGCGGAGACGAGCGTCAGGCAGCGGATGTCGCGCACGCCCGCCTCACGCAGAAATTGAATCGCCGCGGTGAGGGAGCCGCCCGTGGCGAGCATGGGGTCTACCACGAGGCAGATGCGGTTCTGGATGTCATCCGGGAACTTGCAGTAGTACTGGTGCGGCTCGTGGGTGACCTCGTCGCGGTACATGCCCACATGCCCCACGCGGGCGGAGGGAACGAGCTCGAGCAGGCCGTCCACCATGCCCATCCCGGCGCGCAGGATGGGGATGATCGCGACCTTCTTGCCCGCGAGCCGCTTGCAGGTCGTGGTCTCGAGCGGAGTCTCCACCTCCACGTCCTCGAGCGGGAAGTCGCGCATGGCCTCGTAGCCCTCGAAGATGGCGAGCTCGTTCACGAGCTCGCGGAACTGCTTGGTCGAGGTCGCCTTGTCGCGAAGGATGGACAGCTTGTGCTGGACGAGCGGGTGGTCGATGACCGTGAATCGCTCAGCGTCGAACTCTTCTGCCATTTCTGCTCCTTTCTGTTAATTGGGGACAGTCCCCAACGTGCATATGTGAATTGGGGACTGTCCCCGATTCACATACTACAGCTCGGGGTAGAGCGGGTGGCAGGCGAGCAGCTCGCGGACCTCCATGCTCACGCGGTCGAGCAGGTCGGCGTTGCCCGTCGCGCCCACGACCTCGCCGATGAGCTGGCCGATGCGCTCGCACTCCCGCTCGGAGAAGCCGCGCGTGGTCGCGGCGGCGGAGCCGACGCGGATGCCGCTCGTGACGAACGGCGAGCGCTTCTCACCGGGGATGGTGTTCTTGTTGACCGTGATGCCCACGGAGTCGAGCGCACGCTCGGCGTCCTTGCCCGTGACGTCGCCCGCCGGGGTGAGGTCGACGAGCAGGAGGTGATTGTCTGTCCCGCCGGAGACGAGGCGCAGCCCACGGGACTCCATACCGCGCCCGAGCGCCTGGGCGTTGGCGAGGATGGCGTCGGCATAGTCGGCGAACTCGGGGGCAAGCGCCTCGCCAAAGGCGACGGCCTTGCCCGCGATGACGTGCTCGAGCGGCCCGCCCTGGCTGCCCGGGAACACCGCGGAGTCGATCTTCTTGGCCAGGTCGGGATCGTTGCAGAGGATGAGGCCGCCGCGCGGGCCGCGCAGGGTCTTGTGCGTGGTGGTGGTCACCACGTCGGCGCAGGGCACCGGAGAGGGGTGGCGGCCCGTCGCCACGAGGCCGGCGATGTGCGCCATGTCGACCATGAGGTAGGCGCCAACGGAGTGGGCGATCTCGGCGAAGCGCTCGAAGTCGATGATGCGCGGGTAGGCGGAGGCGCCGGCGATGATGACCTTGGGCTTCTCGGCCTGGGCCCGCTCGGCGACGGCGTCGTAGTCGATGCGCTCGGTCTGCTCGTCGACGCCATAGGAGACGACGTCATAGAGCTTGCCGGAGAAGTTGGCGGGCGAGCCGTGCGTGAGGTGTCCGCCGTTGTCCAGGGCCATGCCCATGATCTTGTCGCCCGGCTGCACGAGAGCGGCCAGCGCCGCGTAGTTCGCCTGCGCCCCGGAGTGCGGCTGCACGTTGGCAAAGCCCGCCCCGAAGAGCTTCTTGGCGCGCTCGCGAGCGAGGTTCTCGACCTCGTCCACCGCCCAGCAGCCGCCGTAGTAGCGCTTGCCGGGCAGGCCCTCGGCGTACTTGTTGGTGAGTGGGGACCCGACTGCCTCCATCACCGCCTGGGAGACGAAGTTCTCGGACGCGATGAGCTCGATCGAGGAGCGCTGTCGGCGCAGCTCGTCGCTCACGGCCGAGAAGACCTCCGGATCGGACGCGCTCAGGTGCTCGTAGGTCATGGGAACCCCTCTCTTTGCAGGATGCCCGCCCCGGCGGGCGTACGAGGTGCTGCAGGACAACTGTAGCACGGCGCGTGAGGGGCCCCGCGTGCCCAATCCGCAGATTGACGCGAGATGTAACGACTAGCCGCGCGCGGCGAGAAGGACCTCCGCCTCGGTGAGCGCGCCCTCGCGCAGGACGCGCGGCTCGGCGCCGGTGGCATCCACGATCGTCGAGGCCACGCCGACAGGCGCGGGCCCAGCGTCCACCACAAGGTCGACCGCCTCGGCGACGGCGGGGTCGAGGCCGGCACCGGAGGTCGCGGACGGGGCGCCGTGAACGTTGGCGCTCGTCTGGGCAACGGGGCGGCCGAGGGCGCGCACGACGGCGCGGTCCAGCTCGGACCCGGGGACGCGCAGGGCGATAGTGGGACCGTCCGCTCCGGGCTGGGCGTACTCGGCGGGAACGGCGGATGAGGCGCGCACCACGAGCGTGAGGGCGCCCGGCCAGAAGCGCTCGGCGAGTCGGCGTGCCCAGTCGGGAACGCGCTCCCCGTAGACGTCGAGGTCGGCGGCGTCAGCCACGAACCATGGAAGCGTCTGCGCGCGGTCGCGCCGCTTCACCTCGAAGATGCGCTCATGTGCGGGGTTTTTCGGCGCGGCGGCGCAGCAGATGCCATAGACGGAGTCGGTGGGCAAAACGGCAACGCCGCCCGCGCGCAGAGCGTCTGCGACGCGTGCGACCAGGGACGGCTCGGGCCGGTCCTGGCCCTGGGCGAGAAGAACCTCCACGGCTACCCCTCCCTCACGGCGACGAGCACGCGCGGGCGGCGCGTGAGGTCCTCGCGCACCTCGACGGAACCCCACCCGCCCTGTGCGCGGACGAGGTCCGCGGCGGCGTCGAGGGCCCCCTCGAAGAGCTCGACGGCGAGCATGCCGCCCGGCGCGAGCGCCTCGGGCGCGAGCTCGACAAGGCGACGGAAGACGTCAAGCCCATCGTCGCCGCCGTCGAGCGCGAGCTCCGGCTCGAAGTCGGCCACCTCGGCGGGCACCTCGTCGCGCAGCACCTGCGTGGGAATGTAGGGCGGGTTGGAGACGAGCACCGAGAAGGAGCCCATGAGATCGGGGTTCACTCCCGTGGCGAGGTCGCACTCGATGACGTCCACCGCCTCCTCGAGGCCCAGGGCCTCGCGGTTGCGCGCGGCGAGCTCGACGGCGCGCGGAGAGAGGTCGGTGGCCGTGACGAGCGCGCCGGGACGCTCGGAGGCGATGGAGAGCGCGATGCATCCCGTCCCCGTGCCCACCTCGAGCACGCGGACGGGACCCGCCCCCTCGTCGCTCTTCTCGGCGGCCGCATCCACGCCCTCGAGCGCGGCGTCCACCAGAACCTCGGTCTCGGGACGCGGGATGAGCACGCCGCGCTCGCACTTGAGAACGATGTGGCGAAACGGCATCTCGCCCGTCACGTACTGCAGCGGCTCGCCCGCGGCGCGACGCTCGATGGCCGCGTGCATGGCGTCGAGCTCTCCCGCCTCGAGCGGCTTGTCAAAGTTGACGTAGAGCTCCACGCGCGAGAGCCCGCAGACGTTGGCGAGCAGCCACTCGGCGGAGAGGCGGGGGTGCTCGTCCCCCTTGCGCTCAAGGTAGCCGCTCGTCCAGTCGAGCACCCTCTTGATCGTCCATGGCTCGGTACGTGGCATCGTCCCCTCCTTCGGCCGCAATGCGTCACAGCATCATAGCGTGCCAGGAGGGGCAGGCGCAGTGTCGCCTTCCCTGCAAAATCGAGCTTCAGTCCATATTCGGCCGACGCAAAAAGCAGAATCGAGCTTCAGTCCATGAAAAAATGGGCATCAGGTGGCCCCGCAAGCAGCCGCGAAATCCACTAACTGCGGTTTTGTTCCTATCCCGCGACGGACATCCCCGTTATCCCCCGAAATCCTATGGACTGAAGGTCGATTTTGCATTCCGGACCTTGCGAATATGGACTGAAGCTCGATTTTGCATCGCGCTACAGGAAGGCCGCCCGCGCCTCGGGGCGCGGACGGCCTTGCGTCGTGCGGTTGACGGCGCGCGTTACACCGCCTGGGCGAGCTTCTCCGCGCGCTCGGCGGCGGCCAGCGCCTCGATGACGCTCGAGAGCGCGTCGCCGAGCAGGACGCCGTTATAGGTGCCGTTGAAGCCGATGCGGTGATCGGTCACGCGGTCCTGCGGCTGGTTGTAGGTGCGGATCTTCTCGGAGCGGTTGCCGTGGCCGATCTGGCTGAGGCGCGCGGCGCCCTGCTCTGCCTGCTGCTTCTCGAGCTCCATCTCGTAGAGGCGGGCGCGCAGCATCTGCATGCAGACCTCGCGGTTCTGGATCTGCGAGCGCTGGTCCTGCGACTGCACCACCGTGTTGGTGGGCAGGTGCGTGATGCGCACGGCGGAATAAGTGGTGTTGACGCACTGACCGCCGGGGCCGGAGGCGCAGTACGTGTCGATGCGCAGGTCGGACTGGTCGATCTGGATGTCGATCTCGTCTGCCTCGGGAAGCACCGCCACGGTGGCCGTGGAGGTCTGGATGCGGCCCTGGCTCTCGGTCTTGGGGACGCGCTGGACGCGGTGCACGCCGGACTCGTACTTCATCACCGAGTACACCTTGTCGCCTGTGACCTTGAACTCGATGGTCTTGAAGCCGCCCGCCTCGCTCGGGGAGGAGGAGAGGACCTGGATCTTCCAGCCGCGCCCCTCGCAGAAGCGCTGGTACATCTTGTAGAGGTCGCCGGCGAAGATGGCCGCCTCGTCGCCGCCCACGCCCGCGCGGATCTCGACGATGGTGTCCTTCTCGTCGTTGGGGTCTGCGGGGATGAGCAGGAACTTGATGTCGTCCTCGAGAGCGGGGAGCTTGGCCTCGTTGGCAGCGATGTCCTCCTGGAGCATGGCCTTCTCCTCGGCGTCCGCCTCGTGCAGCATCTCCTTGGCGGCGTCGATGTCGTCAAGGGCGGCCAGGTACTCGCGGGCCTTGGTCACGAGCTCCGTCTGGCTGGCGTGCTCCTTGGCGAGGCGCGCGTACTCCTTGGGGTCGGACACGACCGCAGGGTCCATGAGCTTCTTCTCGAGCTCCTCGTAGGCGATGATGATCTTGGTGAGCTTGTCTCGCACGGGATTCTCCTTCTGTGTTGCGAATATGGGCATGCGTGAGGGGCGCCGGGCGCCACGGACACAGCTAGAGCATGTCAAACCGCAGGTACACGGAGCCTCCCTCGAGATTGGGTCACGATAGCTTTGTAATCATACTCCGAGCGGGCTGTGTGAGACACTTAGTGCCAGCGATTGAAGGAGAAACCATGGCAGAGCCTGAAGACAGCGCCGTCGACCCGGCCACCGAGCCCGCGGAGGGGCAGGGCCGCACCGACCCCGTCGCGAACCCGGATGACACGGTGGCGGGAGAGACCGCGGAGCTGCCCCACGACCACGACGCACCCACCGAGCGGCGCCCGCCCATCGCGGCGGAACCCGTGCGCGACGATGCCGAGCCTCCCCATCTGCGCGACGTGACGAGCGCGCTCGGAGACTACCTGCGCTCCCGGGCGGCGCGCCTGGCGGAGCTCGTGGGCTCCCATAGGCTCGTCGCCGCGCTTGCGGCGTTCGCGATCGTCGCCGTCGCCGTCCTGGCGGCGCTCGTCGCGACCAGCACGCCGAACCTCCCGTCCGCGGAGCTCGTCGCCGACGACGCCTCTGCCGCGCTCGCGACGCCCGCCTACTCGAGCGGCTCCTTCGGCAGGGACGATATCCTCGTCCCCCGCGAGGTCGACGTGCGCTCCATCGTGCTGGACGACCGGACAGGTGACGCGCTCGCGGAGGTCATGGTCACCTACTCGGGCAGCCACGGAATCGGCGCGGAGAAGGCGGCGACGCTGCGCTACGCGCGCTCGAACGGCGGCTGGGCGCTCGCGGGGGAGCCGGAGGGGGCGCGCGTCTCCTGGAGCACGACCGAGGGCGTCGACGAGGGGCGCGTCATCGGCAACGCCGACGCCATCCTCGAGCGCGCCGACCGCTCACTCGAGCAAGGGGGATCGGCCGAGGAACCGACGCTGGCCCAGCTCTACGCGGATGCCGAGGTGAGCGTCGAGGCCAGCTCGTTTGACCTCGAGTCCCAGACCGAGTCCATGGAGCTGGTCTTCTCGCGGGATGGCGCCTTCGAGCGCTACGAGTGCCGCATCAACGTCTCGTTTGCCTTCCGCTCCGCTTCCGGCCAGTGGGAGGTCGAGAGCGTCAGCGTCGCGGACGGGGCGAGGCGGCGCAGCCTCGACCCCCTGGTGGGCACATGGACGGGCTCGTTCCAGAGCCAGGAGACGCAGGGCGAGAAGTGCCTCGCCTCGCGGGACGCCGGGCTCGTCGTGACCATCTCCTCCGTCCGCAACGATGCCGGGCTCGAGCAGGTCGCGGGCACGGTCTCGGGCATGGCGCACTATCACGCGGGCCCGTCTTCGGACACGGCCGCAAGCGACGGAGACACCTCGCTCGACGGGGTCCCCTTCACGGCGAACCTGACCGAGGACTCCGACGGATCGCTCGTCTTCGAGGGAACGCTGCCCGAGGACGTCGGGGGCACCGTCTCGCTGGAGCTCGTCTTCGGGTCGGCGGACGACCCGTCCCGCGCCGTCGCGCGCGTCACCACCACCTACGTGCACGAGGGGTCGTTCCTCTTCCTCCCCTACGACGAGACCTTCACCTACGTGGACCTCTTCACCCTCGCACGCGCCGCCGACGCCGGGCAGGAGCGCTAGCCTCGCCGCATCGCCGGACCTCGTCCGCTTCCCGCCGAAACAAAAGGGCGCCCCGCAGACGCTTGCCTGCGGGGCGCCCTCGGCAATCCCGAAGGATGCTACTCGGTGACCTCGGCGGTCTCCTCGGCGGCAGGGGCCTCCTCGGCGGGAGCCTTGGCAGCCTCGGCCTCGGCCTTCTTGGCGTACTCGGCGGCACGCTTGGCCTTCTCGGCAGCCTTGGCCTCCTTGGCGGCCTTCTTGGCGGCGGCCTCCTCGGCGGCCTTGGCGGCCTTGGCGGCCTTGGCCTCCTGGGCCTTCTTCAGCTGCGCGGCAGCGGCGCCACCGAACTTGTCGGCGAAGCGCTGGACGCGGCCGCCGGTGTCGACGAGCTTCTGCTGGCCGGTGTAGAACGGGTGGCACTTGTCGCAGAGGTCGACCGTCATCTCGCTCTTGGTGGAGCGGGTCTTCCAGGTGTTGCCGCAGGTGCAGCGGACGGTGCACTCCACGTAGTCGGGGTGGATACCTTGCTTCATGGCAGGACTCCTCTTCATCGGCCCTGGTTTCCGACCAGAGCAGGGGTTCGTCTCGGTACCGACCGAGACACGATAGCCGTATGACTATATCAGAAAGCCTGTGGGGCATCTGTGAAGATTTGCGGGTAAGGCTCGCTGCCTACCGGCTGGGCACGTGGCGCGAAGCCACACGAAAAAACATTTTCGTCAGAGCAATCCGCCTAGAATGCTTCACTTAGAACCTGGCGCGCCTCCTCGCGTGACGGTGTAGCTGGAGGTTTCGTCGAGGCGCCCCTCGGGGATAAAGAGAACCGCCTCCACCTTTCTCACATCAACGCGGACCACGCTGTAGGACTCTCCGGTGGGCTGGGCAGACCACGGGCACACCGTCCATCGTCCGGCATCAGCGCCGGAGACATCGATGATGACGTTCTCATCGGTTGTCTTCACGTAGATGTCGCCCGTCATGGGATCTACACCCATAACCTCAATACCCAACGCTTCGCCGCGCCTGACATCGAGAATCGCGCTGACGTTTCCCATCGGGTCAATCTTGGCGATGCAGCCGCCGATTCCGAGTATGGCTGACCCATCATGAAGGCTGGCAGCAAACGACGGATCGGTCGGGTTCCCGTCGGGGAAGAGAGCGTCAATCTTGTCGGCAAGCGATGTCACGCCATCCGAGGGATCGATAATCTCAATGCGGTCTCGGTTGTACACGTTCGCAAGATACCGATTCTCCCCGAGTGGCATAACGCTGTTGAAAGCACCTGTTGTGGGATCAATCGCCTCCTCGAAGATGGCCGAACCTGTATCCAAGTCGTACATCCACTGCCTGTCGCCGTAATAGTCATCAAAAATAAAAATACCAGACGCGCTGGTAGCAGCGTCGTAGCGCCACTCCTTCTGATAGTAATCAGTGGCCTGTCCAGCCTCATCGAGCGCGAGGACATGCTGATTCGCGCCGTCCCCCTTGTTTGTGGATTCCTCATAATCCGTAGCAATCATGATGCCGCAATAATCCTCCGTAGAGGGAACCCACGTCATGAGCTCGTCGTAGGTGTCGTTGAAGTCGCCGTCGGGAAGCTCCACTCGTTCCTCGAGCTCCCCTTCCTCGAAGTTGATGCGAGACGCATAGAGATGCGTGGATTCGGGATCAAGGCCAGAGGCCGACTTTCGTACGCGATAGATGATCCAGGCAACGGGTGCCTCTCCATATGAGGCAATAATCTTAGGGGTGCCCCCTATGAGCTCCTCATCAGCATCCTGAAGCGTGCCGTAGAACTCAAAGCGTAGGCCAGAAACCGGATTCCATACCGCAAAGCTGCATTTCCCAAAATCGGAAGAGCTCTCGTACTCTTGCATCCAAACCCCTGTGGCAAGGACGCCATCACACCAATGCCAGTCGCTTGGCGAGAAGGTCTCACCGTTGGGGTGCTGGAGCTCGGGAGCCGGAGTGAGTTCTACCTCGGTCCAGTCGGCGGGATCGGGCTCCTCCGGCTCGGGCTCGGCTGCGGGGGTGGAGGCGGAGTCTGCATCCTTCTGATCAGGCTCGGACTCGGAAACATCTTCCTCCTGCCCACCCGAGCACCCGATGAGGCCGAGCGCCGCAAAGGCACCTATCCCCACGGCAGTCCTCCGTGTAACCGATGTTTCCGACAGAGCCCAGAAAGCATTCCGTGCGGCCATGCATCCTCCTCAACCGAGCTAAAACTCTTAATCATAATAGCATCGCAGCGCGAAAAAGAATAGTTTAGGCTTCTAAGCCCCTCGCCCCCCGCAGACCAAAAGAGGCGCGCAAGATGAGCCGCGCCCCTCGGGCCGTGATGCCCTCCCATAATCTGAGAAGGACCACCCCGAAGCGCCCGCGCGCATTCCCCACGTGCCATACTAGTTATAACGATACTGCGCGGGAGGTACCCCATGTTCCTTGCTATCGACGTCGGCAACACCCAGACCACGCTCGGCCTCTTTGACGAGGCGGGGACGCTCGAGCGCGGCTGGCGCATGTCCACCACCGCGACCGACACCTCCGACATGCTGCACTCCCGCCTCTGGGGCTTCTTCATGAAGGACGGCCTCGAGCTGGGCTGCGTGACCGAGGCCGGGGTGGCGAGCGTGGTCCCCGCGCTCGAGCGGTCTTGGAGACGCTGCCTCGAGGCGCACCTCGGGCACCACCCCCTCGTCGTGAGCGCGGGGCAGAGCTACGGCATGGAGATTGCCATGCCCAACCCGCTCCAGGTGGGGGCGGACCGCATCGCCAACGCCATAGCGGCGCGAACCACCTACGGCGCCCCGGTCATCGTGGTGGACTTTGGCACGGCAACGAACATCGACGTGGTGGACGCCTCGGGCGCCTATCGCGGCGGCGCGATCTCTCCGGGGCTCATGCTCTCCGCAAACGCGCTCTTCTCGCGCGCGGCCAAGCTCGCGAGCATCCCCATCGAGGCGCCCGCCCACGCCCTTGGCAACGGAACGGAGGCCGCGCTCCAGTCCGGTCTCGTCATAGGCGCGGCGGCACAGGCGGAGGGCCTCGTCTCGCGCATCCAGGAGGAGCTCGGCGGTCCGCGCGCCGCCGTGGTGGGCACGGGAGGCCTCGCGCGCACGGTCGCCCGGGCCACAGACCTCTTTGACGTCGTCGACCCCGACCTCACGCTCCGCGGCATCCGGGAGATCTTGCTCTGGAAGCACACGGGGGCATAGCTAGGGCCTCGCCACTGCGCACTTGACCTAAAACATAACCGCGTTCTCCCATAAAGTGGTCGCGGCGTTTTTACCCAGGTGCGCGTTATTCGAAAGGACCGCCAGGACGGCGCACGCCGGCGGCCCTAAGCGCGCCGCAGCCGCGCCTGCTCGGGGGCGAGCTCCAGCTCGCGACCGTCTTCCAGGCGGAGCGTGGCTCGACCCCAGACGTCGACCCCGGCGAGCGTCCCGCGCGCGACGACGCGGTCTCCGCGCAGGGCCTCGACCCCCTCGCCCATGCCGAGAAGGACGTCGAAGTAGTCGCCCAGCACCGCGGCCAGCGGCCCGGCGACGCCGCGGCCCGCCGCATAGGCCTGCTCCCAGGCGCTCGCGCCCTGCGCGGCGGCGCGCTCGAGCGCCTCGCCGTCGAGGCCCTTCTCGGCCTCCCACGTGAGGTCGCAGCGCACGAAGACGCCCTCCTCGTCATAGCCGGCGCGCGCGTCGACGTGGACGAGCGGCTCGCCCTCGGCCGAGACGACGCTGTGCGGCCAGGCAACGCGGGCGCCGAGCTCGCGCGCGACGGCGAGCGCGCACACGTAGGGGACGCCGGTCACAAAGCCCATGGGGACGCCCGGGCGCAGGGTGAGCGAGGTCCCTACTCCCATGCGACCTCCCCGAGGTCGGCGGTGACGTGGCCGACGCGCTCCTCACGCGGCAGGACCTCGACGCCGGCGTGCGCGAGGAAGCGCTCCGGCGCATGCATGAGGTCCTCCATCGGCACGATGACGTAGTCGCGCTCCCCGAGGCGCGGGTGGGGCAGCGTGAGCCGGGACCCGGCATGGCGCTCGCCCTCGACCCAGACGAGGTCGCAGTCGATGGTGCGCGGCCCGGTGCCGGGCTTCTTGGTAATGCGCCCGGAGACCGCGTCCTTCTCGGTATCCGCGCCCTTCTCGGCCTCCTCCTTCTCGCGGATGCGGCCGAGCTTGTTCTCGACCTCGAGGAGCTTGCCCATGAGCACGAGCGGGTGGAGCTCGGTACGGATCTCGGCGACGGCGTTGGCCACGGGCGTGGCGATGCCGTAGGCGGGCTCGGTCTCGTAGGCGTGGCTCACGCTCACCACGCACGTGAGGGGAATCTCATCGATGAGCTGCACGGCCCGGGAGATGTTGCCCACGCGGCTGCCCACGTTGGAGCCCAGGCTCACGAAGCCCTGCCGCGGGTCCTTGTGGGAGACCGCCCAGTAGGCGTTCACCGCCTGGGAGACGCCCGCGACGTCATGGACGCGCAGGATGCGCGCGCCGTTCTCGATGGCGGAGATGCACATGCCCGCCGTCGCTGCGTCGCGCAGGGCGGCGTCCTCGACGCCGGAGACCGCCCCCGTGAAGCGCTTGCGGGAGACGGCGCAGACGAGCGGGTAGCCCATCGAGACCATGGAGCGCGTCGAGCGCTGGATGACCACGTCCTCGTCGGCGTACTTGTCGAAGCCGGCGCCGGGATCCATGCAGATGCGGTCGCGGCTCACGCCCGCGCGCATCAGCGTGCGCGCCTGGTCGCCCAGAAATCCCATGATCTGACGCATGATGGGGGCCTCCTCGGGCAGCGTGAAGCGCCGCTGCGAGAGGACGGGGCGCGGCAGGGCGCTGCCGGTCGGGCGGCTCTCGTCGAGCGAGACCTGGCGCCGCGGCGCGCGCGTCCCCAGGCCGCCCTGGTTCCAGTGCATGATGATGCAGCCGCACGAGGTGTCCGCAGCGACGTCGACCATCTCGGGATCGGTGAAGCCGGACACGTCGTTGATGATGGCCGCGCCCAGGCGCACGCACATGCGGGCGACCTCCGCGTGGCGCGTATCGATGGAGACGACGGCGCCGGCGGCCGCGAGCGCGCGCACCACGGGGACGACGCGCTCCAGCTCCTCCTTGGGAGAGACGGGGGTGTGGCCCGGTCGCGTGGACTCCCCGCCCACGTCGATGATGTCGGCGCCCTCATCGAGCATCTCGAGGCCGCGCGCGATGGCCGCCTTGGCGTCGAAGTTCTTCCCGCCGTCGGAAAAGGAGTCGGGGGTCACGTTGAGAATCCCCATGATGCGCGGCCGCGCGAGCGAGATCTCGTGCGTTCCGCAGTGCCAGGTAGCGAAGTTCTCTCGAAGCATGACTTCCCCTCTCGGGACGACTCTGTGTTCGTCCATTGTACCCGGGAGAGGGTCAGGGGGCGGGCGAACCCAATGGGGACGTGAGACGGTGGGGATAGGTTGACCCGTCAGAAGTCGAAGGCGGCGGCGATGTCGCAGGCGCAGACCAGGTCGGCGGCCCCGTCCGCGGGAGTGGGATCGCGGTTGACGATCACGAGGTCGGAGCCCTGGAAGTAGCTCACGAGGCCCGCCGCCGGATACACCACGAGCGAGGTCCCGCCGATGACCAGCAGGTCGGCGCGGGAGATTGCCTCCACGCTGCCGAGAAGGACGCGCTCGTCGAGCTGCTCGCCATACAGCACCACGTCGGGCTTTACCAGGCCGCCGCATCTCTCGCATCGCGGCACGCCCTCGGTTCCGAGGACCCACTCGGCCGAGTAGGTCGCCCCACACTTCTGGCAGATGTTTCTGTGCACCGATCCGTGCAGCTCGTAAACCTCACGTGAGCCCGCGTCCTGATGGAGGCCGTCGATGTTCTGCGTGACCACGGCAGCCAGCGACCCCTCGCACTCGAGCTCGGCGAGCTTCTCATGCGCGCGGTTGGGGCGCGCCGTGAGGCAGACCATCCGCTCGCGGTAGAACTGGTAGAACTCCTCCGTGTGGGTCATGAAGAACCCGTGGCCGAGCATCTCCTCGGGCGGGTACTTGAAGTGCTGGTGATAGAGGCCGTCGGCGCTGCGGAAGTCGGGGATGCCGCTCGCCGTGGAGACCCCTGCGCCGCCAAAGAAGACGGCCCTTCTCGCCCTGCCGAAACGCTCGGCGAGCTCCGCCGCCGCCTCGCGGGCATCCGATATCGTGCGCGACATGCGCCGCCCCCTTACTCTCGACCGCTGCAACCATGGTAGACCCGCGCCCGCGCATGATGGAGAATCCGTCGGCGACGGTTCGGAGAGCGGCCTTTGGGGAACAACAAGCTTTATGCGCGATCGATGACCGGCGTTTGGGCTGCGTCACGAACGAAGGAGGTTCGCCATGGAGTCACCTGTCAGCAACGTGTTTGACTGCGCCCTCGTGTTCGAGGGGGGCGGCTACCGCGCGAGCTACACCTGCGCCTTCGCGAACGTCCTTCTTGAGCAGGGAATCTACTTCGACTACGTCTGCGGGCTCTCCGCCGGCGCGAGCAACACCGTCAACTACCTCTCGCGCGACCGCAAGCGCGTCCGCGACGCCTTCATGACCGACGGGCCGGCGCGCGGCCTCGTGGGCCTGCGCTCGCTGCTGCGCGGCCACGGCTACTTCGACGCGGACGCCCTCTACGAGGGCGCCCTGCGCGACGGGACCCTCAAGTTCGACTGGGAGACCTTCTCCGCCAACCCGGCGCGCCTGCGCATCCAGGCATTCGAGCGCGACACCGGCCGCACGGTGCGCTTTGGCCGCGAGGACATGACCGACCCCATGCGCATGATCGACCTGATCCGCGCCAGCTCGACGCTGCCCGGCATGATGAAGCCGCTCGAGGTGGACGGTCGCGTGCTGCTGGACGGCGGACTGGGTACCGGCGCGGGCATCCCCCTGTGCATGGCGGAGGACGACGGCTTCGAGAAGTTCGTCTTCGTTGCCACGCGTCCGTGCGGCTATCGCAAGAAGAAGCCCGGCGCCAAGGACGAGCAGATGTTCAAGGCCGTGGCGAAGGACCATCCCTACCTGCGCAAGGCGCTGCTCTCGCGCTGGGAGCGCTACAACGCCGCGATGGAGCACGTCGAGGAGCTCGCCGCCGCCGGCAGGGCGCTGATCCTCTACCCCGACGAGATGCCCGTGGAAAACGCGACGGTCAACCCCAGGAAGCTCGCCGCCGCCTACGATGCCGGCCATGCCCAGTACGTGCGGGAGATGCCCCGCGTCCGGGAGTTCCTGTTCGGGTCGGCGAGCGGCGGGCCCCGGCCCGAAGACCCCGATCAGGGCACCGGCTACATCACGCTGAGCTAGGCGGCGCCCGCGGGCGGATACGCCGAGAAGGGCGACGGCTCGACGTTCTTCTCGCTAGAGCTCGATCGTGAGCTCCACCGGGCAGTGGTCGGAGCCGAAGACCTCGGAGAGGATCGACGCCCCGGTCACGCGGTCGGCGATGTCGTTTGAGACGAGGAAGTAGTCGATGCGCCACCCGGCGTTGTTCTTGCGCGCGTTGAAGCGGTAGCTCCACCAGCTGTATGCGCCCGCGAGGTCCGGATGGCGCGCGCGGAAGGTGTCGGTGAAGCCCGCGTCGAGAAGGCGCGTGAAGCTCTCGCGCTCCTCGTCGGAAAAGCCCGCGTTGCCCCGGTTGGGACCGGGGTTCTTGAGGTCGATCTCGTTGTGGGCCACGTTGAAGTCGCCGCAGGTGACCACCGGTTTCTGCGCGGCGAGGCCGCAGAGGAACTCGCGGTACGCCGCGTCCCAGGCCAGGCGCGTGTCGATGCGCGCGAGCTCGTTCTGGGCATTGGGCGTGTAGACGTCCACGAACCAATACGTCGGGAACTCGAGCGCGCAGACGCGGCCCTCGTCGTCGGCCTCCGGTGCGCCGATGCGGTTGATCACCTGCAGCGGCTCCTCGCGCGAGAAGACGGCCGTGCCCGAGTAGCCCTTGCGCTCGGCATAGCTCCAGGTCTGGTGGTAGCCGGGGAGGTCGAGCTCGATCTGGCCCTCCTGAAGCTTGGTCTCCTGGACGGCGAAGACGTCGGCGCCCGTGGCCTCCACCACGTCGGTGAAGCTCGGGTCCTTCTTCATGACGGCGCGCAGGCCGTTGACGTTCCAGGAGACGAGGCGCAGCTCGCGCGCGGCGGTGTCGGGCATCGGGTTCCTTCCGCTCGGGGACCCTGCCATCTTACCCGTTTGTCCAACGTGCGGCGGCGGGCGCCTGAATCGAGCATGCCATGGGGGACGGTTTTTCCCGAGCACGGGGCGATACCGTCCCCTATGGCACGCTCGATGAGGGGGGCCTAGAGCCCCGGCACGTCGAGCCCCGCCCCCGCCATTGCGCCGAGAAACGCCTCGGCGGAGCGGGTGGCCACGAGCTCCTGCGGGAAGCCGATCTCCTCGAGCATGGAGAGCGCCGTCGGGAAGCGCCCGACGTCGCAGCACACGTGGGCGTCCGTGTTCACCGCGACCTGACAGCCGAGCTCGGCGCAGGTCCGGGCGATCTCCGCGCAGCTCTCCCACGTGCGTCCCTCGCGCCCGCGGGTATCCAGGCTGTGCTCGTTGATCTCGATGAGCTTGCCGAGGCGGGCGGCCTCCCCCACGACCTCGCGGACGTCAAAGGGGACGCCGGCGCGGCCCGTATGGCCGAGCACCAGCACCTTGGGCTGCGCCAGCGCGCCGAGGTACATCTCGGTGGTCTGCGCGATGGAGGCCCCGTCGGCGAAGTTCTTGTAGTGGACGCTCGCGACGACGTAGTCGCAGCCCGCGGAGGCCCGGTCGTAGAGCGTCGACACCCTCCGAACGGGGCGGCCCGTGATATCCTCGGCGACCTCGATGCCCTGGCCGAAGAGCTCCCCCTTGAGCCCGCGGATGTCGGCCTCCATGCCGCGGAGCAGCGTCACGCCCTCCCAGGAGCGCGGCCAGACCCGCATGTTGATGAAGTGCTGGTAGTCGCGCAGGTTCCCATGGACGAGGTCAGTGCTGGGAAAGAGCATGTCGGAGAAGTGGTCCGCCACGCCCAGCAGCTCCAGCCCCGCGTCGCGCGCGGCGAGCACGTTCTCGCGCACCGTCGAGTACGCATGGCGCGAGTAGAGCGTGTGCGTGTGGACGTCGCAGCGGTTCTTCAGCATGGCCCTCCTCAAAATGATTCAAAAGGGGACTGTCCCCTTTTGAATCACTTGTAGCTTTCCGCGAGCTTGGCCCAGGCGGGCAGGGAGTTCACGATGGTCTCGTAGGAGACGCAGTAGCCCACGCGCACCCAGCCCGGGCAGCCGAAGGAGTCGGACGGGACGGGCAGCAGCTCGAGGGCCTTGGCGCGCTCGAAGAATGCGTTGGCGTCGGGCTCCAGGGCCTTGACCCACAGGTAGAAGGCGCCCTCGGGCTCGATGAACTCGTAGCCCAGGCGGGCGAGCCCCTCCGTGAGCGCGGCGCGGTTGCGCGCGTAGGCCTCGACGTCGCTGGGGACGTCAACGCAGTCCATGAGAACGCGCTGGAAGAGCGCCGGGGCGCAGACAAAGCCGAGCTTGCGACCGGCGCCCGCTATCGCGAGCACCAGGTCGTCATGGTCGGGGTTGGTGGGCGGCACGAGCACCCAGCCGATGCGCTCACCGGGCAGCGAGAGGCTCTTGGAGTAGCTGTAGCACACGATCGTGCGGTCGTAGGCGGCGGGCACCCAGGGCACCTCGGAGCCGTAGGTGATCTCGCGGTAGGGCTCGTCGGCAACGAGGAAGATCGTGGTCCCCAGGCGCTCCTCGGCCTCGTGCAGCGCCGCGGCGAGCGCGCCGAGGTTGGCGCGCGAGTAGACCGAGCCCACGGGGTTGTTGGGCGAGTTGATGACCACGGCCTTGGTGCGCTCGGTGACGGCGGCGGCGACGGCGGCGACGTCGACCTGGAACGTAGCGGGGTCGGCGAGCACCTCCACGCAGGCGGCGCCGGCGGTCTCGATCCAGACGCGGTACTCGGGGAAGTACGGCGCGATCACGATGACCTCGTCGCCCTCGTTGACGATCGCGTGGAAGGTGATGGAGAGCGAGGCGGCTGCACCGCAGGTCAGATAGAGGTCGCCTGCGGACGCGGCGCCCTCGCCGAAGCGGCGGCAGAGGCTCGCCGCCACCGCCTCGCGCGCAGCGGGCAGGCCGTTGGCGGGCGTGTAGCCGTGGAGCTGCGTGGCGGGAAGGGCGAGCGAGCGCTCGATGGAGGCGCGCACGGCGTCCGGCGCAGGGATCGAGGGGTTGCCCAGCGAGAAGTCAAAGACGTTCTCTGCGCCGATCTCGGCCTTGCGCGCCCCGGCATAGGCGGCGATCTCGCGGATGGAGGACTTCTGCGCGCCGTATGCGCGGCTCTTCTCGTTGATGGACATGGCGACCCCTTCCGACATCGTTGGCTGCGCACCATTGTACGCGGGAGGGGCGGGGCGGCCATGACGGGTTCCGAGTTTGAAACGGTTTTGCGACGCGGCGTCGCGCTTCTCGTCCGCGGCCCCGCGCCACAAACCCTGCAATTGTGTGGCAAATCTTTGATGTACAGTTAAGGTTCTTATCACACAACTGCCAGAAAAGCGCATAACCTGCCGAGAAAAACGCGGTTGTGTGGCAAATGTTTTATCTCAGCATAAAACATTTGCCACACAACCGCGAAAAGGGTCGGCGGAACGGGCCGCCGCGCGCGGGAGCCAACGGGCGCTACTCGGCTGGGGGCTCCACGGGCAGGGGCTCGCCGTCCTTCTCGGCCTCGGCGGCCTCGTACTCGGCCCAGCTGTCGTCGAGCAGGGCGGCGACGGCCTCCCCCTCCACGGTCTCGCGCTCCAGCAGCACCCGGGCCATCGTGTCCATCTGGTCGCGGCGCGCCTCGAGGACCGCGCTCGCCCGCGCATGGCCCTCCCGCATGATGCGCTCCACCTCGTCGTCGATGCGCTTGGCGGTCTCGGCCGAGTAGTCCTGGTGGTTGGCGTAGTCGCGGCCGAGAAAGACCTCATGCTGCGCCTCGCCGAAGACCTGGGCGCCCAGCTCCTCGCTCATGCCGTAGCGCGTCACCATCGTGCGGGCGAGCTTCGTGGCGCGCTCGAGGTCGTTGGACGCGCCGGTGGTGATGTCGTCGCAGAAGAGCTCCTCGGCGGTGCGCCCGCCCAGGAGCACCGCGATCTGGTCGAGCATGCCGTCGCGCGTCTCGAGGAAGTGGTCCTCCTCGGGAACCTGCATCGTGTAGCCGAGCGCCTGGCCGCGGCTCACGATGCTGATCTTGTGGATGGGGTCGGAGTTCTCGAGGATGTGGCCCACCAGGGCGTGGCCGGACTCGTGGTAGGCGATGACCTGGCGCTCCTTCTGGGTGATGATGCGGCTCTTGCGCTCGGGGCCGGCCATGACGCGCTCCATCGCCTCCTCCACCTCGTCGGGGCCGATGGACGCGAGGCGGCGTCGAGCGGAGAGCAGGGCGGCCTCGTTCACCAGGTTGGCGAGGTCGGCGCCCGTGAAGCCCGGCGTGATCTTGGCGAGCCGCTCGAAATCGACGTCGTCGGCGAAGGGCTTGCCCTCCGCGTGGACGCGCAGGATCTTCTCGCGCCCGCCCACGTCGGGCCGGTCCACGGTGACGCGGCGGTCGAAGCGGCCGGGGCGCAGCAGGGCCGGGTCGAGGATGTCGGGCCTGTTGGTGGCGGCGATGAGGATGACGGACGAGTTGTCCTCGAAGCCGTCCATCTCGACGAGGAGCTGGTTCAGGGTCTGCTCGCGCTCGTCGTGCCCGCCGCCCAGGCCGGCGCCGCGCTGGCGGCCGACGGCGTCGATCTCGTCGATGAAGACGATGCAGGGGGCGGCCTCCTTGGCCTGCTTGAACAGGTCGCGCACGCGGGAGGCGCCGACGCCCACGAACATCTCCACGAAGTCGGATCCGGAGATCGAGAAGAACGGGACCCCCGCCTCCCCGGCGACGGCCTTCGCGAGCAGCGTCTTGCCCGTGCCCGGAGGGCCCACGAGCAGCACGCCGCGCGGGATGCGCGCCCCCATCTTGTGGTAGCGCTCCGGGTCGGAGAGGAAGTCGCGAATCTCCTGGAGCTCCTCGACCGCCTCGTCCGCGCCGGCGACGTCGGCGAACGTGACCTTGGGGCGCTGCGCCTCGGAGGTGAGCGCCTTGGTCTTGGCAAACGACATGGTCTTGTCGTTCTGGTTCGACATCCTGCTCATGTAGTACACGAAGACGCCCACCAGAAGCAGGGTGGGGACCACCGAGACGAGCACCGTCTCGAGCATGCTCGAGTCGCTCGTGTCGATGCGGTAGGTGACGTCAGGGTGGCCCGCCATGAGCTCGGCGAGCGAGTCCTCGCCCACGTAGACGCTCGTGTAGCGCACGAGCGCCCCGTCGTCGCCCCGAGCCGCGTCGTCGCGCCAGTAGGAGCCGGAGACGCTGCCGTCCTCGGTCTTGTAGGAGACGCTGTCCACGCGGCCGTCCTCGACCGCCGTCACGAACTCGTTGGTGGCCAGCGCGTCGGTCTCGCGGCCTCCCCCGAGGCCGCCCGTCCCCGACGAGAAGACGAGGTACAGGACTATCGCCACCACGACGGCGGCCGTGAACACCGCAGGGCGCGTGCGCCCCTCGGGACCGAGCGGGGTGTTGTTCTTATCGGGCAAGCGTCACTCCTTGGCGGGGAACAGATGGCTGACGGCGGCGTCCGGCCGCGGCTACTTGTAGACCTCCGGCTTGAGGACGCCGATGTAGGGCAGGTTGCGGTAGCGCTCGGCGAAGTCGAGCCCGTAGCCCACGATGAACTCGTCGGGCACGTGGGCGCCCACGTAGCGCGGGGTCACCGCCGGCGTGTTGCCGGGCACGTCCTTGACCAGGAAGGCGGCGACCTCGACCGAGGCGGGGCCGCGGTTCTCGAGCATGCGGATGAGGTAGGACAGCGTGAGGCCCGAGTCGAGGATGTCCTCGACGATCAGGACGTCGCGCCCCTCGATCTTGGTGTCGAGGTCCTTGACGATGCGCACCACGCCCGAGCTCTTGAAGCCGTCGCCGTAGCTCGAGACCGCCATGAAGTCGATGCCCATCGGGCAGTCCACCGCGCGCATGATGTCCGCCATGAAGACCACTGCGCCGCGCAGCACGGCCACGAGCAGCGGGTTCTTGTCGGCATAGTCGTGGGCGATCTCCTTGCCCATACGGGCGACGATCTCTTTGATGTCGTCCTCGCTGAGCAGGACCTCCTGGACGTCCGGATGCAGTGCCTCCATTGCGCTCCCCTTCCCGGCGCCCGACGGCGCCCGCGGCATCTCGTTGCTCACAGCATAGCGCAGGGAGCCTCCGCGGCGGGCGCGACGGTCAACTCCAGAAGCCACCTCGTCTGCGCGGTGCACCGCGCCCGCTCGTCCGCCCGGACACCCGCGACCCACACGATCGCCCCCGTGGGCGAAGCGTGGACCACCGGTACGCGCGCACGGTCCGACCGGGCCATATGCGTCTCGCCGAGCAGGTCAGAGAGCTTCTTGGACTGCCCGTGCATCCCGAGCGGGCAGAGAAGCTCGCCCGCGCGCGGCGCATCCACCCAGAGCCTCCCGCCGCGGACCGGGTCGACCCCCGCGGCGAGCGCGTCGAGAAGGACCGACTCCCCGGACCACTCGAGGGCGTGCGAGCGGGCATGCGCCACGACGTCGACGCCGGCAGGGGCCTCGCGAATGCGGGCGAGAAGGACGCGGCCGTCCGGCAGCTCGAGCCTGCCGGGGACCTCGAGCCAGGAGGGCGTGAGCGACGAGCCGTCAGTCCGCGCCCTGATGGCGAGAAGACCGTGCTCGACGCGCGCCTCCGCACCGAGCGGGATGTTGGTCGAGCCGCCGCGGGCGGCGACGGCCGCGAGGACCGACGCCACGTGGCGCGCCTCGAGCCGGGCCTCGGGGCAAACGGAGAGGATGGCGGCGCGGACCACGCGGCGGGCGACGGCCACCTCGGTTGCGGCGAGCCTGTTCGCATCGAGCACGACCAGGCCCTCTCCCTCCCCCCGCGTGAGATCCCGCAGCGCGCGGGCGGCGACCGAGGTGAGGTAGGCGTCCTCATCCGAGAGGATGTCGCAGGTGGTGGAGAGGCTCGAAACCACGCGCGGGTTGCGGCTCAGCGCCACGGGCATCACCTCGTGGCGGACGAAGGCGCGCAGGTAGCGCGTGTCCGCGTTGGTCGCGTCCTCGCGCCAGACGACCCCCCTCATCCGGAGCAGGTCGCAGAGCTCCGCATGGGTGCGGTCGAGCAGCGGGCGCACGATGCGGTTGCGGCGGCGCGGGATCGACGAGAGGCCGGCCGCCCCCGTCCCCCTGATCGCGTTCATGAAGAAGGTCTCGGCGCGGTCGTCGGCGGTGTGCGCCGTGAGGATGCGCGCGGCCGAGCGTGCCGTTCCGAACTTCTCCGAGAGCTCGTTCGCCAGGCGCGCCGCCTCGGCGTAGCGCGCCTCGCGCCCCGCGCTCTCGACGTTGCCGTCCGAGCGCGCGGCGCGCTCGGCCACGTCGATGCGTCGGATGGTGCAGGGGATGCCATAGCGCCCGGCGAGGTCGCGCACGAACTCCTCGTCCTCCTCGGCGTCGAGTCCGCGCAGGCCGTGGTTGACGTGCAGCACGTGGAGGCGCTCCCGCGCGACGCGGGAGGGGCCGCGGCCGTCATCGATGTCGAGCGTCGAGGTGGCCGCCAGGACGAGCAGCGCCGTCGAGTCCGCGCCGCCCGAGACCATGAGCACGACCGGGGCGGCCAGCCCCTCGTCCACGCGGCCGCTCGGACGGTCGAAGCGACTTGTCGTCGCTGCATATCGGCGAGAGACGCTCGGCATCTATGCTCTCCTCAACAGACTGAGCGCCTCTGCAGGCGTAACCACGCGCGGAAACCCTTCGAAATGACGGGTGTTGTCCGTGACCACAACCGCCCCCGAAGTCGCCGCGAGATCGATGACGAACTGGTCCTTAGGGTCGGGGGTGGTTACCGGCTGGGGAACGGGGACCACGCTGATGGCACGGGAGCGCATCAGCTCGAGCACGGCGTCGACATCCCCCTCGGAGAAGCGAAACTTGGGGCGTAGGAGGACTTCGCGGTACTCAGCAAGCAGCTCGTTGCTCACCACGACCTCAATGTGACCGGACAAGGCGAGGTCGAGGAGGCGGGCGGGCACGGAGAGCGGCTTGAGGAGCGCGGAGACCACGACGTTGGTGTCAAGCAGCCATCTCATCGAGCTGCCCTCACGGCCGCGACCTCAGCGTCAATCTCCTCGTCAGAGATCTCGTCGAGCCCGGAGGCGACGGAGGACCTTCTCATCCGGGCCAACGCGCTGGCGGCGCGGGCCTCGCGCGCTATGTCAACCGCGTCATCAAAGTCGAGGTCAGAGATGTTGATTATCACGTTCTGAGGACGCCCGTTGTTGGTGACGACGACGCTCTCGCGATCGGAGCAGATGGCACTTGCCCCACGTGCCAGCTCGGCGACCGTGCAGCTTCTCATGATGCCTCCAATCGTATGTATCTCTATGCATATGATTATACCCTCCATCATTTATTTCAAACCGCTACCATCTCAGAGGACGCCACCGTCCATACGCCAGCGAGAGGACACCCATGACCCCCGAGATCCATCTGCACGTGCTCGCGAGCGGCTCGAAGGGCAACGCCGCCCTGGTGGAGGGCCCGGGCGGCCTGGTGCTCGTGGATGACGGGCTCTCGCGGCGCGCACTTCTCGGCAGGGCGGACGAGCTCGGCGTGGACGCAGAGCGCATCGTGGGTGTGATCCTCACCCACGAGCACTCCGACCACGTCGGTGGGCTCACGGTGTTCTGCAACCGCTTTGACGGCCCCCTCTTTGCCACGGCGGGTACGGCCGGGGCACGGCGCTACCTCGCAGAGCTGCCCTTCGAGCTCGTGGGGCACTCGGACGAGTTCGAGCTGGCGGGCATGCGCGTGCGGACCTTCCCCACCTCGCACGACGTTGCCGACCCGGTGGGCCTGCGCTTCTCCACGGAAGACGACGCCCTCGGCTTCTGCACGGACACCGGCGAGCTCGGCGACGAGGCGCTGGAGGCCCTCGCGGACGCGCGGATTCTCGCCCTGGAGTCAAACCATGACGAGCACATGCTCGCGACGGGCGACTACCCCTCTTATCTCAAGGCGCGCGTGGCGGGGCCGACGGGACACCTCTCCAACGCCCAGGCCGCCGCAGCGCTGGAGCAGCTCGTGGGCGAGGACACCGAGACCGTCGTCGCGATGCACCTCTCGCAGGAGAACAACCGCCCGAGCGTCTGCGTGCGAATGCTTGCCGCAGCCGTGGGAGCCGTGGTCGGCGCCGACGAGGACGGACGTCCCGAGGCGCGCGCGCCCGACGGACGCCTCACGATCTGTTGCGCCGCCCAGGACTGGCCGCTCACCGTGTGGTAGGGTGCCTGGCGGCGGTGACAATTAGGACAGGTTCAATTGTCACACCGAAGGCGTGTGACAATTGAACCTGTCCTAATTGTCACCGCCGCCAGGCGCAAAAACGGGCCGTAACCCGAAGGTTCCGGCCCGCTGAGTCGCCTCTTGCGAGAAACGCTAATCGATGGAGACCTTGGTGACGTTGGCCTTCTCGACCTGCTTGGGGACGTTCACCGTGAGGACGCCGCCCTCGAGCTTGGCGGTGAGACCGGAGACCGCCGCGTCCTTGAGGTAGACGCCGCGCGTGGCGCTCCAGTCGGAGGTCTCCTTGTAGAGGTAGTTCTTGCCCTTCTCCTCCTCGGTCTCCTTCTTCTCGACGGAGATGGAGAGGCGGCCCTCGTTGAGCTCGACGTCGATCTCCTCGCGCTTGACGCCGGGCAGCTCCGCGGAGACCACGTACTTGTCGCCCGCGTCCTCGACGTTCATCTTGAAACTGGACGCCGTGGAGGAGAGCGGCGCGAACGGCGCGTCGAAGAAGCTGTCGAGCGCGTCAAACGGCCAGTTGCGGAGTGCGCGCGTGTAACGATCGTAAGGAACCATGCTTGCCATAATCGATCACTCCCTTGTGATGCGGTGCCGAGCACCTGTTGCTCACTTCTTCTTGTTCCCCGAACGGGCCGTCCTATACGCACGAAGCCGCTTTTTCTTAGCGACACATACTCATCATATCTAAGCCTCTTTGACTTAGATATTGCTGAAGCGCCGCCCCCGTCTTTTCTTACGCTTTGTATAGTTTCACGGGGAGGGGGGCATGAAGTCCCCCGGTGGAATAGAATCTATGCATTGCTGACCGCAACCGTAACCGGAGGCATCATGGCCAACGTCAACGAGCTGGACAACGTCGGCTCCCAGGGCGCGGGGACGAGCCCCGCCGCCACGCCTGGCCCTACCCCCTACGTGCGAAAGCGCCCCGCGCACCGCAGCGTCGAGCCCATCGACGACCTTGCTGAGGATGACGAGGGATCCATCCCCTTCACCCACGACTCCGACTACACCGTGGGCGGCAGCGCCCTCTCGGGCCGTGCGTACCGCCGCTCCCGCGCCGAGAGCCAGCAGCTCCGCCGCGACCTCCACTACGGGCAGTACCTCGAGATCCCCAAGGGCAGGCGCGACATCTTCGTCTCGAGGGAACGCAAGACGCGTGTGAAGACGTTCTTCGCCCTCGTCGTCGTGCTCGCGCTGCTCGCCGTCGTGGTCTACTACCTCTGGGGTTACATGCAGGCGAACTGGGGCGCCACGGTCTAGGACCAGGGGTCGCGCTCGAAGAGCGGCTCGGGCTCCGGCCTGCGGTCGGAGTAGGGGTCGTACCCGTCGTCATCCTCGTTCTCGGCGCGCAGGAACTCGCTCGCCGCCTCCCGCTCGTCCTTCTCGGCCGCGCGGCGGTCCTTCTTCTCATCCATCCTCATCACTCCGCATAGAGGTCGACGTAGGCAATGTAGTCGCAGAGGTTCCCGTCGTGCTTCGACAGGTCTATGGCGTCGAAGTGCTCCGTCGGGGCGACGATCGCCACGACGCTCGTCCTGCCTTCGTAGCCGCCGATGACGACGGCCCAGGTGTAGGAGCCCTGCCGGCCGTACCCGCAGATGAACCGCGGCGTCTCCGGCTCGGCCTCGGCCTCGTCGTCCTTGTCGGCCTCCGGGGCGCGCTCCTCGTCGGAGCCGCCGTCCTTATCGTCCTTATCGTCCTTATCGCCCTCGTCCGCCGGGACCTTCTCCTCCTGCGGCATCACGATGTCGTCCTGGGTACAGGTGTCGAGGAGGTTCTCGAGCCCGCAGGCGTCCATGATTGCGCGGATGCCGGCCTCGGAGAGGCTGTCGCCTCCTTCGGGCAGGGTCTCCCGCGAGAACGCGTAGCGGATCCCGCCGACGCCGGCTCCCCTGGAGAGCACGTCGGTCTGGGAGCCCTCGGCATACTGCCCCGTCTCAGGATAGTTGCTGATCTGCAGCAGCTCGCCGTCGGGCCCCTCGTAGGCCGCGTGCGCGTTGCCGCCCGAGGCGTAGATCTCACCGTACTTCAGGGAGAAGCCCTCGTCCTCCAGGTAGCTGGCGAGCGCCTGCGGGGAGATGTCGAAGTAGGCGAGAAGGTCGGCGGGTTCGTCGGGATAGGTCGCGACGACCATCAGCTCGATCGTCGCGCCCTCGGCGACCTCGGAGCCCACTGAGGGGGAGGTGTCGGTCACGGTGTCCGGGGCGTCGGTGGACTCGACGTAGGTGACGCTGCTCGAGAAGCCGCCCTCGGAAAGGGTCGCCTGCGCGTCCTGCAGGGACATGCCCAGGACGTCCGGCACCGTGAAGGCGCGGGCGACGACGAGCGTCACCTGCTCGCCCGAGACGAACGGCTGTCCCTCCTCGGGGGACACGGACAGCACGGTGCCCGCCGGCTGGCTCGACCCCTGGGAGTCCACCTGGATGCTCTGGGCGCCGGCGGAGATGAGCGCCTCGCGCGCCGCCTCCTCGCTCAGGCCCACGACGCGGGGGATGACGCGCTCGGATGCGACGCTGATCGTGGCGCCCTCGGAAGGGTCGGCCCTCGTGCCGGGGACGGGATCGCAACCGAGGACCTGGCCGAGGTTCTCGTCAGACGCGACGGCGTCGACCGAGACCGCGAAGCCCAGCTCCTCCAGGGTCCTCGTGGCGTCCTCCTGCGTCATGCCCACCACGTTGGGGACGGTCTTGCCGCCCCAGAGCTCCTGCTCGTAGGTGCAGTAGGCGCCAAAGCCCGCGGCGGCGAGAAGGACGAGGACCAGCAGCGCCGCCGCCCAGCGCGGCAGGCGCCGACGGCGCTCGGGCAGGCTCTGGACCGGCGAGGGTATGGAGACGGGGGCGCGGGCGGAGGTGAGGTCGTCGGGCGTCGGCGCGGCGTAGTAGGGGTCGTCCATCGCGTCGAGCCCGTCGGACGGCGCGGCCGCGCCGCCGCCATCGGCGGCATGCGGCACCACGATGGTGGGCAGGTCGTCGGGAGCAACCGCTCGCGTGGGCGCCTCGTCGGCGAGGCGGGTGGCGTCGGGGTCGTCCGAGTCGGCGAGACGGGTGGCGTCGGGGTCGTCCGGTCCGCCCGCCGCGGCGGCGACGGTCGCGTCGGGGTCGGCGGCACGGTCGGGAGGCATCGCGATGGTCTCGTCGCCCGCGACCTGCTCGTTCTTCTCGTCTGAGATTGCCATGCCTCCCCCAACCCGTCGTTGAACGTAGCTCTATCCTACCCGCTCGCGACCGCGAGCGACACGACAAAGGGGGCGAAGGGAACCCCCTTCGCCCCCGCTGAGGCCGGAAGCGCTACTCCATCGCGTCGGGCTCGATCGGCTCGTCGTCCGCAGAGGGCGCGTCGCCCGAGGCGCGCCGGCGCTCCGACGCCGCGTCGTCGCGCGCGGCGAAGAGGCGGTCGTCGTCGCCCACGTCCACGCGCACCACGTCGCCCTCGCCGAGCCTGCCGTCGATGATGAGGTTGGCGACGGAGTCCACGACCTGGCGCTGGATGAGGCGCTTGAGCGGGCGCGCGCCGTAGACCGGGTCGAGGCCGTCGAGCGCGAGCGACTGCTTGGCGCTCGGCGTGAGCTCGAGCTGGATGCGGTCGCGGTCGAGGCGCTCGCGCACGTCGCGCAGCTGGATGTCCACGATCTTCTCGATGTCGGCGAGGCCGAGGGCGTGGAAGACCACGACGTCGTCGATGCGGTTGAGGAACTCCGGCTTGAAGGTCTGGCGCAGGGCGTCGTTGACCTGGCGCTGGACCTCGTCGGGGTCGCTCGAGGCGTTCACGCCGGCGATGAACTGGCTGCCGACGTTGGAGGTCATGATGATGATCGTGTTCTTGAAGCTCACCACGCGGCCCTGGCCGTCCGTGAGGCGGCCGTCGTCGAGCACCTGCAGCAAGATGTTGAAGACGTCGGGATGCGCCTTCTCCATCTCGTCGAGCAGGATCACGGAGTACGGGCGGCGCCGCACGGCCTCTGTGAGCTGGCCTCCCTCGTCGTAGCCCACGTATCCCGGGGGCGCGCCGATGAGGCGCTGGACGCTGAACTTCTCCATGTACTCGGACATGTCGATGCGCACGAGCGCGCGCTCGTCGTCGAACAGGCACTCGGCGAGCGCCTTGGCGAGCTCGGTCTTGCCCACACCGGTGGGGCCGAGGAAGAAGAAGCTGCCGATGGGCCGGTTGGGGTCGGAGAGGCCCGCGCGGCTGCGGCGCACGGCCGCCGCGACGGCGGACACGGCCTCGTCCTGGCCGATCACGCGCTTGTGCAGCTCGGACTCGAGGTTCTTGAGCTTG
The DNA here is from genome assembly GCA_944320975.1 of uncultured Atopobiaceae bacterium. Taxonomy (GTDB): domain Bacteria; phylum Actinomycetota; class Coriobacteriia; order Coriobacteriales; family Atopobiaceae; genus Thermophilibacter. Next base: position 277,186 of record CALUJM010000001.1, on the reverse strand, counting down.
TCCATCTCGCCCTGCATCATCTTGGAGACCGGCACGCCCGTCCACGAGCTCACGACCTCTGCGATCTCCTCGGTGGTGACCTCCTCCTTGAGAAGGCCGCCGGCCTCCTGCTTGGCGGTGAGCGTCGCCTCCGCCTCATCGTACTCGCGCTTGAGGCCGGGGATGGTGGCGTAGCGCAGCTCGGAGGCGCGCGCGAGGTCGCCCTCGCGGGTCACGCGCTCCATCTCGGTCCTGGCCTCCTCGATCTGGGACTTGAGGTCCTGGACGCGGTCGATCGCGCCCTTCTCGTTCTCCCAGTTGGCCTTCATGCCGTCGAGCTTCTCGCGCGTGGTGGCGATCTCGCCGCGCAGCGCCTCGAGGCGCTCCTTGCTGGCGGCGTCCTCCTCCTTCATGAGGGCCTGCTCCTCGATCTGCATCTGCGTGAGCTGGCGGTCCACGGCGTCGATGTCGGCCGGCATGGAGTCGAGCTCCATGCGCAGGCGGCTCGCCGCCTCGTCGACGAGGTCGATGGCCTTGTCCGGGAGGAACCGGTCGGAGATGTAGCGGTTGGAGAGGTCCGCGGCGGAGACCAGCGCAGCGTCGGTGATGCGCACGCGGTGGTGCTGCTCGTAGCGGTCCTTGATGCCGCGCAGGATGGAGATCGTGTCCTCCACGGTGGGTTCGGAGACCATGACGGTCTGGAAGCGGCGTGCGAGCGCCGCGTCCTTCTCGATGTACTTGCGGTACTCGTCCAGCGTGGTGGCGCCGATGGCGTGCAGCGTGCCGCGCGCGAGGGCCGGCTTCAGGATGTTGCCGGCGTCCATCGAGCCCTCCGTGGCGCCCGCGCCCACGATGGTGTGGAGCTCGTCGATGAACAGGATGATGCGCCCGTCGGACTTCTCGACCTCCTTGAGCACGGACTTCAGGCGGTCCTCGAACTCGCCGCGGTACTTGGCGCCGGCGACGAGCGCGGACATGTCGAGTTCGACGAGGTCCTTGTCGCGCAGGGTGGACGGCACGTCGCCGTTGACGATGCGCTGGGCGAGCCCCTCGACGATAGCGGTCTTGCCCACGCCCGGCTCGCCGATGAGCACAGGGTTGTTCTTGGTGCGGCGGCTGAGCACCTGGATGGTGCGGCGAATCTCCTCGACGCGGCCGATGATGGGGTCGAGCTTGCCCTGGCGGGCGAGGTCGGTCACGTTGCGGCCGTACTTCTCGAGCGCCTCGAACTCCGGCTTGGAGTCCTGGCTGGTCACGCGCTCGTCGCCGCGCAGGGCGTCGTAGGCCTCCTCGACGCGCTTTGACGTGACGCCGGCGGCCTTGAGGACGGAGCCGGCGTCGGTCTTGTCGTCAGCGAGCGCGCAGAGCAGGTGCTCGGAGGTGACGTAGGAGTCGCCCATCTTTGCGGCGAGCTTCTCCGCGGCGTTGCCCACGCGCACCGTGGCGTCGGCCATGCCCATCTGGGCGGTGTCGCCGCTGACCTGCGGCTGGCGCGCGATGGCGTCGTCGACCTGCGCCTCGATGGAGGCGGGGTCGGCGCCGACGCGCTCGATGATGGCGCGGATGTTGTGCTCGCCGGAGCTGAGAAGCGCCTTGAGCACGTGAACGGGCATGAGCTGCCCGGCGTTGGCGTCGGTCGCGATGCCGACGGCAGCCTGCAGCGCCTCCTGGGCCGTCACGGCCCACTTGTCGAGTCTCATAGTTGCCCCCTTCTTGGGTCCGTTGTTTATCAACGTCTATTGTTCCCCGGGAGCTGGGGCTTATACGCAAATCTAAGCGTCTACATGATAGATTTTCTACGCGCTAGCGAGAAGAACGTGGGCGGTGCGGGGTTCTCTCCAGGCCCCTGCGCCGCGAGGGGTGCCGCAGGAGGCTGCGGGGGTGCTGCATGCCGCCGTGCCGCCGCGGTCAAATCCTGATCTGCGTTGGCGGCGGACCCAAATCCGGTTTTTGGTCCGGAGCGGCGGGCACTTCTCGACAGATGTGACGTGTCCCGACTGAGAGATTAACTCCAGGGCAAAGTTCTTCGTCTATAAAATCAGCCGGACCCGGCGACCGCCTCGCCTTCGGACCCAAATCCGGATTTGGGTCCGAAGTAGCGGGCACTTCTCGACCGTCAGGACCCCTCTAAGCCGGACGATAATCCGCGAAGTAAAGACCTTAATCGACAAGAACCATGGCCCTCGCACGCCGCCCTCGCCGCGGACCCAAATCCGGATTTGGGTCCGCGGCGGACTTCGCGACCCGTTCTGCACGGACCGTGTCGAGGGCAAGAAGCGCGGGGCGATAAGAACGCGGCCCCATCTGCATGGGGCCGCGCAAGGGCTTCGATCGAATGCGCGCGCCCGGAGGGCGAGAAGGGCGCGCTACTCCCCGTCCTTCTCGGCGGGCTCGGGGGCGCCGCCCAGCAGCAGGCGGCGCATGACCTGCTCGGGGCTCCCAGCGCTGTCGTAGCGGGCGAGCGCGGTGATCTTCTCCTGCATCTTGTACTCGTGGACCTCGTCCTCGAGCTCGCGGACCCGGCGGCGCAGCCGCTCCAGCTCGTCCTCGCGCTCGAGCATGCGCTCGCGCATGTCGAGGATGCGCACGACGCCGGCGAGGTTGATGCCCTCGTCGGTGAGCTTGGAGATGAGGTTGAGCCGGTCGATGTCGGACTGCGAGTACAGGCGCGTGTTGCCGCGCGAGCGCCCGGGCGTGACGAGGCCCTTCTGCTCGTAGACGCGCAGGGTCTGCGGGTGCATGCCCGTGAGCTCGGCGGCGACGCTGATCATATAGAGCGGCTTATCGCGCCCCGTGCCCTCGCTCGCCTCGTCACGCCCTCGTGCCATAGCGGTTGACCTCCTCGCGATAGTCGCGCGTGTCCGCGTCGCGCAGCGCCTCGAGCGAGTCGCGCTCCTTCTTGCCGAGCCCCGTGGGGACCTTCACGCGCACGGTGACGTACAGCGCGCCGCGCGCGCCCTTGCGCTTGACGTTGGGGGCGCCCATGTCGCGGAAGCGGAACGTCTTGCCGTCCTGCGTGCCCGCGGGCACCTTGAGGCGCACCTCGGTGCCGTCGGGCGTGGGGACGTCCACCGTCGCGCCGAGGGCGGCCTCGTATACGCTGATGGGCAGGTCCATGCGCACGTCCGCGCCGTCGCGCTTGAAGAGCGGGTGCTCCGCGACGTGCGTGGTGATCACGAGGTCGCCGCGGTCGCCGCCGTTGGTGCCGTATTCGCCGCGGCCACGGTAGCGGAGCTTTCCGCCGTCCACGGCGCCTGCCGGGATCTTGATGGTGAGCGTCTGCTCCTCGCCGGTCGAGGGCACACGGTACGTGGCCTTGCGCGTGGCGCCGCGGAAAGCCTCCTCTGCCGTCACGTCGACGGACATCGTGAGGTCGCTTCCCTTGGTCGGGCGGTTGCCCGCCGCCCGCGCGCCGGCAGCGCCGCCGAAGATCGACGAGAAGTCGAACCCGCCGAAGCCGTCGCCGCCGCGCATGTTGTTGAAGATGTCGGACCAGTCGCCGCCCACGTTGGTGGTGTAGGTGTAGCGCCCGCGGCCGCCCGAGCCGCCGAAGTCGGCGCCGGGAATGCCACCGAACATGAGCAGCTGGTCGTACTCGCGGCGCTTCTGGGGGTCGGAGAGGGTGGTGTAGGCCTCGCTGACCTCCTTGAACTTCTGCTCGTCGCCGCCGGCGTCGGGGTGGTACTTGGCGGCGAGCTTGCGGAAGGCCTTCTTGATCTCGTCGTCAGAGGCGTCGCGCTTGACGCCCAGTACGTCGTAGTAGCTTCGCTTGTTTGCCATGTCGCACGAGCCCCCTTTCTGCTAAGTGGCGTGCAAAGGGGACAGTCACTTTTGCACGCTGGTCAACGAACCCGTGGGCGTGCAAAAGTGACTGTCCCCTTTGCACGCCTGCGGCGCTACTCCTCCTCGGCGGGGCGCTTGGGTCCGCCATAGGTCACCGTCACCATGGCGGTGCGGATGACCTTGTCGCCCATGCGATAGCCCTTCTGGTAGACCTGCGCCACGGTCTCGTCGTAGGCGTCCTTGTCCTCGACGCGGCCGACGGCCTGGTGCGCGAGGGGCTCGAAGGGCTCCCCGGCGGGGTCGATGGGCTCGACGCCCTCCTTGGCGAGAACCGCGAGCATCTTGGCGTGGACGGCCGAGACGCCGTCGACGAACTGCTTGAGCTGCTCGTTCTCGTCGGTGGCACCGGCATGCTCGATAGCGCGCTCGATGTCATCAATCACGGGCAGAAGGCTCGTGACCAGGCCTTCGGCGGCACGCTCCTTCTCGGCAAGGCGCTCCGCCGCCGTGCGACGGCGATAGTTCTCCCAGTCGGCCTGGAGGCGCAGCATGCGCTCCGTGGCCTCGGAGGCCTCCTTCTTGGCGGCCTCGATCTGGTCCTCGACGTCGGCGAGCTTCTTCTGCAGCTCGTCGCGCTCCTCGCGAATCTTGCTGGCGTCGGCGGCGAGCTCGCGCTCGGCGGCCTCCTCGCCGGCACGGATGGCGGCCTCCACGCGGGCACGCTCCTCGGCGTCCTCGTCCAGCTCCTCGACATCCGGCTCGACAGCGGCCTCCGGCTCGACGGCCTCGTTCTTCTCGTCCTCTACCTCGATGGGCACTTTCACGTCACCCTCCTCGAACTGCTCAACGTGCAAAAGTGACTGTCCCCTTTGCACGGTCCTCTTTGCACGAGGGGCGGCCGCGAAGCCGTGGCCGCCCCCGTTCTCAATCCGTTGCGTACGGCCGCCGCGAACTAGTTGTTCTTGTCGTCGTCCACGACCTCGTAGTCGGCGTCCACCACGTCATCGGCGGAGCCGCCCTGCGCGCCGGCACCGGCGGTGGCGTCCTCCTGGGTGGCGGAGTAGACGACCTCGGCGAGCTTGTGGCCGACCTCCTGGAGCTTGTCGCCGGCGGCGCGGATGGCGTCCACGTCGGTGCCGTCAAGCGCCTTCTTGGCCTCGGCCACGGCGTCCTCGGCCTGCTGCTTCATATCCGCCGGGACCTTGTCGCCCAGGTCCTTGATGGTCTGCTCGGTGGAGTAGGCCAGCGAGTCGACCTGGTTGCGGACCTCGATCTCGTCCTTGTGCTTCTTGTCCTCCTCGGCGTGGGCCTCGGCGTCCTTGACCATGCGGTCGACCTCGTCGTCGGAGAGGGCGGTGGAGCCGGAGATGGTGATCTGCTGGCTCTTGCCGGTGGCCTTGTCCTTGGCCGTGACCTTCACGATGCCGTTGGCGTCGATGTCGAAGGTGACCTCGATCTGCGGCACGCCGCGGCGGGCGGCCGGGATGCCGGTCAGGTTGAACTTGCCGAGGGACTTGTTGTCCGCGGCCATCTCGCGCTCGCCCTGCAGGACGTTGATCTCGACGGAGGTCTGGTTGTCGGCCGCCGTGGAGTAGATCTCGGTCTTGGACGTGGGGATCGTGGTGTTGCGGTCGATCATCTTGGTCATGACGCCGCCCATGGTCTCGACGCCCAGCGACAGCGGCGTGACGTCGAGCAGCAGGATGCCCGAGACGTCGCCGGTGAGGACGCCGCCCTGGACGGCCGCGCCGTCGGCGACGACCTCGTCCGGGTTCACGGACATGTTGGGCTGCTTGCCGGTCATCTGCTTGACGAGCTCCTGCACCGCGGGCATGCGGCTGGAGCCGCCCACGAGGATGACCTCGTTGACCTCGGAGAGCTGCAGGTTGGCGTCGCGCAGGGCCTTGGTGACGGGGCCCTTGCAGCGGTCGAGCAGGTCGCGCGTGATGCGCTCGAACTCGGCGCGGGTCAGCGTGTAGTCGAGGTGCTTGGGGCCGGTGGCGTCGGCGGTGATGAAGGGCAGGTTGATCTGGGCCTGCTGGGCGGAGGAGAGCTCCTTCTTGGCGTTCTCCGCGGCCTCCTTCAGGCGCTGCAGGGCCATCGGGTCCTTGCGCAGGTCGATGCCGTTGTCGGACTGGAACTTGTCGGCCATCCAGTCGATGACGCGCTGATCCCAGTCGTCGCCGCCGAGGTGGTTGTCGCCGTTGGTGGCGAGAACCTCCACGACGCCGTCGGCGAGGTCGAGCAGGGACACGTCGAAGGTGCCGCCACCGAGGTCGAAGACCAGGACCTTCTGGTCGATGCCCTTCTTGTCGAGGCCGTACGCGAGGGCCGCGGCGGTGGGCTCGTTGACGATGCGCTGGACGTTGAGGCCGGCGATCTTGCCGGCGTCCTTGGTGGCCTGGCGCTGCGCGTCGTTGAAGTAGGCGGGGACGGTGATGACGGCGTCGGCGACGGGCTCGCCGAGGTACTTCTCGGCGTCGGCCTTCATCTTGGAGAGGATCATGGCGCTGATCTGCTCCGGGGTGAAGTCCTCGCCCTCGATCTCCACGACCGCGCGGCCGCCCACGCCGGGCTTGACCTTGTACGGGACGGTCTTGAGCTCGGAGCCGACCTCGTCGTAGCGACGGCCCATGAAGCGCTTGATCGAGAAGACGGTGTTGGTGGGGTTGGTGACGGCCTGGTTCTTGGCCGCCTTGCCGACGATGCGGTCGCCGTCGGAGCGGAAGCCCACGACGGACGGGGTGGTGCGGTCTCCCTCGGCGTTGACGATGATCGTGGGCTCGCCGCCCTCGAGGACCGCCATCGCGGAGTTGGTGGTGCCCAGGTCGATACCAAGAATCTTGCCCATGGTTGCTCTCCTTTTCCTGCGTGGGGCGCCCTGCGGCCGCCCCTCTCGCGTGTTTCCTTTTCTGTACGGTGGAGTTTATCCCCCATGCGCTTCGATTCTATACATTATCTAAGTCTCCACATATGAGATTTTTTGACGTGTGGAGTTGAGGTGGCAGGCGAGAGGAACGTGCGGCCGCACGCCGTCCCGGCGCCGTGCTGGCCCTACAGCAGGCGATGCTCGAAGCGCCCGCCCTCGTAGACGCCGTAGCTGGCCGTGCCGTCCTTGGGGATGCCCGCCGAGCCCGGGTTGAAGACCCAGGCGCCGTGCCCCTCGTCCTTCTCGCTCACCTTGATGTGGGTGTGGCCGTACACCAGCGCCGAGCGCCCGGGCAGCGCGGGCCACGCGTCGACGCTGTTGTGGTAGCCGGGGCCGTAGACGTGCCCGTGCGTGAGGAAGAGCGTGTACGGGCCGCCGTCCGCGGCGGGGTCCACCAAGATGTTGTGGTCGGCCATGCACGGGAACTTGAGGACCATCTGGTCGACCTCGGCCTCGCAGTTGCCGCGCACGGCGATCACGCGCTCGGCGATGGAGTTGAGCATCTCGATCACGCGCTTGGGGGCGTAGTCCGCGGGCAGGTCGTTGCGCGGTCCGTGGTAGAGCAGGTCGCCGAGAAGAACCACGCGGTCGGGGCTCTCCGCCTCGATGGCGGACATGAGGCGGGCGCAGGCGTCGGCGGCGCCGTGGATGTCTGATGCGATGACGAGCTTCATGGCGGTCCCCTCTCTGGGCGCAGGGCGTTTCGGGCGGCGGCGTCGGCCGGCCCGCTTCCCGCGAGCGGTCCGCGCGGCGCGCGCACGCCTATACTGTATGCCATGAACACGACTACGCTTGCAGAGCTCGCCGGCACCCTGGAGAAGGCGGGCATCCTCATCTCCGGCGCGCCAGGTGCGGACGTCGCCGTCTGCGGGGCGTCCTGCGACTCGAGGTCCGTCTCGGCGGGCGAGCTCTTCGTCTGCAAGGGCGCCGCCTTCCGCCCGGAGTTCCTCGCGGGCGCGCTCTCGTCGGGCGCCGTCGCCTACCTCTGCGACGAGGCGCGCGCGGCGGAGCTCTCCCGCGTGGCCCCCGGCACCCCCGCCCTCGTCACCTCCGACCTGAGGCGCGCCATGGCCCTGTGCTCGGCGCAGGCCTTCGGCCGGCCCGACCGCGACCTGCCCGTCGTGGGCATCACCGGGACCAAGGGCAAGACGACCACCGCCTACATGCTGCGCACCATCGTGGACGCCGCGTGCGGCGAGCGGTCCTGCGGCATGATCGGCACCGTCGAGACCTACGACGGCGTCACAGACGAGCCCTCGAGAAACACGACGCCGGAGGCGCCCGACCTCTGGCGCCACCTGGCGTGCGCGCGCGACTCCCGCCTCCGCGCCATGGTCATGGAGGTGTCCAGCCAGGCCCTCAAGTACGACCGCAGCTACGGGGTCGACCTCGACGTGGCCTGCTTCCTCAACATCGGGCTCGACCACATCTCCCCCGTCGAGCACGCCGACTTCGAGGACTACTTCACCTCCAAGCTCAAGATCTTCTCGCAGTGCGCCACCGCGGTCGCGAACCTCGACTCCGACCACGTCGGGCGCATCCTCGAGGCGGCGTCGGCGGCAGAGCGCACGCTCACCTTTGGCGTGGGGCGCGCCGAGGCCGACGCCTGGGCCGACGAGCTCGTCCCCTCCGAGGAGGGCATCTCCTTCACGATGCACCTGGACGGCTGGGAGCGGCGCGTCTCGCTGCCGTTCCCGGGCGATTTCAGCGTCTCCAACGCACTCGCCGCGGCGCTCTGCGCGCACCTGCTGGGCATCGGCCCCGACGCCATCGCGCGCGGCCTCGCCGCGACGCGCGTCCCCGGGCGCATGGAGTTCTACCGCTCGAAGGACCGCCAGCTCACCGCCATCGTGGACTACGCGCACAACCGCCTGGCCTTTGAGTCGCTTCTCTCCGCGGTCTCCGACTGCTTCTCCGGGGCGCAGGTCATCGCCGTCTTTGGCGCCGTGGGCGGCAAGGCCCTCGAGCGCCGCCGCGACCTTCCCGAGGTGGCCGCGCGCTATGCCGACTACGTGGTCCTCACCTCGGACGACCCCTGGACCGAGGACCCGCTCGACATCTGCCGCGAGATGGAGCGCGCGCTCCCGGAGGGGTTCCCCCACGAGATCGTCGTGGACCGCGAGGAGGCCGCGCGGCGCGCCTTCGAGCTGGCGGAGGGCCGGCGCAGCGTCGTCCTGCTCCTCGCCAAGGGCCACGAGACCCGCCAGCACACCCGCGACGGCTACGTCCCCTGCACCTCCGACTGCGTGCTCGCCCGCCGCGGCGTCGAGGAGCACGACCGCGCGCACCCCGTCGAGCGCTAGATGGGCCGCCCGACCGTCATCGGGGTGGTGGCCGGCGAGCACGACCGCGCGGTCGTCTCGACCATGCTGCGCTGCGTCCTCGACCGTGGCGAGCCCTACCGCCACGTCGGCGTGATAGGGGCGCGCGAGGTCTACGACGGCGTCGGGTACGCACGCGGCGCGGCGGCGCGGAACGCGCTGGGAAGGCTCGACGGGCACCTCGCCCGCGCGCGGGAGGCCGGCCTCTCATACGTCGTGCTCGAGCTCTCGGACGGGGCGGACGAGAAGGACCTCCCCTCGACGGACCTGCTCTGCGTGCTGGGCGCAGGCGGGTCGGGCACCGTGCGCGGCACGGGTCGGGGCCTGAGCTTCTCCACGCGCAGCTTCCTCGCGGACGTGGGCTCCACCAACAAGCGCGCCGGGTACGGGTACGTGCAGTTCGTCGCCCATACCCCCACCTGGGAGGGCGGCGTCGCCGCGCCGCTCCCCGGCATCTTCAACGTGGGCCCCGCGCTCGCCGCGATCGCGACCCTCGAGCTGCTGGGCGCGCGCGAGCGAGAGGTGCAGGAGGGCCTGCTCATGTCCGGCGTACAGGGGCACGGGGAGCTGCTCTTCCCGCCTGAGCAGCACGTCTGCGCCGTGGTGGAGCAGAGCCGCGACCCGCGGGACCGCCGCCTCATCGTGGGCGCCGCGCGCGAGGAGTTCGAGGGGTTCACGGTCGAGGTGGTCACGGACGCGGAGGCGATCGACGAGGCCGTGGCGCGCGGCTACGCGCGGAAGAGCGACACGCTGCTGGTTCTTCTCGGCCAGCCGGGCGAGGCCTATGCGGACGCCTTCCAGGCGGCGGTGAGGCGCCACTTCAGGTGGAGCGGCCCGCCGTGCGGGTGACGGACGCGGGGGGGCGCTAGATGAGCCCGAAGTGCGCGAGCGCGGCGGGGACGCCGTCCCTCTCCACGGAATCGGTCACGTAGCCGGCGCGCTCCTTGACCGCGGGCAGGGCGTTGGCCATGGCGACGAACGTCTCGACGGCGGGCGCCATGGGCAGGTCGTTCTCCGAGTCGCCAAAGGCGAAGGTTCCCTTTCTGCCGTGGCCGAGATGGGCGAGCGCGGCCTCGATGCCCGTCCCCTTGTCCACGCCGCGCGGGGAGAACTCGTAGGTGCCGAACTGCAGGTTGGCGATCGTGAAGTGGCGCTCGCAGAACGCGCGGACGCCCTCGAGGGCATCCGGGTCGCAGCGGCTCACGCAGAACTTGGCGTAGGCGTGCTCCCGCAGGAACGGCTCGAGCTCCGCCGCGGTGCGGACGAGCCCCAGGCCGGGGAAGTGCGCGGGGGCGCCCGACGGGCGGACCTCGACGCCCATCGTGTTGCTCTCGAACGTCACGTCGATGCCCGCTGCCACGAAGCGCTCCGCGGTCTCGAGCAGCAGGTCGGACGGGATGTGCTCGTCGCGGACGACGACGTCTCCCACCTGAACGTAGGCGCCCGCGCAGGCGACGTAGCCGTCCGGCCGCAGGGCTCGCAGCGAGTCCATGATGAACGGCGTGGGGCGCCCGGTGCAGATGAAGGCGAGGTTGCCCGCCGCGCGCATGCGGTCGAACGCATCGTAGACGGCAGGGCTCGGAACGTCCTTAGAGAAGTCGCTCTCCCCGCTCGCGACCTTCTCCTCGTCGTGCCACACCAGCGTGCCGTCGACGTCAAAGAACGCGACCGCACCGTCCTTCTCGCCCGCCATCGCTCCCCCTTGTCTTGAGTCGTTTTCGGGGAACATTCTAGCGAGGTGGCACGGGCCTGTCCCGCGCGACGCATGTCGGGTATCGTGGATGTCCGCGTTTGGAAGGGTTTGGAAGGAGAAGACGTGGCACTCAAGGGAAGGCAGGTCAGGCAGCTTCGCAGCCTGGCGCATCATCTGGAGCCCGTGATCATCATCGGCAAGGCAGACGTCAACGAGGGCACCGTCGACCAGGCGGACAAGGCGCTCGAGGCGCGCGAGCTCATCAAGTGCTCCGTGCTGGAGTCCTCGAGCCTGGACGTCCGCGAGGCCGCCGAGGAGCTCGCGCAGCGGTGCCGCGCCGAGCTCGTGCAGGTCATCGGGCGCAAGTTCGTCCTCTACCGCGAGACGAGCCGCGAGGGCGTCGAGAAGATCGAGCTCGTGTAAGAGCGCGCGGGGCGTGGCGGCGACGGTCCCGTGCTTCATGAGGCATCTTTCTCGAAATAATCTTCAGTTTTAATAATCTACAGTTTTGGATGTTTTTTTACTCTTTGAGGAAGGCCTCCCGAACAAGGCGGAGACATCCGCAAAAGGGGCCGGGACACGAGGTCCCGACCCCTTTGAGTCGCCTAGGGCGAGAGGTTCTTCTCGCTGATGGCTTAGAAGTCCACGTCGACGTCGTTGTAGACGCACTCGAGGAGCTTCTCCATCTCCTCGGGCGTGGGCTGGCGCGGGTTGGAGCCGGTGCAGGCGTCGCCGATGGCGTCGACGGCGATACGGGACTTCTTCTCCTCGAACTCGGCGTAGTCGATGATGGACTCGTCGGCCTTGACGCCGCCCTTGCCGTAGTTCTTGATGCCCTGCGGGATGTCGATCTTGTCGTTGAGGTCGCGGATCATCTGGACGAGAGCGGCGACGAGCTCGTCCTCGGTCTCGCCGGCGAGGTGGAAGACCTCCTTGGCGATGTAGGCGTAGCGGCTCTTGGCGCGGGCGTCCTTGGAGTTGAACTGGATGACCTTGCCGAGGTACATGGCGTTGGCGCAGCCGTGGATGATGTGGTCGCCGGTGAAGGCGGCGCCGGTCTTGTGCGCCATGGAGTGCACGATGCCGAGCAGGCCGGAGGAGAAGGCGATGCCGGCGATGCACTGGGCGTCGTGCATGTGCTGACGGGCCTCCTTGTCGCCAGCGTAGGACTTGGGCAGCCACTCGACGATCTCACGCATGGCGTAGAGGGCGTTGGCGTCGGTGTAGGCGGAGCCGGCGGTGGAGACGTAGGCCTCGATGGAGTGGGTCAGGGCGTCCATGCCGGTGTGAGCGCAGAGCTTGGCGGGCATGGTGTAGGTGAGCTCGGGGTCGACGATGGCCACGTCGGGCGTGATCTCGAAGTCGGCGATCGGGAACTTGATGCCCTTGGCGTAGTCGGTGATGATCGAGAACGCGGTGACCTCGGTGGCGGTGCCGGAGGTGGAGGAGATGGCGCAGAAGTGGGCCTTGGTGCGCAGCTTGGGCAGGCCGAAGACCTTGCACATGTCCTCGAAGGTGGTCTCGGGGTACTCGTACTTGATCCACATGGCCTTGGCGGCGTCGATCGGGGAGCCGCCGCCGAGGGCGATGATCCAGTCGGGCTCGAACTCGGCCATGACGGCGGCGCCGTTCATGACGGTCTCGACGGACGGGTCGGACTCGACGCCCTCGATCAGCTTGACCTCGAAGCCGGCCTCCTTGAGGTCGTTCTCGACGTCCTGCAGGAAGCCGCCGCGACGCATGGAGCCGCCGCCGGTGACGATGACGGCCTTGGAGCCCTTGAGGTTCTTGACCTCGTGGCGGGCGCCCTCGCCGAAGTACAGGTCACGCGGGTTGGTGAAACGTCCCATAACACTCCTCCAATTCCTTTGCCGTCGCCCCCGCGACGGATTTGAAACGGGGGCATCTCCCCCGTTTTCGACGAACGAGAAGTACCGCGGCCCGGCCACCAAAACTCCATGACCCGAGCCGCACACAGCATAGCAGAAACGCATTGGCAACAGACCGCATTTTCGGTCCCCGCGCGAACGGTCCCCCGAGCGACGCGGCGGGCGCCGGCCGGCTCCGCTACCATAGAGGGACGAGAGGAGCTTCCACGATGGCGCACAACCCACAGCGCGAGGACTACCAGCGGCTCAGCCTGCGCTTTGCCCGCGAGCTCGACCAGGGCGACCCGGTCGCGGCCACGCGCGCGTTCGCGAGCTTTGGCCGGCGCTTCGCCCAGGACCGCGACTCCCTCCCGCAGACCGACGCCGACCGCGCCTTCCACCTCGTGGTCCTCGCTGCCGACGTCGTTGACTACCGGCTCCCGTTTGCGACCGACGAGCAGGCCCCCGGCCTCATCCAGCGGGGCAAGGACCTGCTCGACGAGGCCATATCGCTCGACCCGGCCTGCCACGACGCGATTCGCATGCGCTCGTCCTCCAAGACCCCCTCGATCGACGCCCGCTACCGCTTCCTCGCGGACCGGGCCGAGGAGGTCCGGGCCTCGTGCGAGCAGGCGCGCGACGAGGCGGTGAGCGAGCTCGAGGGGGAGCGGCGCGCCCTTGCCGCGAGCATCGCCATGCGCCCCTACTGGCGCTGGATGGCCTCGCTCGCCGAGGAGGCGCTCATCTGCGGGCGCAACCGCGTGGCGGCGGAGGCTGCCGAGAAGCTCCTGGCGTCCGACCCCCGCGACTGCTCCGACGTCCGCTTCACCCTCGCCTACGCCCTCGCCAAGCTCGAGGACGAGGAGGGGCTCGCCGACCTCGAGCGGCGCTACGCGGAGATATCCCCGCTGCGCGGCGCCGACGACCCCTGGATCTTGCTCTCCCACGTCGCCCTCGCGCACAAGCGCTGCGACTTCGCGGGGGCGCGCGCCTGGCTGGAGCGCCTGGTCGGCCTCTATCCGGGGGCGGTGGGGGCGCTCGTCCGCCAGACCGAGCTCCCCGACGGGGAGTTCGCGCGCCTGCGCGTGTCCCCCTACAGCGAGGACGAGCTCATCCTCGCCGTCAGCGAGGGGATCGTCCTGCTCCAGGAGGGAAACGACCGCGCCGGCCGCGGCGTTCTGGGCACCTGGGTCGCGCACGAGGCCGCGCGCATGGACCCCGCGGCGGCGCGCGAGGCGGCGGGGCCCTCGCGGCCCGACTCTGAGGGGGTGCAGCGACCGTGAACGCCTGGGACGAGCTGGTGGAGCGCTGCGCGATCCGGCGGCGCCGGAAGATCGGGCCCCTTTCCGACGAGGCCTACCAGGAGCTGCTGCTCGCGGTGCGCGCCGACCCGGAGTCCTTCGTCGACACCACGATGGAGCGCGCGGTGCTCTTGATGGCCCGGGCGCTCGACGCGTATCGGGCGAGCTGCCGCGACGACGACCTGCTCGACGACGACGCCTACGAGGCCGAGCGCACCCGCCGGATCTCCGCGCTCCACGCGGAGTGCGTGCGCGCCCGCGAGATCGACGAGAGCAGCCTCGACGCCAACCTCATGCAGCTCCTCACCTCGGAGTTTGACCCCGACCCGCTGCTCGAGGGGCTCATCGGGCTCGAGCGCGACTTCGCCTCGGACGAGCCGCCCGAGGGCGACGCCTGGGACGACGTCTTCTACCGGCCCCACCTTCGCCTGCGCGCGGCTGTGGCCCGCACCTGCCTGGACGGGGCGCGCTACCGCATGGCGCAGAGCGCCGCAGCCTCGGTGATGGACGCGTGCCCGACCGACCCGCTCGGGGCGAGGCACACCTACGCCCTGGCATGCGCGAGACTCGAGGACGAGCGGGAGCTCAACGCCGTCGACGCGCGCTTCTCCCGGCGGGAGAGCGCCTGGTCGCACCTCGCGCGGACCCTGCTTCTCTACAAGCTCGACCGCATGGGCGCGTCCACGCGGGCCCTGCGCGGCTTCGACCGGCTCTGCGCGGGCGGGGCCTACGCCCTGCTGAGGCCCACCTTCGTGGAGGCCTACTTCCCCGACCGCCCCGACGCCCCCGCCTGCAGCTTCGAGGAGAGCGTGCTCGCGGTGCGCGAGGCGGAGCCCATCATCGCCGACGTCCCCGACTTCATCCCCTGGTGCCAGGGGCAGGAGTGGCTCGTCGAGAGCGCCCGGCGCTTCGCCGAGAGCCGCGACCTCGGCTGGTAGGCGCGCGGGCCTCAGGCCCTTCCCGGCGCGAGGTCCTTCTCGGCCGCCGCCCGGCACGCAAAAGGCCCGGGCCGCGCAAGGCGGTCCGGGCCGTGATTTCGTGGTGCCCCCAACGGGAGTCGAACCCGTGTCGTCGCCTTGAAAGGGCGATGTCCTAGGCCACTAGACGATGGGGACGCGCGGCTAAGTATACCAGAGGCCAGGCGAGAAGAACGCCGGGCCGCCGCTCAAGACGTCGCTGGTAGGGGCGGTGGGACTCCGCGTTCGCAAAAACAGCGAACGCGCCGGCTTCGGAGGCCTCCGGCCTCCTCGCCCGCTCGCTACGGACGCTCCCGCGTCCGCTTGACGCTCGCGCCCTCTCGAGTTCGAGTCCGTGCACTCAAGACGTCGCTGGTAGGGGCGGTGGGACTCGAACCCACAATCCTTTCGGCCGAAGATTTTAAGTCTCCTGCGTATGCCAATTCCGCCACGCCCCCGGGACGACAGGAACCATCCTAGCGCAGAGGGCGCATCGTGGGCTTCCAGATCACAGGGGAATCCTCGCCGGTGAGCGCCGCCGCCGCGGTGGTGGCAAGGCCGAAGAGCAAATCGGACTCGCTGGCGATGAGCTCGGCAAAGCCCGTCTGGCGCATGAGCTCCGAGATGGCCACCGCCCCGCCCAGGATGACCGGCGCGCGCTTTGCCTGCAGTCCCGGCAGCTCCGCGCGCTGCTCCACCGTCATGCCCGCGAGACGGCCCTCGAGCTCCTCGACCTGCTCGAGCGAGAGCCTGCCGAGGTGCACGCGGGACGAGTCGTAGGGCTCGAGCCCGAGGCTGATGGCGACGAGGCTCGTGACGGTGCCCCCGCACAGCACGAGGCGCTCGGGAGCGCCCTCGACGGCGCGGTCGGAGCCGGCGGCGAACAGGCCGCCCTCCTCAATCGCCGGTGAGAAGCCCTGCGCGGCGAAGGCGTGGGCGGCCTCGAGGTCGGCGCGCGACGGAAGGGGCGATGCCAAGAGGAACTTCTCGGTGACTCGGCGGCACCCCACGTCGATGGAGCGAACGAAGCCCAGGTCGAGCACGCGGTCCCGACGCAGCGAGCCGAGCGCGAGCTCGGTCGAGCCGCCGCCGTTGTCCGCGACGAGGATGCGCGCACCGGGGAAGTCCCGCGCGACGCCGAGGAAGGTGAGGGCGCCCTCGATCTCGCCGGGGATGACGAGCGGGTCAAGGCCCAGCGAGTCCAGAGCGGCGCCCAGCTCGCAGGCATTCTCCGCGTCGCGCGCGGCGCTCGTGAGCGTGCAGCAGACCGCCTCGGCCTTCGCCTCGCGCGCCGCGTCGACGTAGCCGCGCGCGCAGGCGACGACGCGGCCCATGGCCTCCCGAGAGAGGCGCCCCGTGGCGTCGACCCCCTCGCCCAGGTTGCAGATCTCCGAGTGCTTGGCGAGGCGCAGCACGCACCCCGCCTCGACGTCCGCCACGGCTAGCCGCGCGGTCACGGTGCCGATGTCGATACAGGCAACGCGTCGCATCACTGCTCCTCACGATATTGGAAGACGAAGTCGCCCAAGGCGAGATACCACGGCAGCTCCTGGTCCTCGTCGTTGGTCTGCTCGTCCTCGGGAAGGCCCACCGCGGTCACTCCGACCTCGCCGTCCTCGACGTAGCCGCGCTTGCGGGCCTCGTCCTCGATGCCCTCGCGGGTCTGGAGGCGGTCGATGTCGCCCTGGTACTCGTCGATGCTCTCGTTGAGCTGCTCGAGCGTCGCCTGCTTCGAGCCCTGCTCCCTCCAAGCGCAGTAGAGGTCCTGCGCGGGGAAGTAGAGGGACGCGAGGACCACGAGGACGATCGCGGTGATGACGAGGGGGACGCGCATAGCGCCGATCTTGTAGAGGAGGCCGGCCGCGCGCTCCCCGGCCGAGCTCAGGCGCGAGGGCGCCTTGGAGGCTCGGGAGGGCTTCCGGCTGGAGACCCCGCCGCGCGCCGGGCGGCGGACGCCCGCCGACGAGGCCGCGGCCCTCTTATTTCTCTGCCCCCGAGGGGAGGCAGCCATGACTTTTTCGCTCATGCCCGTTTCGTTTCTGGCTTGGTTTCTGGCAGGGGCAGCGGCCCGACACCGCTTACACCCGTTATACCAGACGCACGGGCGCGGGCGGGGCGCGTCAGGACATCTCCTCCGCCTTCGCACGGTCCCAAAGCTCGTTGAGGGCGTCGGTGCCGACCTGCTCGAGGTCGAGGCCCTCCTGCCCGGCCAGCGCCTCCATGCGGGCCCAGCGCGCCCTGAACTTGCGGTTGGCGCCGGCGAGCGCCTCCTCGGCGTCAATCCCCTCCCAGCGGGCGACGTTCACCAGCGAGAAGAGCAGGTCGCCGAACTCCGCCGCGCGCTCCGGGGAGCCGGGCGCCTCGCGCTCGAACTCGGCGCGCTCTTCGGCGACCTTGTCCCAGACGCCGGTGACATCGGGCCACTCGAAGCCCGCCTTGGCCGCGCGCTTGGAGATCTTCTGGCACTGCATGAGCGCGGGGAGGGAGCGCGGGACGCTGTCGAGAAGACCCTGGGGCTTCTCGTCCTTCTCGCCCGATGCGGCGCGCTCGGCGGCCTTGACCTCGTCCCAGATGTCCTGGACCTCGCCGCCGTCGCCGGCTGCGGCGTGCTCGCCGAAGACATGGGGGTGGCGGCGCACGAGCTTCTCGTTGAGCTCGCGGACGACGTCGTCGATCGTGAAGGAGCCCTCGTCGGCGGCGATCTGCGCGTGGAGGACCACCTGCTCGAGCACGTCGCCGAGCTCCTCCACGAGGTGGGCGCGGTCGTCGGCCTCGATGGCCTCCACAGCCTCGTAGGCCTCCTCGACCATGTTCTTGGTGATGGAGCGGTGCGTCTGCTCGCGGTCCCACGGGCAGCCGTCCGGCTGGCGCAGGCGCCACATCGTGCGCACGAGCCGGTCGAACTCGGGATGCGTGGTCGGCGCGTCGGGGCGGGCGGCGTTCTCGGCGTCGACGCGGTCTGCGATCTGGGACATGCGCGGCTCCTCTCTGTTAATTGGGGACAGTCCCCGATTAACAGGCGGCGGGTTCTTCTCGGTTGATTGTAGCGCGAGCGGGGCGCCGGCATGGCACGCCCGCGCCCCCCGAACTCGCGTACGTCTGTATTTAAAACGCGCGCCCGGACTAGGGGTCTCGCGTTTGCGCAGGTAGACGAATCGGTCGTTCTTCTCGCCCTACGGCTTCGGTACTTAAACTACAGACGTACCGAGTTCATGACCGGAAGGTGGGGCGACGGGGGCGATGCGGCCGTGTGACATTTTGGACGCACCTGCCAATTGGGGACAGTCCCCAATTGGCATATCGACAAAGAATGCCCGCTTATTGCGGGAACGACGCTGCACCTGTGTGCCTGGAGCACATCGCCCGAAGAAGAATCCTCTCCTTATCTTGTCACGATATCGTGATATACTGTGCTAAATCTGGAGATTGGAGCGCGCCGTGCCCGTACTAGCCCGCTTCTACGGAATCGTCATACGCATGTACTTTCTTGGCTCGGAGCACAACCCTCCGCACATTCATGCCATCTACGGGGACGACACGGCCGCGTTCGACATACGGACCGGCGACCTGCTCGACGGGAATCTTCCCCCAAGGGCCGCCGCCATGGTCCGTGAATGGATGGGGCTTCACCGAGACGCCCTCGTCGAGATGTGGCAGACGCAGGAATTCAGGAAGCTCGACCCGCTGGACTGAGAGGAGCTTGCCCATGTTTCACAAGATCAAGGACGTGACGCCCCTTCCCGGCCTTCGCCTGCGCGTGCTGTTTGCCAACGGGACGACCAAGCTCTACGATGCGACGCCACTCACCGAGCGATTCGCCGCCTTCCAGGAGCTCAAGAGGGGCCACTTGTTCGAGGACGTCGAGGTTGACGCCGGCGGATACGGCGTCTCTTGGAATGACGACCTTGACCTCTCCTGCGACGAGATCTGGGAGCATGGCGAGCCCATAACGACGGAGTTCGACGGGCTGATGTCGTTCGCCGATGCGAGCGACCTCTGGGGACTCAGCGAATCCACGCTCCGCAAGGCGGTCTCATACGGAAAAATCGTCGCCGGCGTCGACGCGAGGAAGTTCGGCAAGCAGTGGGTCGTCACTTCCGCCGCGATGTTCAGGGAGTACGGGGAGCCGCTGAGCGCCTAGGAGCATTCAACCTCCCGGCAGACGAGCGGCCGGGCGCCGAGAAGGACCTCCGCCCACGGCTCGCCCAGTTAACAGGCGGCGGGTTCTTCTCGGCTGATTGTAGCGCGAGGGTGCACCTGTTAATTGGGGACTGTCCCCAATTAACAGGTTTAGATCGCGAGCTCGTAGCGGCTGCCCACGAAGTAGTGGCGGCCCATGCAGACCGGGCGGCCCTCGTCGTCTACGAAGGAGACGTGCGTGCGCAGCAGCGGATCGCCGACAGAGATGCCCAGCAGCGACGCCTGGTCAGTCGTCGCCTTGACGGCGGTGATGTTCCAGTCCTCATTGGATGCCGGACGACGTCCCGTCGCCTGCTCGATGGCGTCAAACAGAGACGTGTCCTCCAGCGGAAGCGTCAGCAGGTCACGACCGTCGTCGTACGGGACGAACATGTTCTCGTCGCAGACGCCGAGGCCGTCGGCGGTGCGGACGCGGTGCACGTAGATGAGCAGGGCGTCGGGCCCCAGGCCAAAGAATTCCTGCTCGTCGGGGCGAACGGGCACGATTTGCCGCTCGATGAGATGGGCGCCCGGGGTCACGCCCGCCTCCCGGCAGATCTCCGAGAAGCTCCTCGTCGCCTTGGACTGCGAAAGGCGCCGCATGATATGAGGCCTGCCCACGAACGTGCCGCGGCCCTGCATCTTAATGAGGTAGCCGTCCGCGCAGAGGTCCTCGATGGCTCGGCGCACGGTGATGCGGCTCACGCCGTACTCCTCGCTGAGCTCGGCCTCCGAGGGGATCTTCTCGTCGACCTTGTAGGTGCCGTCCTTGATGGCACCCTTGATGTCATCGTAAATCTGCTGGTAGAGCGGCGCGCTCTTGCTGGTGGCCATGTGACACTTCCCGGGGGTCGAACTCGTCATGTTGTATGGGACATCATACCTGCATCACGCGATGTAATGTAAAGCCGGCGTCTGAACCAGGTCAACGACGTCAACGAGACGCTGAACGCGCAGGTGCGCACGCGACTGGTCGAGCTCGACGCCCGCCGGGGGCACCAGCGCGCAGGTCAGCGCCCCCGACGCAACGCCCGCCTCGATGCCGAGGGGAGAGTCCTCCACCACGAGCGCCTCGTGCGGAACGATGCCGAGCACATCCATCGCGCGCAGGTAGATGTCCGGGTCGGGCTTGTAGGCGGAGCACTCGTCGCCGGAGATGATGAAGTCGACGAGCTCCCTCACGCCCACCTGGTCCACGAATTCCTCGATGAGGGACCGATACGAGGACGAGCAGATGGCAACCATGAGGCCGCCGCCCTTGAGGGCCGAGAAGACCGGACGGGCCTGGGGATTTGCCACCTCCGCCCAGGGCGTGGGATGGGCGTCCGAGTAGGCGCGGTACTCCCGGTGCAGGCGCTCGCGCAACGCCGCGTCGCCGGGCACGAGCCGCTCCCAGATCTCCCCGTCGTTGGACCCGGTGCCGTCGAAGTCCGGGTCCACCGGGAAGCCGCGCTCCTGCAGGAAGCGGATGCGGCGCCGGTTGTAGAAACCCTCCGTGAACGCCAGCACGCCGTCCATGTCAAAGAGAACCGCCTTGATCACGTTCTTCTCCCCTTCCCTTTCCTGGGCCCGCCGATTAACGCGCACAGCGTGTTTTGATTTCCTATATGCCCAGTTGATTTTTTGGCAAAAGTCACACTGTGCGCGTTATCGCGCTGATACGCCAAGGGGGACGGACGTTCGCACGCCCGTCCCCCTGTCAAGCTACGTCGCGGTGTGATGCCGCTGTGTGACTAGTACTCGAGCTTCCACATGTAGCGGCGCTTGGTCAGCGGGTGCTGGCGGGCGTCGGCGAGGTGCTCGGCGAAGACGCGCATGACCGCGGTGTGCACGATCGGGTTGAAGTAGGTGGCCACGGAGGCGGGCACGCAGCCGGACAGGCCGAAGTCCTTGGCGTCGATGACAACGTAGCGGGCGTCGAAGCGCTGCAGGAAGGTGAGCGCACGGGCGTCCATCTTGCGGGTGGCGCCGTCAGCCATGAACAGCACGAAGTTGTGCTTGTCATCCGTGAGCTCGAAGGGGCCGTGGAAGAACTCGCCGGAGTTGAAGTTGCCGGAGTTGATCCACTGCATCTCCATCATGAGGAACATGGAGGTGGAGTAGGCGACCTTCTCGCTCGCGCCGGAGGCGAGGAAGTGGATGCAGTCGTCGTCCTTGTGCTCCTGGGCCCAGGCCTCGGCGACCTTGCCCACGGACTGGGCGGCGTTCTCGGCGCACTCGAAGACGTGCGCGAAGCCCTGGACCATCTCGTCGTAGTGGTCATAGCCCTCGACCTGCTGCAGGATCTCCAGCGCGACGGCGATGGCGTAGCCCATCTTCTCGGTCTTGGCGGCGTAGTTGGCCTCGAAGCCGTGGACGATCACGTGGTCGACGCCCTTGGTGAGCGCGGAACCGGCGGCGTGGGTGATGGCCACGACGGGGGCGCCGGCGGCCTTGGCGGTCTTGTTTGCCTCGACGGTCTCGGGGGTGCCGCCGCCGAGCGAGCAGGTGATCACGAAGGTGTTGGGGCCGAGCCAGGCGGGAGTGTCGTAGTTGAACTCGTTGGCCGTGAAGATCTGGACGTTGAGCGTCTTGGTGTTGTTGGCGAGGAAGTACTTGGCCGGATAGAGCTCGGACATCGAGGCACCGCAGCCGACGAAGGCGACGGAGTCGATCTGGTGGTTGGCCAGGACGTCGGCGACGATCTGCTTGGGCTGGTTGAGGTCGATCTCGTACATGTTCTTCCCTTTCTCTCTCCGCTTGCGCGGGGCTTGTGGGTGGGTTGGAGCGCTTCGGGGCTGGGCGATGATTAGGCCAGGATGCCGAGGGCGGAGAGGATCACGCCGCCCACGATGGCGATGACGAGCAGCCAGCCGGTCCCGACGTTCTTCTTGATGAGCCAGTACATGAGGCCGGTGAGGGCGAGCGGGATCATCTGGGGCATGATGGAGTCGAGGATGTCCTGGATGACCACGGTGCCGTCCGAGAAGACCGCGGGGGTCGTGGCGCCCACGAGGGTGGCGATCATGCCGCCCACGGCCATGAGGCCGACGATGCCGCAGACGTACATGACCTTGTCCATCAGGTTGCCGCTCTGCATCTTCTCGAGGTACTGGTGGCCGCCCTCATAGCCGAGCTTGGCGGCGAACCAGGTGATGAGCACGGACGGGACGATGGAGATGGCCATCGCGAGCACGGGGCCCATCAGCGAGCCCTGCTGCGCGAGGCTGACGCCCAGGCCAAAGGCGATGGTGCGGATGGTGCCCTGGAAGAAGGAGTCGCCGATGCCGGAGAGCGGGCCCATGAGCGTGGTCTTGACCGCGTTGATGGTGTCGGGGTTGAAGCTCGCGGGGTTCTCGGCGAGCTGCTCCTCCATGGAGGCGGAGAGGCCGAGGACGAAGGCGCTCGTCTGCGGGGTGCAGTTGTAGAACGCCATGTGCCTGCGGTAGGCCTCCTTCTTGGCCTCGAGCTGCTGCGGGTCCTTCTCGTTGGGATAGCAGCGGTCGAGCGTGGGGGCCATGCCGTAAAGGAAGCCCATGTTCATCTGGCGCTCGTAGTTCCAGGAGTCCTGGATGGCCCAGCTGCGCCAGAAGAACTGCCAGAGCTTGCGGTTCTTGGAAACGGTGATGTCTGCCATGGTGGTTCCTCCTTTACTCGTCGTCGTCCTCGAGGGGGTCATAGTCGGGGTCGGCAGCTGCGAGCGCCGCGCCGTCACCCTTGCCAAACTTGAGGTCCATGAGGATGAGGGCCAGGATGACGCCAAGGGCGGAAACCGCGATGACCGAGAGGCCCAGGTAGGACGCGAGCAGGAAGCCCAGCAGCAGGAAGATCGTCATGCCCTTCTTGATCATCAGGGAGAGCAGGAGGGCAAGTCCGTAGGCGGTCAGGATCTTGCTGGAGACGTTGAGGCCGTTGGAGAGCCACTCGGGGATGAGGTCGACGACGGCCTGGACGATGTCGGTGCCCACGTAGACGGCGATGAAGACCGGGATGAAGTACATGAGCGAGTAGAGCACGGTGCCGGCAACGATGTGCAGGTACTGGGCCGTCTTGAAGTTGCCGCTCTCGATCGCGGAGTCGGCCACGTGGGTGAGCGCGGCGATGATGGAGCGGAAGACGATGCCGAGCAGCTGGCCGAGCACGGCGACCGGGATGGCGATCGTCATGGCGGTCTCCGCGGAGGCGCCGGTCAGGCATGCGAAGGCCGAGGCGACGATGCCGCCGAGAACCATGTCGGGCGGCACGGCCGCGCCGACGGAGACGAGGCCCATGCTCACGAGCTCGGTGGCGGCGCCGACGGCGAGGCCGGTTGCCGGGTCGCCGAGCACGATGCCCACGAGCGTGGCGCCGACGAGCGGCTGCTCGAAGTTCAGGCGGCCGAGCAGGCGCGAGTCGAGCATGCAGAACACCGCGACGAGGCCGACGAGCACGGCGTTGAAGAACATGTTCATGCGTAACTCCTTTCGGTTGCGCTAGGTGCGGGTGATGAAAAGGGACTGTCCCTTTTCATCACCTCAGCGGGGAGGTGATGTCGACGCGCTTCTGGGTGGGCGTCTGCTGGACGTAGAGCTCGACGCCCATCTTGAGGAGCTCGTTGACGTCCGCCTTCTGCGAGGCGTCGAAGAAGACGGAGCTGTCGGAGCCGCCGACCTGCTCGGCGCCGTCGTGGTTGGCGGTGGCGCCCAGGTTCACGGCGTCGAACTTGTAGGAGCGGTTGAACTCGAGCAGCTCGCGCGTGTTGCCGAAGACGAACATCACGTTCTCGCCGAGGGTGTTGAGCTTGGCCATCTTCGCGAGGGCGCGCTCGACGGTGAAGACGTTCAGGCGCACGCCCGAGGGCTTGGCCAGGCGCAGAGCGCTCTTCTTGACGTCGTCGCCCGCGGCGTCGTTGTCCACGACGATGATGCGCTCGGCGCCGACCTTGGTGACCCAGGAGAAGACGACCTGCCCGTGCAGCAGACGGTAGTCAAGACGCACGAGGTTGATCTTGGCGGGGCCGGCAGAGGCCGCGGCGCGGGCCTTCTTGGCGGGCGTCGCCGCACCTGCCACCACCACGGGGTTGGCCGAGCAGTCGCGCAGCCCTTCTCGGCTCGCCTTGATGAGCTCGACGAGCTCCTCGTTGGTGAGCGGCTCCACTGCGGCGGCGAGCTCGATCACGAACGGCATGTTCATGCCGGCGATGATGGTGAGCTTCTCGTTTGCCGCGCCGAGCGCGACCATCTCGTTGTTGACGCTGCTGCCGAGCATGTCCGTGCAGACGTAGACCTTGTCGGCAGGGTCGAACGAGTCGATGAGCGCCTGCACCTTGGAGGTGATGGGGTCCTTGTCGTCACGGGCGAGGGAGACGACGTGCACGTTGGACGCGTCGCCCAGCACCATGGAGAGCGTGTCCCGCATGCCGTCCGCAAGACCGCCGTGCGTCGCCAGGATGATCTGGTTCATGGCCACCTTCCTTTCTTTGTATCGAGATGAACGGCGTTGCTGGCCCGTTGAGGCCACATAATCCCAAGCGCCTCTGCAGCGACGCGAAAGATTTCCGGGGGTAGCGCGGGCGCCGGCCTCAAGGGGGAGACGGGCCGGCGCCCGGCGAAGGAGGTGCGCTAGTACTCGACCTTCCACATGTAGCGGCGGGTCATATAGTCCTTATGCGTGGTCTTGGAGAGGGCGCGCATGTACACGTTGTTGAGAACCGGCGAGAAGAGAATGTGGTTGAAGTACTCGGAGACCTCGTCGGGCAGGTCGTTGAGGCCGATCTCCTTGCCGTCAAGCACATAGAGGTTCTCGCCCGCGTAGCGGTTGAGGAAGGTGAGGGCGCGCTCGTCGGCGGCGCGGCAGCGGCCCACGCTCATGAGAAGGAAGACGGGCTTGGCCTTGTCCACCACCTCGAAGGGTCCGTGGAAGAACTCGCAGCAGTTGACCGTAGGCGAGTCGATCTGCAGCATCTCCTCGATGTTGCAGATCGAGAAGATGTACGCCGAGCCAAAGGCCGGGCCGCTGCCCATCACGTAGATGGTCTTCTCGCCGGCGACGCGCTCCGCCCACGCGGCGGCGAGCGGGGTCGTGTAGTCGACGGCCTTTCGGTAGACGGCGTCCACCACGTCGAAGGCGGCCATGGCCTTGTCGTAGTTTGCATAGCCCTCGGTCTGGGCGAGAAGGGCCATGGCGATCTGCAGGGCGATGCTTGAGTTCACGCGCTCGGTGCGGGACTCGTCGAGCGCGATGCTCTCGTAGGCGATCTTGTGGTCGCAGGCGGCCGTGAGGTCGGACTCCTGGACGTAGAGGGCGATGGTGGCGGCGCCGCAGTCGCGGGCGAGCTCGGCCGCGCGGCAGGTCTCGGGCGTGCCGCGCATGGACGTGAGCACGCAGAGGCAGTGCTCGTCCACGTAGGGCGGCGTGGCGAAGACGAACTCGTTGGAGGTGTGCATCTCCGTGGGGATGGTCCTGCTCTCGCGCTGCAGGAAGTAGTTGGCCGCCCAGTGCCCGCCGAAGGAGCCGCCCGCCGCGATCCAGATGACGCGCTTGATCTCATGCTGTTCGAGCACGCTCTTCACGACGCCGGCAACCTCGTCCTGAATCCTCATCTTGGCTCCTTTGCTGGGGCGCATTCGCCCCGTGGGCTTTCCGCTTACCGAGATTATCATCATAGTCGTTATATACGTCTAGTATGATTCATGACAAGACGGGAAATTGCCCGCGAACGGTAGGTAAATCCGGGAGGAGCGGTCATGAGAGGGACGCGGAGAAGGGCGGAAGGGCCGAGAAGGACGGCGAACGAGGAGGAGCTCGCGGGGGCGCGCGTGGACCCCGACCACGCGGCGCCGGCATACGACGGCCATGCCGTGCTCCAGGGCGAGGCCCTGGTCAGCGAGGACGAGGAGGAGGCCAGCCTCCGCAAGCTGCGCAAGCGCGACCAGCCGAGCCTCGTGCGGCTCGTGGTGTCTCTCAACGTGGGGGCCCTGATCTGCGCCTTCGCCTACGTGGCGTTCCAGGCGCCCAACAACTTCGCCATCGGCGGAGCAACGGGCTTCTCAATCGTGCTCTCCACGCTCGTGCCGGCGCTGTCGAGCGACGTCGCCCTTTGGATCGTGAATGCCGCACTCGTCATCGTGGGCCTCATCTTCGTGGAGCGCAAGGCGGTCTTCTGGAGCGTGGTCGCCTCTGTCGTCATCCCCGTCTACGCCTCGGTCATCCAGGCGATCATGCCCGTAACGGGGTCGCTCACGGGGGACATGTGGATTGACCTCTGCTGCACGGTCCTTCTCATCGCGCTGGGCAACGCCATCGCTTACAACGCGGGCGCGTCGACTGGCGGGACGGAAATCCTGGTCATGGCGCTCACGCGACACACGAGCCTTCCCGTCGCGCATGCCGTGGCGCTTGCCAATGCGGTAGTGGCCGCTTCGGGCGTCACCCTCTACGGGCCCCGCGTGGGCGTCTATTGCATCGTTGGCCTGATCCTGCAGACCGTCATCGTGAACGGCGTCCTCGAGGACCTCAAGTGCCACAAGGTCTGCACCGTCATCTGCCGGCAGCCCGCGCGCGTGGAGGAGTACATCGTGCGCGAGCTCAGCCGCACCGCGACGGTGAGCTACGGCTACGGCGCCTATTCGGGGCGGCGCGTGGCCCAGGTCATGACCGTCCTCACGCGCGCCGAGGCGCTGCGCCTGCAGCGCTACGTCCGCAGCCTGGACGAGAACGCCTTCATCACGTACGTGACCACCTCGGAGATCACCGGTCGCGGCTTCCGGTGGGTGTAGTGCGGGCAGGGAGCCGGCTTGGTGCACCCGCGCCGCCGCCCCGTCCCAGGAACTCGCGTACGTCTGTATTTTAATCGCGCGCCCGGACTAGGGGTCTCGCGTTTGCGCAGGCAGACGAATCGGCCGTTCTTCTCGCCCTACGGCGTCGGCACTTAAAATACAGACGTACGCGAGTTCATGGCCGGAAGGCGGGACGACGGGGCGATGCGGGATGCGGCCGCGTGACAATTTAACCTGTCCCAATTGTCACTCGTCGACCTCGTCGTCGCCGCCGACCTGCTCGAGCACGCCGAGCGCGGCCGGCATGACCTCCTCCTCGCTGCGGTGGAACGGGTATGCCACCTTCTTCGTCTTGGGGTACACCAGCGCGCCGCGCTCCTTGAGCTTGAGCGCCACCGGACGCGCGACCTCGAGCCCCTGATACATCAGGCGCCCGTTGGTCAGGCTCACGCTCGTGCAACCCAGGCGCTGCGCGCGGATGCGCACGCGGGCGCGGTCGAAGAGGTTGCGCCCAGCGAGCGGCAGCGCGCCGAAGTCCTTCTCGCACTCCTGCTGCAGATCGTCGACCTCGGCAAGGTCCACCGCCGCGGCGAGGCGCCGGTAGGCGAGCACGCGCTTGTCCACGTCGGGCAGGTACTCCTCGGCCAGGAAGAAGTCCGCCGGCAGGTTGATCGTGACCTCGGCCTGCTCGACCTCGCGGGTCTCGCCGCGCGCCTCGGCCACAGCCTCGCCGAGCATCTGCGTGAAGAGGTCAAAGCCCACGCTCGAGAGGTTGCCGTGCTGCTCCGCGCCCATGAGCGAACCCGCGCCGCGGATCTCGAGGTCGCGCATCGCGATCTTCATACCGCTGCCGAGGTCCTGGTACTCGTTGATGGCCGTGAGGCGGTCGGTGGCCTCCGGTGTGAGCGAGACCTCGCCCGGGAACATGAAGTAGGCGTAGGCCTGCACCCGACCGCGGCCCACGCGGCCCTTGAGCTGGTAGAGCTGCGCCAGGCCCAGGCGCTGGGAGTCCTCGATGATGAGCGTGTTGGTGCGCGGGTTGTCGATGCCGCTCTCGATGATCGTGGTGGCGACCAGCACGTCGACCTCGTGCTCCTGGAAGCGAAGCATCACGTCCTCGACCTCGCGCGCGCTCATCTTGCCGTGGGCCACGCCCACACGGGCCTCGGGCGCGGCCTCCATCACGCGCTCGACCGCCTCGTCGATGGTGTGCACGCGGTTTGAGACGTAGTAGACCTGCCCCTTGCGCGCGAGCTCCTCGCGGATGGCGGCCGAGACCAGATCCGGGTCCCACTCGCCCACCGTGACCTTGACGGGCAGGCGCCCGGGCGGCGGCGTCATGATGAGGCTCATGTCGCGCACGCCGCTCATGGCCATCTGCATCGTGCGCGGGATGGGCGTGGCGGAAAGGGTGAGCACGTCGACCTGCTCGCGCATGTTCTTGAGCTGCTCCTTGTGCTGCACGCCAAAGCGCTGCTCCTCGTCGATGATAACGAGCCCCAGGTCATAGGGGTTGACGTCCGCCGAGAGCAGGCGGTGCGTGCCGATGAGCACGTCCACCGAGCCGTCGGCGAAGCCCTCGAGCGCCCGGCGCTGCTGGGCCGGCGTCACAAAGCGGGAGAGCACGGCGACCTTGAGGTCAAAGGGGGCGAAGCGCGAGAAGAACGTCTCGAAGTGCTGCTGCGCCAGGATGGTGGTGGGGCAGAGCACCATCACCTGCTTGGCATCCTGGCAGCACTTGAACGCCGCCCGCAGCGCGACCTCGGTCTTGCCGAAGCCCACGTCTCCGCAGAGCAGGCGGTCCATCGGGCGGCGCGCCTCCATGTCCGCCTTGATGTCGGCGATCGCGGAGCGCTGGTCCGGCGTGAGCTCGTAGGAGAAGCTCGCCTCCATCTCCTCCTGGACGGGGGTGTCCTGCGAGAAGGCGTAGCCCGGGACGGAGCTGCGCCGCGTGTAGAGGTCCACCAGGTCGAAGGCGAGCTTCTTGGCCGAGCGGCGCGCCTTGCCGGTGGCGCGGCTCCAGTCCGCGGTGTTGAGGCGCGTGAGGCGCGGGCTGTTGCCGTCCGGGCCCACGTAGCGCGTGATGCGGTCGACCTGCTCGAAGGGCACGTAGAGCTTGTCGCCGCCCGCGTACTCCAGCAGGAAGTAGTCGCGTTCGCGGCCGGCGACCTCCTGGCGGACGATCTCGGCGAACAGGGCGATGCCGTGCGTGGCGTGGACCACGTAGTCACCGGGCTTGAACGGGAAGGTCACGCTCGTGGGATCCACGCGCCGCGCGCGGCGGCGGTTCTTGGCGGTGCGCGCGGAGAGGTCGGAGACCGAGAAGACCGCGAGGCTCGCCGTCGGGATCACGATGCCAGCGGGCACGGGCGCGTCGATGAAGGTGACGCGGCCGCGCTCCAGGGGCGGTGCCTGCGGGTCGTTGTTCTCGGCCGCCGTGCCGAGCGATTCCACCACGGGGATGGACTCGTCGGTGAAGCGCAGCTCGAGGGCCTCGCGCGCGGCGCGGTCCGGCACCGCGAAGAGCACCGCGGCACGGTCCGCGACGAGCTGGCGCACGCGGCCCAGGAGCTTTGCGTCGGACCCGGCGACCTGCGGCTGGCGCACGGCGAGCTCGGCGGTGGCCGCGCCCGTTCCCGCGCGCAGGATGGACGAGAAGGACAAGCGCTGCTGGGTGCCGAAGTCCATCTCCCGCGGGGACATGTAAAGGCCCTCGAGCGGAATGCGCGCAGAGCCCGCCGCGACGGAGAGCTCGTCATAGGCGCGCATGCAGTCGTCGAAGAGGGCGCGCGGCTCGGCGAGCACCACGAGGGTCTCCTGGCTGATGTGCTCGAGGGGGCTCGCGGTGGCGCCGTAGAGCTGGGGGAGGTAGCGCTCGAGGCTGGGGTCGGCCGCGCGCTGGCGGATGAGTTCGAGGTCGGCGGCCACCTTGCTCGACTCCTGCGCGGGCTTGAAGAGGGCGCGCTCGGCGCGGGCGACCGTCTCGTCGGTGAAGGCCATCTCGCGGCAGGGCGCGACGGTCACCGAGCGCAGCTCGCCGATGGTCTGGCCCGTCGAGGCGACCATGCGGCGCACGCGGTCGATCTCGTCGCCAAAGAACTCGATGCGGACGGGGCTCGCCGCCTGCGCGGGAAAGACGTCGACCGTGTCGCCGTGCACATGGAAGGAGCCGGGCGCGTCGACCTCGCCGTTGTCGGCGTAGCCCATGCCCACGAGCAGCGCGGGCACGTCCTCGAAGGGGACCTCCTCGCCCACGGAGAAGGTGCTCGACGCGAAGTAGCCGCTCCCCTTGGGCGGGACGCGGCGCAAGAGGGCGTGGGCTGACGCCACGACCACGCACTTCTCGCCCTCTGCCAGGCGGGAGACTGCCCGGCAGCGGGCGCCGATCACGGCGTCGTCGGGAGCGGCGTCCGCCCAGGGGCGGTCCCGGCGCTCGGGATAGCGCGAGACGGCGTCCTGCCCGAGCCACGCGGCGAGCGCGCGGGCCGTGCGGTCGGCTGCCTCCTCACCGGAGACCACGAGCAGGCACGGGCGCGGGTCGCGCGCCCAGAGCGCCGCGAGCGCGAGCGGGCGGGCGGACTGCGCGACGGCAAGCGTCGCGTCGTGCCCGGCCGCGAGCTCGCGCAGGAGCGGCGACAGCTCGGGGGCGGAGAGCAGCTGGCGAGAAACGCGGTCGATGAGCATGGACGGGCTCCCCCTGCATGGCTTTGAGCCGGCGTCCTTGCGGGCGTCGGCTGCGACGGGTGGTTCTTCTCGCCCCATTGTAGCGGGCAAGCGGGGCGCTCACAGGTTCTTCTCGGCAAGGCGCCCCACCGGCCGCCCCGATTAACGCGCACAGCGTGTTTTGATTTTCTATATCCGCAGGTCGATTTTTCGCGATAGTCAGACCGTGCGCGTTAATCGCAGCCGCTGGCCCGGGCAAGGAACGGACTGGTACCCCCTCGGACGTTGACGAAGCGCGAGGTCGCGGCGCTCAACCGTCGACGAAGTTGCGCAAAGAACTGCCCGGCCGGGCACATATCATGGAAGAAAGCATGCTGTGAGCGAGGGAGGATGCGATGTTTTGTCCCAATTGCGGCAAGGGGGTTCGCGACGGCGCGGGGTTCTGCACGTGGTGCGGAGCCCAGATCAAGCCACAGGCCGCCGCGGCGCCGGCGGCGCAGCCCACGTCCGCCCCGAAGAGGCGGCGCAGCCGAGGTCCGATCATCGCTGTCATCGTCGTTGCGCTTCTTATCATCGCGGGCGCGGGCGGCTTCCTGCTGTGGTCGACGATGTTTGCCCCCTACGAGATCGATGGCGAGAACTTCCCCAACCCCGCCGTGCTGAACGCCGTCTCCGAGCAGCTTGACCCGGACGGCGACGGAAAGATCACGCGCGAGGAGGCCGCCGCGGCAGCCCAGCTCACAATCAGCGGCACCAACGACGTGTCCGGCCTGGGCACGTACTTCCCCAACCTGACCACACTCTCCATCGACGCCGAGCAGGCCGACGACGGGGACGTCATCGCCGTCGGCGACCTGAGCGGGCTCAAGACGCTCGAGGTGGCCAACACGGCGGCCGGCTCGATCGACCTGAGCGGGAACACGGGGCTCGAGGCGCTCACGGTGAGCAACGCCCCCGACCTCGCGGTCCTCGATCTCTCCAACAACGAGAAGCTCGCAGCCCTCAAGCTCAACACGACCGGCGTCGGCGAGCTCGACCTCTCGGCTAACACCTCGCTCGTGACGCTTACGGTCGACGGCGAGGGCGAGGGCGCGATCACGCTCCCCGCGACCGAGACCCTCGCCAACGTCAGCGTCCCCGAAAACCGCCAGCTCAACGGCATCGAGAACACCGGGCTGCGCGAGGTCTGGGACGTGACGAGCATCCGCTCGGTGCCCGCGTCCTTTGGCGACGCAGGCGCGCGTGCGGACATCGAGCGCGACGCGCAGGGCAGAATCGCCTCCGTCGTGGCGAACAACAGCCGTGGAACGGACACCTACGAGTTCTCCTATGACGAGGGCGGAAACCTCGTCGGCTACTCCTTCTCCGCGCTCGACTCCGACGAAGTCACGATTGCCTACAACGAGAACGGCGACATCGCAAGCGCCGAGGGGAGGCTGAGCTCACGCAGCTATACCTATGACGACCAGGGGCGTGTTGTCACCATGAATCTCGTCGACGAGTACGGTTCGAGCACCACGACCTTCACCTACGACGAGGCGGGCAACCTCATCAGAGAGTTCATCCCCGATGACGACTCGGAAAACTACGTCGAGGTCGACTACTCTTACGACGGGGCCGGCAACCTCGTAAAACGCGTCGAGCGCGAGGGATGGGGCGAAGGCGTGGCGGGCACCAGCGGGCCGGGCTCGATCGACCGCATCTACGCATACGAATACGATGGGGCGGGCAACCGCATCCGGACCACGATCTCAACGAGCAGCGTCCAGAACGGCACGGTAAGCGACGTCACAGAGCTGGCCGTGTACGAGGCGGCCTACGACGAGGGCGGCAACATCACCAAGTTCGTCGCCAACATCACGGGCAGCAACGAATCCATCGTCGAGACCTACGTCTACGACGAGCGCGGAGTCCTGGTGAGGATCGAGGGAAGCGGCGGCTGGGGCTATGACTACGAATTCGGGTACGGGCGCCGTCTTGTCGCGAAGGATGCGACAGAGGGGGAGAAGCTCGAATTTGTCTCCGACCCCATGTCCGGCGCCGAGGCCGTCCAGAACCTCTACTACAACTACTGCGCGTATTCCCTCATGGCGCCCGATTACGTTGGCACCAGCTCCGTCACGCGCCTCAGCATGGTGATCTGCGGCATCTAGCGATAAGGACAGGGCGCCCGGTAATGGCCGGGCGCCCGATTAACGCGCACAGTTTGACTTTCGCGAAAAATCGACCTGCGGATATATGAAGTCAAAACAAACCGTGCGCGTTAATCGGTGCTCCATGCGGCGAGAAGTGCCCCGGCCCTATCCCTGGGCGCGCCCGCTCGAATCCGCAAGGTCGCGCAGGCGCTCGGAAGCGGCGTCTATATCGGCCCACTCGGCCTGCCAGGACCAGTTGCCCTCGGCCACGCCGGGCACGTTCATGCGCGCGTCGTCATCCAGTCCCAGAACGTCCTGGAGCGGCATGATGACCACGTCGGCATCGGACGCCAGCGCCTTGCGGGCGAGCTCATCGGCCAGCTCAACGGCCTCGTCGCCCTCGACGCCGAAGCGGCTCTCGCAGAACCCGACGAACGTCTGGTTGTCGTGCGTGCCCGTGTAGCAGACGGTCTCGGGGCGCGGCGCGTAGCCCTCGCGCACGTCGTTGTCGGCGAACTGGACCACGTCCATGCCCGGGATGCCCGTCGCGCACACCAGGGCGCGCACGGCCGGAGTGATGGCGCCGAGGTCCTCCGCGATGAACGGCAGCGGGCCGAACTGGCGATGCGCCGCCTCGAAGAGCTCCATGCCCGGACCAAAGGAGTACGACCCCTCGCTTGCGGGCTTGCCCGCGGGTACCGAGAAGAACGACGAGAACCCGATGAAGTGGTCCAGGCGCACGTAGTCGTAGAGCGCGAGCGCCCGGCTGAAGCGGCGCAGCCACCAACCGTAATTCTGCTCGCGCAGGATGTCCCAGCGATAGGTGGGGTTGCCCCAGACCTGGCCCTCGGGGGCGAAGGAGTCGCCGGGGGCGCCGGCCATGCGACGCGCGTAGCCGTACTCGTCGAGGTCGAAGATGTCGGGCTCGCTCCACACGTCGGAGGAGTCTCCCGAGACGTACATCGGCATGTCGCCGATGATCTGGACGCCGCGCTCGCGCGCGTACTCGCGCAGCTCGTTCCACTCGCGGTCGAACTCGTACTGCAGGCGCTTGTGGTTCTCGGCAGCGGCGGCGATGCGGGGGTTGCGCGTGTGGCCCGGGCTGTAGTGACGGTAGCGAGCCGGCCACGTCTGCCAGGGCGCCCCGCCCAGCACCTCCTTGATGGCGCTGAAGATGGCATAGGGCGTCAGCCAGTAGTCGTTCTCGTTGCAGAACTGGAGGTAGTCCTCGTCGTTGCCGATCTTCTCCAGCCGCTTGAGGACCGTCTCGACGTCATCCTCGAGCAGCGCGACGTTGCCGGCGAACGCGGAGACGCCCGCATACGGGGAGCCGTACTCGTCGGTTGGGTTGACGGGCAGGACCTGCCAGTAGGTCTGCCCGCCAGCGGCGAGCCAGTCCACGAAGCGGCGCGCCGGGGCGCCGAGCGTGCCGGGCCTGCCCTCGTTGGGGATCGACGTCACGTGGCACAGCACGCCCATGCCTCGGTCGAGCCGCTGCTGCAGGCGCTCGGGCCTGTGGAAGTGGAGCACCGCCGTCCCGAGCGGCCACAGGAAGATCTCCGCCTGGCCGCCCGCGACCTTGGGGGTCTGGCCGGAGATGACGTCCGCCACGGCGTCGCCCACCATGGGCACCTTGACGGTATGGGCGTTGGCGAGGCTGCCGTTGGCGAGCACGCAGACCGCCTCGTCCTTGCCGCGGCGCCAGAAGCCGAAGATGTCCTCGCCGGAGGCGAAGGGCTCGAACTCGCCGTCGACGAACAGCGGCAGCGTCTTGCGCACGGCGATGGCGTTGCGGTAGATGTTCACGCAGTCGGCGCGGCCGCCGCCCCAGGGGAAGGGCGCGCGGTTGTACGGGTCGCGGAGACCCTCGACGCCGCGCTCGTCGCCGTAGTAGACGCACGGCACGCCGGGCAGCGTCATCTGGAGCAGGGCGACCACCCACAGGCGCGCCATGGCGAGGCCCGCCTGGTCGTCCGTGAGGCGGAAGCTCGCGCGCTCCCCCTCCGGCACCGAGTCCGGGTCGGGCGCGCCGCCGAGCATGGTGAACAGGCGCTCGCGGTCATGGCTGCCGATGAGGTTGAGCGCTGAGTAGAAGTTGTCTCGCGGGTAGTTCTCGCGCAGCTGCTCGAAGCGGGCGGCCAGCTCGGACGCGCCGATCTCGCCCCTGATGAAGGCGAGCAGCCCCGTGCGCAGCGGGTAGTTCATCGTGCCGTCGAGCTCCGCCCCCTGGAAGTACTGGCGCAGCTTCCCGTAGGCAAGCTTGTTGGAGGCGTCCTCCCAGACCTCGCCGATGAGGACGCCGTCGGGCTTCTCGGCGAGAAGCGCGCGCTTGATCTGGACGATGAAGTCGTCCGTGAGCTCATCGGCCACATCGAGGCGCCAGCCGCGCGCGCCGGAGCGCAGCCACGTCCGGATGATGCCGTTACGGCCGCAGACCAGCTTGTGGAAGCCGTCGCAGTCCGCGCGGAAGCTCGGGAGATTCTGATCTCCCCACCAGCCGGCGTAGGTCCCGTCGTCGTTGAAGGTGAACCAGTCGCGGTACGGGGAGGCCTCGCCCTGCCAGGCGCCGGGCTCGCGATAGGTGCCGAAGCGGTTGAAGTAGCGCGAGTCCGCGCCGCAGTGGTTGAAGACGCCGTCCAAGATGACGGAGATGCCGCGCTCCGCTGCGTCCACGCACAGCTCTCGGAAGCTCTGCTCGTCGCCGAGCATGGGGTCGATGCGCAGGTAGTCGGCCGTGTCGTAGCGATGGTTGCTCGCTGCCTCGAAGATGGGGTTGAGGTAGAGAACCGTGATACCCAGGCTCTCGAGGTAGTCCAGGTTCTCGCGGATGCCCTCGAGGGTGCCGCCGTAGAAGTCCCAGTGGGCGATGCCCCCGTCCTCGGTGCGCGCATAGGTGGGAGCGGTGTCCCATTCCTCAACGAGCTCGCGGCCCGGGCCGCCCTTGCGCTTGATCGCCAGCGATGCCGCCGCGCGCTCGCGCCAGTCCTCGCCCCGGGCGAAGCGATCCGGGAAGATCTGGTAGACGATGCCCTCGCGATACCATGTGGGCTGCTGGGCGCGCGGCTTGTAGACCGTTATCTGGAACGACGGCGGGTCTCCGTAGGTGAAGGCCCCCTCGCCGGTGGTCCATCCCTCGCGGGCGCCGTAGCGCCAGACGGCGCCGTCGCTCGCCTCGATGTCGAAGTTGTACCAGACGACGCCGGTCTCGGCGGGCTTGTAGGTGGCCGAGAAGCGCAGGTGGTCCCCCTTGTTCTCGCCGCGCATCTCGATGAGCTGCTCCCCATGGGCGTCCGTCCAGACGCGCAGGGTGCAGAAGACGACGTCGTCGCCCCACACATCGATGCTCAGCGAAACGGTGCCGCCCAACTGGACGGCACCGAAAGGAGTTCTGTACTCCGGCTCTGAAGTAACGTGACGTGCTTTCAAGCGCTACCTATCTCTTCTCTTGTTGTACCTGATGATCTCCGGGTGAAGACCGTGGTAGATGTCCATGTAGTCGTTCGCGGCGCGGCGCCAGCTGAAGTCGGCGTCCATCGCCTGAAGCATGAGCTTAGTCCACGCGTCCTTATCCGTCCAGAAGATCTCGCAGGCGCCGAGAAGCGTGTCGGCCATCTCGTCGGCGTTCATGTTGGCGAACGAGAAGCCGGTGCCCTCGCCGGTGTACTTGTTGTACGGGATGACCGAGTCGCGCAGGCCGCCGGTCTCGCGCACGAGCGGCAGGGTGCCGTAGCGCATGGCGATCATCTGCGAGAGGCCGCAGGGCTCGAACTCGGACGGCATGATGAGGATGTCGCCGCCGGCGTACATGCGGTGGGAGAGCGCGTTGTCAAAGGCGATGCGCGCGCACATCTGGTCGCCGTACTTGGCATCGAAGTAGCGGAAGGCGTCCTCGTGGTCCTTGTCGCCCGTGCCCAGGATGGCAACCTGGACGCCGCGCTGCATGAGGTGCTCCATCGAGTAGCGCACCAGGCCCAGGCCCTTCTGGTCCGTGAGGCGGCCGATGGAGACGACGAGCGGGCGCGTGGGGTCCTGGGCCAGGCCCAGCTCCTCCTGGAGGGCGCGCTTGCACTCGGCCTTGTTCTCGAGATCTTTGGCGGAGTAGTTCGCCGGGATCATCGGGTCGGTCGTCGGGTTCCAGATGCCCTGGTCGATGCCGTTGAGGATGCCGCGCAGGACGTCGCAGCGGCGGCGGAAGATGCCGTCGAGGCCCTCGCCGTAGAAGGGCATCTGAAGCTCGTTGGCGTAGCTCGGGCTCACCGTGGTGAGGTAGTCGGCGTAGCAGAGGGCGCCCTTCATGTAGTTGATCGAGTCGCGGTCGCAGTAGAGCTGGTCGCGCGCCGCGGGGATGTGGGCGAGGCCCAGGACCTCCTCGAGGACCTTGTCGCTGTACTGGCCCTGGAACTTGACGTTGTGCACGGTGAAGATGGTCTTCACGTTGGCGCACTGCGGGATCTGCTGGTAGAACTCGCGCAGGAACACGCAGCACAGGGCCGTCTGCCAGTCGTTGCAATGCAGGATGTCGCACTCGAGCTCCGGGACCTTGGCGATGGCCTCGCAGATGGCCTTGGAGAAGAACGCGAAGCGCTCGCCGTCGTCGAAGTAGCCGTAGAGGCCGTCGCGCTTGAAGTAGGCCTCGTTGTCGATGAAGTAGAAGTCGAGGTCCTGGAGCGTGAGCTTCTCGATGCCGCAGTACTCGTTGCGCCACGCAAGCGGCACGTAGAAGTCCGCGACGTGCTTCATCTGGTCCTTGTACTCCTGCGGAATGCTGGCGTACTTGGGCATGATGACGGCGGCGCGGGCGCCGGCATGCTTGAGGGCGCGGGGAAGCGACCCGGCGACATCGCCCAGGCCGCCCGTCTTGGCAAACGGGACGGCCTCGGATGAGGCGAAGAGAACGCGGATCTTCCTGCGCTTGGCTGTTGTGGACACGTCCATCTCCTCGATCCTAGTCGCGAGCCTTTTCCTTGATCAGCACGTCCTCGGGGGTGCCCCTGAGCTCGGTGCCGGCGGGGACGACGTTGCCGCGATCGACGATGGCGTTCTCGACGCGCGCGCCGCTCTTGACGACGCAGCCCTGCATCACGATGGAGTTGCGCACCGTGGCGCCGGCCTCGATGATGACGTTGCGGCCGAGGATGGAGTCGCTGACGTTGCCGTAGATGCGGTCGCCCGACGCGACGGCGGAGTGGCAGACGTGGCTGCCGACCTCGAACTTGGCGGGCGGGGTGTCGTGCGTCTTGGTCTTGATGAAGCGCTCCTCGACGAACAGCTCGCCGGTGATGCGCGGGTCGAGCAGGTCCATGTTGGCGCGGAAGTAGGAGCGCTTGTTGAAGATCGGGGCGACGTAGCCGTCAAACTCGTAGGTGCGGATGTTGACGCGGCCGAAGTCGCCGGCCATGGCCTCGAACAGGTCGAGGTAGTCGGTCGCCGCGTACCAGTCGAACATGTCGAGCAGCAGCGCGCGGTTGATCACGAAGCAGTCGAGGAACATCGTCTCGCCGAAGGCGGTGCCGTGGTGGACGCCGCAGACGCGGCCGTCCTCGACGTCGAAGGCGGTGACGTCGGGGTCCTTCTCGGAGGCCGTCTTGGTGAGGACGGTGATGTCGGCGCCGGAGGCCTTGTGGGCCTCGTAGACCTTGTCGAGGTCGACGTTGTACACGAAGTTGGCGGTCGAGAAGAACACGGCGTCGGAGGTGCTGCGCGTGAAGTAGGCCTTGTTGTGGACCAGGTCGCGGAGCAGGAAGCGGGCGCCGGTGCGCGACGTGCCGAAGGCGGAGCCGGGCAGGATGAACAGGCCGCCGTTCTTGCGGTCGAGGTCCCAGTCCTTGCCGGAGCCGACGTGGTCGATGATCGAGCGGTAGTTGTACGGCATGACCATGCCCACGGTGCGGATGCCGCAGTTCACGAAGTTGGAGAGCGCGAAGTCAACGAGGCGGTAGCGGCCGAAGTAGGGCAGCGACGCCATCGGGCGGCTCTCGTTGAGCGGGCTGGACTCCTTGGCGGAGTAGTTGCAGGTGATAAGGCCGATGACCTTTTCCATGATTAGTTCTCCCCCTTCCCGACGACCACGTCGTTGCCGATGACGGCGGTGTCCTTCGTGGTGTCGACGCTGCCGACGCTGACGTTCTCCTCGACCATGGAGTTCTCGCCCAGGATGGCGCGCACGACGTTGGCACCGTCCTTGACGACGGCGCCCGGGAGCAGCACGGAGTCGATGACCGTGGCGCGCTCGCCGACGTAGGCGTCGGTCGAGAGGATCGAGTGCTTGACGTTGCCGTAGACCTGGCAGCCGTTGGCGACGAGGCAGTCGTCGATCGTGGCGTCCTTGCCCACGAACGCGGGCGGACGGGTGGAGGCGTTGCTCATGATCGGGAACGTGGTGCTGAAGATGTCGAAGGCGGGGTTGGGGCCGAGAAGGTCCATGCTCGTCTCGTGGTAGCTCGAGATGGTGCCGACGTCGCGCCAGAAGCCCTCGAACTTGTAGGTGAACAGGCGCTTGCCGTCGGCCAGGAGCTTGGGGATGATGTCGCCGCCGAAATCGTGGCTGGAGTTCTGGTCGTTGGCGTCCTCCTTCAGCGTCTCGACGAGGAGGTCGGCGTTGAAGATGTAGATGCCCATGGAGGCGAGGTTTGAATCGGGCTTCTTGGGCTTCTCGGAGAACTTGGTGATGCGGCCGTCATCCTCGGCGGTCAGGATGCCGAAGCGGGAGGCCTCCTCCCAGGGCACGGGCATGACTGCGATGGTGAGGTCGGCGTTGTTCGCCTTGTGGGTGGCGAGCATGTCGTCGTAGTCCATGCGGTAGAGCTGGTCGCCCGACAGGATGAGGACGTACTCGGGGTCGTTGGTCTCGATGTAGCCGAGGTTCTGGGTCACGGCGTCGGCCGTGCCCTCGTACCAGGCGCCGCCCGTCTGGGTGGCGTAGGGCGGCAGGATCGAGACGCCGCCGCCGCGCTCGTCGAGGTTCCAGGCCTCGCCGGTGCCGATGTAGCTGTGCAGCAGGTAGGGGCGATACTGCGTCAGCACGCCAACCGTCGTGATTCCCGAGTTCGCGCAGTTGGAAAGCGCGAAGTCGATGATGCGGAACTTGCCGCCGAACGAGACTGCCGGCTTGGCGACGTTGCTCGTCAGCGCACCGAGCCTGCTGCCCTGACCACCTGCCAGGAGCATTGCGATGCACTCTTTCTTGCTCATTCCCCCACTCCTTTCACAGCCATTGCATGGGGGGCCGTTGGCCCCCCAACACGTACACCTAAATGTGCCAGATGTCAGTCATGTACTCACGGATTGTTCGGTCAGAAGAGAAGTATCCGGCCTTGGCGGTATTGTGGAGCGCCGCCTTGTTCCATGCAGCACGGTCGCCGTAGAACTCGGTCAGCTCGTTCCACGCCTGGACGTAGGAGTGGAAGTCGCGCATGACCAGATCCGGGTCGTTGTCGACCATGAGGTAGTCGTGGATGCTGTCGAAGTTGCCCGAGAGGCGCGCCAGCGAGCCGTCGGTGAGCACGTCGACGATGCGGCCGAGGTGGTCGCGGTCGCCGTTGTACATGTCCCAGGCGTAGTAGCGGCCGGAGGCGCGCAGGGCGTCGACCTCGTCGGCGTGCAGGCCGAAGATCTTGATGTTCTCGGGACCCACGAGCTCGGAGATCTCGATGTTGGCGCCGTCGAAGGTGCCGAGCGTGATGGCAGCGTTCATCATGAGCTTCATGTTGGAGGTGCCGGAGGCCTCGGCGCCGGCCACGCTGATCTGCTCGGAGATCTCGGCCGCGGAGTAGATGAGCTGCGCGTTGGAGACCGCGAAGTTGGGCACGAAGGCGACCTTGATCTTGTCGTTCACGCGCTCGTCGCTGTTGATGACGTCGGCCACCGAGTTGATCAGGCGGATGACCTCCTTGGCGAAGGTGTAGCTCTGGGCGGCCTTGCCGGAGAAGATGAACGCCGTCGGGCGCGGGTTGTAGCTCGGGTCGGTGAGGAGGCGGTTGTAGATGTCGAGCACCTTGAAGACGTTGAGGAGCTGGCGCTTGTAGGCGTGGAAGCGCTTGACCTGGACGTCGAAGACCATGTTGGTGTCGAGCTCGACGCCCGAGGCCTCCTTGATGTAGGCGGCGAGGCGCTCCTTGTCGGCCTTCTTGGCGGCCTCCATGCCCTCGAGGAACGCGGCGTCCTGCTCGAAGGGCACGAGCTTCTCGAGCTCCATGGCGTCGTCGAGCCAGCCGTCGCCGATGGCCTCGGTGATGAGCTTGGAGTAGGACGGGTTGGCCTCGCAGAGGAAGCGGCGGTGCGTCACGCCGTTGGTCTTGTTGTTGAAGCGGTGCGGCATCATCTCGTAGAACTCGTGGAAGACCGTGTCCTTGAGGATCTGCGTGTGCAGCGCGGAGACGCCGTTGATCGAGTGCGAGAAGATGATCGAGAGGTTGGCCATGCGCACCTGGCCGTCCCACAGGATCGCGGTCTTCTCGAGGACGCTGGTCCAGTTGCCGTCGTTGGGCGAGAGGTGCGTGGCGAGGTTGTCGCGGTAGCGGCGGTCGATCTCGTCGATGAACATGTAGAGGCGCGGCAGGAGGTTGCGGAAGGTGTTGATCGGCCACTTCTCCAGAGCCTCGGGCATGACCGTGTGGTTGGTGAAGGAGATGGTCTCCTTGCAGATCTTGTACGCCTCGTCGAAGCCCACGCCCTTCTCGTCCACGAGGATGCGCATGAGCTCGGGTCCGCACATGGCGGGGTGCGTGTCGTTGGTGTGGATGGAGACGCGCTTGCCGAGGTTCTCCCAGTCCTGGCCGAACTCGCGCTCGTAGGTGCGCAGGATGGTCTGGAGGCCGGCGGAGACGAAGAGGTACTCCTGCTTCATGCGCAGCATGCGGCCGTGCTCGCCGGCGTCGTTGGGATAGAGGATCGTGGAGATGGCCTCGACGTCGGAGCGGAACTTGTTGGCGCGGGCGTAGTCGCCGGCGTTGAAGGCGTCGAGGTCGAAGTCCTCGGTGTAGGGCTCGGCCGACCACAGGCGCAGCTTGTTCACGACCTTGCCGCCAAAGCCGACGATGGGCACGTCGTAGGGGACGGCGCGGACGATCTCGCCGCCCTCCTGCGTGAACCAGAAGTGGCCGTTCTCCTCGTGGCGCACGACCTGGCCGCCAAAGCGCACCAGCACCGAGCTGCCGTCCTTGCGGGTCTCCCAGGGGAAGCCGTTGGCGAGCCAGTTGTCCGTGCGCTCGACCTGGCGGCCGCCCTCGATGTACTGGCGGAAGAGGCCGTAGCGATAGCGCATGCCGTTGCCGTAGCCGGCGATGCCCTCGTGGGCCATGGAGTCGAGGAAGCACGCGGCCAGGCGGCCCAGGCCGCCGTTGCCCAGGCCCGGGTCGACCTCCTGGCGGCAGATCTCCTCGAGGTTGGCGCCCATGGACTCGATGCCCTGGGCGACGAGGTCGCGGATGCCGAAGTTGATCAGGTAGTTGTCGAGCAGGGGGCCGATCAGGAACTCGAGGGAGAAGTAGTAGACCTTCTTCTCGTCCTTGGTGTGGGAGCTCGTCTGGATGGCGCGGGCCTTGCTTGCGATGAGCTCGGCGAGCACGTAGAACTGCTCCTGGCTGCTGCACTCCTCGAACTTGGAGCCGTACTTCGTCATGCAGGCCTCACGATACTGCTCGATGAAGTCCTGCTCGTTCTCAAAGATCTTCTCGGTAGCCAAAACATCTCCTCAGATCGGGCGACAAGGACATGGGGGCACGCGGCCGGGACGCCGCGCGGGGACCGTCGTCGCTTACCGGCCCCTAGCGGTATGGGGCCGCCCGGCTGGGCGGCCCCGTTAAGCTTACTACTCCGGTTACTCCTCCGAAGCCTTCTTACGAGCTGCTGACTTCTGGGCAGGAGCCTTCTTGGCGGGCGCCTTCTTGGTCGTAGCCGTCTTAGCCGCCGTCGTCTTGGCCGCAGCCTTGGTCTTGGTCCCGGCGGCCTTCGTGGTCGTCTTAGCAGCGGTAGTCTTGGCGGCCGTCTTCTTGGCGGGGCGACGCAGGGCGCCGGTGCGCTTGAGGACCATGCCGGCCAGCGGCGGGACGCGGACGACGACGGACTGCTCGCGGCCGTTCCACGGCTCGTCCTGGCACTTGATCTTGCCGGTGTTGACGACGCCGGAGCCGCCGAAGCGCTCCTCGTCGGAGTTGAAGAGCTCCTCGTAGACGCCCCACTCCGGAACGCCCATGCGGAAGTCCTCGCGGGCGTTGACGTCGAAGTTGATCAGGATGACCAGCTCGTCGCCCGGCTTGTCGCCCTTGCGGATGAAGGTGACGATCGACTGGTCGGCGTTGTCGGCGTCGATCCACTCGAAGCCCTCGGACTCGAAGGCCCGCTGCCAGAGGGCGGGGTGCTCGTTGTAGAAGCGGTTGAGCTCGCGGACGTAGGTCTGCTGGTGGCGGTGGGTCTCGTACTGCTCGGCGAGGAAGTACTGGATGGCCTCGTAGTAGCGCCACTCGATGAACTGC
The DNA here is from genome assembly GCA_944320975.1 of uncultured Atopobiaceae bacterium. GTDB lineage: Bacteria > Actinomycetota > Coriobacteriia > Coriobacteriales > Atopobiaceae > Thermophilibacter. Next base: position 234,171 of record CALUJM010000001.1, on the reverse strand, counting down.
GCGATCTCGTTGCCCATGAAGTTGAGCTTGCCGCCGGAGTGCGCGATCTGGTAGAAGGCGAGCGCCCTCATGCCCGCGAACTGGCGCCAGTAGTCGCCCGGCATGCGCGTGATCAGCGAGCACTTGCCGTTGACGACCTCGTCGTGGCTGAGCGGCAGGATGAAGTTCTCGTTGAACTGGTACATCGTGGAGAACGTGAGCATGCGGTGGTTGCCCGGGCGCCACGGGAAGTCGGTCTGCATGTAGTGCAGCGTGTCGTTCATCCAGCCCATGTCCCACTTGAAGTGGAAGCCCAGGCCGCCGTTCTCGGGCGGGTAGGTGACCAGGGGCCACGCCGTGGACTCCTCGGCGATCATCATGACGTCGGGGTAGAACTTGCCCATCGCCGCGTTGGTCTGGCGGATGAAGGCGGAGGCGTTGAGGTCCTCCTCGGTGCCCTTCTCGTTGAAGCGCTTCTGGCCCGGGTCGTCGATGCCGAAGTTCATGTAGAGCATGCTCGAGACGCCGTCCATGCGGATGCCGTCGGCGTGGAAGCGCTCGGCCCAGAACAGGGCGTTGGAGACCAGGAAGCTGCGGACCTCGCCGCGGGAGTAGTCGAACTGGTGGGTGTTCCAGTTGGGGTGGATCTTGTGCTCGTAGAGCATCTCGCCGTTGAACGTGGCGAGGCCCTCGGAGTTCGCGCAGAAGCCGCCGGGGACCCAGTCGAGGATCACGCCGATGCCGGCCTTGTGGCAGGCGTCGACGAAGTGCATGAACTGCTTGGGGTTGCCGTAGCGCGAGGTCGCCGCGTAGTAGCCCGTGGGCTGGTAGCCCCAGGAGCCGTCGAAGGGGTGCTCGTTGACCGGCATGACCTCGATGTGGGAGTAGCCCATCTCCTTGACGTAAGCCACCAGCTCCTCGGCGAGGTCGTCATAGGAGTAGACGACGCCGCGCTGCGCGGGGAACGGGTCGCCGGGGCCGGGGTAGGTGCCGTCGGGGCGCGGCTCGCCCTGGGGCTCGTCTCCGTGGCGGCGCCAGCTGCCCAGGTGCACCTCGAAGATGTTGAGCGGCTCCTTGAACATGTTGCGGGCGGCGCGCTTCTTCATGTAGGTGCCGTCGCCCCACTTGTAGCCGGCCAGGTCGAAGGTGCGCGACGCGGTGCCCGGAATCTTCTCGGCGTAGAAGCCGTAGGGGTCCGCCTTGTAGAGCTTGTCTCCGTTGGCGGTGACGATCAGGTACTTGTAGAGGCACTCGCCCTCGATGCCGGGGACGAAGCCCTCCCAGACGCCGCCGGACTCGGTCTGAGTGAGCGGGGTGGCCGTCTCGTCCCACCCGTTGAACTCGCCGATGACGTAGACGCTCTGGACGTGGGGCGCCCAGACGGCGAAGTGGTAGCCCTTCGTCCCGTCGTCAGCTTTGGCGGGGTGGGCGCCCATCTTCTCGTAGCTGCGATACCACTCGCCGCGAGCGAACAGGAACAGGTCGTCGTTGCTCAGGTAGAGCGTGCTGTCGAGAGCTTCCATGCCTCACTCCTCGAAGGTCGTGCGCCGCGCCCCGTGCGCGGGCATTCCGGCGCGATGGCGGATGCGCGCAGAACAACTCCATTGTGCCAATTCAGTCAATGCACTGTCCACGAAAAAACCGCGAGTGCAAGCAATGCGGCCGCGAGCAGGGGTCGGTTGGCGCCCGCCGGCGACCGACACCCTCCTTCGCGGCGCGAGCGACCCTGAACGCGCGAGGCCCGCCGGCCTGCTAAGCAAGAGTTTCGCGTAGCGCGCTCTTGCGTGCAGGCCGGCGGGCCCTTCCCATGCGTTCAGCTGAGGATGCTAGTAGTTAATCGAGTGCTCCTCGAAGTAGGCCTTGGGGTGGTTGCACACCGGGCAGACCTCGGGGGCCTCGGCGCCCACGTGCAGGTGGCCGCAGTTGAGGCACTTCCAGACCTTGACGCCCTCGCGCGCGAAGACCTCGCCCTTCTCGACGCGCTCGGCGAGCTTGTTGTAGCGCTCCTCGTGGTGCTTCTCGACCTCGCCGACCATGCGGAACTTGGCGGCGATCTCGGTGAAGCCCTCGGCCTCGGCGGTCTCCGCGAAGCCCTTGTACATGTCGGTCCACTCGTAGTTCTCGCCCGCGGCGGCGTCCTTGATGTTGGTCAGGGTGTCGGGCACCTCGCCGCCGTGGAGGTACTTGAACCAGAGCTTGGCGTGCTCGCGCTCGTTGCCAGAGGTCTCCGTGAAGATGTTGGAGATCTGGACGTAGCCCTCCTTCTTGGCCTTGCTCGCGTAGTAAGCGTACTTGTTGGTCGCCTGGGACTCGCCGGCGAACGCGGCCTCGAGGTTCTTCTTCGTCTGCGAGCTCTCGAAGTCAACGGCCATGGGCGCTCCTCTCCTGTCCCCGCGGGGACGTCTCGGTCGGGCCTAGTCCCGACTTATTGATACATTGTATCAGTTAGAGCCGCCAGATGCCATGTTCTTCTCGACAGAATCCCTCGCGGGAGAGCTCCTCCAGAAGGGCCTGGACGTCGGCGGTCTTGACCCCACTTCTACCCGCTTCGAGCTCTTCTGAAGCAAGCTCCTCCGCAAGCGTCCCCAAATCGGCGCCGCCCGGCGCGTCGTCGCGATGGGAGAGGAGGAGCCGCAGCAGCTCGGCGCGCTTCTGGCGATGCGACCCCTCGAAGCGCGACTGGCGGGCATGGCCGCTTGAGCGGCGGCTCGGGTTGGGGACCGTGCGCTTGAGGTAGGCGCCGTAATCCAACAGGGCGTAGTACCACGTCCGCGGGTCGTCCGCGGGGTCGTCCGCGCTCGTCGGGCAGGTCTCCCGCACGAGCGGAACGAGCTCGCGGTCGCTCACCTTGTCCCTGTCCGCAAAGAGCTCGTGGAGGAAGACGGCGCGCACGTTGGTCTCAAGGTAGACGCCGGGGAGGTCGTAGGCGAAGGCGAGGATTCCCGCCGCCGTCGCAGGCCCGATGCCGGGAAGGGCCTCGAGGGCCCGGGCGTCGGCGGGAACCGTCCCGCCGGCTGCGGCGATCGCCTGCGCGGCACGGTGCAGCGCCAGGGCGCGCCGGTTGTAGCCGAGGCCCTGCCACTCGTCGAGGACGTCCGCCGGGTCGGCCGACGCCAGGGCGCGCACCGTGGGAAAGCGCTGGAGCCAGCGCTGCCAGCGGCCGTCGACGCGGGAGGTCTGCGTCTGCTGGAGCATGACCTCGGATATCCAGATCTCGTACGGGTCGCGCGTGCGGCGCCACGGGAGGTCGCGGTACAGCTCGGCCCCGCGGGCGAGCACCGTCTCCCTGAACGCCGCGAGGCGCCGGCCGCCGGGTCCGGACTCCCCGCTCATCCGCGGGCCGCCCGGGCGGCCGCCTCGCGGGCGCTGGCCTCGTCGACGAGCTCGAAGCCCCCCGTGAAGACGGGCGAGAGCCCTTCGCAGACGAGCTGGCGCAGCGTCACGGACGAGAAGAACGAGCGCAGCAGGTGCTCGGCGTTGCACCACACCGGTGTGAAATGGCACGTCGGGCGGTTGGGGCAGGGGCGCCCGTCGCCGGCGGGATTGGCGCAGCACGACACCTCGACGGGGCCCTGGAGCGCCTCGACGAGCTGCAGCAGCGTGGTCTTCTCGGGGTCGACGGCCAGCCGCATGCCCCCGTTTGCCCCGCGGGCGTTCTCGACGATCCCGGCGACCGCCAGGTCGTGCTGGATCGAGCGGGCAAACGAGTAGGGGACGTCGTTTTCCCGGGCCGCCGTGCGCACCGACACGACGCCGTCGGGGTCCTCGACGAGCTCGGCGAGCATGCGCAGGGCATAGTCGGTCTTTCTGGAAATGTCCATGTCCGCACCTCCTGACGCCGGCTAGGCGTCCCAATCAAGAATCTTCCAGCCGTTGCGCCGCGCAGCGACCGCGAGCGTCTTGCCCGGGCAGACCGCGTAGGGCCTTCGCGCGTGGGCGAGAAGGTCGGCGTCGCTGTGGTGGTCGCCGTAGGCCGCCTCGAGCGACCAGCGGCCGGCGCCGAACCGCTCGTCGCACCAGCGCGCGGCGGCGCGGTACTTCTCGGCCCCCGCGACGACGATCCCGTCGACCTCGCCGGTATAGGCGCCGTCCGCGCCGCGCGCCATCTTGGTCGCTGCGAACCCGTCGGCATCCATCATCTGCGCCGCGCGGCGCGCGATGGGCTCGAAGGTCGCCGACACCAGCAGCACGGCGAGGCCCTGAGCGCGGCAGCTCTGGACCTCCTCGAGCGCGCGGCGGCGATACCGCGGCGCGAGCACCTCGTCGTGGAAGCGCGCCATGAGGGCGTCCACCTGCTCGGAGCTCATCCCGGCGAGCGCGCCAAAGACCAGCTCGCGCGCCTCGGCCTGACGATAGGGCAGATGAAGCTTGTAGCGGACGCCCCACCAGGTCAGCCGCGCCAGGCTGCGCGGGGACATGATGCGGTTCCTGAAGAGGTAGCGCGTGAAGAGAGACCCCGACTGCCCCCTGATGGAGGTGCCGTCGAAGTCGAAGACCGCCACCCCGCGGGTCTCGCGCTCTTGGATGGGCTGCATGGGCGTCCCCGTCGTCGCACGTACCGTACGGGGGATATGATACCCCGACATGAGCAATTGGGAATGCGGGCAGGGCGAGCGGCATGAGCGACCGATATGAGAAAGGGGCCCCGAAGGGCCCCCAGTCAGTGCAATGGCGGGATGTAAGGGACTCGAACCCTCGACCTCCGACGTGACAGGCCGGCGCTCTAACCAGCTGAGCTAACACCCCGTTCGCCTTGCGCGAGGGTTATTCTGACATACTCCCCACCCATCGCGCAAGGGGGAATTTCAAAAAAGTTTTGGACCCTTCCCCAAGGCCTTCGAGCGCCCCCTAGACGAGGGAGACCTCATGGGAGGCGCCCGAGGAGTCGGTCACCACGATCGAGGTCTCGCGGAGCTCGACGCTCGTCGCATCGCCCTCGCCGCCCGCGAGCGCGCCGTCCGGCGTCGTGACGTAGCCCGCGTCGCTGTGGCCGTCGATCACGTAGCAGACGACGTCCCAGCGGCCGTTCCTGTTCTCGGGGACGAGCAGGGTGCTGCTCATGCGCGCGAGTGCGACGGGCTCGCCCTCGATGAGGAACAGCGTGGTCTCGGTGCCCGAGGAGCTCGTGCGGACGAGCGACCACGTGCCGTCGTCCTGCTGGGCGAGCGCGTAGGAGTCCCCGTTGAAGGTGACCGAGCCGCCGACCTCGACCTGCTCCCGCCCCGCGTCATGGGCCTGCTGCTGGTCGCGGATCTGCTGCTCCTGCTCGGTGAGCTTCAGCGTCTGGTCGGGCTGGTCGGAGCCCTGGCCCGGGGACGGGCTGAGCATGCCCGAGACGCAGCTCCCGATGACGAACACGATGGCGAGCACAAGGACCGACGCGATGACGAGAAGGACGACGTTCTTCCCGTTTCGCTCGGGTCCGCCCTGGGGCGCCCGCGCCTCGGGGTGGCGCTCGAAGTAGCGCTTCTCGGCGTTCTTGCGGGCCCGTCCCGCCGCCTCCGCGGCGTTCTTGCGCGTGGTCACGCGGGCCCCCTGTCCCGACCGGATGGTCGAGATGCCCTCGTCGGGGCTCACCTCGGCGCTGCGGCGCGAGGCCCGCGAGGCCCGCCCTGCCCGGTGCTCCGCGCGCCTGGGGCGCGGCGTCTGACGTCCGCTGTCCTGTGCCATGGATCTCCTCCCTGACCGCTAGACCTCTCGGCGCTCCTCGATGGCGCGCCCGAGGGTAACCTCGTCGGCATACTCCAGGTCCCCGCCCACGGGCAGGCCGCTCGCGAGCCGCGACGTCCTCACGCCCAGCGGCCTGATGACGCGGGCAAGGTAGGTCGCCGTGGTCTCCCCCTCGACGTCGGGGTTGGTCGCGAGAATGACCTCGCGCGCCTCACCGTCCGCCAGGCGGGCGAGCAGCTCGCGCACGTGCAGCTGCTCCGGGCCCACCTTGTCCATCGGGCTGATGACGCCGCCGAGCACGTGGTAGAGGCCGTGGTAGGCACCGGTCCGCTCGATGGCCGTGACGTCGCGCGGCTCCGAGACGACGCAGATCGAGGAGCGGTCCCGGGACGGGTCGGCGCAGACGTCGCAGGTGTCCCGCGTGGCGTAGCTGAAGCACACCGGGCAGAAGTGCACCTGCTGCTTGACCTCGAGGATGGCCTGCGCCAGTCGACGGGCCTCCTCGGCATCCGCCTCGAGCAGGTGATATGCGATCCGCTGGGCAGACTTGGGGCCGATGCCGGGCAGCCTGCCGAGCTCGTCGAGCAGGCGCTGCAGCGCCCTGCCGTCGTTGATGGTCGCGTCCATCTGAGCGAGGCCGCCCTAGAACAGGCCCGGGATGTTGAGGCCGCCGGTCACGGCCCCCATCTGCTGGCCCGCCATCTGCTCGGCGGACTCGAGGGCGTCGTTGACGGCGGCGAGGATCATGTCCTGCAGCATCTCGACGTCCTCGGGGTCGAGGGTCTCGGGGTCGATGGTGAGCGAGGTCAGGCGCATGCCGCCCGTGGCGGTCACCTTGACGGCGCCGCCGCCGGCGCTCGCGGACACCTCGGTGGAGGCGACCTTCTGCTGGACGGCCATGAGCTGCTCCTGCATCTTGCGCGCCTGCGCGATCATCTGGTTGCGGTTCATGCCGCCCATGTTGTATCCCCTGGCCATGGTGGTCCTTTCGATCGTTGGGTCGTGTTCTCTAGTCGTCGTCCTCGTCGTCGACGGGCTCGTCGGTGAAGCCCTCGTCGGGCTCCGGCCCCTCATCATAGGAGAGTTCCTCGGCCGCGTCCTCGTCGGAGGTCGTCACCGCGCTCTCGACGCTCACCGAGAGCGGCTGCCCGAACGCCTCCGCCAGCATGGAGGCGATGCTCGCGAACTCGGGGGTGAGCTCCGGGACGCCCCCTCCGGACCCGACGCCGGCGTCTTGCCCAGCCGCTCGGCGCTCGTCGCTGCGCTCCTCGCTCACGTCGTGACTCGCGCTGGGCAAGACGCCGGCGTCGGGTCCGGAGGGGGCGTCCGTCGCGCCCGCATCCGCGGGCATGGGGACGGGGAGGTCGGGCTCGAAGACCTCTTCGTAGACGGTTATGTCGGCGTCGGTGTAGGGGACGACGTCGTCCGGGACGGGCTCGGGTGCCGGGGCCACCCGCGCGGCGGGCTCGTCCCAGGGCATCGGGTAGGCGGGCTTCTCGGGCTCCGCGGGTGCCGCAGGCTGAGGCTGGGGCTCCGGGGCCGGGGCCGGCTTCGAAGCCGGGGCGGGCTGCGGGCTCGGGGCGGGCGCCCGGTCGGCGCGCGCGATGTCGGCGCCGGCGAGGCTCGACTCCACGTAGACCACCTGGCGCGGCCCGAAGGCGGCGGCGACCACCGGATCCACGCTCGCGCGCACGTCGGAGCGTTCGAGCATGCGGGAGGCGAAGTGCGAGCCCTTGGGCAGCGACACCATGAGCTTCTCGCCGTCATCGGAGACCGCTGTGGACGAGAGGAGCAGCGACCCCTTGGCCGGCGCCTGCGCCACGAGCTGGTCGACGACCTGCTTCCAGAGGCGCTGGAGGTTGCCGTTGGTGTGGCCGCCCCCGCTCCGGCCCGCCCCGCCCCTTCCGCTCGCTCCACGCTCGGCTGGCGCCTCGCTCACTTCGTGAGTCGCGGCGGAAGGGGCGGGGCGGGCCGGAGCGGGGGCGCTCGGCACCGGAGGCTCCTCGGGTGCGGGGGTCGTCAGCCGCTCGGGCGCGGGGGCCGGCGACGGGGTCGCGGCCCTCTCGGCGGTCGACTCCGTGACGTGCTCCTCCGGGGAGGGTTGGGGTTGGGAGGGTATCTCGGGTTGGGGCGATACCGGAGATGCGGGCATCTGCTCGAGGGTCTTCTCGATAATGGGTGCGGCGTTTGCGAGGGCGCCGGGGGTGGCGAGGATGGCAATCTGGCGCTCGAGGTCGGCCACGCGCTCGGCGAGGGAGTCGAGCGTGAGGTCGGAGGCGGGGCGCGCGATGCGCGTGAGGGCGATTTCGAGAACCAGGCGCTGGTTGGTGGCGGTGCGCATCTCGCTCGAGGCGTCGCCGAGAATGGTGAGCACGCGGGAGATGCGGTCGGTCGAGCCGTAGGCCGCGGCCTCGGCGCGCAGGGCGTCGAGCTCCTCGCCGCGGGCAGCGACGACGTCCTCCGCGCTCGGGACCGCCGCCACGACGTAGACGTCGCGAACGTGCGCCGAGAGCTCGCGGGTGAACTGCAGCAGGTCGCGGCCCGCGTCTGCGAGCTCTGCGACCTCCGCGAAGAGGGCCCCGACGTCGCGGTGCGCCATCGCCCGGGACATCTTGCCCAGTACCGAGCCGGAGACCTCGCCGAGGAAGTCGGCGGCGGATGCGAGGTCGATGGACCCGGCGCCGAAGACGGAGAGCTGCTCGAGCGAGGTCAGGGCGTCGCGCATGCCGCCGCGCGCGTGGCGCACGATGAGCTCGAGCGCGGCCTCGTCGTAGGAGAAGCCCTCCTGCTTGCACACATAGGCGAGGTGCGCCTGCATCTCGTCGTTGCCGATGGCGTGGAAATCGAAGCGCTGCACGCGCGAGAGAATCGTGGCCAGGATCTTCTGCGGGTCGGTCGTGCACATGATGAAGACCACGTGCTCGGGGGGCTCCTCGAGCGTCTTGAGCAGCGCGTTGAACGCCGCCGTGGTGAGCATGTGGACCTCGTCGATGATGTAGACCTTGCAGCGGCCCATGGCGGGCGCGTAGCTCACGCGGCTGATAATCTCCTCGCGGACGTTGTCCACGCCGGTGCGCGACGCGGCGTCGAGCTCGATCACGTCGGGGTGCTCGCCGGCAGCGATGAGACGGCACTGCTCGCAGCTGCCGTCGGGCAGGGCGGCCGGTCCCTTCTCGCACATGAGGGCCTTTGCGAGGATGCGCGCCATCGTGGTCTTGCCCGTGCCGCGCGGGCCGCAGAAGAGGTAGGCGTGGCTGGTGCGCCCCTCGAGCACGGCGCGCTTGAGGGTCTCGACCACGTGGGCCTGGCCCACGACCTGCTCAAAGGTCTGCGGGCGGTACTTGGTGTAGAGCGATTCCATGCGGCCTCCCGACGACGGCACCTACGGCCTTCCAGTATACCCGCGACGCATGCGCGTCGGCCAACGCCCACAGGTTCTTCTCGGCCGGACCGCCGCGTGATTCAAAAGGGGACAGACCCCTTTTGAATCACCGCACCCAGCGATAGCGCGTGGCCCGCGCCGCCCCGACCTTCTCCAGCCTGCCCGTCGCCTGAAGCCTCGCGAGCACTCGGTCGAGCGTGCGCGAGCTGATGGCGGGCAGCGCCTCGGCAATCTCCCGCCTGCTCGCAGGCTCAAGGCGCGACGAGAAGAAGGAGCGCACGCCCTCCTCGGGAGTATCCTGGGACAGCATCGCCACGCGCTCGTCCAAATCCCGGTAGCAGGCGAGAACCACGCCCAGGAAGTACGTCGCGTACGGCAGGCAGTCGTTCTCGCCCTCGTGCCAGCCGCACGAGCTCGCGGCGAGCGCCTCGTAATACGTCTCCTTGGTCCGCTCGATCTGCCGCTCGATTGAGACGTAGCGCCCCACGTCATATCCCGCCCGGTAGAGCGTCAGCAACATAAGAAGCCTGCTCATGCGTCCGTTGCCGTCGTTGAACGGGTGGATGCTCACAAAGTCGAACGTAAAGAGCGCGCTGACGAGAAGGGCGTCGTAGCGCCCATCGCTCACGGCGCGCGCGTAGGCAGCGCAGAGCGAATCCATCGCATCCGGCGTCTCGAGCGCACTCGTCGGGACGAAGCGCGTGACGAGCGCGCCGTCCGGCCCCGCCTCGGCAATGACGTTATCGGTGTCCTTCCAGCGCCCGCCAAATGAGACGCCAACATAGCGATAGAGGTCGCGATGGAGCTGCAGAATCACGTTGGGCGTGACGTCAATGTGCTCGTAGCTCTCGTGGATGAGATCGAGCACGGCGCGGTAGCCCGCGATCTCACGCTCGTCGCGGTTTTTGGGCTGCACGCGCATCTGCACGAGCTCGCGCAGCCGGGCGTCGGAGGTGCGGATGTTCTCGAGGCTGTTGGAGGCGCCGGTGCTCTGGATGCGCGCAATCTCGCGCAGGCCCTCGAGCTCCACGGGGCGGAGCTCCCTCCTGAGCTCCTGTCGCGCCCGAAGCGCGTGGATGGACGAGAGGGCGTTGACGACCTCGGGGGTCATCAGCCTTGAGAGCTCCCGCTCGTAGTCAAATGCGCGCACGTCCCGCCCCCTCGAAGTATCTCCGCCACTCTGTGAGTATCTCCGCCAAATCTAACATATTTGGCGGAGATATCGGGCCGAGGTTCTTCTCGCCTGGGCCAGCACGTGATTCAAAAGGGGTCTGGCCCCTTTTGAATCACGCGCGCGGGCGGAACCAGGCAAGGAGCTCGTCAGCGGCGTCGGCGGGCAGGTCGCGCAGCTCGAGGCCGTCGGAGGTCCCGGCCGCGGTCCGCACGGAGAGGCTCGCGACGGTCGCGCGGCGCTGGAAGGGGTTGGCGGCGAGCTCCATGCGCTGCAGGCGGGCGCGCGGCACGACCGTGGTCAGGCGCGTGAGGCCGCCGGTGACCAGCACCAGCTCGCGGCGGGTGTGGCCGAAGCGGGCGTAACGGCAGGCGCGCAGCGCGTTGACGACGAGGCCGACGAGCAGCGCCACGCTCAGCGCGGCGGCGGCCACGAGCAGGGGCCGCAGCAGCCACGCGGCGCTGTCGAGCAGCCCCGAGAGGCCGAAGAGCCAGAGCGCGCCCACGTTGAGCGCGGCGGCGAACGGCCACCAGATCGCTGCGCGCACCACGGCGCGGCGGCGCGCGACCGACCCCAGGCGCCGGAGATTCGCGCGCCCCAGCACGCCCGCGTAGTCAGGCAGGACCTCGGCAAGGAACGCGTCGAGGTCGCCCGTGCGGATGAACGGGTGCAGGAGCACGCTGCCCGAGGGCTCGCCGCCCGCATCCCCGGGCGCCGCAACGACCCATGCGCTGACCTCGGCATAGCCGATGATCTGGCGGATTATGCCCTGGCGCACGGCGACGAACTGAACCCGGCCCTCCGCGAGCGTGCGCGAGGAGCGTGCGAGCAGGCCGTGCTCCACGACCACGCGATCGGCGTAGCGCTCCACGCGGTAGCCGCCGTAGCGCACGAGGTTCACGACAAACGAGACGACCGCGCCCAGCACGAGCGCCGCAACCACAAACCCCGCCACCAGCGGGATGAGCGCCGGGGTCGCCGCGGCGACGAGCTCGCCGCCTACGCCCTCGAGGTCGAGCGCGCCCCACTCGATGAGGTTATTGAGCCAGTTGCCCAGAAGTATCACGAGCGCGACGGCCTGGCCGCCGGCGCTCACCTGCGACGCGGCCGCCAGGAGCAGCTCGCGGCCGGAGAGCGTGAAGACGGCGAGCGGCCGGTCCTCGGCGGGGACGGGCGCGGCCCCTGCGTCCTTCTCGCCCGACGCCGGCACGCCTGTCCTGCGACGGAAGAGCTCCGCCCGCAGAGTCTCGGCATCCGCCTCGCGCAGGCCGTAGATCTTGGACGCGTCGCCCTCTGAGGCCGCGGCGCCCGTGTCGAGGTCCAGCGTCACGAGACCGGCGATGCGCTCGAACAGCGTGGAGCTCATCGAGACCGTGTGGATGTGATCGTAGGGGATGGTGATGCTGCGCCGACTGAACGGCCCCCAGCCCAGGCCCCAGCACACGTGGACCCCATCGGCGACGAGCTCCCAGGTGCGGGCGCGCCAGACGACGAAGCTCAGGAGCAGGCAGGCTGCGAAGATGGCCGCGGCGGCGAGGGCGAGCTTGGCGAGCGCGCCGAGGTCACCGCCGAAGAAGTCGGGCGCGAGCACGAACGCGGCGAGCGTCACCAGGCCCGACGACATCTTGAACGCCTCGACGGGCACCGAGAGCGGGTTGGCGCGGCGCACGCCGGAAAGGTCCTGGGCAGCGCGGTCCTTCTCGCCCGCGCTCACACGTCCTCCTTGGCGAGGCGCGCGAGCTCGGCCACGCGGTCGCGCAGGGCCTCGGCGTCGGCTTCGGCGAGCCCGGGGATCTCGAAGCCCTCGCCGGCCGTGGAGACGGTCACCGTTGCCAGGCCGTGCGCGCGCAGGATGGGGCCCTGCTTGGTCTGCACGTGCTGGACGCGCACGAGGGGCACGAGCACGCGCTTCTTGACAAAGACGCCGTGGTAGAGGTCCACATCGGTGGGGGTGACGTCATAGCGCCAGGTGGCGTACTCGATGGGCGGGGAGATCAGCAGGTCGCCCACGCAGACGAACTCGATGACGCCAGCGACGAGATAGACCCAGAAGACATCGCCGCCGAGATGGCGCACGATGAGCCAGGCTACCACGGCCAGCGCGGCGACGACGGCGATTCCGACGACGTCGGAAACGTACCAGACGCGCAGCATGCGCGGGTCAAGGCGGTGCGCGGGCAGCTGGGTCATGGATCTCCTTTCGCGGGGGTCGAGAGCCATTATTGCACGGAGCTCTCCGCCGGAGGCGCAAAGCGGAGGCCTCCGGGGCGCCCGTCCGCCGCCGTCGCGCATAATTAGTTCGCATTGGGTTCCTGAAATGCTCCCGAACCGGGACAAAAGCGCAGTTGGCCGGTTTTTCAGACAACCAGATGCGAACTAATTTCCGCCCACCGCCGCGCACCACCGAAAATCGGCACAAAAGGAGCGCGCTCGATGGGATCGGGTGCCCGCCAGAGGCCCCTTATGGCTGCTGCCTCCCGGCCCTGACCAGGTTCGAGGTGTTGCGTCACCCGAGCCCATCGAACGCGCTCGCAGAACACTCTAGCAAAGTTGGCCTCGGCGCGCCACGCACGCGCTACCCTTGTCAAAACGCCGACCGAGGAGGGCCCCATGCGCAACAACTTCTGCAAGACGCCGCTCTGGGAGTGCAACGATGAGCTCGTGCGCGTGGCGCAGGGCGAGAAGCCCGCTGAGCTCGTTATCCGCCACGCGAGCCTCGTGAACGTGGCGACGCACGAGGTCCTCCCCGACGTGGACATCGCCGTGGCCTGCGGGCGCGTTGCCTACCTCGGCCTGGACGGGCACACCGCCGAGCACTGCATCGGAGCGGACACACAGGTCGTGGACGCGACCGGGCTCTTTGCCGCCCCCGGTTTCATGGACAGCCACATCCACGTGGAGAGCGCCATGATCGGCGTCGCCGAGTACGCGCGCGCCGTCGTGCCCCACGGGACCACCGGCATCTTCTGCGACCCCCACGAGGTCGGCAACGTCGCCGGCATGGAGGGCGTGCGCGCGATGTTCGAGGACGCGCGGCGCGTGCCCCTCAAGGCCATGATGACGCCCCCGTCGTGCGTGCCGGCCGTCACGGGCGTGGAGGACACCGGCGCCGCCATCACGGCCGCCGACATCAGGGACTCTATGGCCTGGGACAACGTCGTCGCGCTCGGCGAGATGATGAACTTCCCCGGCATCCTTGCGTGCGAACCCAACACGATCGACGAGGTGCGCGAGACGCTCGCCGCCGACCGCGTGGTGACCGGCCACTTCCCCTCGCCCGACCGCGACCGCGGCCTCAACGCCTACGTGGCGTCCGGCGTCTCGTCGTGTCACGAGTCCGGCAGCTTCGACGAGGTGCTCGCGAAGCTGCGCCTGGGCATGTGGGTTCAGCTGCGCCAGGGCTCGGCTTGGCTCAACCTGCCCGACTACCTGCCACAGCTCGTGAAGAGCGGCATGGACACGCGCCACTGCCTGCTCTGCTCGGATGACAACCACCCGCACACCCTCGTCGACGAGGGCCACATGGACCGCATCCTGCGCACGGCGGTGGAGCTGGGGCTCGACCCGGTGACGGCCATCCAGATGGCCACGATCAACTGCGCCGAGTACTTCGGGCTCGCGCACGACCTGGGCTCGATCGCGCCGGGCAAGTGCGCCGACATCGTGCTGCTCGACGACCTCGAGGGCTTCTGCGCGCGCAAGGTCTTCATCGACGGCGAGCTGGTTGCCGAGGACGGCCGCGCGCTCTTCTCGCCCGAGCCCTACGCCTGGCCCGATTGGATGACCCACACGATGAACCTGGGCCTCGAGCCCACGGCGGATACCTTCCGCATCCCCGTGGACCGACCGGACGGCACCGCGCGCGTCCGCGCGATGGGCATCGAGCCCGGAGACACCCTCACGCACGACATCGTGGTCGAGGTGCCGGTCGCAGACGGGGCGCTCACGGCCGACCCGGGGCATGATGTGCTCAAGGTTGCCGTCTTCGACCGCCACCACGGCGCGGAGGGCACGCACGCCTTCGGTTTCGTCACCGGCTTCGGCATCCACGGCGCGCTCGCCCAGACTGTCTCCCACGACGCCCACAACCTGCTGGTCATGGGCGACAACGACGAGGACATGGCCCTCGCGGCGCGGACGCTCGTGGCGTGCGGCGGCGGCGAGGTCGCCGTCGCGGACGGCAAGGTGCTCGCGCTCGTGGAGCTGCCCGTGTGCGGCCTCATGAGCACCGAGCGAGTGGAGGTCGTTGCCGAGAAGGTCGCGGGGGCGAGAAGGGCCTGGGAGCAGATGGGCTGCACGATGCCCTCGCCGTTCATGACCATGGGCGTCATGTCGCTCGCGTGCGTGCCCGAGCTGCGCCTCACCAACCGCGGCTACGTGAACTGCCTCACCTTTGAGATGGAGGGCCTGCTCGTGGAGTAGGCCTCTGCACCAGCCCTCTTTTGCGAGGACCGTCATGGACAGGGGCCCGGCGGCGCTCATGCGCCCGGGCCCCCACTTCGGCAGCTGCCAAGCTGTTAAGCTCTACAGTGCGATAGCACGCGAGTCGTCTCGCCGTGCGATCGCCCCCTGCACGTGGAGTATCATTCCCCATCCCATTCGGCAAGGCGACAGCGCTCCGGCGAACGGCGCCCTTCATCGGGCAAGCACATTCCCAAGACACGGGCTCCACACAGACGCTAGGATTTGTCGGGTAGGCAACACGAAGGAGTCACCATGGCGAAGAAGTCCGCGGCGCGCCGCAAGGAGCAGAGCGCGTTCGATGACGAGAAGTACGAGGGCGTGCGCATGTCCGCGACCTTCGAGTACAACGAGCTCTCCCTCTCCCGGTCCGCGGAGCAACTTGCCCCACGGCTCAAGAACTCTCTGCTGTTCCTCAACGTGGCGTCGCTGCTCGCCCTTGTCGCCGCGGCGATCATCCTCCCCGACCTCACCGCGCTGCTCATCGCGCTGTTCGTCGTCGCGGTGGGAGCGATGTACGTCTATCACAACTGGAACGCGATGATGGTCCGCTACGCCCGCTCCACCACGCTCGATCCCGCCTCCTATCAGGGAAGCGTCCACGTCGCGGTGTGCGACGACGCCCTGCATCTCGCCGACGAGGGCGGCACCGATGACCGCTACGACTACTCCGACCTGCGCGTCGTCTACCCAACCGGCGAGTTCCTCGTGGCCGGCTTCGGGAAGAAGCGCTACGTTTACGTGCCCCGCAGCGCCCTTTCCGAGGGCCGCTTCCGCGAGCTCGTCCGCATCCTTGACGAGCACTGCAAGTAGCGAGGCTGCGCCCTCTCGGCCGCTCGACCCCGCAAACATCACAGGTGGTCTCACTCAAAAAAATAATTTATCGGATAACGATAAGTTCATAGTCTATATATACTGGTACGTACCACTAGGTGTGACGTTTAGCCTCGCAAAAGTTTCTCGCTTTTGGCAGGCCTTACCTGCGGTTCCGTGCCTGCCCCCTTTTGAAGGCTACGCGGGGTGGGCTATACTGTCGGGGTTCTTCTCGCCTATTCCAAGGAGGCCATCATGGCTCTTATCAGCGTCGACTACTTCTCCTCCTGCCTCATGCGCACCACCACGCTCGAGGTCATCCTCCCCTTTGACAGCCAGGGCGAGGCCTACGCCACCGACTCCGTGATGCGTCGCGAGGGCGGCGACCTGGAGCGCGACCTCAAGGCCTGGGAGAAGCGCCCGTACCCGCCCAAGCAGGCCCCGTTCAAGACGCTCTTCCTGCTGCACGGCATCTCCGGCAACCACGCCGACTGGATCTCCGAGACGCGCATCCGCCACTGGGCCGAGAGCCGCGGAATCGCGGTGGTCATGCCGTCCGGCTACAACGCCTTCTACCTCGACCAGCCCGAGGTCCACAACTACTACGGCCGCTACGTGGGCCAGGAGCTCGTCGAGGTGGCGCGCCGCATGTTCCCGCTCTCCGACCGCCGCGAGGACACCTTCATCGGCGGCATCTCGATGGGCGCCTACGGCGCCCTGCGAAACGGCCTCAAGTACTGCGAGACCTTCGGCTCGATCGTTGCCCTCTCCTCCGCCATGGTCATCGACGGCTTCGAGCAGATCATCTCCGACGACCTGTTCTTCCTCTCGCGCCCCTTCCTCGAGCGCACCTTCGGCGACCTCTCGCACGTGCGCGGCTCCGACAAGGACCCGGCGCGCCTGGCGGCCGACCTCGTCTACTGCGACCGCCCGCGCCCGCGCATCTTCATGAGCTGCGGCAACCAGGACCCGCTTGCCGAGCCCAACCGGGTACTTGCCCGCCGCATGCGCGACACGGGGCTCGACGTCACCTATCATGAGATGAACGGCGGCCACGATTGGGAGTTCTGGAACTCCGCCCTGCCCGAGGCCCTCAACTGGCTCGTGCGCTAGGCGTCCGGCTCCCGGCGGCACCGTCGGGCACATCCATCCGACCTCACGGGGAGGGGCGCGAGAATGGCACTGCTCAGAGTCGACTTCTACTCCCACTACCTCGAGCGCAACGTGGTTCTCACCGCGGTGATCCCGGCCGACAAGATGGACGGCAACAAGCTCGCCAAGAAGCGGCGCGGGCCGTACCGCACGGTCTACCTGCTGCACGGCCTCTTTGGCCGCGACTATGACTGGATCGACAAGACCCATGTGGTCGAGACGGCCGAGGCGCGCGACATCGCCCTGATCATGCCCTCCGGCGAGGACGGCCTCTACCTCAACAAACCCGAGATCAACGAGTGGCACGGGAAGTTCATCAGCGAGGAGCTGGTGGACTTCACGCGCCGCCTCTTCCCGCTCTCGACCAAGCGCGAGGACACCGCACTCGCCGGCATCTCCATCGGCGCGTACACCGCGCTGATCAACGGCCTGCTGCGCCCGGACCGCTTCGGCGACATCATCATCCTCTCGGGCGCGTTCATGCGCGACCGCGTGCTCGACGCCGTGGAGTCGCGCTCGCCGCGCAAGCGCAAGTACTACGAGCGCTTCTTCGGCGACATCGACACGGTCATCGGGTCCGACAAGGACTACGTGGCCCTGATCGACAAGTTCAAGCAGGATCCCGAGCTGCCCAAGCCGCGGTTCTACTCCGCCTGCGGCCTGCACGACAACCTGTGCGAGAACAACCGCGACCTCGTGAGGCTGCTGCGCGACGCCGACTTTGACGTGACGTACTGGGAGCCGGACATCGGCGCGCACGAGTGGCCGTTCTGGAACGCGTGGATCGACTGCGCGCTCGACTGGTACGCGCCCGGCCCGATGAAGCCGTCGACCGTCCCCGTGGACTACTCGGCCCTCACCGAGCTCCGCCCGCCCGAGGGCCAGAAGTAACGAGAAGAACGTCGGTCCGCAGCCCGTGCGGTGCGGCGCGGCACTGGTCCGCGATCAAAACCTCACAGCTAGTGGTACGTACCACTAGCTGCATACGAAGTTCTTATCGCTAGGGCTTACTTTATTTTTTGGAGTGAGACTACCTGTGACGTTTGGGGCAACCCGGCGGGCGGCGGGCCCTGGCCGGCGACGCGGCGCCTCACGCCAGCGCGCGCTCCACGCGGGCGAGAAACTCTCCGAGGAAGCGCGGGGCGTCGACGATGAGCGCGACCTCGCAGTCCTTCTCGGCATCCCTCAGACGCTCGGGGTCGCACACGGTGCGCCCCCGAACGGGGCCGTCGAGCTCCACGCGCAGGTTGGCGGGAAGGCAGGTCACGAGCGAGGGATCGATCGCGGCCGCCGCGGCCAGGGGGTCGTGCAGCGCGCACCCTCCCATGTGCGGGTTGTTCTTCTCGTAGATGTCGATGTAGTGATCGGTCATATCGGCGAAGAAACGGCCGGCGGCGGTCCCGAGGGCGCGCCAGCGCGCGGTGTCCTCGCGCGTCAGGATGACCTGGTGCGTGACGTCGAGGCCGATCATGCGCGTCTTCAGTCCGGAGCGCAGGACCGCGTCCGCCGCCTCGGGATCGTTGCGGATGTTCGCTTCGGCGCAGGGGGTCACGTTGCCCGGCACGCAGAGCGCCCCTCCCATGAACGTGACGCGCGGGAGGCTCTTTGGGAGGTCGGGCGTCATCTTGAGAGCCTCGGCGAGGTTGGTGAGCGGCCCCGTGGGGACATAGGAGACGTCGGTATCGCACAGCGTTTCCACCCAGCCGTCGCGGCGCGCCGCAGCGCGAGGGGCGTTGCGCGACCGGTTCTCGGTCAGAACGTCGCCGAGGCCGTCCCTGCCGTGGATGCGAACCACGCCGGCAGGCGGCTCAAAGGGCCCGCGTGCCCCCAGGGGGCGATCAGCGCCCAGGTAGACCGGTATGTCCGGACGACCGAGAAGTTCGAGCAGCAGCAACGTGTTTCTTGCCGCGGTGTCCACGGTCACGTTGCCGTAGCTGCAGACCACGCCGACGAGCTCCGCCTCGGGGCTGCCGAGGACGTAGGCGAGGGCCAGGGCGTCATCGATGCCGGTGTCGAGGTCGAGAAGGCCCTTGATCTTCTCGCTCACAGCGCCACCCCGACTTCCCCTGCGGTCGGGATGGCCTGCTGGGCTCCGAGCCGGCTCACGGTCACGGCTGCCGCGGCAGCCCCCCATCGCATGGATGCCTCGAGCGTGAGGCCGCGGACGCGACCCGCGGCGAGCGCGCCGATATAGGTATCGCCCGCTCCGGTGGTGTCCACGACCCGCTCCGCCCGCGCGGCGGGAACGAAGGTCGGACGACCGTCCTCGCCCAAGCCGAAGGAGCCCGCCGCACCGAGCGTGATCACCACGGCGCCGGCACCGAGCGCGCGCAGGCGGCGCACCGCCTCCTCGCAGGTCCGTGCGTCCTCGGGCAGCACGCCGCACATGGTCTGGCACTCGGTCTCGTTGAGGCAGACGAGGTCCACGCAGGGCCACAGGTCGTTGGGCGCGGGCCGCGCCGGCGCAGGGTTGAAGACCGTATAGAGCCCCAGGCCGTGCGCCGCGCGCAGGGCCGCCTTGGTCGCTGTGGGGTCGCACTCGCCCTGGGTGACGAAGACGTCGTCCTTCTCGCCAATGCGCCGCAGGTCGGGGACCACGTCGTCCGCGCTCAGCGCATGGTTGGCTCCTGCCGAGAGCACGATGCGGTTCTCGCCCTCGGTTCGAACGATCACCGCCACGCCCGTGGGGACGCCCTCGAGCCGTCGCACGAGCGAGCAGTCCGCGCCCGCGGCCTCGAGGCCCGCGACGAGCTCCCCGCCGAACGAATCGGCGCCGACCGCGGCGATCATATGCGTGGGGACGCCGAGCCGCGCGGAGGCCACCGCCTGGTTGGCGCCCTTGCCGCCGGCGTTGGTGAGAAAGCCGGACCCAGAGATGGTCTCGCCAGCCGCAGGCATGCGCGGGGCGTCGATGGACAGGTCCATGTTCATGCTGCCGAAAACGATAACCTTGGGCATGGCGAACCTCCTAGCGGCGTGCAACGGGGACCGTGCAAAGGGGACAGGCACTTTTGCACGGGACCGTGCAAAAGTGCCTGTCCCCTTTGCACGGTCCCCGTTGCATACTTAGACCTCGATGAGCTCGTAGGCGCTCGTGCCCAGCCCGATCTTCTCGGCGTGCTCGATCATGGAGCGCCAGTTGGTGCCCGGGTGCGTCATGTTGAAGTGGTCGTGCTTGCAGCGCTCCGGGATGCCGCCCGCGGCCTCGAGCTTGGCGCGCATGTCGGTGAGCTCGGAGTTGGGCAGCGCGGGCGCGGCGAGCGCCATGTCGATGGCGGCCTGGTCGATGGCCACCGGATCAAAGCTCGCGAACATGCCCAGGTCGGGGACTATCGGCGTGTCGTTCTCGGGGTGGCAGTCGCAGTTGGGGCTGATGTCGGTGGCGATGGAGATGTGGAAGCTCGGGCGATCCTGCACGACGGCCTGCGCGTACTCGGCGATCTTGCAGTTGAGCTCGTCGACCGCGGAGTCGGAGCCCGCGACGACGGCGTCCTGGTTGCAGGCGCCGATGCAGCGGCCGCAGCCCACGCAGCGGTCGTGGTCGATGCGCGCCACGGGCACGGTGACGACCTTGCCGCTCTTGAGCTCGCGCTCGCGGGTCTGGTCAAAGCTGATGGCGCCGTGCGCGCAGATGCGCTCGCACGCATGGCAGCCGATGCACTTCTCGGTGCGCACGTTGGGCTTGCCGGCCGCATGCTGCTCCATCTTGCCCGCGCGCGAGCCGCCGCCCATGCCCAGGTTCTTCATGGCGCCGCCAAAGCCGGCCTGCTCGTGGCCCTTGAAGTGCGTGAGCGAGATCACGATGTCGGCGTCCATGAGGGCGTGGCCGATCTTGGCCTCCTTGACGTACACGCCGTTCTTGACGGGTACGAGCGTCTCGTCGGTTCCCTTGAGGCCGTCGGCGATGATCACCTGGCAGCCGGTGGCGTAGGGCGTAAAGCCGTTCTGGTAGGCGCAGTCGAGGTGCTCGAGCGCGTTCTTGCGGCTGCCAACGTAGAGCGTGTTGCAGTCGGTGAGGAACGGCTTGCCGCCGAGCTCCTTCACCACGTCGACGACGGCGCGGGCGTAGTTGGGGCGCAGGAAGCTCAGGTTGCCCAGCTCGCCGAAGTGGATCTTGATGGCCACGAACTTGTTCTCGAAGTCGATCTCATCGATGCCGGCCTTGCGGATGAGGCGCTTGAGCTTGTCGAGCTGGCTCTCCTTGGCGTAGGTGCGCAGATTGGTGTAGTAGACCTTGGCGGTGTCCATGAGGCCCCTCTCGTTGAATTCCCTCGCAGAAATTGTACGCCCTCTCTGTGAATTGGGGACTGTCCCCAACGAGCAGAAGGGCCGCCGGGCGAGAAGCCCGACGGCCCAAAACGTGCAAAAGTGCCTGTCCCTTTTACACGCTACTTGCGGTGGGCGCGGTAGTAGTTGATGAGGGCCTGCGTGGAGGCGTCCTGCTTGGCGAGGGCCTCGTCGTCGTGGAAGGCCGGGGTGATCTGCTTGGCGAGCTGCTTGCCCAGCTCGACGCCCCACTGGTCATAGGAGTCCAGGCCCCAGACCGTGCCCTCGACGAAGGTGATGTGCTCGTAGAGCGCGATGAGCTCGCCGAGCGCGTGCGGGGTGAGGTCGATGCCGAAGATCGACGTGGTGGGACGGTTGCCCTCGAAGACGCGGGCCGGGACCATCCACTCGGCCGTGCCCTCGGCGCGGACCTCGTCGGCCGTCTTGCCGAAGGCGAGGGCCTTGGTCTGGGCCAGGTAGTTGCCGAGGAAGAGCTCGTGGACGTCCTGCTCGCCGTCGCGCACGGGGTTGGGCGTGTTCACGAAGGCGATGAAGTCCGCCGGAATCATGCGGGTGCCCTGGTGGATGAGCTGGTAGAAGGCGTGCTGGCCGTTGGTGCCCGGCTCGCCCCAGAAGATCTCACCGGTGGCGGAGGTCACCGGGCTGCCGTCCCAGCGCACGCTCTTGCCGTTGGACTCCATCGTGAGCTGCTGGAGGTAGGCGGCGAAGCGGTGCAGGTACTGGTTGTAGGGCAGGACGGCGTGGCTCTCGGCGCCGTAGAAGTTGACGTACCAGACGTTGAGCAGGCCCATGAGGGCGACGACGTTCTTCTCGAGCGGGGTCTCCTTGAAGTAGGTGTCGAGGTCATGGAAGCCCTTGAGGAAGCATTCGAAGCGCTCGGGACCGAAGGCGATGATCAGCGACAGGCCCACGGCGGAGTCGACGGAGTAGCGGCCGCCGACCCAGCTCCAGAAACCGAAGGCGTTCTCGGGGTCGATGCCGAAGTCGGCGACGAGGTCGAGCGCGGTGGAGACGGCCACGAAGTGCTTCTTGATGGCTTCCGCGTCCTGCTCGGCGGAGCCGTCGATGGCGCCGGCGGCGCGCAGGGTCTCGAGCAGCCAGGTCTTGGCCTCGCGGGCGTTGGTGAGGGTCTCGAGGGTGGTGAACGTCTTGGACACCACGATCACGAGGGTGGTCTCGGGGTCGAGCCCCTTGACCTTCTCGGCCATGTCGTTGGGGTCGATGTTGGAGACGTAGCGGCAGTCGATGCCGGCGTCGGCCATGGGCTTGAGGGCCTCGTAGACCATGACGGGGCCGAGGTCGGAGCCGCCGATGCCGATGGACATCACGTGCTCGATCCTCTTGCCGGTGACGCCCTTCCACTCGCCGGAGCGCACGCGCTCGGCGAAGGCGTACATGCGGTCGAGGACCTCGCGCACGTCGGCGACGCAGTCCTGGTCGCCGTCGAAGACGGTGCCCTTCTCGGAGGCCGGGCGGCGCAGGGCGGTATGCAGGACGGCGCGGTTCTCGGTGGTGTTGATGTGCTCGCCGGCATACATGGCGTCGCGGCGCTCCTCGAGGCCGACGGCGCGGGCGAGGTCGCAGAGCAGGCCGAGGGTCTTCTCGGTCACGAGGTTCTTAGAGAGGTCGAAGTGCAGGTCGTCCATGTCGAAGGACAGCTTGCCCACGCGGTCGGGATCGCTGGCGAAGGCGTCCTTGAGGTGGAAGCCGCTCGCGACGAGCTCGTCGTGGTGCGCCTGGAGCGCGGCCCACTCGGGCGTGGCGGTGGCGTCGATGGGTGCCTTGATGTCGGACATGGGAGCTCCTTCCCCGAACTGCAACAGATGGGTTTAGGATACCGCGCGAGCCGGCACCGACGGGTCAGGGAACGGCAATCGTTTAGAACGGCTCACCCAGCGGCGGGATCCGCTTGAGGCGCGCCCACATGACCTGCTTCTCGTGGGAGTCGCCGAGCGCCGCAGCGAAGCCGCCGAGGTTGAGGACGCGCATGCCGAGCACGCGGGCGACCGCGCCGGGGGCGAGAAGAGCCTCCTGCAGCGACTCGAGGGCCACGAGCTCGTCCGCATACGCCTCGCGCAGGACCGCGGCCGCGGCCTCGTCGCAGCACAGCAGGGTGGCGGGGTCGAGCGCGCACACCGCCTCGCGCATGAGGGCGGCATCGAGCGGAGCGCCCTCCCCGTCCGCGGCGAGCAGCCACGCCCAATCCTCCGGAGGGTAGCCCAGGCGCTCGAGCGAGGCCCGAAGCGCCGTGCCGTCAGGACCGGAGAACGGGGGCTCGCCGTTCTTCTCGGCATCCGTGAGCTCGCCCTTGACGAGAAGGACGGAGGAGAACGCGTTGCCCCCCATGAGCGCGCCGCGGTCGGCGAGCGCGCCGAGCTCCGCCGTTGCCTTGTCCAGATACGCGCGGCGGCGCGCGTCACGCTCCGATGCCATGGGGCCCCCTTTGGTCGTCGTCACCGCTGCCATTGTCGCACAGCTCCGGGCCGCGCCCGATTAACGCGCACGGCGTGACTTTTGCCAAAATACCAACTGGGAATAT
The DNA here is from genome assembly GCA_944320975.1 of uncultured Atopobiaceae bacterium. Lineage (GTDB taxonomy): Bacteria > Actinomycetota > Coriobacteriia > Coriobacteriales > Atopobiaceae > Thermophilibacter. The sequence goes on along the minus strand of CALUJM010000001.1, from coordinate 210,717 downwards.
AGATTGTGAAAACACGATGTGCGCGTTATTCGACGGAGGCCGAGTTCCAGCCCGGCGGCGCAAGTGCCACCATTTGTGTCACATTTTCCGTATGTCCGTTTGAACCGGTGCAAATCGGGCATAAGACCTGACAAGAAGAGATTCCGACTACGGGAGGTTCCCATGGCCAAGGCAATCACCAACTCCGACTTCGACGCCGTCATCGCCGGCTCCGACAAGCCCGTCCTCGTTGACTTCTGGGCGTCGTGGTGCGGCCCGTGCCGCGCGCTCGCCCCCGTCATCGACCAGATCTCCCAGGAGATGGCGGACCGCCTGGACGTCTACAAGTGCGACGTCGACGCAGAGGCCGACCTCGCCACGCGCTTCCGCATCGTCTCCATCCCCACGCTCATCCTCTTCAAGGGGGGCAAGCCCGTCCACACCATCGTGGGCAACATGCCCAAGCCCGCGCTCGTGGGCGAGCTCGAGGCAAACCTCTAGCATGGCGCGCGTCAGCGGCAATCCTGCGCAGGGCGTCCGGGAGCTCTCCCGCGGCGCCCTGTCGCTTGTGCGCGACAACCTCAGGGTGCTCGTCCTTCTCGTCTGCACGGTGGTCTTTCTCGCCCTGCTCGGAGAGGTTCTCGGCGGCGAGATCATGCGCCTGGACACCCTGGCGTACCGGTTCTTCGTCGAGACGCTGCGCTCCGACGCCCTCACGCCCGTCATGCAGGGCTTGACGTCGCTCGCCTCGGTGGTCGTGCTGGCCGTCATGGCGGCGGTGATCGCGGCGCTCGCCCCCGGAAAGGCACCGGGATGGTGCGTGGCGGTCAACCTCGCGTGCGTCGTGGTGCTCAACGTGGTGCTCAAAGCCATCGTTCAGCGCCCGCGGCCGGAGGGGTTCCGCCTGGTCGCAGAGAGCGGGTACAGTTTTCCCTCCGGCCACTCGATGGTGGCGATGGCCTTCTTCGGCCTGCTCATCTGGATGATATGGCGCCACCACAAGCGCGACGCCATGCGCGTCGTCTGGTGCGCCTTCTTTGCCCTCGTCATCGCCGCGGTGGGCGTGAGCCGCATCTACCTGGGCGTGCACTACGCCTCGGACGTGCTGGCGGGATTTTGTGTGTCGCTCGCGTGGCTGGCTTTCTACACCAAGGCGGTGGCTCCGCTGTTCGTGGCGGCCGACGCCCCGCGGCGCACGGCGGAAGGCGCCTAGCCGCCGCGCCCCGACGGCGCGCGGCCTACCCCAGTGTGATGATCTGGGCGTCGACGACCTTGCCCTCGTCGCAGATGATGCGGCCCATCGAGGGGCGCGAGCGGCGCGGGTAGGTGGGGCTGCCCGGGTTCATCACGAGCGTGTGCGTCCACTCGTCGCGCTCCAGCACGGGCGTGTGGGTGTGCCCGAAGATGGCGATGTCGGTCTTCAGGAGGTTGAGGCGCTTGCGGTAGTGCGTGACCTGCCAGCGCAGCCCGCTGCCCATGAAGACCGTGCGGTCCTTGACCATGGGGCCGTAGTCGTAGGACCAGTCGTTGTTGCCGAGGCACATGTGGACCCGCGCGATGTCGCTCAGCGTCCGGTAGTCGGACGGGGAGCAGATGTCCCCGGCGTGCACGATGACGTCGGCGCCCTGCAGCTGCTCGAGCAGCTCGGGCGAGAGGTAGCCGTGCGTGTCCGAGATGATGTCGTACCTGATGGCCACGCGCGGTCCTAGAGGCCGAGGGCGCGCTTGAGCGCGACGACGCGGCGGCGGGAGACGGAGATCTTCTTGCCCTCGATGCCGTTGATGCCAAGCTGCAGGATGCCCGAGGAGATGACCTCGACGTCCTCGACGTACTCGAGGTTCACGATGTAGCCGCGGTGCACGCGGAAGAAGCCGTGCGGGGCGAGCTTCTGCTCGAGCTTGGCGAGCGAGATCGTGGAGAGGAAGCGGTCATCGGAGGTGTAGATGCAGGAGTAGTCGTCCTTGGCCTCGATGTAGCGGATCTGGTCGATGGGGACGAGCACCTTGCGGCCGCTCTTGACCACGGGGATGCGCTCCACGGAGGAGTGGCTCTGGGGCTGGGGCTTGGAGCGCGCCTGGACCTTGTCGAGGGCCTGGGCGAGACGCTCGGGGTCGACGGGCTTCATCAGGTAGTCGATGGCGTCGACCTCGAAGGCCTCGAGCGCGTACTCGCTGTAGGCGGTCACGAAGACGATGGCGGGCGGGTTCTTGAGGCGATGAAGCGCCTCGGCAAGCTGCATGCCAGAGGTCTTGGGCATCTGAATGTCGAGGAACATGACGTCGGCCTTGGCCTCCATCAGCTTCTCGACCGCCTCGCGGGCGCTCGACGCCTCCATGATGGCATCGACCCGGCCCGTCTCCTCGAGCAGGTACCTCAGCTCGGAGCGAGCGGGTGCCTCGTCATCTACGATCATCGCGCGCATTGGTGCTTCCCTTCACGTTCTCAGCGGAGCCGCCGTCAACAAGTCTATTCTTTTCCGCGCCGTCCCGCACGCGCGAGTCTGCGGCGCGCGCCAACGAGCCGCAGCGTCACGCAGGTGCCCTCGCCGGGCTTCGAGACGATCTCCACGCCTGAGCCCACGCCGAAGAAGCGCTCGACGCGCTCGGCGACGTTGCGCAGCGCCATGCCCGTGCCCGAGCCGCTGCCGCCGCCCTGCTGCTGGCGGGGCTCGGTGGCGTCGGCGAGCAGCCGGTCGGCCGCCGCCTTGTCCATGCCGAGCCCGTCGTCGGCAACGGCAATAAGGATATCATCACCGTCGGTCGCGACCTGGACATCAACGTGGAGTGCACCCTCGTCGCGCATGGCGTGGCGCACGGCGTTCTCCACGATGGGCTGGATGAGAAACGATGGCACGCCCAGCTCGGCACAGCCCGGCTCGACGTGCTCGGTCTCGACGATGCGCTCCTCGCCGAAGCGCGCCTTCTCGATCTTGAGGTAGCGCCGCGTCTGCTCGAGCTCCTGCGAGAGCGGGATCAGCTGCTTCTCCGAGCTCTCGAGCGTCCTGCGGTAGAAGGTCGAGAACTCCCTCAGGAGGTCGCGTGCCTTGGTGGGGTTGGTGCGGGTGAACGAGGCGATGGTGTTCAGCGTGTTGAAGAGGAAGTGCGGGTTGATCTGGGCCTGCAGCGCCTTCACCTCGGCGCGGGCGGTGAGCTCGGCCTGCTTGTCCAGCTCGTAGGACGAGAGCTGGGTGGAGAGCAGAAGGCCCAGGCCCTCGGCGATGGCGAGCTGGGTCCGGTCGATGTCGAGGTCGCGGCGATAGTAGAACTTGATGGTCCCGACGGCGCGGTCCTGGACCATCAGCGGCACGATGATGCCGAAGGCGTGGCCCTCCTGCCGGGTGCCCGAGGAGAGGCCGCGCACGTCCTGGCTCTCCTCGTCCACCGAGACGAACGTCTCCATCCTGCCGCTCTCGAGCACCTCGAGCGTGGGGCGCGCATTGGCGGTCCCCGCCACGAAGGGGGTCTTGATGGAGCCCTCGAAGGCGAGGACCTTGGCGCGGTCGGTGATGGCGATGCCGTCCGCGCTCGTCTCGGGGAGCAGCAGGGCGCAGATCGCGCGCGCGTTGTCGACCGTCAGGCCGCCGCGCAGGTGGCTCAGGGTGTTGGTCGCCACGCGCAGCGTGCGCTCGGTGGCCTCGGAGCGGGTGTCGGTCGGCGCCGCGAACAGGGCGCCTCCCCACACGATGACCGCCGCGAGCCCGCAGCCCGCGATCATCGATGCCACGAGCAGGCCGTCGCTGATGCTCCAGGTGAGCAGCAGCGAGAGCGCGACCGCGCACAGGACGAGAAGGACCCCGATCACGCGACGGGGCACGGCGGGACGCTCCCTCATGGGCGCTCCTCCCCCTCCGGAGACTCGTCGGCGGGCTCGGCGCCCGCGTCCTTCTCGGCAGGCTCGTCAGCGAGGCCCCGATCGGCGGAAACGGGGTCCGCGGCGTCCTCGGGGGGCGCGGCATCCTCGCCCGCGTCCTGCTCGGCAGCCATCTCACCCGTGTCCTGCTCAGCGAGCAGGGCGCCCGTGGCCTGGGTGCCGTCCTCGTCCGCAGCGGCGCGGGCGGCGGCGAGCGGCTGGACCTCGCCGGTGCGGCGCAGCGCCCCCTGAAGGAGCGGGTCGCCCCAGAGCGCCGCGACGATGGAGGGCCACACCATCGCGAAGGAGAGGTAGCGCGTGCTCGCCGACTGCGCGAAGCGGTCGGCGTCGTAGCGGCCGCGCGTGAGTATCCTCAGGTAGGAGAGGCGGTCCGGCCCCGTGACGAGCCGTCGCAGCGCCGTCTGGAAGACCCGGCGCCGAACGTCCTGGGACAGCCAGTTGCCCGGATAGGGCTTGAGCGACTCCGACGTGATGGTGCGCAGGTCTCGGCGCGAGTTGAGGGCATCGAGTTTGCGGTACTCGTAGAGCCAGCGATGGACGTCCTGCATGAAGATCGAGGGGGTGGGGGCCATCTCCTCGGGCGGCTGCGCGCGCACGTACCAGGCGTTGTCGAACCAGGCGTCGAGCCCGAGGGCCCTCAGGTTCAGCACGTAGTCGAGGTCCTCGCCGCGCGTGATGTAGGGGTCGAACGGCACGCGGGAGTAGGCCTCGGCGTGCACGGCGCAGCACCCGCCGCACAGATGGTTCGAGCGCGTGATCCGCGAGGGGGACGTCTGGGCGCGCTCCATGACCCGGTTGAAGTCGACGCCCTTGGACCAGTACTTCTCGCTCCACGCGTCGGAGGGCTCCGCATACGGGCTGTCAAAGCGGTCGATGAAGAAGCCGCTCTTGGCAAGGATCTTGAGGTTTTGCCTGGTGAGCGACCCCAGGCCGTAGACGGCGTTGATGAGGAAGTCCTCGTCGAGCACCACCTCGTCGTCATCGAGAAAGACCACGACGTCGTGGCCGAAGATGGCGGCGACGGCGAGCCCCATGTTCTTGATCGCGCCGTAGCCGCGCAGCGAGACGGTCTCGCCCGTGACGTGATGGGCCATCCGCCCCACGGCGCGCTCGACGTGGGCCGCCTCCCGGGCGCCCACGACGAGGGTCCCCAGCGTGGGGTGGGCGCGGCAGATGCTCTCCACGCGCGCCCGCGCCGAGTCCTCGCACTCCGGCGGCGCCACGACGAGCACGATCACGCGAATCACGCCACGGACCTGCTCGAGCGACGAGAGGCAGCTCTCGAGCTCGGGGAGCGGCTTGTCGATGGGCGTCGTGTAGTCGTAGACGCCGCGCTCGCCGAGCGCTCCGGGCTGGTCCCCCTCCGCCCAGTAGGAGGGTATGACGATGGCGGGATTCACGCGCTCACCCTAGCCCCTCCGGTCCCCGTCTTCCAGCTGGCTGGAGAGCGGGGTCTTGGCGAGCGAGCGCGCGAGGGGCAGGCCGAGGAGGTACATGACGACGGCCTCCCCGGCGCCGGTCGCCAGCAGGCCGAAGACGTACATGGCCGGATAGGCCCCGTCGATGGCGATGCTCGTGAACGGGATGGTGTAGTACCCGATGCCCTGCAGCATGAGCGGCAGGTAGGCGGGCACGATAAGGGCGTTGGCGATCACGGGACCGAGAAGGGCGAGGGCGGGCCTGTCGCGGTGACGCCACGTGAACCAGGCGCCGAGCGCGGTCGCGAGCGTGCCGAAGACCACGTCGAGCATGCCCAGCATGCCCGTACCGGAGAGCACGATGTTGGCGAGGTTGGCTATGGCGCATCCCAGCGCGAGCCCGGGGACCGCGTCGGCGGTGAACAGCGCGAGGGCGCACAGGGCCTCCGAGACCCTGAACTGCACGGGTCCCCAGGCGAGGCTGCCCAGGAAGAGCAGGGTGACGAGGGTGAGCGCCGCATAGGCGGCGGCGATCATCCCGGCGCGCACGGTCCTTCTCGCGCGCGCGTCGGACGAAACGGAGATGTTGGTGCTTCCGTGGTTGCTCATGGCGTTCTCTCTTCTCCTTGGAGGGCTTTTCTGGACGCCCGCGCACGGGCGTGTCGAGCCCACGACCAGCGGGATCCCGGTGGAAAGCACTCCAAAAGAAGCATCCCCGCGGGCACGACAGAACAGATACTAGCAGAGTTGCGCAGGGGGCCGCGGGGTTGAGGCCCGGCCCGCGCCCGCATGCTAGTATTGCTGTCGAGAAGCGTCCGAAGGGAGCCCAGATGAATCCGCGTGTGAGAATCGCCTGCCTCGCGGCCGACGCCGCGCGCTGGGGAACGACCAGGCTCCTCCATCGCGGCGGGGGCAACGCGCCCGGGGCGGTGGCGCTGAGGCTCGACCCCGGCATCATCGGCTCGCTGGGAGACGCGCTGGAGCGCTCCGTCGTCGTGACGGGGACCAACGGCAAGACCACGACGACCGGGCTCGCGGCCGACGCCCTCGGGGCGCGCGGCGAGAGGGTCGTGTGCAACCGCGCCGGCAACAACATGGAGTCGGGCATCGCATCCGCCCTCGTGGAGTCGCGCGGCGAGAGGCCCCGCGTGGGCTGCTTCGAGTGCGACGAGCTCTACACCGTGCGCGTCCTTCCCAGGCTGCGCCCCCGGGCGCTCGTCCTTCTCAACCTCTTCCGCGACCAGCTCGACCGCTACGGCGAGATCGACCACACGCAGGACGTGATCGCCGAGGCGCTGCGCCGCTCGCCCGAGACGGCGATCGCGTTCAACGCAGACGACCCGCTGTGCGCCTCCATCGCGGCGCGCGTCGACAACCCCGGCGTGCCGTTCGGCATCGACGAGCCCACCGGGCTGGAGGCGGACCGCATCTCGGACAGTCGCTTCTGCGCCCAGTGCAACGCCCCGCTCGACTATGAGTACGTGCACTACGGCCAGCTGGGCAAGTACCGCTGCCCCGAGTGCGGCTGGGAGCGGCCCGAGCTCGCCTTCGCCGCGGTCAACGTGAGCCTGACCTGCGGCGGGTACGAGTTCGACGTCGAGGACCGCCGGGGCGAGAAGACCGTGCGGCATCACGTGCGCACCCGCTACAACGGCCTCTACATGGTCTACAACGTCATGGCCGCCCTGGTGGCCTGCGTGCTCGGCGGCGGCAGCCTCGAGCACTTCCAGGAGGTGCTCGACGCCTACGAGCCCGCGAGCGGCCGCGGCAAGACCTACGAGCTCGGCGGCGGCCACTCCGTCGTGAGCAACCTCGCGAAGAACCCCACGGGCTTCAACCGCATGATCCAGCAGGTGCGCTCCGATGACGGCCGCTATCTCGCGCTCTTCTTGAACGACAACGACGCCGACGGCCACGACGTCTCCTGGATCTGGGACATCGACCTCGAGCGCCTGCGCGACCTCTCCGACCTGCGCTGCGTCTGCGTGGGCGGCACTCGGCGCGAGGACATGGCGGTGCGCGTCAAGTACGCCGAGCTGGGCTGCCCGATCGAGCTCATCGACGGCGTCGAGGACGCCCTGCGCTTCGTGGGCGCGGGCGAGAAGCTCCATGTGATCGCCAACTACACCGCCTTCCCGCCCGTCGTCGCCGAGCTCGAGCGCCTCTGCACGTCGGGGACTGTCCCCAACGTGCAGGCTGCGGCGGAGGCGGTCTCGTGGGTCGAGCGCACGGAGCCGGAGGAGGTCATGCTTGACCGGCCGCTGCGCATCGTGCACCTCTACCCGGACGCCCTCAACCTCTACGGCGACGGCGGCAACATCGCGTCGCTCTCCAAGCGCTGCTCCTGGCGCGGCATCCCCTGTCGCGTGGACCAGGTCCTCATGGGCCAGGAGCTCGACCTCGCCGACGCCGACATCGTGCTGCTGGGCGGAGGCGCCGACCGCGACCAACTGGCCGTGTGCCGCGAGCTCCAGGGCCAGCGCGAGAAGCTCGCGGCCTACGTGGCGGACGGCGGGGTCCTTCTCGCCATCTGCGGAGGCTACCAGCTGCTCGGCCACTACTACATGATGGGCGAGGAGCGCGTGGAGGGCCTGCACGTTCTCGACATCGAGACCACGGCCGGAAGCACCCGCCTCATCGGCAACGTTGCCATAGAGTCGCCGGTGTGCGCCGAGCCGATCGTGGGCTTTGAGAACCACGCCGGCCGGACGCTGCTGGGGGCGGGCGAGAAGCCCCTGGGGCGCGCGCTGGTGGACGGGACCGGCAACAACGGCGAGGACGGGGGCGAGGGCGTGCTGCATGGCGGCGTGGTGGGCACGTACCTGCACGGTCCGATCCTGCCCAAGAACCCCGTCGTCACCGACTGGCTGCTCGAGCGCGCCCTCCGGCGCCGCGGGGTTGATGTCGAGCTCACACCGCTCCCCGACGACCTCGAGCGGCTCGCCCACGACGTCGCGATGAGGATCGCGACGCACCGATAAGCCGCGGGCGGACGTTCTTCTCGGCGGTGCCGGAGCGTTCCGCCCAATAACGCGCACAGATTGCCGTGCGCGTTATTTTTATCTGGTGATATGCATTTTCAAATCAGACTGTGCGCGTTATTCCGGCGCGCGTCGCAAACTGATGCCTGGGACGCAAACGGGCCCCCGGTCGAAACCGGGGGCCCGAAGGCTCACGCTATGAGCTCAGCGAGAAGGACTCGCGCCGGAGACTACGCCTCGGCGTAGAGGTCCTTGAGCTTGAGCAGGTGCGCGTAGCGAGCCATGGCGGCCTCCTCGTTCTGGGCGAAGAGCTCCTTGGCGCGCTCGGGGAAGGAGCGGGTGAGCGAGGTGTAGCGGGCCTCGTTCATGAGGAAGTCCTGGTACCCGCCGGCCGGCTCCTTGGAGTCGAGCGTGAACTTCTTGCCGGTCGGGGCGGCCGGGTTGAAGCGGAAGAGGTTCCAGTAACCGCACTCGACGGCCTTCTTCATCTCCATCTGGCAGTTCTGCATGCCGCCGCCCTTGATGGAGTGCATCTCGCACGGGCTGTAGCCGATGATCAGCGACGGGCCGTCGTAGTTCACGGCCTCGTGGATGGCCTTGAGCGTCTGGTTCATGTTGGCGCCCATGGCGACCTGCGCCACGTAGACGTAGCCGTAGGACATCGCGATCTCGGCGAGGCTCTTCTTCTTGGTCACCTTGCCGGAGGCGGCGAACTGGGCAACCTGGCCGATGTTGGAGGCCTTGGAGGCCTGGCCACCGGTGTTGGAGTAGACCTCGGTGTCGAAGACGAAGACGTTCACGTTGTTGCCGGAGGCGAGGACGTGATCGAGGCCGCCGAAGCCGATGTCATAGGCCCAGCCGTCGCCGCCGAAGATCCAGAAGGCCTTCTTGGTGAGGTAGGCCTTGTCGGCGAGAACGGCCTTGGCGGTCTCGCAGTCGCTCTTCTCGAGCTCGGCGATGTACGCGGCGGCAGCGGTCTTGCTGCCCTCGGTGTCCTTGCGGTTCTCGAGCCAGGCGGTCGCAGCCTCCTTCAGGGCATCGGAAGCCTTGTCGCACTGGAGGATCTTCTCGGTCTCGGTGACGAGCTTCTCCTGGACGGCGTCGTAGCCAAGGGCGAGACCCAGGCCGTGCTCGGCGTTGTCCTCGAACAGGGAGTTGTTCCACGCCGGGCCGTGACCGCACTCGTTGACGGTGAAGGGCGAGGTGGCAGCGGGGTTGCCCCAGATGGAGGAGCAGCCGGTGGCGTTGGAGATGAACATACGGTCACCGCAGACCTGCGTGACGAGGCGCGCGTACGCGGTCTCGGCGCATCCGGCGCAGGAGCCGGAGAACTCGAGGTAGGGCTTGGCGAACTGGCTGCCCTTGACGTTGGCGGCGACGAGCTCCTTCTTCTCGGAGACCTTGTTCACCGCGTAGTCCCACACCGGAGCCTGGTCGAGCTCGGACTCCTGCGGCACCATCGTGAGGGCGCCCTTCGGGCAGACCTTGACGCAGTTGGTGCAGCCCATGCAGTCGAGCGGGCTGACGGCCATGGTGAAGGTGAGGCCGGAGTTCTTGGGGACCATGACGTCGATGCGGCGCATCTCCTCGGGAGCGGCGGCCTGCTCGTCGGCGTTCATGACGATTGGGCGGATCGTGGCGTGCGGGCACACGAACGAGCACTGGTTGCACTGGATGCACTTGGACTCGTCCCAGTGCGGAACCATGACGGCGACGCCGCGCTTCTCGTACGCGGAGGCGCCGAGCTCCCACTGGCCGTCGGCGACGTCGACGAACTTGGAGACGGGCAGGGAGTCGCCGTCCATGCGGTTGATCGGCTCCATGAGCTCGCGGACCTGCTTGACGATGGCCTCGCGGCCCTCGAGGGTGAGCTCGACCTTCTCGTCGGTGGCGTCGGCCCAGTCGGCGGGCACCTCGAACTTGCGGTAGGCGGTGGCGCCGGCGTCGATGGCCTTCCAGTTGGCCTCGACGATGTTCTGGCCCTTCTTGGCGTAGGACTTCTCGGCGGCGTCCTTCATGTACTGAATGGCGTCGGCGGCGGGAAGGACCTGGGCCAGCGAGAAGAACGCGGACTGCAGCACCGTGTTGGTGCGCTTGCCCATGCCGACCTTCTCGGCGAGGTCGATGGCGTCGATCAGGTAGACGTTGATGTTGTTCTTGGCGATGTAGCGCTTGGCGTCAGCGGCGAGGTGGGAGGCGAACTCCTCGTCGGTCCACTGGCAGTTCACCAGGAACGTGCCGCCCGGCTTGACGTCGCGGACCATCGGGAAGCCCTTGACGATGTAGGACGGGTTGTGGCAAGCCACGAAGTTGGCCTTGTTGATGTAGTACGGCGAGCGGATCGGGGAGTCGCCGAAGCGCAGGTGCGAGATGGTGACGCCGCCGGTCTTCTTGGAGTCGTACTGGAAGTAGGCCTGGACGTACTTGTCGGTGTGGTCGCCGATGATCTTGATGGAGTTCTTGTTGGCGCCGACGGTGCCGTCGCCGCCGAGGCCCCAGAACTTGCACTCGATGGTGGAGGGGTCCGCCGTGTTGGGGGCGTCCGGATCCATGGGCAGGGAGAGGTTGGTGACGTCGTCCACGATGCCGATGGTGAACTCGCGGGCGGGAGCGTCCTTCTCGAGCTCCTTGTAGACGGCAAATGCTGCCGCGGGCGGCTCGTCCTTGGAGCCGAGGCCGTAACGGCCGCCGACCACGGTGATGCCGTCCTTGCCGGCCTCATAGAGGGCGGTGATGACGTCCTGGTAGAGGGGCTCGCCGATGGAGCCGGGCTCCTTGGTGCGGTCCAGGACGGCGATCTTCTTGACGGTCGCGGGCAGCGCGGCAACGAAGTCCTCGACGGACCACGGACGGTACAGGCGGACCTTCACGAGGCCGACCTTCTCGCCGTGGGCGTTGAGGTAGTCGATGACCTCCTCGAGGGTGTCGCAGAAGGAGCCCATGCAGACGACCACGCGGTCGGCGTCATCGGCGCCGTAGTAGTCGAAGAGGTGATAGCTCGTGCCGAGCTTCTCGTTGATCTTGTCCATGTAGGACTGGACCACGGCGGGCAGCGCGTCGTAGGCCTTGTTGCAGGCCTCGCGGTGCTGGAAGAAGATGTCGCCGTTCTCGTGGGAGCCGCGCGCGTGCGGGTGCTCCGGGTTGAGGGCGTGGTCGCGGAACGCCTGGACGGCGTCCATGTCGAGCATGTCCTTGAGGTCGTCGAAGTCCCAGACCGCGACCTTCTGGATCTCGTGCGAGGTACGGAAGCCGTCGAAGAAGTTCAGGAACGGCACCTTGCCCTCGATGGCCGCGAGGTGGGCCACCGGCGCGAGGTCCATGACCTCCTGGACGTTGCCCTCGGCGAGCATGGCGAAGCCGGTCTGGCGGCAGGCCATGACGTCGGAGTGATCGCCGAAGATGTTGAGGGCGTGGGAGGCCACGGTACGGGCGGACACGTGGAAGACGCCCGGCAGGCCCTCGCCGGCGATCTTGTACATGTTGGGGATCATGAGGAGCAGGCCCTGCGACGCCGTGTAGGTCGTCGTGAGGGCGCCGGCGCCGAGCGAGCCGTGCACGGTGCCCGCAGCGCCCGCCTCAGACTCCATCTCCACGACCTTGACCGGCGTGCCGAAGACGTTCTTCATGCCCTGGGCTGCCCACTGGTCGACGTGGTCGGCCATGGGGCTGGACGGGGTGATCGGGTAGATGCCCGCCACCTCGGTGAACGCATACGAGACGTACGATGCCGCCTCGTTGCCGTCCATGGACTTAAATTTACGCGCCATATCCTCTCCTTCGTCACGTGACGGATGGCGGGGGCGATGGCCCCCAGCGTGCACTCACCCACAAGACGCATGACTGAGTCGGGCCATGGGCCCACGCATGATGACAGTGTACCCCGCTCGCACGCGGTTGCACCCGCTCCTTCGCACCAATTTCGCCGAGCGTAGCCATTTTCGGACGGAGTGCGCGCACCAACAAAGCGCTGATGGGCGACCGCGCGCCCGAAGGGCCCCTATGGGTATTGTGGCTTCGGCGGGGGCTCAGGTCAGACGCCGCGAAACGCGTGGTAGAATGCCCGCTGTCGGCACGTACGGGAGGTTGGCTTGGCGCAGACACGAAACTATACGCGGCGCGCGGCGGCGCTGCTCGCCGTCGTCCTTCTCGCCCTGGCGGCCCTCCCCGGGTGCGGGTCGCAAGATCGCGCCGAGACCGCCGTCGAGCCCGTGGAGATCGCGCGCGCCGACGAGCCCACGGTGGAGAGCACCCCGCGCGACGAGTGGCGCAAGGGCGCGATGCCCTACCTCTACCAGATCGACCCGCAGTGGTCGGAGGAGGACTACGCGGGCGGGAGCTTCGCCAAGACCGGCTGCGGCCCCACGTGCCTCTCGATGATCTACATCTACCTCACCGGCAACACCGACCTCGACCCCATCCAGATGGGGCAGTTCAGCACCGAGAACGGCTACGCGACCGAGGGCGAGGGGACGTCGTGGAGCCTCATGGGCGACGGCGCGGCGCAGCTCGGCATCACCAGCCAGATGGTCACGGCGACGGTCGAGGGGCTGAGGTCGGCGCTCGAGGCGGGGCAGCCCCTCATCTGCGTGATGAACCCCGGGACCTTCACCGAGATCGGCCACTTCATCGTCGTCGAGCGCCTGAACTCGGACGGCAAGGCCCTCGTCCACGACCCCAACAGCGTCGGCCGCAGCATGCGCTCCTGGGACCTCGAGACCATCGTCGAGGAGACCGCGGGCGTCTGGGGCTTCTCGGTGGCCTAGCGGCGGGCGCGCGCCCGGTCGAGCAGCTTGCCGTAACCCTGGGCGAGGCGGAGGGGGAGCTCCCCGCCGGCGCCGGCCGCAGGGACGACGCCGTGCTCGTCCGAGACGAGAAGGACCTCGTCGACCGGCGCCTCCCCCGCCCGCGCCGCCTCGGCGAGGCGCGGCCCCCTGGTCACGGCGATACCCAGCGTGCGGGCGAGGTCCAAGACGAGCGTCGCGGCGCCCGAGGGGAGCTCCCCCGGTTCGGCGCCCCATACCAGCGAGCCGTCGCGAACCGCCCAGAGCGACTCCGGGGCGATGCCCGTCGCGGCCGCCTCGCGCTGCGCCTGAAGCGCCCGCGCCGCCAGGTCCCTCGGCGCGAGGGAGGTCAGCGGCTCGTAGGGACCGACGGTCATGGCGGCGCGGCCCGCCTCGTCGACCACGACCATGAGGACGCCATCCGGATTGAGCGCCGCCCCGTCGGCGAGGGTCCACTCGATGTGCTGCTTGGCCCAGGCCACGAGCCCCGTCGACACGGGCGCGTCGTTCACGCGGCGCTGGCTCAGCGCACGCAGGTGACGGTTCTCGAGCGGCAGCGTGCGGGCGGCAAGGCGCCAGCGACACACCAGCGCGGGCACACCCAGCTCAAACTCGTCCATTGTTCCCTCCTCATATCCCGCTGAAAGCCCAAGACGCGGGAGCACCGACCCCAGCACAAGAGGCGCCCCGGCGGACCGTGCCCGCCGGGGCGCACCGATGTTACGAAGGGACAGTCCCTTCGTAACCTAGTGGCGGAAGTGGCGGTTGCCGGTGAAGACCATCGCGATGCCGTGCTCGTTGCAGGCCTCGATGGACTCGTCGTCGCGCTTGGAGCCGCCGGGCTGGATGATGCAGGTCACACCGTGCTCAGCGAGCACGTCGACGTTGTCGCGGAACGGGAAGAACGCGTCGGAGGCGCAGGCGTAGCCGCCCTTCTCGACGCCCATGCGCTCGCAGGCCTCGTCGGCGCGCTGGCAGGCCAGCAGCGCGGAGTCGACGCGGTTGGGCTGGCCCGGACCCATGCCGATGCCGGCCTTGTCCTTGGAGACCAGGATCGCGTTGGACTTCACGCCCTTGCAGACGCGCCACGCGAACATGAGCTCCTCCATCTCGGCGTCCGTGGGCTTGCGCTCCGTGGGGCAGGTGAAGGTCGCCGGGTCCTCGGCCACGGTGTCGACGTTTTGAACCAGCACGCCTCCGTCGACGGTGCGCAGCTCGAAGCGGGCGTGGCCCGCGGCGCCGCCCGTGGCGAGCACGCGCAGGTTGGGGCGCTTGGCCATGCGCTCGAGCGCCTCGGGCGTGTAGCTCGGGGCGATGATGACCTCGACGAACTGGCCGTTCTCGTCGAAGGCGTGCTCCACGAGCTCGAAGGGGACCTCGCGGTTGCAGGCGATGATGCCGCCGAAGGCGCTCTTGGGGTCGCACGCGAAGGCGCGGTCGTAGGCGGCGGTCACGTCGTCGGCCACGGCGGAGCCGCAGGGGTTCTGGTGCTTGAGGATCACGCAGGCGGGGCCGTCGAACTCGCGCACGAGGTTCCAGGCGGCGTCGGCGTCGAGGTAGTTGTTGTAGGAGAGCGGCTTGCCCTGGACCTGCTCGGCGCCCACGAGCGGGCTCGCGGAGGAGAAGGCCTCCGCCGCCTCGTCGTCCGCGAAGCGGTAGACCGCGGCGGACTGCTGGGGGTTCTCGCCGTAGCGCAGGTCGTCGACCTTCTCGAGGTAGAGGCCGAGCTCCTCGGGCAGGGCGGGCTCGTCCTCGCACTCCTCGTCGGCGAAGTCCTCGTCGTAGCGGTCGGCGAGCCACATCGCGATGGCGGCGTCGTAGTTGGCCGTGGTCTCGTAGACCTTGAGCTGCAGGTAGCGGCGCAGCTCGAGCGAGGTGCAGCCGTCGTTGGCGCGCATCTCCTCGAGGATCTCGTCGTAGTCGGCCGGGTCGGAGACCACGGTCACCGAGTCGGCGTTCTTGGCCGCGGAGCGCAGCATGGAGGGACCGCCGATGTCGATGTGCTCGATGGCGTCGTCGAAGGTGACGTCGGGGTTGGCGACGGTCTTCTCGAACTCGTAGAGGTTCACGCAGACGAGGTCGATCATGCCGATGCCGTGCTCGGCCGCCTCGGCCATGTGGGCCGGGTTGTCGCGACGGGCGAGCAGGCCGCCGTGGACCTTGGGGTGCAGGGTCTTCACGCGGCCGTCCATCATCTCGGGGAAGCCCGTGTACTGCTCGATGGGCACGACGTGCACGCCGGCCTCCTCGAGCACGCGCGCGGTTCCGCCCGTCGAGATGACCTCGACGCCGAACTCGTCCTCGAGCGCCTTGACGAAGTCGACCACGCCCGTCTTGTCCGTGACCGAGACGAGCGCCCGCTTGATGGGAGTGTCTGCCATATGCCCTCCTTGGGTTTGACGACGACATGTTGTACCGTCTCTCTTACGATACCGCAGCCGGAGGACAAGATGGCCCAAATAGACGCTGAGTTGACGTATAGAGGCTTTGACGAGAAGGACTTCGAGCCCCTGGCGGAGCTCGTGGGCAGGACATGGCTCGCGGACTTCCCGGCGCGCGCCCAGGGGGCGGCGGGGCGGGTGGAGCTCGCCCACTATCTCGCCCGGGCCACGTGGTCGCTCGTGGCGGGGCGGGGCAGCCAGATCATGGGTGCCGTGCTGCTGTCCGAGCGGGGGCGCGCGGCGATCGCCGGGGACTGGGCCGCGCTCGTGGAGCGCCTCACCGAGGATGCCGAGAAGGACCCCGAGCTCGCGGAGGCCATCCGCACGGAGATGAGCGGCGTCGAGGAGGAGGCCGCGCTCGAGGCAGACTACCTCGCCACGGGGGCTCCCGGCACCGCCGCCACCGTCAAGCTGCTCATCGTCTCCCCCGACGCCAAGGGGCTGGGCATCGGCGGAAGGCTCTTCTCGTCGGCGCTCGAGCATCTGCGCGAGACCGGCGCCGCCGGCTACCACCTGCTCACCGACGACGCCTGCGACGTGAGCTTCTACGAGCACAAGGGCCTCCGCCAGGCGCTGCGCCGCCGCTCGCGGGCCTATTGGCCGGGCGCCGACCCCGCCACCGACGACTTCTTCGTCTACGTGTACGAGCAGGAGCTCTAGTGCGCGGACGGTTTGCGCCGACGCCGTCGGGCCGCATGCACCTGGGCAACGTCTTTGCGGCGCTGATCGCCTGGCTCTCCGCCCGCGCGGAGGGCGGCTCGATAGTGCTGCGCATCGAGGACCTCGATCCGCGCGCCCAGCACCACGGGGTCGCCGACGCGCTGATGCGCGACCTCGAGTGGCTCGGCCTGACCTGGGACGGGGGGCCGCACTGGCAAAGCGAGCGGGCGGAGATCTACCAGGAGGCGATCTCGCGGCTCGACAAGGCGGGACTGCTCTACCCCTGCTTCTGCACCCGCGCGGACCTGCGCGCGGCGTCCGCCCCGCACGCCTCTGACGGGGCTCTCGTGTACCCCGGGACCTGCCGCGGCCTCTCCGCGGAGGAGGTCGCTCGGCGCTCGGCCGCCCGGCCGCCCTCGCTGCGCCTGCGCGTGCCCGCCGAGGATGACCCCGCCGGGACGGTCGAGTTCCGCGACCTCGCCTACGGCCCGCACCGTGAGGTGCTCGCTCGCGACTGCGGCGACTTTCTCGTGCGCCGCAGCGACGGCGTGGTTGCCTATCAGCTCGCCGTGGTGGTCGACGACGCCCTCATGGGCGTCACGCAGGTGGTGCGCGGCCACGACCTGCTGCCCTCCTGCGCACGGCAGACCTACCTGGCGCGGCTCCTCGGCTGGGAGCCGCCCGAGTACGGGCACGTGCCGCTGCTCGTCGCCCCCGACGGGAGGCGTCTCGCCAAGCGCGACCGCGACCTCGACATCGGAGCGTTGCGCGAACGCGGCGTGCCGGCCGAGAAGATCATCGGGTCGCTCGCCTGCGCGGTCGGCCTCGCCGACCCCGGGTGCGAGGCCCGCCCCGACGAGTTCGTGGGCTCGTTCTCGTGGGACAAGATCGGCGCGCATCGCGAGGACATCGTCGTGGACGAGGTTTTTCTCGACCGCCTCGTGCGTTGAAGTTGTGAGTTGCGTCGTTGTGGGGTATTATTCTCTAGCACCGTTCACGGAGAGCTGACCGAGAGGCCGAAGGTGCTCGCCTGCTAAGCGAGTATAGGATGCAAATCCTATCTGGGGTTCGAATCCCCAGCTCTCCGCCAGACAGTTCAGGGCCCGTCCCGCCGCACGCGGGGCGGGCCCTTCTCGTTTGAGCGCCTTCTCCCCACATCTCCAACATTTTTCGGATTCTCGCTTGACGGGCACGAGGGCACGTGGCATTATTCTCAACTGCACGCGGCGTTACCTCAGCTGGATAGAGGACCTGACTACGAATCAGGGCGTCATAGGTTCGAATCCTATACGCCGCACCACGCAAACTAAGGGGCTCCTTCGGGAGCCCCTTTTGCGTTTGAGGCGCCCGCACTCATGAGTGCGGGCAACAAGTGCGGGCCGTTTTGGGCGATGCGCTTATCGAGTGCAGGCCCGCTTCCTGCGCGACGTCTTCAAGTGCGCCCATCGAGTGCGGTCCGGCCCGCACTCGATGGGCGCACAAGCTCAGGCGAGAAGGACGTGCCGCCGCGACGCTATGCGAGGCCGAAGTCGCGCAGGCACAGGTCCAGGTCTTCCTCGAAGGTGCCGAGCTCGATGCCCGCAGCCCGGATCTTGTCCGACGCCAGGCGGAAGTCGCGCGGGCGCTCGGCGTAGGTCTTCTCGTCCGGCAGGATGAGGCGGTCGACCTCGACGGCGGGGCAGCCCAGCCGCTCGGCGATCAGGCGCGCGGTCTCGTACGTGGTGCGCCCGTTCTGGCTGGCGAAGTGGTACGCCCCGCTCGGCAGCGCGAGGATCTGCGGCAGCTGGCCGGCAAAGCGCTGGGCGTAGGTCATGTTGCGGCGCTCGTGCACGCGGAAGGCTGCCGGCTCCCCCGAGCGAAGGACCGATATCACGTTGGTGAGGATGTTGGGCGAGGGCCTCACACCCGGCAGCGCCAGACCGAACATCCACGAGAAGCGCAGGATGAGGTAGTCGTCCACATGCTCGCGAATCCAGGCGTCCGCCTCCATCTTCTGCTGGCCGTAGCGCGTGGTCGACGCCTGCTCGTCGTCCTCCGCAAAGGGCGCCGCTCCAGGGCTTGCATTGAAGCACTGCTCGGTGGAGATGAAGACGACGCGCTTGCCCCGTTCACGGCATACGCGGGCGATGGCGATCGCCGACTCAGTGTTCACGCGGTGCGTGCCCTCCGGGTCCTGTTCGCAGTGGGCCGTTGTGGCATCGGCTGCCATGTGCAGGCACACGTCGAAGTCCTTCTCGCGGAAGAACCTCTCGACCCCCGCCGGGTCACGGAAGTCGACGTCTGTGTGCGAGACGCGCGCGAACTCATAGCGCCCCGCGTTGTAGAGCTGCGCCAGGCTCGCGAGATAGCCGCGGGCACCCGTAACCAGGATTCGTTCCATGTTTTTCCTCCTAAGAGACCTCGCCCGGGCGCGTGGCGTAGCTGCGCAGCACTCGGCACGTCCCCTCGATGACATACGACCCCGCGCTCGCCGGCATGAGCAGGGAGCGTGTGTAAGGGAGCTCGACCTCCCCCTCCGCGGTGCGCACGCGCGCCGTGCCCGCGACGCAGGAGAGCACCTCGTAGCGACCGCCCATCTTCTGCTCCCACGACCCGCGCACGTCCACGACGTCCGAGACGAACAGCCGGTGCGTCACGCCCCGGCGCACGCCCGCCGGGGCGGACGGATCAAAGGACCCGAGGTGGCTGGGCTCAGGCCGGCACTCCGTACGCAACACGTCGAAGCCCTGCCTCACGTGGAGCTCGCGCCTGCGACCCCAGTCGCAGATGCGGTAGGTCTTGAAGCCGAGGCTGCCCACCTCGAGGGCAAAGACGCCCGCCCCGAGGGCGTGGAGCGTGCCCGCCGGGATGAGGACGAAGTCGCCCTCGCTCACCGGGACTTTGCGACCGTAGCGCTCGCCGATGGTGTCGTCCGCCGCCGCGCTGCGCAGGGCCTCCACGTCGTCAGTCGTGGTGCCACAGTAGATGAAGGCGCCCGGCTCGGCCGCGAGGATGTACCACGACTCGGTCTTCTCGTGGTCGTGCTCGTGCGCTCGGGCATAGGCCTCGTCCGGGTGGACCTGCACGGACAGGTTCTCCGCAGCGTCCATCACGAGCGTCTGGATGATACCGTCCTCGCCCGCAAGGTCGCCCATGATCTCGCGGGCGCTATTTCGCACGAGCTCGTCGAGCGGCATGCCGTCATGCGGGCCGCCCTCCACGACGTTGACGAGCCCCTCGTGCACCGAGACGTCGAACGACTCACCGTAGAGCACGTCGCCGGAGATGCCGCGCGCCTCGTTCACGCGCGGGCCGGACCAGACAGGCGAGATGTAGTTGGGCCTGAGCAGCAAAGGTCCCATCTTCGCCCCCTTAGAGCTCGTAGTAGCCGACGCCCTCGGCCTCCATGCGAGACCTCAGCTCCTCCATGATGGGCACGCCCGCGCTGCAGCCGATGCGCTCGGCGCCGGCGGCGACCATCGCGAGGAAGTCGTCCGCCGTGCGGATACCGCCGGCCGCCTTGACCTTCACGCGCGCGTCCACGTGCTCGCGCATGAGGCGCACGTCCTCGACTGTGGCGCCGCCGGTCGAGAAGCCCGTGGAGGTCTTCACGAAGGTGGGGAGCACCTCGCTGGCAATCTCGCAGAGAGCGATCTTCTCGTCCTGCGTGAGCAGGCAGTTCTCAAAGATGACCTTGGAGGGCACCGCCGTCTCGTTGCAGACGGAGACGATGCCGTCCATCTCGTCGCGGACGTAGCCCCAGTTGCCGGCCTTGACCTCGGTGAGGTTGACGACGTAGTCGATCTCGTTGGCGCCGTTTTCAATCGCGTCGCGCGTCTCGAACACCTTGGTCGCAATCGAGGTCTGGCCGAGGGGGAATCCGATGGCTGCCCCAACGTGGACGTCCGTCCCGGCGAGCAGATTGGAGCACAGCCTCGACTGAACGGAGTTGATGGCTACCATCCTGAAGTGATAGCGCCGAGCCTCGTCGCAGAGCTTCTCCATGTCCGCTCGCGTGGCATCTGCGTGCAGGTTGGTGTGGTCGACGAGACGGGCGAGGTCATCGAGCGTGTAGCGCTTCATGGGTGCGTCCTCCGGCTTCCCCTGGGATCAATATGTTGTTAACATAACAATAAGCGGTTCTCGATATGTCACATATATGTAAGTTCACAGATTCTGCATGCGAGGCATAGGACATGACCCTCTACGAAACCATCCGAGAAGACCTTCTCTCCAAGATCAAGGACGGCACCTACCCCGAGGGGCAGACCATACCCTCCGAGATCGAACTTGCCCAGATCTACGGAGTGAGCAGACCCACCGTACGCCATGCGCTCAAGCTGCTCTCCGAGGCGGGATACCTCGAGAAGCGCCGCAGGCGCGGAACCATTGTGACGAAGCCCAAGGTGGACCAGTCGTTCACGATGGCCATCAGCAGCTTTGAGGACGCGATGCGCCTCATCGGGCGCATGCCCAAGACCAACGTGCTCGTCTTCAGAAGCGAGGAGGCAAGCGAAGAGGTTGCCAACGCCCTCACCCTAAAGAAGGGTGCTCAGGTATACCGCCTCGTTCGCCTGCGCTACGCCGACGACGTCCCCAACGTCTTTGTAGAGAGCTATATCCCCTGCGGCCCCTATCCCGGTCTTGCCTCCTTTGACTTCAACACAACGAGTCTCTATGCGGCAATGGAGGAGTGCGGCGAACCCGTCGTGAGCGCTCGCAGGCGCCTCGAGGCAATCAAGGCCGATAGCGCGTCCGCCGCGCTCCTTGACGTCGAGCAAGGAGACCCCCTGCTGCTCTTTCACACGGTCGCACGGAACGCGGAGGGGACGCCCGTCGAGTACTCGATAGCCACCTACCGCGGCGAGAGCAACTCCTTTGAATTTGAGGTGAGGCGCGCCTAGCGTGCAGCGGCCGGCCTGAACTGCCAGTCCCCGCCGGGTCCCGTGGACGCGAACTCGTAGGCGACCCCCCGCCGGTCGCAGAGGTCCATGAGGTCGACGATGTCATGCCACTCGCTCGTGAGGTAGTCCCAGAGGCCGTCCGGCGCGCCGGCGAAGCCGACCGCCTCAAGCAGCGCCGACACCGCCTCGGGCGAGAGGGACACGCGAAGGTCCCTCCGCTCCTGCCCGTAGGCCACCACCGCCGAGGGTCCGCTGACGGACTCGCGAACCACGATCTTCTCGCCATCCGTGCCCACGAACATCTCCCTCACGTCACCAGCGTGCTCGAACCTTGCCACCGCCTGCTCCTGCATGCGAACCACCTCTCTCCGTTCCTCCGTGCCCCACAGTATATCAGAACATTTGTTCTCGGAACAGATGTTCTTTTTTAGGCTGAGAAAAAGGCCGCCCGGAACCCCGGGCGGCCCGCTGGGTCGCGTTGGCTAGGCCTCGGGCCTGATGACCTCGATGCCGCCCATGTAGGGGCGCAGGGCCTCGGGCACCGTGATGGAGCCGTCGGCGTTCTGGTAGTTCTCCATGATCGCAGCCATGGTGCGCCCCACGGCGAGACCGGAGCCGTTGAGCGTGTGGACGTAGCGCGTCCCCTTGAACTCGGCCGGGTCCTTGTAGCGGATGTTGGCGCGGCGGGCCTGGAAGTCCCAGCAGTTGGAGCAGGAGGAGATCTCCTTGTAGGCGTTGTAGCTGGGCAGCCACACCTCGACGTCGTAGCACTTGCAGGCGGAGAAGCCGATGTCGCCGGTGCACAGCGTCACCACGTGATAGGGCAGCTCCAGCGCCTGGAGCACGGCCTCGGCCTCGGCCACCATGCTCTCGAGCTGGTTCATGGAGTCCTCGGGCTTGGCGAACTTGACCATCTCGACCTTGTCGAACTGGTGGACGCGGATGATGCCGCGCGTGTCGCGGCCCGCCGAACCGGCCTCCTCGCGGAAGCACGGCGTGAAGGCCGTGTACCACAGCGGCAGCTGGGAGGCCTCGAGCACCTCTCCGCGATGGAGGTTGGTGAGCATGACCTCGGCCGTGGGGATGAGGTACAGGTCGGGGTTCACGTGATAGAGGTCGTCCTCGAACTTGGGGAGCTGCCCGGTGCCGAAGAGCGTGTCGTGGTTGGTGATGACGGGCAGCCACCACTCCTTGAACCCGGCCTTGACGTGCATGTCGATCATGAAGCTGATGAGGGCGCGCTCCATGCGGGCGCCCATGCCGCCCAGCACGTAGAAGCGCGTGCCGGCGACCTTGACGCCGCGGTCGAAGTCGATCATGCCGGTCTCGGGGCCGAGGTCCCAGTGGGCCTTGGGCTCGAAGCCGTCCGCCGAGAAGTCGCGCGGGGTGCCCCAGCGGCGCACCTCGGGGTTGTCGGAGTCGTCCTTGCCGTACGGCACGCTCTCGTGCGGGATGTTGGGGATGGCCGCCACCAGGTCGAACAGGGCGGCCTCGACCTCGCCGCGACGGTCGTCGAGCGCGGCGATGCGGTCCTTGTTGGCAGCGACCTGCGCCTTTGCGGCCTCGGCCTCGTCCTTCTTGCCCTCGCGCATGAGCTGGCCGATCTGCTTGGAGACGGCGTTGCGCTCGGCCTGGAGCTTCTCGACCTCCGAGATGACGGAGCGGCGCTCCTCGTCCAGCTCGAAGAACTTCTCGCGGTCCCAGTGGGCGTTCTGGCGGGACTCGCAGGACTTGTCGACGAGGTCGGGGTTCTCGCGGACGAACTTGATGTCGAGCATGCTGGCTCCTTGCTCTTGTCGCTTGCTGGTGCCGGCGCCTGCGCGCGGCCCTCCAAGTATATACTTGTGCGGATGAAACGAAGCGTTCCCAGGAGGCGACACATGCAGGCAATCAGCGACTTCTTCACGTGGCTCTTCAACGACCGGATGGGGGTCGTCTGCCTGCTGCTCGGCGGCATCGTGATCTGCCTGCTCGTTTCCTTCCTCATGGAGCGCAAGACCAAGCAGCGCTACTTCAACCACGAGAAGACCGAGGGCGACTGGGACCTCTTCGGCGACGACGAGTCGTAGCCCGCACTTCTCGCCCGCACTCACGAGTGCGGGGCGGACCGCACTTCTCGCCTGCACTCGAGGGAAAACGCAGGGACAGAGCCCGCACTCGATACGATGTTGGCGCCAACATGCCCGCACTCGATGGCCCGCGCCTTTGAGTGCGGGCCGCTTCTTTGCGGATGACGAGAAGTGCGTGGGGGCCGAGTGCGCGGGGCAGAGTGCGCGGGGGCCGATAAGAACGCGGGGCCGCAGGGCCCGCGACAGCAAAAGGCCCCGACCGAAGCCGGGGCCCTCTCATTCATGGTGCGGGCGAAAGGACTTGAACCTTCATGGAGTTGCCCCCATACGGACCTGAACCGTACGCGTCTGCCAATTCCGCCACGCCCGCGTGCATGGGCCATTCTAGCGCATGCCTCGCCGGCTGCCAAGAGGTTTTTCGGGGTAGAATGGCCCCACACGGCCACATGCAGCTAAATCGAAGGAGGAGCCGTGAGCGACACGCCGTCCGCGGCGGGCGCTGGCGCCGGCCAGGGCCGCGTCCCGCCATCAGAAGAGGTGCTTCTCGGCAGGTACCGCGTGCTCGCGCGGCGCGGGACCGGCGGCTTCGGCACGGTCTGCACCTGCTGGGACCAGCGCCTCCAGCGACGCGTGGCCATCAAGCGCATGCCGCTTCTCGCGGAGACCGGGACCACCGCCGAGGAGGCGCTCGCCGAGGCGCGCACCGCCTGCATGCTCAGCCACCCCAACATCGTCACCGTGCTCGACTTCGAGGCGGACGGCGCCTTCGCCTACCTCGTCATGGAGTTCGTCGACGGCCTCAACCTCGCCGAGCTGCTCGCGCGCGTCGAGGGCGGCCGCCTGACGCCCGAGGAGTGCGCGCACCTCGTGGAGTCCGTCGCGCGGGCCCTCGCCTACGCGCACGAGAACCGCGTCCTGCACCTCGACATCAAGCCCACCAACATCCTCATCGACCGCCAGGGCACCGTGAAGCTGGCGGACTTTGGCATGGCGACGCTCTCCTCCGCCGCGGGATACGGCGACGCGCGGGGCGGCACCGTGGGCTACATGCCGCCCGAGCAGATCGAGGGCATGCTCGTCGACGAGCGCACCGACGTCTTCTCCCTCGCGGTCGTGGCCTGCCAGGCCCTCACGGGCGAGAGCCCCTTCGCGGCCCCGTCGGCTGCTGCGTCCCTCGAGAAGATCCGCCGCGGCGCGGCGCGCCCGCTCGTCAGGTCCTGCCCCTCGCTCGACCCCGACGCGGGACAGGCGCTGCTCGCGGCGCTCTCCCCCGAGCCCGCGGGAAGGACGCCGGATGCGCTCGAGTTCGCGGACGACCTCGCCGCGTGCCTGGGCAGCCCGGTGCAGGGCGCCGCCTCCCTGCGCGAGCTCGTGGAGCAGGCCGAGAGCGACGAGCCGGGGACCGAGGCGCTGCCCGGGCCCGTCGAGCTCGCGCTGGGGCACCCCTGGCTTCCCCGGGCCTTCGTCCGAGGCGCGACGGCGCTGCTCGCGTTTGCCGCCCTGCGCCTCGTCATCCCCTCGCTTCCCGGCGCGACCGACCAGCTCATCGCCATAGCATCGCTCGCCTGCGCCGGCGCGACGGCGCTCTGGCCGCCCCTGGGCTCGGTGCTTGCCGGCGGAGCGCTCGTCTGCGCGCTCGCGACCACGGAGCCCTCCTCGGCGTCGTTCCCGCTCGCCGCCGCGTGCGGGGCCTCCCTCGTCGCATGGTGGGCGCTCGCCGGGCGGACGGACCATCTCGGCAGCGCCGCGCTGCTGCTCCCGTGCTGCCTCCCGTCGCCCCAGGCGGGCTCCGCGCTCGCGGGCTACGCGCTCGACCCGCTGCCCGCCGCGCTCACGGGGGCGGTCGGCCTTCTCTTTGGGAGCCTCTTCCACATCGCGGCGGCGGCGGGGTTCTCGGCGGCGGCGGTAGCCGGGGCGCTCGCCCAAACGTGGTCGCAGCCCTCCTTCTGGGTGCTCGCGGCGGGCTCCGCGACCTGCGCGCTCGTCTCGTCGGCCGTCGCGCTGCGCGGCTCGGTGGCGGCGGGGATCTGCGGCCAGGCACTCGGCCTCGCGTGCCTGCTCGCCTCGGCCTCCCTCGCCGCCGGCATGGAGAATGGCGGTATATGGGGCACTCCCGACGGGGGGTACGTGGTCGTTGCGGTACTCTTATTCGTGCTTCTGTGCACAGCGACTGTCCTGAGAGGCCCGCTCTTCGAGGACCAGGAAGGCGATGAATAACCGATGAGCTTCCTTAGCGATTTCGAGGGACGCATCAGCTCCGTGTTCGGGGCGGCGCCGCAGGGATACGCCGAGCCCTTCTCGTTCAAAAAGCTCGCGAAGCGAGCCGCGCGCGAGATGGAGAACGAGACGTACGAGATCGACGGCGTGGACACCGCGCCGGGCCTCTACACCGTGCTCGTCTCCGCGACCGACGACTCGCTGATGCGCCCGCTCTACGAGCAGATCACCTACGAGGTCGCCGACTTCGTGTCGTCCCAGGCGCAGAAGAAGGGCTATTCGTTCGTGGGCAGCCCCCTCGTGCGCTTCATGGTCGACCCCTCCCTCAGGTCCGGCAAGTTCGCGGTCTTCGCCGAGAACGTCGACGCCCGCACCCTGAACCGCCTGCGCGACGAGGAGCGTGCGTTCCTGGCCGGCAACTCTTCCGCCGGCGGGGCCGCGGCGCAGGTCAGCCGCCGTCCGGCCGCCCCCGCGTCCAAGCCCGCGCCGCGCCGTCGCGCCGAGGAGCAGGACGCCTTCGCTGCACCGACGCCCCGGCGCTCGCAGGTCCCCTCCGTCGACGCGGGCCTCGAGGTCATGCCCCCCGAGTTCGATGTCGCCGACCCCGCTCAGGTCGCCTCCGTCTCGGAGTCCACGCCGATGCCCATCCCGCTGGCCGACTCCGGCCTCGTCGCCCCGGCTCAGCCCGCTGCCGCCCCCGTGCCGCAGACCCAGCGCAAGAGCGTTCCCCTCGTGGACATGCGCCGCGTCATGAGCGAGGCCGCCCCCGCGGGCTCCGTCTCCGAGGCCCAGGCGCGCGACGAGGCGTCCTGCCTGCTCATCGACCGCCAGACCGGCCGCACCTTCACCGCCGAGGCGCCCTCGGCCATCATCGGGCGCGAGCGGTCCGCCGCCAGCGTCGTCCTGCGCGACCCCAACGTGTCCCGCCGCCACGCCGAGCTCACCCACGACGAGAACGGCTGGCGCATCACCGACCTCAACTCCACCAACGGCACGCTCGTCAACGACGTCGACGTGACCTCCTGCCCGCTCCAGGACGGTGATCTGATCACCCTCGGCCTCGTGAACCTCGAGTTCAGGGAGAACCGCCGATGATCGACCTCGTTCTGTTTGCCGGGCGGATCCTCCTCGTCGTCGTCCTGTACGTCTTCCTCTTCGCCGTCATGAGGACCGGCGTGGGCCTTGTGCGCGGCCAGCGCCGCGACGCGGCGATTTGGGCGGTCGACGTCGAGAAGGGCGCGCGCTCCCTGCGAGGCCTGCACGTCGACATCCTCGGCCCCGTGGTCGTGGGCCGCTCGCCCTCGTCCGACATCGTCATCGACGAGCCCTATGTCTCGTCCACGCACGCACGCTTCACCCTCCAGGGCCCCGCCCTCGTGCTCGAGGACCTCGGGTCCACCAACGGAACCCTCGTCAACGGGCATCCCATCGACCAGCCCGTCACGCTGAGGGAGGATGACGAAGTCCAGGTGGGCGATACCATCATGCGGGTGACGCGCGGATGACGACCGAGGAGCTGCAGCCGACGGCCCCGCAGGAGCCCGCCAACGCGCCCGGCCGCGCCGAGATGCCCGTCGAGGGCCGCGCCGGCGCGGACGCCGTCTCGGGCTCCAACGAGTTCATCTCGTGGGGCTCGAGAAGCGACGTGGGTCTGGTGCGCGGCCACAACGAGGACTCCTTCCTCCTGCGCGCGCCGCTGTTCGTCGTCTCGGACGGCATGGGCGGCCACGCCGCGGGCGAGATCGCGAGCTCGATCGCCGTCGAGACCATCGGCGAGCGCGCCCCGGGGACCGCCGACGACGTCCTTCTCGGCGCCGCCGTCGAGGCGGCCAACCTCGAGGTCATGCGCGCGGCCGAGGAGGGGGTCGGAAAGCCCGGCATGGGCTGCACCGCATCCGCCGTGCTCATCGAGAAGAACCGGATGGCCGTGGCGCACGTGGGCGACTCGCGCGTCTACGTGCTGCATCACGGCACGCTCGTGCGCATCACGCACGACCACTCCTACGTGGAGGAGCTCGTCGACTCCGGCCAGATAACCGCCGACGAGGCGCGCATGCACCCTTCGCGCTCCATCATCACCCGCGCCCTGGGCTCCGACCCGGACATGTACGCGGACCACTTCTCGCTCGAGGTCAACGACGGAGACCGCATCATCTTGTGCTCCGACGGCCTGTCGAGCATGATCTCCGACAGCGAGATGGAGACGGTCGCCGTCTCGAGCGCGACGCCTCAGCAGGCGGCCGACAACCTCGTCGCCGCCGCGCTCACCGCGGGCGGCTCCGACAACGTGACCGTCGTCGTGGTCGACGTCCTCAACGACGGCCTCGCCGACGCCGCCCGGCGGCGCCTGCTCCATCGCGCGGCGGGCGTCTCCGGGGTCATCGCCGCGGTTCTCGCCGCGGTCGTGCTCGTGAGCTTCGCTTTCATCCGGGGCGAATGGTACCTCGGGATCGACAACGGCACCGTCGCCATCTACCGCGGCATAAAGGGGGACGTCTTCGGCATCCCGCTGAGCGAGCTGGTGGGCACGAGCGCCGTATCGATCACCGACCTGCCCGCGTCGGTCCAGGACCAGCTCGAGGACGGCATCCGCGTGCAGAACGAGCAGGCCGCGCTCGAGACCATCGAGTCCTATCACGACCAGATCTACCAGGAGCAGGAGCGCGCGGCCCAGATCGCGCAGGAGGTCGACTCCGAGGGCGCCCCCGACGAGGGCGCCCGGCAGCCGGACGACGCGGAAGCGGAAGGGGGAGAGTAGCATGGGCCTGAGAAGAAGCCGCTACGCCGGCGCGCAGAGCCGCGCGGCCGCCGAGGCCATGGCGTCCGTCGCCGCCCCCGCCCCGCGCGAGGCGCGCGGGCTCTCCCGCAGGAACACCGAGCTCTTCCTGCTCCTGCTCGCGGCCGTCCCCATCATCTTGCTCTACGCGATGTACGTCGTGACGTCGAACATGCCGCTCGGCATCCAGACGCTCGGCGTCCCGCTCGGGCTTCTCGGCGCCTTCGCGGCGGCCCACGTGGCCATCCGCTTCCTGGCGCCCGGGGCCGACCCCGCCATCCTGCCCGTGGTATTCGCCCTCTCGGGCATCGGCATCACCTTCCTCACGCGGCTCGCACCCGACGCCGCGGCGAGCCAGGTCGTATGGCTGTTTCTCTCCGTGGGCGTGATGGTGGCCGTGCTCGCCGTCGTGAGAAACCTCGACCGCCTCGCCAGCTACAAGTACACGCTCGGCGTCGCGGGCGTGGTCCTTCTCGTCCTGCCCATGCTCGTGGGCACGGAGCGCTACGGCTCGAAGCTCTGGGTCTACATCGGCAGCTTCGGCTTCCAGCCCGGCGAGTTCGCCAAGATCGCGCTGGTGCTCTTCCTCGCCTTCTACCTCGCCGCCAACCGCGAGGCGCTCTCCGTGTCCATGCGCAGCTTCGGGCCCATCCGGCTGCCCCAGCCCCGCATGCTGCTCCCGCTGCTGGTCATGTGGGGCATCAGCCTGCTCGTCGTGGTGTTTGAGACCGACCTCGGCAGCGCCCTGCTGTTCTTCACCTTCTTCGTCATCATGCTCTACGTGGCTACCGGCCGCGCGAGCTACGTTGTTGTGAGCATCCTGCTGCTCGCCGTCGCCGGTGTGGCCTGCTACCAGCTCTTCGGCCACGTCCAGACGCGCATCAACATCTGGCTCGACCCATGGTCGGACGCCTCGGGCGGCGGATATCAGATCGTGCAGTCGCTCTACTCCCTCGCCGACGGCGGCCTCGTCGGCACCGGCATCGGCAAGGGCATGGCGACCCTCATCCCCGTCGTCTCGAGCGACTTCATCTTCTCCGCCATCGGCGAGGAGATGGGCCTGATCGGCGCCTCGGGCGTGCTGATGCTCTACCTGCTTCTGGGCGTGCGCGGGTTCGCCACCGCGGCGAGGGCCAAGTCCGACACCTCCGCCTTCGCCGCCGTGGGCCTCACGAGCGCCCTCGTGTTCCAGGCCTTCCTCATCGTGGGCGGCGTCACCAAGCTCCTCCCGCTCACCGGCGTGACCCTGCCCTTCGTGAGCCAGGGCGGCACCTCGCTGCTCGCCTGCTTCATCATCGTGGGCCTGCTGCTGCGCGCAGGCGACGAGGGCACCGGGCGCGAGGCCCAAATGGAGAGCGGCCTCACCGGCGAGAGGAGCGGCGCGGACGCCATGCTCTCGCTCGCCGCTGCCGGGGCCGCCCAGGCAGGCGAGGTCGTTCACGGCGCCCACGCGCGCGGCAGCTTCAACCTGCAGACGGCCGAGTCCGGCGTCCTGGGCCGCGTGGCCCTGGGCAAGCGCCTCACGAGCCTCATCACGGTCTTCTCGGTGCTCTTCGCCGTGCTGATCGCCAACCTCACCTACGTCCAGGAGATCGACGCGCAGCGCGTCCAGGACCTCCCCAACAACAACCACACGATCGCGAAGAGCGCCTACGTCCAGCGCGGCGCGATCATCACCTCCGATGGCGTCACCCTGGCCGAGAGCGTCCAGCAGCCGGACGGGAGCTACCTGCGCAGCTATCCGCAGGGCTCGCTCGCCCGGCACACGGTGGGCTACGTCTCCACGCAGTACGGCAGCTCCGGCATCGAGGCCACGATGAACGAGACCCTCACGGGCCACGCCGACTACTCGGACTGGCGCAGCGCCCTCTACTCGCTCGCCGGGGTCCAGCAGTCCGGCTCCACGGTCGCGCTCACGATCAACTCGCAGATCCAGCGCGCCGCCGAGGAGGCTCTGTCGGGCTACACCGGCGCGATCGTCGTGCTCGACCCCAAGACCGGCGCCGTGCTCGCCAAGGCATCGAGCCCCACCTACACCGTAGACCAGCTCGACTCCGTCATCGCCAACGGCTCCCAGGGCGAGCTGCTCGACCGCACCACGCAGGCGCTCTACTCGCCCGGCTCGTCCTTCAAGGTCGTGACCCTGGCGGCGGCGCTCGACTCCGGCACCGCGACCCTCGACGACGTCTACGACGCGAGCTCCTCGCTCGAGATCGGCGGCGGCGAGGTCTCCAACTACGGCTACAACGACTACGGCGAGCCCACCCTCAAGGAGGCGCTCGCGCTCTCGTCGAACACGGTCTTCGGCCAGCTGGGCGTCGAGGTGGGACCCGAGCGCCTCGTGAGCTACGCCGACGCCTTCGGCTACGGCCGCAACATCGGCCAGGACTTCACGACCGTGGCATCGCTCATGCCCGACCCCTCCGAGATGACCGAGTGGGAGACCGCGTGGGCCGCCTGCGGCCAGCCCGTCGGGCAGCACGAGAGCCCGGCCGGCCCCCAGGTCACGGTCATGCAGAACGCCGTCGTGGCGCAGGCCGTGGCCAACGGCGGCATCGTCATGGACCCCTACGTCGTCGACCACGTGCTCTCCCCCGAGGGCGTGATCACCTCCACCACGACGCCGCGCTCCCTCGGGCAGGCCATCTCCGGCGAGACCGCCGAGAAGCTCAAGGAGGCCATGGCGGGCGTCGTCGACCACGGCACCGGCACCAATGCGCAGGTGGCCGGGGTCCAGGTTGCCGGCAAGACCGGCACCGCCCAGGTGGAAAACGGCAACATCAACTCGTTCTTCATCGGCTTCGCGCCGTACGACAACCCGACGCTGGTCATCTCGGTCTGCGTCGAGGGACAGGGTGTCGACGTCGAGGGCTTCGCCGCCGGGCTGGCGGGCGAGGTGCTCGCGCGGGCGCTCGAGGTCCAGTCGTCCGGCGCCGGCACCTGAAGGGGCTGAGCGAGAAGACCTAACGAGACCAAGCGGGCACTTCGGGAGCTGACGAACGATCGATCAAAGCGCGGCGGCGGCCGCGAGCGGGATAGGAGAGAGCATGCCAGGGACGATTCTCGGCGGACGCTATCAGGTACAGGACAAGATAGGCACGGGCGGGATGGCCACGGTGTACCGCGGCCTGGACGAGGTTCTCGGCCGCACCGTCGCCATCAAGACGATGCTGCCCCAGTACGCGGCCGACCCCTCCTTCGCCGCGCGCTTCAAGCAGGAGGCCCAGGCGGCGGCCGCGCTGCAGAGCCCCTACATCGTCTCGGTCTACGACTGGGGCAAGGACGCCGACACCTACTACATCGTCATGGAGTACCTGCGCGGCACCGACCTCAAGAGCGGTATCCGCAAGCACGGCGCGCTCGACTGCAAGAAGGTCGCGCAGATCGGCTCCCAGATCGCCCAGGCGCTCTCCGTCGCGCACAAGCACGACATCATCCACCGCGACATCAAGCCGCAGAACATCATGGTTCAGCCCGACGGCAACGTCAAAGTGATGGACTTCGGCATCGCCCGCGCCAAGAACAGCCATCTCACGCAGGACAACTCGGTCCTCGGCACCGCCCACTATGTCTCACCCGAGCAGACCCAGGGCAAGGAGCTCGGCCCCACCACCGACATCTACTCGCTGGGCATCGTCATGTACGAGGCCGCCACCGGCCAGGTCCCCTTCCAGGGCGACGACGCCATCTCCGTCGCCCTCAAGCAGGTCAACGAGCAGCCCAAGCCGCCCAGCCAGCTCAACCCCGCCGTCGACCCCTCCCTCGAGTCGATCATCCTCAAGTGCATGCAGAAGAACCCTGCGGCCCGCTTCCAGACCGCCGACGAGCTCTACCGCACGCTGAGGGACTACCTGGCCGGGCGCATGCAGTCCGTCAACAGCGCCACCGCCATGCTCACCGCCCAGACCACCAGCAAGATCGAGCGGGGCGCAGGCGTCAAGCCCGTGACCAGCGGGACCGCCTCGCTGCCACGCGTCGAGCGGACCAACCGCTACCGCGGCCAGAGCGCCACCGAGCAGGCGGCCGAGGAAGAGGAGGCTCGCCAGCGCAGGCACCGCCGCAACGTGGTCCTCGGCGTGATCGGCGCCCTTGTCGCCATCTGCGCGGCCGCGTTCGTCGTGTTCTCCGCGCTCGGGTCGCGGGCGGCGCTCAAGCAGGTCCCCAACCTCATCGGCAAGACGCAGGACGAGGCCCTCGAGATCATTCGCGAGGAGGGCTTCGAGGTCGGCGACGTCAGCCCCGGCTTCTCCAGCGAGTACGAGAAGGGCGTCGTCTTCGACCAGAACCCCACCGCCACCCAGATGGCCGAGGAGGGCTCAGAGATCAACATCCGCGTCTCCAACGGCGAGAGCCCCGTGGAGCAGGTCGAGGTCCCCAACCTCTCCGGCCTCACGCAGGAGGAGGCCGAGAAGCGCTGCGAGGAGTACGGCCTCAAGGGGCGTCGCGGCGACGACCAGGAGAGCGACGTCGAGGCCGGCAAGGTCTGCGCCCAGGACACCCCCGCCGGCCAGATGATCGACCGCAACAGCACCATCACCTTCCACATCTCCTCGGGCGCGGCCCCCATCGAGGTCCCCGACGTCGCCGGCCAGAGCTCCGACGCCGCCGAGGCGGCGCTTGTCGAGGCCGGGCTCACGGTCAAGTGGGACTACGCCCACAGCTCCTCCGACCCGGAGGGCACCGTCATCCGCACCGACCCGACGCCGGGCACCACCGTCGAGGAGGGCCACGAGGTGACCGTCTACGTCTCGCTCGGCGAGGAGCCCGTCCAGACCGTGACCGTCCCCTCGGTCGTGGGCTGGGACTACAGCGACGCCTACACGCGCCTCACCAACCTCGGCTTCGTGGTGCAGCCGGCGTCCGGCAGCACCGGAAGCGGCCAGGTCGTCGACCAGTCCGTGTGGAGCTCCGCCCCCTACGGCGCCACCATCACGCTCACCACGCAGCCCTACTATCAGGAGCCGGGTGGCGGCAGCGGAACGGGCACCGGGACCGGCACGGGCACCGGGACCGGCACGGGCACCGGGACCGGAACAGAGACCGGAGAGGGCACCGGAACGGAGACCGACACCGGCCAGACCGCGACACCGTGATCGGGACTGGTGTCTATCTCGGGTTCTAGTAAAGAGAATCACCCATATAGGCCGGGCCCGGCGCCACTCGACGGCGCCGGGCCCGGCCTATATGGGTGATTCGATTGGGGACAGTCCCCAATCGAATCACGAGACCGCCCGACAAAAAAGCAGGTCGGGGCAGCTTGCCAACCCCAACCTGCGATTTCCCTGGTGCCCCCGGGCCGATTCGAACGGCCGACACCCGCTTTAGGAGAGCGGTGCTCTATCCCCTGAGCTACGAAGGCATGGAACGCTATTCTAGCACCCCGCGCAAGACGTGCCTACTTCTTCTTGTCCTCCTTCTTGGAGACCTCGTCGGCACGAGCCTTCTCGAGCAGCTCGAGGAGCTTCTTGTCAGAGAGCCCGCGCACGCGGCCCTCGGTCTCCTTGCGGTAGGGGCGACGCTTCATCCAGTCGTAGATGAAGCTGGCGATCATGAAGCCGTAAGCCGCGATCAGAGAGACAACGGAGAGGACGCCCTGCCACGTGGTCATGTCCGGGCTCTGCCCGAACAGGTAGACGCACACGAGCGAGATGACGGCGAGCGCCAGGCCGGCGCCGAGGATGATCCAGAAGACGCGCTCGGTGCGCTTGTAGGCGGGGTTGCTCCGCAGGATGATGTCATAGGCGCGGTTGCGGAAGTCCTGCTCCTCGCGCTCGCGGCGCTTGCGCTCGCGCTTCTCCTCCTTGGTCTCGGCAGGGCCGCCGACCGCCCCCGTCTGCTTGGGCTTGGACGCCACGCGAACGGACGCGGCCGCCTCGCGGGTAGGCTTGGCCTTTGCCGCAGAGCTGCGCGAGAAGCCCTTCTTCTCCTCCTCGCCCGAGGCCATGTTCTCGGCTTCCTTCTTGGGTCGGCCGACGGCGTTGCCCTCCGCCTCGCGACGGGCGCCCTCAATGGTGTCTCGCAGTGACATGGATCTCCTTATGCCCGGGCGGGCGCGAACTCGGTGCCGGTGATGATCTGGAACGCCTCCTGATAGCGCTTCGAGGTACCCTCGATGACCTCCGCGGGGATGCGCGGCGGCTCGCCGGTCATGTCCCAGTTGGCGCGCAGCCAGTCGCGGACATACTGCTTGTCGTAGCTCGGCTGGACCTTGCCCTCCTCGTAGGAGTCAGCCGGCCAGAAGCGGCTGGAATCGGGCGTGAGGCACTCGTCGATCAGCGTGAGCTTGCCGTCGATGAAGCCAAACTCGAACTTGGTGTCGGCGATGATGATGCCCTGCTCGGCGGCGTAGTCGGCCGCGGCCTTGTAGATGGCCAGGGACGCGTCGCGCAGCTGCTCGGCGACGTCGGCGCCCACGATCTCGCAGCAGCGCTCGAAGGAGATGTTCTCGTCGTGGTCGCCCAGCTCGGCCTTGGTGGAGGGGGTGAAGATGGGCTCGGGGAGCTTGGAGGCCTCGGTCAGGCCGTCGGGCAGCTTGATGCCGCAGACGGTACCGTCCTCGTCGTAGGTCTTCTTGCCGGAGCCGGTGAGGTAGCCTCGCACGATGCACTCGATGGGCACGGTCTGGGCCTTCTTCACGAGCATGGAGCGGCCGGCGAGGTAGTCGGCGTACTGCTTGAACTCCTCGGGCAGGTCGGCCACGTCGCAGCTGATCATGTGGTTGGGAATGAGGTCCGCGAAGCGCTCGAACCAGAACGCGGAGATGCGCGTGAGGATCTCGCCCTTGTGGGGGATCTCATCCGGAAGGATGAAGTCGTAGGCGCTGATGCGGTCGGACGCAACCATGAGCAGGCTGTCCCCGCAGTCGTAGATGTCGCGGACCTTGCCGTGAGAGTCCGGACGAAGCTCCATCTCGGCCATGTCGTTTCCCTTCGACGCCGTTTCACTCAACCTCTCAGTATACCGTTACCCGCGCGCCCCATAAAGCCGGCAAGCATCGAACCCATCTGCCATGTTCTCGCGCGCAGCGCAATCGCAACGGCACCCCGCCCGCGGTCGTCGGCCCGACGTTCTTCTCTGCCGCGCGCAGTTCTTGCGCAGCAAGCTGTTTGAGCACGGCGAGAAGAACCTCGGGCCGACGGCCGCGGGCACCCGTGCGGTTACTTGTCCTGCGGCTTGCGAGACTGGCGCTGGGGGATGCGCAGCGTGAAGGTGGTGCCCTTGCCGAGCTCGGACTCGACGAGGATCGTGCCGTTGTGACGGTCGACGATCTCCTTGGTGATGGCCAGGCCCACGCCCAGGCCGCCGGAAACGCGCTCGCGGCTCACGTCTGAGCGCCAGAAGCGCGCGAAGGTCTGCGGTATGTCCTCCTTGGCGATGCCGATGCCGGTGTCCTGCACCGAGATGAGGATGTCGGAGCGGTCCTGCTTTAGCGACACCTTCACCCAGCCGTCCGGGTTGGTATAGCGCATGGCGTTGCTCATCAGGTTGACGATGGCCTCGCGCAGCAGGTCGGGGTCGACGTCTGCATAGAGCTCTCCGCCGTGCGGGGTCTCGTCGACGAAGCGCAGGTGCAGGCCCTTCTCGTGGAAGAGCTGGTGCTGAGAGGAGACCAGGCCCTTGACGAGGCGCGCCACGTCGGTGCGCTCGCAGTTGAACTCCGTGGAGCCGTTCTCGAGGCGCGAGAGCTTGAGCATCGCGTCGATGAGGCGGGAGAGGCGCCGCACCTCGGAGGCGACGACCTCGAAGTGCTCGTCGTCGGCCGGCAGCACGCCGTCCTGCATCGCCTCCACCGTCGCCTGCATGGCCATGAGCGGGGTCCTGAGCTCGTGGGCGACGTCGCCGGTGAGGCGGTGCTCGAGCTTGATGTCGCGCTCGATCGTGCTCGCCATGTCGTCGAAGGTCTCACCGAGCTGGCCGATCTCGTCGGGGCCGGTCACGCCGGTGCGCGCCGTGAGGTCGCCGTTTCTGATCTGCTTGGCGGTCGACGTGATGCGCTGGATCGGCCGGGCCATGCCGCGCGAGACGAAGTAGCCGATGACGCATGCCAGGATGGTGGCGATGGCCGCCGCGGTGGCGATGGCGCCGTAGGAGTTGGAGCGGAACGACGCGTCGCTCTTGGTGAGCAGCGCGTCGGAGCCCAGCGCCCAGAGGCGGACAGCGCCCACGTTCTCGCCGTTCGAGCCCACGATCGCCGAGTTCACCATCGCGCCCTGCGCCGTGGGGACCACCGACGCGGACGTGCGCCGGGACTGGCTCCTGGGGTTCGACCAGGTGTCGTCGTAGAGGACGCGGCCCTCGGAGTCCGTCACCTGGACCACGATGTCCGGCGACAGGCTCGACGCGGCCGAGGCGGCCTCCGCGGCGACGCCGGCGTCAATCTCGCCGGTCTGCTGGTAGACCTGGGAGATGGTCGCGGAGGTCGAGTCCGCGATCGCCTGCATGTTCTGACGGGTGTACGCCATGAACTGGCGCTCCCACACCACGGCGAGCACGAGCACCAGCACCACGGCGGTCATCACCGCGGTGAGGGCAAACGCGAGGGTGAGGCTCGTCGCATAGGGGCGCCCGCGCTTGGGAGAGGGCTTTATCGTGTTCCATGAGCTGCGGGAGGAGCGTCCCTTCAGGGCCCCCTCGTCCGCGCCATCGGCGTTTCCCGTGGCAAAGCGCGCCGACATGCCGCCCGCCTAGCGCGCGGCCTGGTCGGTCGCCTTCTCGGGAGCCTCGAAGCGGTACCCGACGCCGTGGACGGTGTAGAGCCAGCGCGGGTTGCGCGGGTCGTCGCCCAGCTTGGCGCGGAGGTTCTTCACGTGGGAGTCGATCGTGCGCTCATAGCCCTCGAAGTCGTAGCCGAGGACCTTCTCGACCAGCTCCATGCGGGTGTAGACGCGGCCCGGGTAGCGGGCGAGCGTCGTGAGCAGCTTGAACTCGGACGCCGTGAGGTCGACCTCGCGGCCCTCCACGAGAACCTTGTGGCCGGAGATGTCGATGACGAGGTCGTCGAAGTCCAGGACCTCGAGCTGGGGCTCGGCCTCGGTGTGGGCGCGGCGGAGCAGCGCGCGCACGCGGGCGACGAGCTCGCGCGGCGAGAAGGGCTTGATGAGGTAGTCGTCGGCGCCGAGCTCGAGGCCGATGATGCGGTCCTCGACCTCGCCCTTTGCCGTGAGCATGATGATCGGCACGTTGGAGGTCTCGCGGATGGCGCGGCACACGCGCTCGCCGGAGAGCTTGGGGAGCATGAGATCGAGGATGACGAGGTCGAAGGTGTGCTTCTCGAACTCCTCGACGGCGCTCTGCCCGTCGCCGACCCCGCGCACGATGTAGTTCTCGCGCTCGAGATAGGCGGCGACAGCGTCCCTGATCGCCTTCTCGTCCTCAACCAGCAGGATCTTCTTCTCGTCTGAAGCCATGGTGGCCTCCCTGTTGCCTCTTAGCGTCGCCGGGGATTCGGCCGTAAGCATATCTAGTGTACCCCACGGCGCGCCGGACGATTCCCTCTTACAGGCGGAAGGTGCGCACGGTGACGGAAGCGGGGTATCCGGTGTTCTCGTCCTTGACGGTCGAGAAGGTCACGAACTGGTCGCACTCGCCCGCGCGGGCGGGGAACTCACCGTAGTCCACGGAGCGGTCCGTCGCGACGAGCGAGGAATAGGTCCTGCTTGCAAGGTCGATCACCAGGTAGGAGGCATTGCTCTTGATGATGTAGACGTCACCCTTCCCGCAGCCGCACTCGGAGGGCTCGCGGTCGAGCTTGTAGAAGCCCGCGGAGGTCGATCCGATGTAGGTGCCCATCTTCCCGAGCAGGCCGCCCGAGCTGTAGCTCGCCTCAACCGAAACGAGAAAGCGATCGCCGACGCGCGTCGCGCGGAACGGGCGGACGCTCGCGGGCAGGACGAGCTGGTCCAGCTTGGTCCTCAGGTCGTCGGAGAGCGAGTAGGCGGTCGCCCCGTAGAAGATGCCCTCGTCGTCATGGACGCGCGGGGTGAGGACGGCCACGCCCGCGCTGACCGTGGGCGCCGTGGCGAAGCGGCCGGGGGACTCGACGACGGACTTCGCGTCGGAATCGCCCTCGCGCCAGACGTAGCACAGCGAGTGCTCCGTGGTGCGGGAGCCGCTCGTGGAGGGCTGGACCTGCCAGATCACCCGCGAGCCGGACACCGCGAAGGGGGCCGGGTCGTAGTCGGACGTCCCCTCCCACAGCATCTTGGTGTCGCCCGAGAGCTGGCCGTCGGCAAAGCCCGCGGCATAGAGCGCCCACGCGTGCGTGACGGTGTCGAGCTCGACCCAGGCGTAGACCTCGTCCGAGCAGCGGACGTCGTAGATGACCGTGGTCGAAGCCGCCCCGAGCGGGGCCGGGACGACCTCTACGAGGGTACCGGAGGAGAGCGAGAGCGCCGAGGCCTTGACCATGGGGGTGGCCGAGGAGCCCGCCGTGATCACGGGCGCCCACGTCCCCTCGCAAGGGCGCAGGACGTTGCCCAGCGGAAGCGTCCAGCTGCTCTCCTCGACGAGGGGGGAGTCGGCGGCGGAGAACGCCTCGAGCACGCTCTCCGCCGAGTCCTCGTCCACGACCGTGGGGTCGGCGTCGATCTCGTCGGGACCGTGGGTGCAACCCGGAAGGATGCTCACCGCCGCCGCGAGCGCCGTGCCCGCCGCGGCGGTCTTGAACAGGGAGCGCCTTGTCAGCTTGGGAGCGCGCACGCTACGCCTGCTGCGCGGCGGCGGCCGCCTCTACGAGCGCACGGGAGAGCTGGTCGGCACAGGAGGTTGGGCGGGGGCCGCAGGTGTTGCCCGCGAGGATGCCGACGATCTCGTCGACCTCGTGGCCGGCGACGAGCTTGCTCACGGCCTTGAGGTTGCCGTTGCAGCCGCCCTCGAAGGAGACCTGCTCGATGGTCTTGCCGTCGTCGGCGAGGTCGATGTGGATGGCGCGCGAGCAGACGCCGCGCGGGGTGTAGTCAAAGTGCACGTTCTTCTCCTTAGCGATTCAATTGGGGGCAGACCCCTTTTGAACCATCGGTTCCATGATTCAAAAGGGGTCTGCCCCCAATTGAATCACTTTCAGCGTTAGTCGAAGTTCAGCTGCTCCAGGCGGTCGAAGACCACGCCGGCGCGCGTGAGGAAGGCGCGCGGGTCGAAGATGGCGTCGAGCTCCTCTGCCGGCACGGTGCAGCGCGGGTCCGCCTCGAGCTTCTCGCGGAACGTGGTGCCGCTGGCGCACTGCTGCACCTCGCGCCAGGTGGCCATGGCGTTCTCCTGCACGATGGCGTAGGCCTCCTCGCGCGTGATGCCGGTCTCGACGAGGGCGAGCAGCACCTTGGACGAGAAGATCAGCCCGCGCGTCTTGTTGAGGTTGGCGAGCATCTGCGCCGGATAGAGGATCAGGCCGTCCACGATGCGGGTGAGGCACTGGAACATGTGGTCGAGGGCGATGAAGCTGTCGGCCTGCGCAACGCGCTCGGCGGAGCTGTGGGAGATGTCGCGCTCGTGCCAGAGAGCCACGTTGTCAAAGGCCACCTGCGCGTTGGCCTTCACCACGCGGGAAAGGCCGCAGACCTTCTCCACGGTGATGGGGTTGCGCTTGTGCGGCATCGCCGAGCTGCCCTTCTGGCCCTTGCGGAACGGCTCCTCGGCCTCGAGGGTGTCGGTCTTCTGGAGGTTGCGGATCTCGGTGGCGATGCGCTCGCAGGTGGCGGCGGTGGTCGCCAGGACGCCGGCGAGGTAGGCGTGGTGGTCGCGCGAGATGACCTGAGTGGAGAGCGGGTCGTGGACCAGGCCCAGGTGCTCGCAGACGTACTCCTCGACAAACGGGTCGATGGAGGAGTAGGTGCCCACAGCGCCGGAGATGGCGCCGAAGGCCACGTTGGCGCGAGCGTCCTTGAGGCGGTCGTAGTCGCGCTTAAGCTCCCAGGCCCAGCTGCCGAACTTCATGCCAAAGGTCATGGGCTCGGCGTGGATGCCGTGGGTGCGGCCCACGCAGAGGGTGTCGCGCTCCTCGAAGGCACGGCGCTTGCAGATCTCGCCGAGCTTCTTGCAGTCCTCGATGAGGATGTCGGTGGCCTGGACGAGCTGGTAGCAGAGGGCCGTGTCGCCGAGGTCGGAGGAGGTCATGCCGAAGTGGACCCAGCGGGACGGCTTGGGCTCGCCCTCGGGCACGTCGCGATCGATGTACTCGCCCATGTTGGTGAGGAAGGCGATGACGTCGTGGTTGGTCACGGCCTCGATGGCGTCTACCTCGTCCTTGTTGAAGTCAGCGTGCTCGCGGATCCAGGCGGCCTCCTCGCGCGTGATGCCGACCTTGCCCATCTCGGCGTGCGCCTCGCAGGCCAGGACCTCGATCTCCTGCCAGATGCGGTACTTGTTCTCGAGCGAGAAGATGTGTCCCATCTCCGGACGGGTGTAGCGATCGATCATGCGGGGCCTCCTCGGCGGTAGCGTTGCGTGCCCCTCGATTCTACCGCAGGGCGCCCTCGTCCTTCTCGAGCGCGGTGCGCGCCTCCCCGAGCTGCACGACAACTGCATCGCGGCCGGTTCCGCCGTAG
The DNA here is from genome assembly GCA_944320975.1 of uncultured Atopobiaceae bacterium. GTDB lineage: Bacteria > Actinomycetota > Coriobacteriia > Coriobacteriales > Atopobiaceae > Thermophilibacter. Next base: position 170,103 of record CALUJM010000001.1, on the reverse strand, counting down.
GTCACGCGGGCGTTGGCGATGCCCGCCGGGTCGAGGTCGCGGGCGATATCCGCCCCGAAGAGGGGGCTCGCGGCGGAAAACTCCTCCGCCGTGAGGTCCTCGAGGCCCTTCCCGTTCTTCTCGCAGTAGAGCACGAGCTCGCCCACCACGCGGTGCGCCTCGCGGAAGGGCATCCCCTTCTTGGCCAGGTAGTCGGCCACGTCCGTGGCGGCCGAGAAGCCCGTGCCCGCCTGCGCCAGCATGACGTCGGCGTTCACCGTCATGGTCTCGATCATGCCGGCAGCGATCTCCATGCAGTCGGAGAGCGTGCGCGCGGCGTCGAGCGGGCCCTCCTTGCACTCCTGGAGGTCCTTGTTGTAGGCGAGCGGCAGCGACTTCATGGTAGTGAGCAGCGCCATCAGGTCGCCGTAGACGCGTCCGGTCTTGCCGCGCGTGAGCTCGGCGAAGTCCGGGTTCTTCTTCTGCGGCATGATCGAGGAGCCGGTGGAGTAGGCGTCGGAGAGCGTGATGAAGCCGAACTCGGTGGAGCTCCACAGCACGATCTCCTCGCAGAGACGCGAGAGGTGCATCATGGAGACGGCACAGGCGTACTCAAGATCGAGCAGGTAATCGCGGTCGGAGACGGCATCGAGCGAGTTGGGGATCGTGCGCGAGAAGCCCAGGAGCTCCGTGGTGCGGGCGCGGTCGAGCGGGTAGGTCGTGCCGGCGAGCGCCGCGGCGCCGAGCGGGTTGGCGTCGGCGGCCGTACGTGCCGCGACCAGGCGCGTATGGTCGCGCACGAACATCCAGAAGTACGCGAGCAGGTGGTGGGAGAGAAGCACCGGCTGGGCGTGCTGGAGGTGCGTGTAGCCGGGCATCACGACGTCGAGGTTCTTCTCGGCAGCGTCGAGCAGGACGCGGCGCAGCGCCACGTTGCCGGCGATCAGGTGGTCGCAGAGGTCCTTGGCGAGCAGGCGGATGTCGGTGGCGACCTGGTCGTTGCGGGAGCGGCCGGTGTGCAGGCGCGCGCCGGGGGTGCCGATGTCGCGCGTGAGGGCGCCCTCGACGGCCATGTGGACGTCCTCGTCGTTGACGTCCCAGACGAAGGTGCCGTCCGCGATCTGGCCGGCGATGCGCTCGAGGCCCTCGTCGATGGCGACCTGGTCGTCGGCGGAGATGATGCCCTGCTCGGCGAGCATGCGCGCATGGGCGCGGCTGCCCGCGATGTCCTGGGCGGCCATTGCCTTGTCGACCTCGAGGCTCGCGCCGAACTCCTGCGTGAACGCGTCCACGCCCTTCTCGAACCTACCGCCCCACAGCGCCATGCCGGCTCCTTCCTCGTGTTTTGCCGCGTCTAGCTTACCAAAGGAGGTTTGCGTCCGTAAGGAGTTCGCAAACTTTGCTGGATAGCAAAATTTCTTAGTTTTATAGATTGATTTTGTTGAATATATATTAGAATGCCTTTACATTAATTGATTTCATCTGAGGAAGCTATCGTTGCATCTATGCGTTAACAGATTAACTGCCTTGGCTCTTTTAAGGTGGCTGCGATCGACCGGCGAGCCCCTCGATCATGAACCTTGCGGCGTCCCCTCGCCGGACCCTTGGCCCCAGCTGCGGTGGAGCACAAGGATCATTCCCTACCAGCAACTTGGACGCTCCGGACGACCCGACGCGCAGAGGCCCATCGAAGTCGCTGTCCCAGATCCCGGGTCGCGCTCGCGGGCGCGCTTCTTCCGCATGACCGTCTACGGAGACGGACTGCCAGCAGGGTCGTTCGCACGCGTCTCGAGCGAGTTCACGATTCCCTGCCCCGAGCTGCTGTTCCTCGAGCTTGCGTCCGTCATGGACCCGGCGGCGCTCGAGCTTGTGGGCTACGAGCTCTGCGGGACCTTCTCGCGGGATCCCGCAAACCCGCGCACGGGAGGGGTCACCCACGGGCTAAGCCCCCTTACCAGCGTTCAGAAAATCAAGGATTACCTGTCGAGATGCACCGGCATTCGCGGGCTTGGCGCGGCATGGCGAGCAATCGAGCGCGTTCGCGACGACGCGTGGTCCGCGATGGAGGCGATCGTGGCGCTGCTGCTCGTTCGGCCCCAGAATGAGGGCGGATACGGCATCGGGGAACTCGTCCTCAACGAAAGGGAGAACACGCCGGGCGAGCTCAAGCGGAGAGGCGTGAGGGGGTCGCGCGTGCCCGACATCGGGCTGGCGAATCTGCCCGTGGGCTTCAACTACGACGGCCGCGGGCACCTCGACCTCGGCTCGATTCCGGTGGAGACTCAAAGCGCGGGAGAAATCAAGGCGGCGCTCGCGGAAGTACGGGAGAAGTACGTCGATGACCTGCGGCGCAATCGAGAGCTGCTTGCAGGCGGGCGCATCGTCATGCCCGTCGTGGCAGAGGACCTCATGGAATACGGAGGGCTCGACACGGTTATCCTCGAGGCGGTCCTCGCGGCGGAGCGGCTCACCGGGCGCAGTGGCGAGGAGGGCGCTCGCGTGCGCCGCGCGCTCGATAAGCGGCTCTCGGCAAAGAGGCAGCAGCTCATCTGGTCGCTTTACCCCTGGACGGGCGGGCGGTCGCTCGGGGACTACTGAGGGGTCCCGGAAATTAGTTCGCATTGGAAGTGACGCCCGTCCGCGTCAACTGGGCTTTTCTCGGCAGTCCCTCTTTTTCAGGTTCCCAATGCGAACTAATTTCCGAGCACCCCGCCAAACCCCGCGCCGAGCGCGGTCAAACAGCTGCGCAGCCCGCCCTCAAGGCGCCGCCAAACGGCATGTATGGCGAGCGAGAACGCGACTCCGACCATGACGTACACGAGAGCGAACTGAGGAAGCTCATCCAGCATCACAAAGGAGGTGGTCGGATGCGCAAGCAGGCCAGCAAAGTCAAACTTAGCCGGCACGCCGAGCACGAGACGTGTCGCCACAACGATTGCAGTGAGGAGAAGGTAGCCCGCCTGATGGTGGCACATGACGCTAAACGAGTTCGCCCCAATCGTCCGCATAAGCGGCAATCCTTCCAGAAGTGAGCCGCAGATTCTGCAGAGCCGCAAAACAAATGCGAGGGAGAGGAGGGTAGTTATGTAGGTGAGCGCGGGTCCATGATAGAATCGGCACCACGCGACGTTGTACACGACGGGCTCACCCGCCACGAACGTCACCGCCAGCTGCCCCAGAAGCGCTCCGAGCATAACCGTGGAATTCGGAAGGACATCATGCTTCTCAAGAAACGTCTTGTAGAGCTGTCCCAGATTGAACCACGGCAAAAAGAAGATGAGGCGGCATAGAGCAAGCTCAACGCCAGGGTCGAGACCCACATCACCACCGACCGAGACAACATAGCCCCCGGCCACAAATGACGCCAGGCATAGCAGCACGTCCGTTTGGCGACGGGCGAGCCGGCGAACAAGAGCACGCAGAGTCATTGAAATGATCTCTGCAAAGAACAGCGGGGCGACAAACCACATCGAAGCGTTGATGACAAACCCGTTACCCGAGACCAGTGGATCGATGAGAATTGACCGGCCGGTGAGCCCCTCTCCGCCGGAGAACCCGAACGCCGCTTTCAGGATGCACCAGATGATGCCATAGACGGCGTTGACGGCAAGCAGGGGAAGAAGCAGCCTTCTTGCCCTATGGGCGACATACCGAATGGGGTGACGCTCGCTGTCCGCTCGATAGAAGTAACCGGATACGAATACGAACGCTGCCACCTGATAGCTGTAGGGCGGCAACAAACCATATGGCCCCGAGAGCTCCATAGGGCTGACGTGGCCAACACAGACCGCAACCGCCGCCACTCCCCGCATAAGCAACATCCGCCCGTCCACGTGTTGATTATGCGCGGCTGACCGATAACCTCCGAGAGGAGCATCGTGACATTGCTCGCACTTTTGGTTGTCCACGATGCGCCTCCCGAACGGTTGCCCGACGCCCCGAGAAAAGGGCCGGTTCCTAGCTTCCCGATCTCACCGACTCGCCGAGATTCCCCTCAACGACCTCCCGCTCGTACGCTGCCTGCTCGTCCTCCGTCAAGATGCGCGCGTACGAGGTTGCTTCTTGTTCCGCGAGGTCAAGCCAGTACTCGTACTCCTGCTGGGTGATAATGCCCCGCTCGAAGTCCGACTCAATCTCATCAAGCCGTGCGTTCACGCCGGTATGCCTTGTCGAATCCCCTTCGGAACCAAGCGAGGCCGGCTTCGCCGCGATGATGTCCTCAAGCGCGTCTATGGAGATGTCCTGCGAGCCCTCGGCCTGCCAGCACGGGCTATCAAACGTGTCCGACCCGCCGCTCGACTCAGGCCAGGCACCCGTGCTCACCCCGATGATGTAGTAGTGGTCTCCCTCCGTGTTGTAGTAGGTCCCGTCCTGCAGCTGACAGAGGAACAGGAGGTATCGGTCACCGGACTCGAATTTCGGGGTTCCGTCATTGACCGTCTGAATGAGCTCGCCCGTGCCCCCTTCGGTGCGAACCGCGATGGCATCATCCACCTCCCCGGAGTAGTCTGGGTCGCCGAGAAGGACCCGATCAACATGAACGCTCGTGTCCGTAAAGAATCGCGGCTCCATGCTCTCGTCGACTGGGTCAACGAGGAATGCATCAGATGCCGCTCCCACGGTACCCACGACGATCAGGTCGGACTTTTCGACAAGCTCTTCAGCGGAGAACGCTGGAAGCACGGCCGACACGTGCTGAACGAGTAGGGGTGCAGAATCATCGCCGACAAGCTCTCGCCCCTCGCCCAGCTGATTGCCAGCGGAGGCCCAATACGCCACCACGCCAATCAAAGCGAGACATACGCCGCATACAACTCCCGCAACAGCGTGCCTTTTAGCCTTAGGATCCATGAGCATCTCCCTTCCTAATAGATTGACTGGACACCATTGATATCGTCGGAGTGAAGGGACCTCTTGGTTGTATTCGTATACGCATAGGCATACATAACAGCGTTAGAATTGCCCGAGTGATCAAGTCCTACGGAATGTCCAATTTCGTGCAGAACAATTGTCTGTACGTCATAGCGCCCCGGCGCAGCCCCGTTCGCCCAAGAGTAGTTAGCGTTGATATCGATATCAGACGAAGACGTTGCCCCAGTCGCGGGGTTATACCACCAAGTGTTCTGAGCCACATAGTTGAAGTCGCCCAGATGGGTCTTATATATCCTGCACAGCCCATCGTTCTGAGGATATGACGTCAGGTAATGACTGGTGTTGTCGAAGCAAGCCCGCTGCCCAACTGGCAGATACTTGTTCCACGTGGACATCGCCTGACGCATTCCCTCTCTTGACTCAGCAGTAAACTCTACATAGGGGCGGTACCATAAGTCGGCACCGATATGCTGGCCGGTGAGTGTATACCCATACGCCTGAGGAACAAAGACGAGCGACAGCAACGCATAGACCGCTGCAACCAGCACGGCGTTCCTAACCCTACTCTTCACAATCTCCTCCTCGAGTAGACCAGTTAATTCAGCGCCGCGGCGTATTACCGCCCGTCATGACGTGACATACCATAGTCACGCCGCGGGGAGAGGTCTGCGATCAGCGGCTATGCGATTGTTATGCAAGTGAGAGGCATCTGTTCTGAGCTGTGAATATGCAGTTTGTCAGACTGTCCTCGCGCATGCCTCCTCGAGCACGCCCTTGCCCTAGCTCGAACTCGACGCTGATCCCGCTAACGTGCCCGCTGAGCCAAGCGCCCCCAACTCGTAGGCCTCCTGCTCCTCGGGTGTCATGACGTGAGCAAACTCAGTCCCTTCGAGCTCCGCAAGCTCGAGCTGCTCTCGATAGACCCCGTCCGGAATCCTTCCCTCGCGGTGGGCCCGCTCAATCTCATCAAGGTTGGCGCTCGCCCCGTCTCTTCTGTCGGGATTGGGGGCAAGCCGCCCAGAGTCTCTCAAGCGCTCGACGACGCTTTCGAGCTCGGCGGCATCGGCGAAGGAGCCTCCCTCGGGGAGCTCATACGGACAGCAAAACGTCCCGTCATCGTCCGCCGACCACGCGCCGCTCGCAGCACCAACAACGTACCAATGGTCTCCCGCAGCGTTGTAGTGCGTCCCATCAAACAGGCGATAGAGGAACAGGAGGTAACCAGCGCCCTGCTCGAACTCAGGCACGCCTTCCACAACCATTCCAACATGCTCGCCATTCCCACCCTCGTTGCGGACGACTATGCTCCCAGCGGAATCGGTGACGGCATCAAGCTTGTCGTTGTATACGTGATCGACCCTGAACTCGACATCGGTGAAGAAGCGTGCCTCTTCTCCGTCAACGGGCTCGATGAGAACGGAATCGTGCTGAGAGAGCGCCGTGCTGGAGACGACAAGGTCGGCCCGCTCAACAAGCTCGTCGAGCGAGTACGCAGGAGGGGTTATCGAGGATCGTCGGATGATGACAATATCATCGTCCTCACCGGCCGCCTGAGCCGCGACCTTATCATCGTGCTGGAGGAGCCTTGCAAACGTAAAGGTCCCTGCAAGAGCCAGGACGAGAAGGGTTACGGCAAGCAGAGCATGACGACGCCCTCCCCGATGCGACCTCTCTTCACTATGCTCCATCGCTCCCGCCCCCACCGTCTGACCCTAAATCGCAACCACGGCGCATCTCGCCAACCATCGAGATGAGCTCATGCCGGCTGTTAATTCCCAACTTACGGTACCCACGATATCGCGCCGCGTTGACAGTTCCAATCGCATACGAAAGCTTCTCGGCTATCTCCCGACCGCTGAGTCCACGAGTGATCTCGACGAGAACCCGAGCCTCGGTTTCTGAGAGCCCAAGACGGAGCAGGCAATCGAGCTGCTGTTCGCCTCCGGCTTCCCGGAAAAGGGCCTTGCGAGCGGGGCTTGACTCACGAACCTTTAAAGCAATCAGAACCCCGCACGCAGCAATGCCAGCAACGTAGACAATGAAGGGCACCGCGTCGTGAGCAAGACTCTCAGGGGATGGCAGGGCGATCTGGCCCGTTGGATTCGCCTGTGTGACGACTTCCTCTATCCAATAGAACTTAGAGAGGGCATGGCCGGAAAGAAGCCCCAAGCCGATTGGTGCTGCGCTAGACCTCGGCAATATGGCCGGCTCGCGCCTCGGCAGCCCCCTGGCTCCGGCAAGGAGCAGGAACGCCGATGCAGCGCAGAGGGCAGTGGGCAGAAGGTCACGAGGCGCCGACACCCCAAGCGGATACACAAGAATTCCCAGGCCAAAGAGGGACGCACAGGAGCACAGGTAGGCAAGGTCCGTCCAACCAAGCGGGGCGGCGGCGACAAGACAGCATGCGGCGCATACAACGAAAAGCATTACCGAGACAAGGGTCGGCGCGGCACCGTCCGAGCCTATCGCCATGCGGCTGCACCCAAACGCAAATGCAAACAAGGCGGCACCGCTCAAGGGTGACGGCGAATCATCAGCGCAACGAGGAGCCCGGGAGAGAGTGCGCACCGAAGCGCCCTTCCCTCCATCGGCAGCTTGGACAGCCAGAAAGACGGTCGAGGCCAGGGTGACAAGCCATAAGATCGCAACAACTGCCACCCAGGCCTGGTCAGAGGTGCGCGCAATAAAGAATAGGGCGGATACGACAAGGGGCTCCACCCGAGCGGGACATCCGCCGTCCGTTCCCCGAGAATCGCCCGCCAGCAGAGAAAGCGCCCTGGGAAGCATGAAGCCCAGAACAAGAAATGCGGGAAATAAGAACAGGAGGCTGGCCTCAGGAACACCAATGTCAGCACCGGTCAGCTCAAAGAGGGCGAGCTGCAGCGGGCCGACGAACCCCAGGCCGACAAGAATAGCCGGAATCGGCGCGGAGATCACGAGCGCGGCGCGGCACTTCGGAGCCGGAAGTGCGACCCCGCTCACAAGCAAACCCACGCCGATGCCGAGCACCGCCGCCTCACGACACGCGCCCGCCCCCACGCGCGGGGAAAGTGCGAGAAGGGCAACCATGAGTAACCACCCGCACGCATTGACGCGGCAGATGAGCGCGTTGCCGGGACGGATGTGAACACCGTCCTTTTGTCCCTGAGTCGACGGTGAGTCCTCATCGTCATCCATCCCCATGGCCCCGCGAAGCTCCCTGAGGGATGTCACGCCGAGCTTCCTGTACGCGCGCTGCAGATAGCTTCGGACTGTTGCCGGCTTGATTCCGAGACGGTCGGCAATCTGGGCCGACGTGAGTCCCCCTAGAGCCCCTTCGATTGCCTCGCGCTCGCGATTAGGCAGGTCGTTAAAGGGGACTCCCGATGGCGGAGTGGCAAAGTTAGCATCGCTGCAGATGGACAACGCGGCACGTTGCGAGCGTCGCAGACTGTGGCGGTCGGCCGCCCAGCAAACAAACACCACAACGAGCGGGGCGAGTCGGATCAGCCAGGATGAGGCCGTTGAGCGCAGGCCGTAGAACTCAGATGCGACGCAGGAAAAGATGACGCCCAAGGCGGCCGACCGGGAGATCTCCCGCAGAGAAACCGAAGAAAGGCCGGAGCGCGCCAGCCGAGTAACCGAGAGGGACGCCAAAAGTGCCGCGAGCAGCGATGCCGCGAGCAGCAACCCACGGGGGCTTTCCGGAAGAAGCCACCCGTCCACAAGTGCCCAGCCCCAAAACAGAGCAATGCCGCCCGAAGCGACCGCAGCAATCAGCAGTCTCAAAGAAGAAGGCTTGCCGGCCTCAAAAGAGCCGCGCGGGCACATCTCCGTCTCGAATAGGACCTCCGTCCCCGTCCCCGAGGCAACAAAGCAAAGAACAGGAATCGCCCCCTGGAACCGAGCGAAGAGGGCGCCGTGGCTGCCCATCGTCAGACCCAATATGGACTCGACGGCAAGCGCGAAACCACAGATGAGCGCCGCAATTGCTAAGCCCGACGAAACCCGAGGCGCCGAACCTCGCCCATGTTTGGCACAATCACGAAGACGAGCCGCTACCGCAACCCCCGACACAACTCCAAGGAGTGTAGCTGGCGCATAGGGACCGCATGCAGACAGGGCGAGCTCAGAATCGGCAACGGAGAGGGCCCAGGTATGGTGCGGAAGCCCGAGCGATAGCACCAGCACGACATACCAGAGGGGCTTGCGCGCAAGATCCATATAGCGACCGCCGCTCATGGGGACCTCCGACCGGAAATAACGCTTTACCCTATGGTAGCCGCTTCTCCACCCAGGCCTTATCGAGCGCTCCGTGGACGGTCTTCCCGGCATCCCCGGAAATTAGTTCGCATTGGAAGTGACGCCCGTCCGCGTCAACTGGGCTTTTCCCGGCAGTCCCTCATTTTCAGGTTCCCAATGCGAACTAATTTCCGAGCACCCCGCCAAACCTCGCGCCGAGCGCGCAAAGAAGGGCCGGCCGAGGGCATCCTCGGCCGGCCACAGCACGCAACGTTGTCGGCGCCGGTGCCCTAGTGGACCGGCTGGAGGCCGGAGCCGGGGCCCTGAACCTTGGACCAGGTCTTGGACTGCAGGCCGTGGAGGACGATGAAGCCCTCGGCGGCGGTGTGGTCGAAGGTGTCGCCCTCGTCGTAAGTGGCGAGGTTGTAGTCGTAGAGGCTGTAGGCGGAGCGCACGCCGTCCACGAACAGGCCGCCCTTGCACAGGATGATGCGCACGTCGCCGCTCACGAACTTCTGCGTGTAGGCGTTGTACGCGTCGATGGCGTTGCGGTTCTGCGAGAACCACAGGCCGCGGTACACGGTGCTCGCCCACTCGACGTCCATCTTGGCCTTCTGCTTGAGGGTCTCGGCGTCGAGGCAGAGCTGCTCGAGCGTCTGGTGCGCCTGGATGAGCAGCAGCGCCGCCGGGCACTCGTAGCACTCGCGGCTCTTGATGCCCACGACGCGGTCCTCGATCATGTCGATGCGGCCATAGCCGTTGCGACCGGCGATCTCGTTGGCCTTGATGATGAGGCTGAGCAGGTCCATCTTCTCGCCGTTGATGGCGGTGGGGATGCCCTCCTCGAAGGTGATCACGACCTCCTCGGGCTCCGCCGGGCAGTCCTCGAGGTTGTTGGTCATCGTCCAGATGTCCGCGGGCGGCTTGTTCCAGGTGTCCTCGAGCACGCCGCACTCGATCGCGCGGCCCCAGAGGTTGTCATCGATGGAGTAGGGCTTCTTCTTGGTGGTGGGCACGGGCACGCCGTTGGCCTCGGCCCACTCCATCTCGGAGTCGCGCGTGGTGAGGTCCCACTCGCGCACAGGGGCGATGATCTCGAGCTCGGGGTCGAGCGCGCGGATGCAGGTCTCAAAGCGCACCTGGTCGTTGCCCTTGCCGGTGCAGCCGTGGGCGATGTACTTGGCGCCGTACTGATGCGCGATGTCCACGAGGTGCTTGGAGATCAGCGGGCGGGACAGCGCGGAGAGCAGCGGGTAGACGCCCTCGTACTTGCCGTTGGCCCAGATGGCCTTGGAGAGGATCTTCTCGGCGTACTCGGCGCGCATGTCGATGGCCTCGGACGCGATGGCGCCCATGTCCAGCGCCTTCTGCTTGATCCAGGAGAGGTCCTTCTCGTCCTGGCCCACGTTGCCGCAGATGGCGATGACGTCGAGGTTCTTCTCGATCTGCAGCCACTTGACGATGACGGACGTGTCCAGTCCGCCGGAGTACGCGAGGACGACCTTTTCCTTCTCTGCCATGATGTTCCCTTTCGCTTCTGGGTGTTGGATGCGTCTACACAAGAATGCCCCGACGTCGCGGGGCGCAGGAGCTCGGTCTGTCGAGAAGAACCGTCAAGCTAGAGCGTCGCGCGCGACATCGCGGGCGAGATTCGTCGCATCTGGCGTCGGGCGAGCTGGGAGGAGGCGGCGCACGCGTGCGCGCTGTGAACGTTCATCAACGTTGGCCTCCTCAGTAGTTGAGCGGGCGCGGGCTATTGGCCCGCGGCTGTCTGACGTGGCTGACTATAGGACTTGTTCGCAGGGCCGCGCGGCCTCTGGCGAGAAGCGACTCATTGTTGAAACATTTGCCGCTGGCGTGCAAAGGGGACAGTCACTTTCGCGCGGGCATTCCCGTGCGAAAGTGACTGTCCCCTTTGCACGCCAAAAAACGGCACGGCGGCACGCACCTACGCAAGAAGCACGAGCACGCCCGAGAGCGGTGCCAGGTCGCACACCAGGCATCCGTCCTCGACGCGGCACGCCGTGGCGCCGTCGGGCGTCGCTCCCGCGTAGCGCCGCCAGTCCGTGTCGAGAAGGACCTCGGGCCGCGCGTCAGCAAGCTCCCCCGGCAGCGGCACCGCGTACTCGTGGCGCTCGCCGTCGAGGTTGAGCAGCGCGGCCACCCGTTCCCCGCGCCCGCGCCGCAGGATGCCCCAGCAGCACGGCTCGAGCTGGTCGCAGTCCAGCCAGGCAAAGCCGTCCTGCTCATAGTCGCGCTCCCAGAGCGCGGGATGCGCGCGGTAGGCCTCCCCCAGCTCGCGTCGAAAGCGCAGGAACGCGTCGTGCACCGGGTAGGAGAGCAGGCACCAGTCCTGCTCGCGTTTCTCGTCCCACTCGCGCAGCTGGGCGAACTCGTTGCCCATGAAGTCGAGCGTCTTGCCCGGATGGACCGTCATGTACAGGTAGAGGGCGCGCGCCTGCGGGAACTTCCCCTCATAGCCGCCGTTCATCTTCTGGGCGATCGTCGCCTTGCCGTGCACTACCTCGTCGTGGCTGAGGGGCAGCAGGTAGCGCTCGGCCCCGTAGTACATCATCGAGAACGAGAGGCACTCGGGGACGCCCCGGCGCTCCTCGGGCGGCGCCTGGAAGTACGACAGGGTGTCGTGCATCCACCCCAGGTCCCACTTGTAGTCAAACCCGAGGCCGCCCTCCTCGGGCGCGCGCGTGACGCCGGGAAACCCGCTCGAGTCCTCCGCTATGAGCATGCAGCCGGGGTGCCGCTCGTGCAGGCCCCGGTTGAGTGCGCGCAGGAAGTCGACGCCCATGCCGTTGACGCCGCGCCGCTCGTCGCCCTGCCAGTAGACGATGCGGCTCACGGCGTCCATGCGCAGCCCGTCGAAGTGATACGCGCCGAGCCAGAGGTCGGCCGCGGAGGCGAGCAGGCTGCGCACCTCGCCGCGCGAGTGCATGAAGTTGTGGCTGCCCCACTCGGAGACGCCCACGGCGTCGTTGGGGTACTCGTAGAGCGGGGTCCCGTCAAAGTCGGCGAGCGCCCAGCCGTCGGTGGCGAAGTGAACGGGGACGAAGTCGAGGATGGCGCCGATCCCGGCCTGGTGCAGCCGGTCAACGAGCTCCATGAGCTGCTCCGGAGTACCGTAGCGACTCGTCACGGCGAACGGTCCGCTCACCTGGTAGCCCCAGCTGCCGTCGAAGGGGTGCTCCGCCAGCGGCAGGAACTCGACGTGCGTGCACCCCAGGGAGCGCACGTGCTCGATCAGCGGCTCGGCAAGCTCGTCGTAGCGGTACCACGCGTCCGGCTCGGAACCCGGTTTGCGCCATGAGCCGGCGTGCAGCTCGTAGATCGCGAGCGGCCGGTCGTGGCAGGCCGCGCGAGACGCCATCCACGCCCCGTCGCTCCAGTCGTGGCAGCAGAGCCCGCGCACGACCGACCGATGGGCCGGGCGAAGCTCGGCGGCAAAGGCGTAGGGGTCGGCGTGGTCGCAGACCGAGCCGTCCGGCCGGCGGATACGGTACTCGTAGGCGTCCCCCTCCCGGACGCCCGGAGCATGGGCCTCGAGAAAGGCGCCGTTGAGGCAGCGCCGCATCGGGACCTCGCGCCCGTCGAGCAGGACGGATGCGCCCGCAGCGGCGGGGGCGAGGACGCGAAAGTCGGCGCCATCGCCCGAGAGGCGCGCCCCCATCCAGCGCCACGCGTCGAAGTTCTCGCCCCGATAGAAGGCGTCGAGGTCCACGTTGTCCCAGGTGCCCATCGCCCCTCCTGCGTTTTTCTGTACGGTTGTCTACTATTAGACAAGAATCAATATAGATTCCGCATCGGGGACATGCCATCTACGGGTGGCCGCCCGCGTCAATTACTGGACGATTCGCGCAAGGAGACAAGGATATGGACCTCAGGAAGAGGAAGACGAGAAGGGCGCTGCGCGAGGCGTTTCTCGGCATGCGCCGCGAGCTCCCCCTGGAGCGCGTATCGGTCCGTGAGCTCTGCGAGCGGGCGGAGGTCAGCAAGGCGACGTTCTACCTGCACTACCACAGCGTCTACGACCTGTCCGCCGAGCTTCAGGCGGGCGTGGTGCGACAGATCCTCGAGGAGCTCGGGCCTGCGGGGCGGCTGCTCGAGAGCCCGCGCGAGTTCACGTGCGAGCTGCTCGAGGCGCTCGTCTCGCATGCGGGAGAGGTCGACGCGCTCTTCTCGCTCGGGCAGGAGCACGCGCTCGTCGAGAGCGTCGAGCGCGAGCTGCGGGCGCGCGTGCTGGAGGCCGCGCCGGAGTACGCGGGCGATCACCGCTTCAACGCGCTTCTCGCCTATCAGGTGCACGGGAGCTACGCGGCATACATCCGCTTCGCGCGGGGCGGGGACGAGAAGGGCCGCGAGGCCGTGCTGGGCGCCATCGTCGACGCCGCCGAGGCCGTCGCGAGCCTGTGGTGAGCACGGGGTCAGCCTGGGAACACGCTATCGAATCGGGCACCATGGCACGCGGCCGTCTGCCACAGCGGCGTTTTCGATAGCGCGCGAGCAACGAGCCCAAAAAGCCGAGAAGGACGACGGGGTCGCTTCGGCCCGCCGCCCTTCTCGGCCCCCGCCTTTTGTCGCGCTACTCCGCGGCGGCCAGGCGCTGCGTGTCCTGGATCTCCATGATCTGGCCCACGCGGCGGGCGTGGCGTCCGCCCTCGAACTCAGCGTCCATCCAGGCGTCCACGATGCACTTGGCCATCTCAGGGCCAATGACGCGCGCGCCGAAGCAGATGACGTTGGCGTTGTTGTGGCGCTTGGAGAGCTCTGCGGAGTAGGGCTCGGAGCACACGCAGGCGCGCACGCCGTCCACCTTGTTGGCGGCGAGGCTGATGCCCACGCCCGTGCCGCAGATGAGCACGCCGCCGTCGACCTCGCCGTCGGCCACGAGGCGCCCCACGCGGTAGCCGCTGATGGCGTAGTCGAAGCTCTCCTCGCTGTTGGTCCCCACGTCGACGAGCTCGACGCCGCGGTCGCGCAGGTGCTCGACGACCTCGGCCTTGATGGCGAGCGCGGAGTGGTCGTTCCCGATGGCAAGACGCATTTCTTTCCCCCTGAAAAAAGGGCGCGCCCGGAAGAGCCTGCCTCCGGGCGCGCCGAACGATGACGCTACTTGGCGAGAAGGCCCTCGACGGCGGCAACGATGCCGGCGGCGTCGAGGTTGTACTTGTGGAGCAGGTCGACGGCGGGACCGGACTCGCCGAAGACGTCGTTCACGCCGAGCTTGCGCAGCGGCACGGGGCTCTCGGCCAGCGCCGCCAGCACGGCGTCGCCCAGGCCGCCGATGACCGAGTGCTCCTCGGCGGTGACCACGTGGCCGGTCTTGGCCGCGCTCGCGCGGACGAGCTCCTCGTCCAGCGGCTTGATGGTGTGGATATTGATGACCTCGGCGGAGACGCCCTTCTCGGCGAACTCGTCGGCGGCGGCGAGCGCCTCGGCGACCATGAGGCCGGTCGCGACGATGGTCACGTCGGTACCCTCGCGCAGGACGACGCCCTTGCCCAGCTGGAACTCGTAGGTTTCGGGGTCGTTGAACACCGGCACGGCCAGACGGCCGAAGCGCATGTAGACGGGGCCGTCGTACTCGTAGGCGGCGCGCACGGCGGCCTTGGCCTCCACGTCGTCGGCCGGAACGATGACCGTCATGCCCGGGATGGTGCGCATGAGGGCGATGTCCTCGTTGCACTGGTGGGTGGCGCCGTCCTCGCCCACGGAGATGCCGGCGTGCGTGGCGCCGATCTTCACGTTGAGGTGCGGGTAGCCGATCGAGTTGCGGACCTGCTCGAAGGCGCGGCCGGCCGCGAACATCGCGAAGGTGCTCGCGAAGGCCACGCGCCCGGTGGTGGCGACGCCGGCGGCGAGTCCCATCAGGTTCTGCTCGGCGATGCCCGCGTCGAAGAAGCGGTCAGGGTAGGCGGCCTTGAACTTGCCGGTCTGCGTGGCGGCCGCGAGGTCCGCGTCGAAGACGACGAAGTCGTCGTGCTCGGCGCCGAGCTCCACGAGGGCCTCGCCGTAGCTCTGGCGCGTGGCGACCTTCTTGACGTCAGCCATTAGAGCTCCTTCCCAGCGGCCTCGAGCTCGGCCATGGCCTGCTCGAACTGCTCGTCGTTGGGGGCCTTGCCGTGCCAGCCCACCTGGTTCTCCATGAACGAGACGCCCTTGCCCTTCACGGTCTCGGCGACGATGCACACGGGCTGCCCCTTGACCTCGCGCGCCTCGGCGAAGGCGGCGCGGATCTGCGCCATGTCGTTGCCGTCGGCAAGCTCGATCACGTGGAACTTGAAGGCGCGGAACTTGTCGGCGATGGGCATCGCGGAGTTGACCTCCTCGATGGTGCCGTCGATCTGCAGGCCGTTGTGGTCCACGATCACGACGAGGTTGTCGAGGCCGTGGTTGCCGGCGAACATCGCGGCCTCCCAGACCTGTCCCTCCTCGATCTCGCCGTCGCCGAGCAGCGTGTAGACGCGGTAGCTGTCGCCCCAGTGCTTGGCGGCGAGCGCCATGCCCACGGCGGCCGAGATGCCCTGGCCGAGCGAGCCGCTGGACATGTCGACGCCCGGAGTGTCGTTCATATTGGGGTGGCCCTGAAGGTGGCTGCCGATGTGGCGCAGGGTCGCGAGGTCCTCCTTGGGGAAGAAGCCGCGCTCGGCGAGGGCCGCGTAGAGGCCGGGGGCCGTGTGGCCCTTGGAGAGGACGAAGCGGTCGCGGTCGGCCTTGCGCGGGTCGGCCGGGTCGACGTTCATCTCCTCGAAGTACAGGTACGTGAACAGGTCCGCGGCGGACAGCGACCCGCCGGGGTGACCCGACTTGGCGGCGTGCGTGCCCACGATGACGCCCTTGCGGACCTCGTTGGCAACGCGCCTGAGCTCGGTGTCAGTCATTCTGCCTCCTTCTTGTTTCTCACAGTTTGTCAAATGAGTCACAGGTGGAACATGCGCCAGCGAGCGGCCGCCCGGCGCCCCAGGTCGTCGCGAAAGAGGAGCGACGCGTACTCGGTACGCAAGCGACGAATGAGCGGCGAGATGGGGTGCCGGGCGGCGGCGCAGCGTCGGCTACTGACCCGCGACGACCTTGGCCCAGTCGGCGTCGAACGCGGCCATGCCCTGGTCGGTCAGCGGGTGCTTGAGGCACTTCTTGAGCGCGCCGAAGGGCACGGTGGCGATGTCGGCGCCGAGCAGGGCGGCCTGGGTCACGTGGTTGGGCGTGCGGACGGAGGCGGTGATGATCTCGACCTGGTCGTCGACGTTCTTGCCGGTCCAGTCGTAGTTGCCGATGCAGGCGACGACGTCGGCGAGCTGGGAGATGCCGTCCTCGGCGATGTCGTCGAAGCGGCCGACGAAGGGCGAGATGTAGCGGGCGCCGGCGTTGGCGGCGAGCAGGGCCTGCGTGGCCGAGAAGACCAGCGTCATGTTGATGCGGACGCCCTCGGAGGCGAGCTGGTGCGTGGCTGCCAGGGCCTCGGCGCAGATCGGGAGCTTGACCACGATGTTAGGCGCGAGCGCGGAGAGGCGGCGGCCGTCCTCGATCATGCCCTCGGTGGTCTTGGCCTGGGACTCGGCGGAGACGGGAAGCCCGGCGCAGAGCTCGGCGATCTTGACCATGTGGTCCTCGAAGTCAGCGAGCTTGCCGCCGGTGCGGGCGTACAGGCTCGGGTTGGTGGTGACGCCGGCGAGGCAGCCCCAGGAGAGAGCTTCCTTGATCTCGTCAAGGTCGGCGGTGTCGATGAAGAACTTCATGGCAAACCCCTCTCTTTCATGTCTTGGCGCGTCTGCGCCCTCAGTCCAAATAAAGCCGAGAAGAACGCGTTAGTGCGCCCCTCCCTGTCCATAGTAAGCGTTAGGGCCGTGCTTGCGCATGTAATGCTTGTCCAAAAGATACTGGGGAGCCGGGCCGCAGTGCGGTGCGAGCGCCTCGGTGTCGATGGCCATGCGCGCGACCTCCTCCACAACCACGGCGTGGTAGACCGCCGCGGCTGCGTCCTTGCCCCACGTGAAGGGGCCGTGGTTGCGCACGAGCGTCGCCGGCACCGCCACCGGGTCGATGCCGCGGGCGGCGAAGCCCTCCACGATGACGTTTCCGGTCTCGAGCTCGTAGGCGCGCTCGATCTCGGCCTCGGTCAGGCCGCGCATGCAGGGCACGGGGCCGTAGAAGTAGTCGGCGTGCGTGGTGCCGTAGGCGGGGATGTCGCGGCCGGCCTGCGCCCACGAGCAGGCGGAGCGGGAGTGGGTGTGGACGACGCCGCCGACCTCGTTGCCCCAGGCGCGGTAGAGCGCCGCGTGGGTGGCGGTGTCTGAGGACGGGTTGAGCTCGCCCTCGACGACCTTGCCGTCCAGGTCGCAGACGACCATGTTCTCCGGGGAGAGGTCATCGTAGTCCACGCCGGAGGGCTTGATCACGAAGAGGCCCTTCTCGCGGTCGAGCTCGGAGGCGTTACCCCAGGTGAAGACAACGAGTCCGTGCTTGGGAAGGTCCATGTTGGCCTCGTAGACCTTCTCGCGCAGCTCCTTGAGCATCATGTGCTTCTCTCCTTTCTGGGCGTGCAAAGGGGACAGGCACTTTTGCACGCTTGTGGTGCCAGCGTGCAAAAGTGCCTGTCCCCTTTGCACGCTATTGAATCAGTCCGAAGTGTTCGAGGGCGCGGGCGACGCCGTCGTCGAGCACGCCCGCCGTCGTCGAGCACGCCCGCCGTCACGTGGCCGCCGAGCTCGCGAACGCGCTCGATCACGTGCGGCCGCGCGTTGGCCATGACCACGCCGACGTCTGCCGCCTCGAGCATCGGCAGGTCGTTCTCCGAGTCGCCGAAGGCGAAGGTGCGCGCGGGCCGCTCGGGGAGCGCCTCGACGTAGGCGAGAAGCCCCGCCCCCTTGTTGATGCCCTCGACGGTGACCTCGTCGATTGCAGACATGTGAACCTCCTTGTCTAGAGGATGTGGTCGTGTGAGCCCTTGGGTGGCCGGCCCCGGTCAGGGCCGGCCGCAAGGGGACTTACTTGGCGACGTCGTAGAGCGCGACCTCGTCGGTCTCGCGGTTGGCCGCGATGATGCGGCAGGCGTCGCCGTCGGTGAAGACCCAGCAGTTCGCGGGCCCTTGGTCGTGGTCGATCATCTCGAGCTGGTAGGAGCCGTCGGCAAAGTGGACGCGGAAGAGGTCGCGCCCGGCCTTGCGGTTGCCGACGACCGCGCACTTCTCGCCATAGATCTCGCCGGACCAGATGGCGTGCAGGAAATCGCGCTTCTCGGGGTCCTCCCAGACCTTGACGTAGGTGTCCTCGGTCTCGCCCTCGTGCCAGACGGAGAGGGTGTCCCCGTGGAAGGCGGAGAGGGTGAGGATCTCGTCCTTCCCGTCGCCGTCGAAGTCCGCCACGCAGATGTCGCTCGTGGGCTGGACGATCAGGCAGCTGACGGACCAGTCGCCGTCGGCCGTCGCGGGCGGGACGTAGCGGAAGACGCCGGCCGCTGTGGAGACGAGGGCGTAGCTGTGGTCGGGCGCGCACCAGAAGCCGTGGTTCTGCAGCTGGCATCCGGAGAGCTCGGTGAGCTCGACCTGGTGGTCGGCGTCGTGCCCCTCGAGCGCGCCGTCGAGGGCGGCCACGTAGACCGCGCCGGGGGTGAGCCAGTCGTTCTTGATCTTCCGGCAGGCCCCCTTGATGGTGCAGGCGATCAGCCACAGCTGGCCGTCGGCGCCGGTGAGCAGGCCAAAGCGGTGCACGTAGGGCAGGTCGCAGAGCTTGGTGGAGCTCCAGGAGCCGTCCGCCGCGCGGGTGTAGCAGGCGATGTGCGCGGTGTCGGAGCCGTAGTTGGGCGAGAAGAACTCGCAGGTCGCGAGCAGCTGGTCGTCACGTCCGGGGACCTGGGCAATCGTCATGACGCCGCCGGGCCCCTCGGTCACGGTCTCCATCGGCGTGCCGTCGAGGGCGAAGCGACGGATGGGGCCGTCCTTCTCGACGCCGATGACGAAGCTCTTGGCGTCAGCCCCCTCGAACATCCCGATGGCGTAGGCCTTGGGCATGCTCGCGATGACCTTCTTGGCGTACTGCATGCGTCTCGCCGTCCCCTAGGCCTTGAACTTCTCGGCGGCGCCGGTGGAGACGAGGGCCTCCTCCATCTCCTTGTCGGAGAGGACGTTGCGCAGGCCGATGACGGTGACGCCGGCCTTCTCGGCCTCGTCGTACATGTTCTTGAAGTTCAGGGGCGCGAAGACGATGTCGTACTGGCGCGCGGAGGAGACGCCCTCGGAGAGCGCGCAGTGGTGGATGTCGGCGACGCCCATGCCGAGCTTCTTGGTGACGCGCTCGGCGGTCATCTTCATCATGAGGGAGGTACCGGCTCCGTTGGCGCAGGCGACGAGGATCTTGGCGTTCATGGTGTTCTCCTTTTCTTTTGGGCCGGGGCGGGGTCGCCCCGGCCGCTTACGTATGAGTGGGTGGTACGGGCAGAGCTCAGGTCAGGCGAGGGCTACTTGATGCCGTTGGCGCGCATCTCCTTGCACTTCTCCCAGTCCTCGACCTCCATGAAGCAGGTCTGCTTGTGGCGCAGGTACTGGATCTGCGGGATGGCGATGAGGGCGACGATCACGATAGCGAGGCCCGCGTAGGACAGGAACTTCATGACGCCGGTCATAATCGGCCAGACCACGGCCCAGTCCCACATGCCGAGGTAGCCGCCGTAGGCCGCCATGCCGACCCAGCCGGCGATGATCGCGGAGCCGAAGACCTGGAGCAGGCCGGAGAGGAAGGGCAGGAGCATGCAGGCGCGCAGGCCGCCCTTGTGGTTGGCGTAGACGCCGATGGTGGCGTTGTCGAAGAACAGGGGCACGAAGCCGGCCATGACGACGACGGGGCTGCCGAGCAGGATCGTCATGATGGCGAGCGTGGCCCAGTCCTGCTCCTTGAGGGCGGGGAAGCAGAACAGGATCAGGAAGAACGCCGTGGAGGCCTGCTGCACCTGGACGTGACCGGTGGTGAACAGAGCGCGGCACTTGGTGAACTTCTTGAGCGCCACGAGGACGATGTTGAGGATGAACGCAAAGAGCAGCAGGAACATGACAAGCGAGAAGGACTTGCCCGAGATGAACGAGAGGGCAGACGCGCTCGTGTCCTCCATGGCCGCCTGGACGGCGTTCTGGCCGAAGTAGGGGTCGATGACCATGGCGGACATGTTGAAGCGCTCCTGCAGGCCCACGAGGATAGGGCGGAACGCGTTGGTCAGTCCGCTCGAGCCGACGGCCAGGATCTGGTATCCGATGACCGCCTTGATGAAGCCGGCCAGAATGTCGTACCACGGCTTCTTGAGGAGGGCGTAACCGAGCACGACGATCACGCCGATGAAGTACGCGGGCTGCGTGAGGATGTTGTTCGCAATCCACGTCCAGATTCCCATTAGGATGTCCATGGGTCTCCTTCCTTACGTGCTACCTACCTGTCTGCCAGGGCTATGCCTGGGCGTCCTTCTCCGGGTCGCCCTCGGCGAAGTGCACGGGCTCGGCCACGCGCATGAAGCCGATGGCGGTGCCGTTGCAGCCGGTGGCGTTCTCGGTGGAGTGTCACGTGCCCGTCCCCAACGAGCTCATCAACCATGTTTGGTCGACGTAGTCGCACACGTGGTCGATAAAGAAAAAGAGCCGGGCGTCGAGAAGGACGTCCGGCCCCAGCCGTATGCGATGGTGCGCCGTCAGGGTCTCGAACCCTGGACCTTGGGATTAAAAGTCCCCTGCTCTACCAGCTGAGCTAACGGCGCGCATGTTTGATTCTACCACGTGCGGGCGCTACTCCCAGACCCACTGGCCGTTCTCGAAGATCGCGGTCTCGGTCCCGTCCGCTGAGATGCCGCGGATGTTGAGGTCGTCGGCACCGATCATGAAGTCCACGTGGGTGCTGCTCTGGTTGACGCCGCGGGCGAGCAGGTCGTCCTTGCTGAGGCTGGCGCCTCCCTCGAGACACTCGGGAAAACCCATGCCCAGGGCGAGGTGGCAGCTCGCGTTCTCGTCGTAGAGCGTGTCGAAGAAGAGGGTGTCGCTCTGGCGGATGGGCGTGTTCTTGGAGACGAGCGCGACCTCGCCCAGACGGCACGAGCCCTCGTCGGTCTCGACGATGTGGCGCAGCACCTCCTTGCCCTGCACGGCGTCGAAGTCGACCACGCGGCCGTCCTCGAAGCGCAGCCAGAAGTCGCGGACCATCTGCCCGGAGAGCACGAGCGGCAGGGTGGCATGAACCACGCCGTCCACGCGCAGGCGGTCCGGCGAGGTGAAGACCTCTTCGGTGGGAATGTTGGGGAAGAAGGTCACGCCGTCGCGCGTGCGCCCGGCGCCGCCGTCCCAGACGTGCGCGGCGGGCAGGCCCACGGTAAGGCTGGTGCCGTTGGCGGATTCGTAGCGCAGCGCATCGAAGTGATGGGAGTTGAGGAAGCGCTTGGTCTTCTCGAACGAGGCGTTGTGCGTCTCCCATGCGCTCTCCGGGTCCTTCCCGTCAGCGCGCGCGACCTCGAGAATGAGGACCCAGAGCCGGTAGAGGGCCTCGGCTGAGGAGACGTCCGGGAACACCTTGCGGGCCCAGGCGGCCACGGGAACGCCGGCGATGCACCACGCGTTGTACCCGAAGTCCATGCCGTCGCGGAAGGCGCGGCAGTCGGTGTTGCGCGCCTTGGCGGCCGCGACGAGCTTGGCGGGGTCCACGCCCTCGAGGGCCGAGGGGTCGCGTCCCTCGAGGAACAGGAACGCGGCTCCCGCCTCGGCAAGCGAGTTGAGCTGCTCGACCTGCCAGGAGGGCGTCGACTCGAAGAAGGTGACGGGGCAGTTCTCGTAGGTGAGGCGGCTGACCGCGTCGTCCTGCCAGATGACGGTCACGTGCCCCGCGCCGGCGCGGTAGGCAGCGCTCACGACGCGGCGTGCGAAGTCGGCCGACTCCACGGGCGCCTGCAGCACGAGCTCCTGGTCGGGCTGGAGAGCAACGCCCTTCTTGACGAGCAGCTCCGCGTAGAGGTCGATCTGGTCGGAGAGCGCCTCGGTTGCGAGACGGCACTCCTCGTCGGTCATGGGAAGGGCGGCCACGTTGTTCCTTTCTGGGGTGACGGCGCCTGACGCCTTAGTTCTACCCACATGCGAAGGGCCCCTTGCGGGGCCCTGAAAGTTCTGGAGCGGGCAACGGGACTCGAACCCGCGAATGTCAGCTTGGGAAGCTGATGCCTTACCACTTGGCGATGCCCGCATGCGAGTGCTTATTCTATCACAGCCCGCTGAGAAGAACGATGGCGCCGCGAGCGTACACGCCAAGCGCACGAGCTCCTCGAGCCCATGCCTCCTGCAAGCTTCTCTGAACCTGGGAAATACAAGGTGGATGATAGACGAATAGACTAGAAGATAGGCTAATGGTCTGTATCTCCGGTCTGGAGACGCATGCTTTGGGTCCCGCGCTCGCGCCGGCGCGGTCCCCAAATGGAAGGAGTGAGAGCACATGACATCTTCCCGAGCCTGTCACATGGGGCTGTCCACGGCCCTGCTGGCCGTCTCGGCAATGGTGACCGTGCCTTTCGGGCCGGTGCCCTTCACGCTCCAGACCATGGTGCTCGCGCTGCTTCCCGTCGTCCTCGGCGGACGCGACGCCGTCTGCTCTGTGGCGCTGTACCTGCTGCTCGGAGCCGTCGGACTGCCTGTGTTCTCGGGTCTCTCCGGGGGCGTCGCCCATCTCCTGGGGCCCACGGGCGGCTTTCTCTGGGGCTTTCTTATTGGCACCGCGCTGGCTGCCGTCGTCTGCGGCCTGAGGAGCATCCCCGAGCGGACGCGATTCTCGCTCGGCGCGCTCCTAATGCTGACGGCGTCCTACGCCGCGGGAACCGCGCAGCTCTCCTGGGTCATGGGCGTGTCGCCGCGGGCGGCGGCAGCCATGGCCGTGCTTCCCTTCGTGGGGCCAGATCTGGTCAAGATGTTCGTCGGGGTGAGCGTCGGCCTCTCCGTGCGGCGCGCCCTGGGGCTCGACCGATCGAAAAGTGCCTGATGGCGCCCTGACATGATGTGCCTTCTGTGGAGGGTCGGCCGACTCCCCGCAGGCGCGAACTTCTCGTCCCCGCACCCAGGGGCCGCTCCCACGTCCGGGCGCAAGCCGGTTGCAGCCCGGGTGCAGCGGCGCGCACGCGCGCATGAAGCTCGGGCGGCGCTGGGCGAAAGAGCCGCAGAGTAACGTGGGGCCTCCCATCGAGAACGGGAGGCCCCATGAGACGGTGTATGTCGAGAAGAACGTGGTCACAGCAGGCCAACGACGCGGCGGCCGAGAAGCGCAGAAGGCCGCGGGCGCGGCTCCTGGGCGGAGACGCCCTGAGAGGGGGAAGGCCGCCCGCCGCCGGTCACGCCGGCAGGGCGCAGCTCCTCCAGTCGGGGCGGCCGTGAGCGCGCCCCCGGGGCCCTCTCGTCTACGCCCGGCGAATCGCCTCGGTCACGATCTCGGTGACCAGGGTGGCCTGCTCGCCGCTCACGTTCTCCGGGACGTCGTTGGCAGTGCGGGCGAGCGCGGGCATGCCCGCCTCGTCGATGCCCATCAGCGTCACTGCACGCAGGCGCGAGGCCATGGCGGGCAGCGCATCAGTCGAGGTCCAGTTGTAATTCGCCTGGTTGAGCTCGATGTGGACGTCGCGGGCCACGGTGCTGAGGATGCGGCCGAGGCGACGGTCGGCGCGGCGCGTCTCCTCGATGCCCTCGTGGGTGAGGAGGCTGAGCTCGCCGGCTCCTACGCAGCTGAGGTTGATGACGAAGCTGCCTCGGATCTCCTTGCGGTGCTGCTGCAGGAAGGCGCGCATGCCGGCGTGGTCGAGAGAGGAGCCGCCCAGAGCGACGAACCAGATGTCGTGCGAGATGAGCGCGTCGTCGCCGAGCCTGAAGACCTCCTCCATGAGCTCCTCATCGGTCGGGGCGACCTCGTCCTCCTCCACGAACCTGAGGCCGTTGCGGGCGGCTGCGCCGCCGCGCCAGACCTTGTCGTCCTCGTCGTCCTCCGCGTCGGGCTCGCCGAGCCAGCCCTCGCGCTCATCGTTCTCGGCGTCGTCGTCCGCGGCGCCCTTGCCGGGGAACAGATTCTTGAGGCGGTCGAGCAGGCCCGTGAACGTCCCCTTGTGGCGCTCGACGGCGGAGGAGAGCGTCTCGATGGGCTTGGGCGCGGAGACCTCCTCGTCGGAGACCTCGGGAGCGACCTCGTCCTGAACAGGAGCCGCCTCGTCGTCCTCGGGGGCAAACTCGGGCACGACGGGGGTCTGCCCCGTGCGGCCGAGGCGGGCGAAGAGACCCCTCGAGGGGGTCACGCGCGTCGCGTCGGGGTCGCCGAGCGGGTCGACCTCGTTCTCGAACGGGTCGGGGAGGTCGAAGAGGGAGGCGCGGCGCGCCACGTTGGAGAGCTGCGGGCGGTAGGTGGAGGTCCCCCACTCCGGGTCGTCCGGCGCCGCGGGGCGGCGGGCCGGCTGGTCGGGCGCGGGGACGTCGACGTCGTCGGTGAGCTCGGTGAGGCCGGAGGAGTCCTTGGGGCCGACGCCGTGGCCGTCGTCCTCGTCCATCACGAGCGAGAAGCGCCCGCCGGACAGCAGGTTCTCCCTCGTGGCCTCGACGTCCTCGTCGGAGAGGGGGCGCAGCGGCACAGTCCCCTCGATGGAGGGCTCCTCGGGCTCGTCGAAGGCGGGCTCGTCGAGCTCCTCGAGGTCGTCGTCGATGTCGAAGAGGGACTTCCCGGCGACCGGGCTGCTCGAGGTGGTCACGCCGCCGTCGGCGGCAACATAGTCGACCTCGCACGACTCGGGAAGGATCTCGAGCGAGCGGAGGACGTCCGCCCCGTGGCGGACGATGGGGACCACGCACGGGCGAGCGGGCGCGGGCGGCTCGACGGGCTCGGGCTCGTCGAGGTCGTCGGCGGCGTCCTGCTCGGCAACGGACTCGGACACGAGGTCGGGCTCCGCGGCGGGCTCGGGCTCGTCGATATCGGGCTCAGCGGCGGGCTCGGGCTCGAGGTCCTTCTCGGCCTCGGGCTCAGCGGCGGGCTCGTCGAGGTCCTCGACCTCGGCGAGGTCGGTGTCGGCCTCGAGCTCGTCGGTCAGGTCGGCGTCGTCGGCCGCGACGGGCTCCTCGGGCTCGACAACCTCGTCGAGCTCGGCAAACTCGTCGATCTCCTCGACCACGACGTCCTCGTCGGCCGGGGTCGGCTCCTCGGGCTCGGGCAGGTCCGCATCCTCGACCGCCTCGGTGGCCTCGGCCGGCTCCTCGACCGCGTCGAGCTCGTCGACCGGGCGCTTTCCCGTGAGGATCTCCTCGACGAGCGCCTCGTCGATGACGGGCTCGGAGGGAGCCGTCTCGTCCTGGCCCTCGAAGTCGGCGGGCTCGTCAAGCTCCTCGACGGCCTCGTCGTCCTCGGGCTCCTCGATGTCCTCGGCCTGCTTGGGCTCGCGGGAGATGGGGACCAGACCGCTCGGGCGGACGTTCTCCATGACGCCGAGCAGCGAGGCGACGCCGGTCTTGTTGTCGTTGGCGCCCAGGGTGCACGGGGAGACCCGCTCGTAGATGTCGCCCGCGGCGAGCAGCAGGCACGGCAGCGACGCGACGATCCCGACGAGCCAGAAGACCAGGCGCGCGGGGGCGGGGATGAAGCCCAGGATCTGGATGAAGGCGCAGAAGGCCACGACGTAGCGGCACACCTTGGCCGCCTTGACCACGAGCGGTAGGTAGGGTGCGATGGGCGTCGAGTAGAGGAAGCTCTCGCGCGGGGTGTCGTAGTGGGCCACGATCACGATGGGACGGTTGCCCTTCATGACCATCGGGCCGGTCGCGCGGTGCACGGCCACGACGTTCTGGCTGCGGGCCGCGGGGCCGAAGCTGGGCGACGGCGCGCGGCCAAAGAGCCTCAGCACTGCGAGCACCGTCGGGATGAGCGCGAGGATGAAGCCCACGATGGTCAGCGCCAGCACCCCGATGCCGGAGAACAGGACGCCGAGGAACATGAGGATGGACAGGATCGCCGGGAAGAGCCCGGAGAGAGACGGGGCGTCGAACTCCTCGATCTCGGGCTCGACGTCATGAAGGCTCATGAGGTGGGCGATGGTCTGGGCGGCCTGCAGCTCCTCCTGGCTGTTGGCGGGGGCGATTCCGACCCTCTGGTTGAGGTAGTCGAGATAGTCGTGTGTCATTGCCATACTGAGCGTCCTTCTGCAGAGTCTCGCGAGCTTTTCCTAGACGTGCATACAATTAAGAGAGTATACGTCTTATCCTCGGCGTCTGATAAGAAAGCCGCGGATGTGCCCCGCTTCAACGCAAGCGGGATGCCCGGGGGAGGAGGTGCGGGCCGCATGAAGGTCACGAAGGACGACGAGCGGGCGAGAAGGATCTGCTCGCTCGCACTCGAGTTCATGAACGCGCGGGCGCCCATCCCCTCCTCCGAGCTCGCCCGGTGCTTCTACCCGTCGCTCTCGCCCGACAGCTTCCGCCGCTCCTTCGCGCGCGACCGCGAGGTGCTCGCCGCCTGCGGGCTGCTCGTTACCGAGCGCGGGCGCTCGGGGGGCGAGGCGCTGTGGGCGGTCGACGAGGACGCCTCCTTCGCACGGGGCGTCGAGCTCTCGCCGCAGGACGCCGCGGTGCTCGAG
Organism: uncultured Atopobiaceae bacterium; assembly: GCA_944320975.1. Lineage (GTDB taxonomy): Bacteria > Actinomycetota > Coriobacteriia > Coriobacteriales > Atopobiaceae > Thermophilibacter. The sequence continues at coordinate 143,420 of CALUJM010000001.1, read as the reverse complement.
CTGTCCTGTCAGGCCCTGCTCGACGACCCCGCGTTTCCCTTCTCAAGCGACCTGCGCCTCGCGCTCGCAAAGATCGCGCGCACCTTCTCGGACGGCCTCGCCTTCGCCGCGTCCCCCGACCGCCGGGAGGGCCGCGCGCTCGGCGCCATCAAGGATGCGCTGGTGGCGCGGAGCGAGCTCGAGCTCTCCTACACCGACGCGCGCGGGAGGGCGTCGCGCAGGGTCGTGGCCCCGTACGGGGTCTTCGGGCTCAGGGGGAGGCTCTACCTCGTCGCGGCGAGCGTGGGGGCCGACGGCAGGGTCGTCGAGGACGGCGTGCGCACCTACCGCGTCGACCGCATCGCCGAGGCCTCCCCGCACGGGACGACGCGTTACGAGGTGCCGGCCGACTTCTCGGTGACGGACTGGCGGCGCCTCCCGTTCCAGATGGGGGACGAGCTGGTGCGCTGCTCCTTCGAGGTCCCCCGCGGACGGGAGGACGCCCTCCGGGAGTCCTGTCTCGGACAGGGCCGCTTCGAGCGGAGGGGCGCCGCGCTCGCATGGGAGGTCGGCGCCAGCGACCTCGGCGCCGCCGCGCGCTGGGCCATCTCCCAGGGGATACGCCCCGTCTCACCGGACGCGCTCGTGGAGGCGTGGCGCGCGGTGCTGGGGGAGGTGCTCGGAGATGCCTCGTAACGCGGGTCGGAAGGGGTCGATCGACGAGGCGCGCGAGCTGGTGGCGCTCGCGTCCAGCCTGAGCGAGGCGGGAGACGCCCTCACGGCGGATGCGGTGGCCCACAGGCTCGGGACGAGCAGGCAGCGGGCCGAGAAGCTCATCGATCTCGTGGCGACGGCCACGACCTCGGGAGGCGTCGGCCTCCCGCTCGTCGAGGACGGCCGCGGAGAGGTGACGCTCATCACGGGGGCCGGGGTGCGCGGCGCGCGGCTGCGCCTCAGCCGCGCCGAGACGACCGCCCTGCTCGCCGCCCTCGACCGGATCGGCGTGCCCGCGGACGACCCCTTGAGGGAGGCTCTCGGGCCGTCGCTGCCCGATGGCGCGCTCGACGTGGGGACGGTGGCCCGCGCACTCGGCGGGCCGCGCCGCGGGGGAGGTCCGGCGCTGAGGACCTGCTCGCGCGCCCTGCTCAGAGGGTACGAGCTGCGCTTCTCGTACGCGCGGGTGGGAGAGTCCGCGCACCGCGACCGCCGTGTGGCGCCCGAGGGGCTGCGCTTCGAGGACGACGTCTGGTACCTCGATGCCCACGACCTCGACCGGCGCGAGGAGCGGACGTTTCGCCTCGACCGCATGGAGCACGTCGAGGCCGTGCGACCCTCCCGCAACCCCGAGCCGCCGCGCCGGGTCGCCCGTGAGGCGCGGACCGTGACGCTCACGTTCCGGGACCCGGCGCTTCTCGAGGCGCTGCCCTGGCACGACCTGCACGTGACGGATGCCGAGAAGGACGGCGCGGTCGCGGCGCAGACCCCCTACTACGGCGGCATGTGGCTCCCCCGCATGGTCGCCGCCTGCGGTGGAGCCGTGACCTGCGACGACCCCGAGGTGAGCGCGCTCGCGAGGGACTACGCCCGCGAGCAGCTCCAGAAGCAGGGCGCCGTCCGGAGCTAGTGGCTGGCGCGCCAGAGGGAGAGGAACCGCCCGACGTTGGCGCTCTCGAGCCTCGTGACGCTGCGCGACGGGAGCGAGCTCACGAACAGGCGCCCGTAGCCCTTGGTGACGAGGCGCGAGTCGGCGAGGACGAGCACGCCCGTATCCGTCGACGAGCGGATGAGGCGCCCCGCCGCCTGCTTGACCGAGATGACGGCATCCGGCAGCGAGTACTTCCACCAGGCACGGTCCTCGCGACGGTCGCGCTCGCGCACGAGCGGGTCGTTGGGGCTCGCGAAAGGCAGCTTGGGGATGACGACGCAGCGCAGGGTGTCCCCCGTGGCGTCGAATCCCTCCCAGAAGGAGCGCAGAGCCATGAGCGACAGCGACTGCTCCTCCATGAAGCGCTGCCGGAGGCGGCGCGGGGAGGCCCCGCGGGTCTGGCAGGCCACATCGAGGCCCGCGGCGGCGAGCCTGGGCTGGAGCGCCTCGTACACGCGCTCCATGTCGCGCCTGTTGGTGAACAGGGTGAGCACGGAGCCGCCCATGGAGACGTGCACGTCATAGAGCAGGTCCTCGAGGGCGGGCAGGTACGAACGGTCGCTGGGCGCCGGGAGGTCGCGCGCGAGCACGACGGACATGTGCGCGTCGAAATCGAAGCTCGAGTCGAGCCGGACGTCCCGGTGCGAGCCCTCGCCGAGCAGGTCGAGCCCCACGGCATGGTCGAAGTGGGAGAAGTCGTCCCCCACCGCGATGGTCGCCGAGGTGAAGACGACGCTCTCCATCTCGGGGAGCCACCTCGTGGCGAGGTCGGCGCCCACGTCGAGCTTCTCGGCGACGAGCCGCTCGGTCGAGGAGCGCCTCCTCGAGCGCGTGAGCTGGGCGGAGTAGACATAGGTGGGGTCGGTCCCGGCGCAGATGAGCTCGATGCCCGCGGCGAGGTCGCGCAGGAAGCGCGTCGACTCGCCGAGGTCGGCGGCGAGCGCGGGCGCCTCCCCCGCCAGCGCCTCGCCCGCCTCCGCGAGCTGGCGCACCGCCTCCGAGCACGACTCCACGGCGCGCTCGCCCGCTGCCGCCACCTCGGCCCATTCCTCGGTGCCGCGCACCTCGTCCCCGAGCCATAGCGTGACCGAGTCGTAGCCTCCGTCGCCGCGGGCGACCGAGCCCAGGTCGTGAACGGCCACGAAGAGGTCGGCCACGTCCACGGACGCCCGGGAGAGGGTCGCCGACGCCTTGGCGAGAAGGCCCACGACCAGCGTGGACCCCTCGAGGGACATCGCCTGGACCATGAGGTTGTGCAGGGTGCCCGTGGTCGTGCCGCCCAGGAGCTCGAAGGCGGCGCGGGCCTCGTCGCCCGACACCTCCACGGCCCACTGCCGCCGGGCCTCGGCCTCGAAGCCGTGCGCCTCGTCGACGACCCAGTGGCGGACGGGCGGCAAGATCTTGCCCTCGGCCATGACGTTTCTCAGCAGCAGGGAGTGGTTCGTCACCACCACGTCGGCGCAGGCCGCGCGGCGCCGCGCCCCGTGCAGGGGGCACTCGTTGGGGAAGTAGGGGCAATGCGCCCTCAGGCACTCCCCGGGGGTGGTGGTGAGCATCGCGCGCGGCACGTAGCGCCAGCGGATGCCGAGGGCGTCGAGGTCACCGTCGGGCGACTGGCACGCGAAGGCGTAGGTAACCGCGATCGCAGTGAGCATGTCGCAGGCGACCGCGTTGTCAGAGCGCCCGTCGTGGGGCACGGCGGCCAGCGGGAGCTCGTCGGTCGCGGCGCGGTCGAGTCGGTGCAGGCACGGATAGTGGTCGTAGCCCTTGAGGCTCACGAAGCTCACCCCGCCGGGGACGGCGGCGGAGAGCGCCGGGAGCTCGTGGGAGACCAGCTGGTCGGTGAGGGCGTTGGTCTTGGTTGCCACTCCCACCGTCACGTTGTTGCGCTTGGCGAAGAGCACCTCGGGAAGCAGGTAGGCGACGGATTTGCCCACGCCCGTGCCCGCCTCGATGGCCCGATGCGTCGAGGTCGAGAGGGCCTCGTTGACCTCGAGCGCCATGGCGAGCTGCTCGGGCCGGCGCTCCATGCGCTCGTACATCTTGGAGACGGTCCCGCCGTGCTCGAAAGCGCGCCTCACCTCCTCGTCGGGCGCGGCCGCGAGCTGCCCCAGCTCCGCCGCGTCGCAGCGGGCCTCCCCCGCGGAGCGGCGCACCAGAGAGGAGCGCACCTCCTTGAGAGAGAAGGGCCGGCCGCCGGCGTCGCGCTCGGAGGCCAGGTGGGTGAAGACGGGCCTGAGGGGCCAGCTCACCTCGCCGTGCATGTCGGCGAGAAGGGCGAGCAGCCCGGAGGGGAGGTCGGAGAGGGCGAGCAGCAGGATGCGCCACAGTCCGCAGAGCGCGTCCACGTCGTCGCCGGCGCGGTGCGTGACCGAGGCGCACCCGAAGGCGGCTGCCATGTCCGCGAGGCGATGCGTCGTGAGGCGCGGAAGCGCGATGCGAGAGAGCGAGAGCGTGTCTATCCAGGTGTCCGAGACGCCCGCGCCGCCCGGGACCGCCTCGATGAAGGTGCGGTCGAAGGTGGCGTTGTGGGCGAGCACGGGGGACCCGCCCACGAACTCGGCGAGCGCCGCCACGGCCTCGCGCGCGCTCGGGGCGTCCATGACATCGCGGTTGGTGATGCCCGTGAGCCGCGTGATCTCCTCCGGGATGGGCCCGCAGGGATGGACGAAGGTCTCGAAGCGCTCCACGACCTCGCGTCCGGACATCCGCGCCGCGGAGATCTCTATGAGGTCGCAGTCCTTGAAGGAGAGACCGGTCGTCTCGGTGTCGAGGACGATGACGTCCTCCTCGAGCGGTCCGAAGTCGCGACCCCGCGCGCGCCCGGCGAGGCTCAGGTAGGCCGCGCGGACGTCCTCCGGCGTCCCCGGGGCGATGAGGTCGGCGAGCAGGGTCGCGTCGGCGGGCGTCATTCGCCCGCCTTGGGCGCGGCCTCGAGCGCCAGCTCGACGAAGGTGGCGCACAGCTCGGGGAACTCGATCCCGCCGTGGCGGGCGGAGTCGGGAAGGAGGCTCTCGGCCGTCATGCCGGGAATCGTGTTGGTCTCCAGGATGACCGGGTCGCCGGCGGGGGTCACGATGAAGTCGCTGCGCGAGCAGCCGCGGCACCCGAGGGCTCGGTGCGCTCGGACGGCGAGCTCCTGGGCCTTGGCATAGACGCCCGGCTCGAGGCGCGCGGGGATGACGTGGTGCATCGAGGAGGGCTCGTACTTGACCTTGAGGTCGTAGAACTCGGCGTTCGTGACAATCTCTACGATAGGCAGCGCACGCGGGTCGTCGTTGCCCAGGACCGGCACCGTGATCTCGGTGCCCTCGACGCACTCCTCGATCAGGACGCGCCCGCCCTGGGCGCCGGCAAGTGCGATGGCGTCGTTGAGGGCGGCGCGGTCGGTCACGCGCGAGATGCCGTAGGACGAGCCGTTGGCGGCGGGCTTCACGAAAAGAGGCAGCCCGATGTGCTCGACCAGGGCGTCCACCTGCTCCTCGGTGAGCACCGTGCCCGCCGCCACGTCGACGCCCTTCGGGGCGCGCAGGCCGGCGGAGGCGTAGACCGCCTTCGCGACCTCCTTCTCCGTGGCCGCCGCCGACGCCGCGACCCCCGAGAAGGTGTAGGGCATGTGCAAGATCTCGAGCAGCCCCTGAATGCACCCGTCCTCGCCGTAACGGCCGTGCATGGCAACGAAGGCCACGTCATAGCCGCCGCTCAGCAGGCGGGACAGGAAGTCCCTGTCGGCAAGGTCGATGAGGTCCACGGTCGCAAACCCCGCCTCGGAGAGAGCGCGGGCGCACTCGGTCGCCGACGCCTTCGAGATGTCCCGCTCGTCGGACCACCCACCGCAGATGACGACGACCTTCTTCTTCAGCAGTTCTTCTCTGTCCATCAAAGCTCCTCCGGCGCGGCGCGCCCGTACGCTAGACTGAAATGACGTGCTTCTCGCCTATGAAGCATACTCTAGACGTCGCATCGCAAACAGAGGGGCCAGAAATGCCATCAGGAACCGAGAAGAACCACTCTCCCGAGCAGGACGGCGAGATGAGGGACCTCCACTCGCTCACGCGCGGGGAGCTCGCCGAGCTCCTCTCCTCCCTCGGCCAGCCCTCGTTTCGCGCCAAGCAGGTCTGGGACTGGGTCTGGTCGAAGAACGCCCAGTCCTTCGACGAGATGACCAACCTGCCCAAGTCCCTGCGCGACGAGCTCGCAGGGAGGCTGACCCTCGGCGGCGTCGAGGAGGTCGCCCGTCAGGTGTCCGTCGACGGCAGCAGGAAGTACCTGCTGCGCTTCCCGGACGGCGTGAGCGTGGAGTGCGTGGGCATGCCGTCGAGGGGCAAGCTCTCCGTCTGCGTCTCCACGCAGGCGGGCTGCGCCATGGGATGCGCCTTCTGCGCCACGGGCGGCGCCGGCCTCACCCGCTCGCTCAGCGCCTCGGAGATCTACGAGCAGGTCATGCATGTCCGCGACGACTTCAACGCGCGCGTCACCAGCGTCGTCTTCATGGGCCAGGGCGAGCCCTTCATGAACTACGACGCCACGCTCGCCGCGATGCGCCGCCTCAACGACCCCGAGGGCGCGGGCATCGGGGCGCGCCACCTCACGGTCTCCACCTGCGGCGTCATTCCGCAGATCATGCGCTTCGCGAACGAGCCCGAGCAGTTCACCCTCGCGATCTCGCTCCACTCCGCCGTCCAGAGGACGAGAAACACCCTGATGCCCGGCGTCCGCAAGTACTCCCTGATCAACCTCTACAACGTCATGGGAGAGTATGTGGCCAAGACCGGCCGCAGGCCCACCTACGAATACGCCCTCATCGGCGGCGTCAACGACACGGAAAGCGAGCTCCAGGCGCTCTGCGACTTCTGCGAGGGCACGCTCGCGCATGTGAACCTCATCCAGCTCAACGAGGTCGAGGGCTCCAAGCTGCGCCCCTCGACCGACCTGCGCGCCCAGGACTTCGTCCGCAGGCTCGCGGCGGTCGGCGTGGAGGCCACGGTGAGAAACTCCCGCGGCTCCGACATCGACGCCGCCTGCGGCCAGCTCAAGCAGAGGCTCGCGCGGTCCTAGTGCTCACAAACACATGTTCTGTCATCTGACATGATGGAGGCCGGGTCTTGAGACCCGGCCTTTCGCTTAGAACCCCAGATGCTCCCACTGCCGCAGGACGTCGTTTTGATGGTCGCTCACGTCCTCGGTGACCTCTTGGCCATACATGGCGTTGACCTGGTCCGTTATGACGTCGCACGCGTCCCTCACGCTCCGCGCGGCCGCGCGGACGCCGCGCCTGGCCTCGTCGCTGAGTCCGAAACGATAGAGAAGCGCGCCTGATGCCGCGACGATGCCGAGAAGCACGATGTTCCTCATGATCTTGTTCATCTATGACCACGTCCCCGGTCCGGCAAGAAGGTCGACGATGCGGGCGAGCTCGTCCTCGGACGCGAACTCGATCTCGATCTTGTTCTTGCCACGAACGTTCTTCACCTTGACGTCTGTGTCGAGCGCGAGCCTCATCTGGCGCGCCGCCCGCTTGAAGGACTGCGGGAGCGGCGTCCTTCTCCGCGGCTCTTCATCCTTCCCGGCCGAGAAGGACGAGGCGAGACGCTCCGTCTGACGCACCGAGAGGTGCTCGTCCGCGACCTTCCTCGCCAGGGCGACCCTGCCCTCGTCCCCCGGGACCGCAAGGATGGCGCGGGCGTGCCCGGCGCTGATGCGGCCTTCCTCGAGGAGGTCCTGGACCTCCTCCGGAAGGTCGAGCAGCCTCAGCGTGTTGGTGATCGTGGAGCGCGACTTGGAGAGAATCCTTGCGAGCTCCTCCTGCGTGAGCCCCTTCTCCTTGATGAGCTGACGGTAGCCGCTCGCCTCCTCGAGGGGGCTGAGGTCAGAGCGCTGCAGGTTCTCGATGAGGGCGAGCTTGAACACGTCGTCGTCCGAGATCTCCCTGATGACGACCGGCACCTCGGAGAGGCCCGCGCGCCGGGCGGCCTGATAGCGGCGCTCGCCGGCGACGATCTCGTAGATGTCGCCCTTCTTGCGCACCAGGAGCGGCTGAAGGATGCCGTTCTGCCTGATCGAGTCGGCGAGCTCGTCGAGTTCGGCGTCATTGAAGGCGCGCCTTGGCTGGCCCCTGTTCGGCCTGACCTTATTGATGGGCAGGGAGGAGTCCGGGCGCATCCCGGCGGTCTCGGCGTCCGCCTCACCCACGAGCAGGCCGAGCCCCTTGCCCAGTCCGCTTCTCTTAGCCACGGGCGACCACCTCCCGCGCGAGCTTCGAGTAGGCGAGCGAACCCTTGCTCACGCGCGCGTACATCGAGACCGGAAGACCATGGCTCGGCGCCTCGGAGAGCTTCACGTTGCGCGGGATGATGCTCTTGAACATCTTCTTGCCGAAGTACGCCTGCACCTCGTCGACGACCTGCTTGGAGAGGGTCGTCCTGCTGTCGTACATCGTCATGACCACGCCGAAGATCTCGAGGTCCGGGTTCATGCGCCTTTTCACCATCTGCATGGTCTCGAGCAATTTGGCCACACCCTCGAGCGCGTAGTACTCGCACTGGATGGGGATGATCATCGAGTCCGCCGCCACGAGGGCGTTGATCGTCAGGAGGCCCAGCGAGGGTGGGCAGTCGATGATCACGTAGTCGAAATCATCCCGGACCCTCTCGACGCACGCCTTGAGGAGCGACTCGCGGTGCTCCAAGGAGACGAGCTCGATCTCTGCCGTGGCGAGCTGAATCGTCGCAGGGACGATGAAGACGTTCTTGGCGCAGGTCTGCTGGATGAGTCCCTCGATGGGTACGTCGTGGAGGATGACGTCGTAGATGTCCGCCTCGAGCTCGTCCTTCTCGACGCCGAAGCCGCTCGTCGCGTTGCCCTGCGGGTCGAAGTCGACGACGAGGACCTTCTTCTTTCCCTCACCGAGACATGCCGCGAGGTTGACGACGGTCGTCGACTTTCCGACGCCGCCCTTCTGGTTGATGACGGCAAAGACCTTGCTGCTGCGTTGTGGTAGACCTCGTTTTACGTCTTTGTAGTCCATGAGTCTCCAATTGCTCGTCATTCTCTTTACATCACTATATTAGAGGGCTCTGCGCGCCGGTCCGGAAATCTCCGCCGGCGTTCCACGTGGAACCTCGAGCTGTATCGGATACCTCAGGCCTCTGCTCCGAGCGGTCGCCGCTTAGCCTCTCCCGTCTTTCTCGGGAGAGCGATGGAGGGGCTGCCCGTCCGCTCGAAGATGATGATCTCCCTGTGCCCGAGGTTGCCGGGCAGCTCGAACGTTTCACGTGAAACCTGCGTCATGCCGCAGATCTTCGCCGCAGCCGCTGCGGCACGGAGCTCGTCGTCGCTCGGGCGTCCCTTCTCCAAGACGAGTCTGCCGCCTTTCTTGAGAAGCGGGGTGGCGTACTCGATAAGGACGTTGGACTGGGCGACGGCTCGGGCGAAGACATAGTCCTGGGAGGTACCGATCTGAGCGGGGAGCTCTTCGATGCGGGCGTGGCGCGCGTGAAGGGAGCTCAGTCCCAGGGCGCGCGCAAACTCACCGACGGCCTGGACCTTCTTGTTCACCGAGTCGACGAGAAGGCCGTGTGCACCCGTCATGATGCCGAGGGGGATGCCGGGAAAGCCCGCGCCGGTCCCCATGTCGAGATACTTGCAGGAGCGATTGAGCGCGACGTCGTCACAGGAAAGGGGGAGCAGGGAGTCGACGACATGCAGGGAGACAGCCTCTCCCGGGTCCGTGATCCTCGTGAGGTTCACGACCTTGTTCTTCTCGATGACCAGCTCGAGGTGACGAATCAGGACACGGGCCTGTTGCGGCGAGCAGGCTACGCCATAGGCAGACAGCTGATCGATGACGGACTGCTCGAGACCAAGGCGGTCGCTCGACTCCATTGACCCTCCTGACAAAAAGTCACGCATCAAAAGAAATTGGCAAAAGAAAAAGGGAGAGCGCATGCCCTCCCTTGACGATACCATGTGTCGCGGCGCCTGTCCCTAGACGGCGGTGATGACCACGTGGCGCTCGGGGTCCTCTCCCTCGGAGTGGGTCACGACCCCTTCGTCTCCCAGGAGCGCGAGATGGACGAGACGGCGCTCGTAGGCGTTCATCGGGGCGAGGGACACCTTGCCGTGGCGCTTCTTGGCACGGGCAGCGGAGGAGCGGGCCAGGTCCTGAATCTTCTTCTTCCTGCGGTTCTTGTATCCCTCGATGTCCACGACGACGGGGTAGTAGAACTTGATCCTGCTGCTGAGCAGGGAGGTGAGCACCATCTGGAGCGCGTCGAGCGTGCGGCCGTGGCGGCCGATGAGCACGGCGAGGTCGCCGCCGTTGACGTCGAGGATGAGCTCGCCCTCCTGACCGTCGTACTCGTCGATGGAGGAGGACGTCTCGCCGAAGAGCGCGAGAATCTCCTTGAGGTAGCTGACAGCGAGGTCGGCGATAGCGTCCATCTCGTCGTCAGTCAGGGCCTCGCCGGCCTCGTAGTGCTCGCGAATGGAGGAGAAATCGTCCTGGGGCTCGTTCTCGACAGGCGCGGCCCCCGAGTTCTCGATAATCTCTTCCTCCATATGAACCTCCAACTATATAAAGTAGAATTAAATATTAATAATACTAAATTTAGTTCTTCTTGTGGGGACGGGCCTTCTTCTCCTTGCGGACCACGTCGACCTCGACCGGACGGTTGGCCGCCTCGGCCTCGGCCTCGGCCTTGGCCTTCTCCATGACGCGCTGGGTGATGACCTTCTGCTGGACGACCTGCCACAGCGACGAGGTCACGTAGTAGAGCAGGACAGCCGCGGGGACGCCCCAGCCGAACCACAGCATCATGAGGGCCATGACGCCGCCCATGATCATGGTCTGGCTCTTCTGGGCCTCGGACTGCGTCGAGACGTTCATGATCATCGGGATGAACGTGAGGACGCCGAAGAGGACGTCGAACAGGATGTAGGGAATCGCCGCCTGGATGCCGCTCGCGTCGAGGACGGACTGGGCGGACTGGGCGATGGAGGGCAGGATGCTGAAGAAGCACGCGTCGGCGGGAACCTCGCGCGCGACGGTGAACAGGCCGAAGAAGACCGGCATCTGCAGGAAGATGGGCAGGCAGCCGCCCAGCGGGTTGAACTTCATCTCCGCGTACATCTTGCGGAGCTCCTCGGCCTGGCGCTCAGGGTCGTCGGCGTAGCGCTCCTGGATCTCCTGGAGCTTGGGCTGCATCACCTGCATGCGCGCGGTCGACTTGGTCGAGTGCGCCATGAGCGGCGTGAGCAGGAGCCTGATGATGACCGTCAGGATGATGACGGCCAGGCCCCAGTCCCCGACGACGCCCTCGATGCCGGCGAGCACCTGCGTTAGAAAATCAATGAACCATTCCCACATGCTTCCTCCGCTCCGCCCCGTCAGGGGACGGGATCATATCCACCTCTGTGCAGCGGGTGACACCTGCAGATCCTGCGAAGGGCCAGCCAGCTTCCCCGGCACAGCCCGTGGCGGGCGATGGCCTGGGCGGCATACTCCGAGCAGGTGGGGACGTAGATGCAGCGCGCCCCGAAAAGAGGGGAGATCCGCCTCTGGTAGAAGCGAATGGCCGCGAGCGCCGCATGGGCGCCAGCGGCCACCTAGACCCCCGCCCTGCCGAGGAGCCTCCTCAGCGCCTCCGCGACCTGCTCCGGGGAGCTGTCGTGGGTGCGAGACGTCGAGAAGAGAATTACGTCGAAGCCGTCCCTCGGAAGGGCGCACGCGCGGGCGGCCTCACGCAGGACCCGCTTGCACCTGTTCCTGAAGACGGCGTTCCCAAGCCGCTTGGCAGCGACGAAGGCGACCCTTCCCGGGACGCCCTCGTCGTGACCAGCCACTCTGATTCGCAGGAGACTGTCGTTGTAGCGCCTCCCGCGTGAGAAGACCCTCTCAAAATCTCTCTTGGACTTGATGGTCTTCAACGCTGTTTGCTAGACGGTGAGACGCTTGCGGCCCTTGGCGCGACGGCGGGCCAGGACGGCGCGGCCGCCCTTGGTGGCCATGCGGGCACGGAACCCGTGGGTGGTGGCGCGCTTGCGCTTGTTGGGCTGATAGGTGCGCTTCATAGCTATTCCTCCCGGTTGTGGGTATAGACATCCTTCTGAATAAGCTCAGAGATTGTAAGGGTCTTGCCCCTGAGCTGTCAATTTATCCTCACAAGATTCTTCACGGAAGACCACGAAAAACCACGGGAATCTTCCAACGACGATGAAACCAAAAGAATCCAACTTTGCATAATCGTGAAAGTTGCCGCCGTAATGCTATTCTTTTCCAACAGCTTTCACGTGATTCGTCCCAGTTTTCGACATGTTTTTATCGGTTGTTGAAAACTTTCGTCAACATCGAATTCTCAGTGAAAAGTTTTGTACATGCGTAGAAGGATTGTCGAAAGGGGGCGGACATGGCCCGCGACTTCTATCCCTTCGTCGAGGGGGAGGGCGCAGACGGCCTCAGGGTGACCAAGCCGGCGCGCATCGCCGTCTACGACGACACGTCCGCCGCCCCGAGGGTCGTCGTGATCGAGCCCACAGACGTCCGCGGATACCTCGAGGAGATCACCGCCGCCGTCAGCCGCCTCTCCCGCGAGCAGGGCGGGTCGATCCCCTTCATGGTCATCAGGGAGATCGTGGAGAACTTCGTCCACGCCTACTTCGAGGCCCCGACGATCACCATCCTCGACGGGGGAGACACCATCCGCTTCTCCGACCAGGGCCCCGGTATCCAGGAGAAGTCCCGCGCCCTCGAGTACGGGACGACCTCCGCGACCGAGGAGATGCGCCACTACATCCGCGGGGTGGGGTCGGGTCTGCCCTACGCCCAGCAGTACATGGTCGACCATGGCGGGAGCCTCGAGATAGAGGACAACATCTCGGGAGGGACCGTCGTCACCATCTCCATGCACCCCGCCGAGGACGCCCGGGCCGTGACCGGGGCGCAGGAGGAGCCGGCCGAGAGGGACCTCGCGCCGCAGGCGCCCCCGGCCTGGGGATGGCCTCAGGCGGCCGTCTCCCCGTGGCAGCAGACTGTGGCATATAATCCACAGCCGCAGCCGTTCATGCCCTCCTACCAGCAGCCCTACGCCCAGCCGGCATATCCCTACCAGCAGGTTGGGGCAGTGCCGACGCAGGGCGCGCCCGCGTGGGGAGCACCATCCATGCCCGCCCAGGGACCGGCCCCCGAGCCGCCCGTGCGCCTCGACGAGCGCGGCACCCAGGCGCTCGGCCTGCTCGTCGAGCGCGGGGAGGCGGGTCCCACCGACCTCGTGAGGGCATTCGGATCGTCCGCGGCGACGTGGTCCCGCACCCTCTCGACCCTCTCCGCCCAGGGAATCGCCCTCAAGCGCGGCCAGAAGTACCGGCTGACCGAATTCGGCCGGAGCCTCGGCGGCGCCTGACCGCGCCGCTCGCGGAACGGGCGGGCTGAGTTATCAACAATCGCTATACTGGTGGGCACTGTTTTTCAACAACGTGGAATGCGGAGCCCATGGAACTCTCCCTCGAATCCGATGCCGAGGCCCTCTGGCAGGACACCCTCGACCTTCTCTCCGACCAGCGCGGCCTTCCGGAGTCCGTGCTGGCCATGCTGCGCAACTGCACGCCCGTGAGCATGGAGGGCGGCGTGCTGAAGATCACCACGCCGATGCGCCTCGTGCTCAAGACCGTCTCCAAGAACGCAGCGGTCGTCGAGGAGTGCCTCACGCAGGCCGCCTTCGAGCCCATGAGGCTCGAGATCTCGTTCTCGCCGTCCCCGTCGAGGGCCGAGCAGGCGCCCGCGCGGTCGAGCATGTCCCGTGAGGAGGTCGCCGCGTGGAACGCCGAGACCGGCGACGCCCCGCTCTCGACCCCCAGGAGCATCGTGGAGGACACCTGGGACGAGCGCCGGGCCGAGCGGGTGCGCGAGGAGGAGAACCGGCGCAGGCGGGCGCGCAACCCCCTCGTCGAGGAGATCTCCGACGCGACGTCCAAGCTCACCTTCGAGCGCTTCGTCCGCGGCGACGAGAACGACATCGCCTATCAGGCGGCCCTGCAGGTGGCAAACGGCATGAACAGCACGTACAACCCGCTGTTCATCTACGGCAAGAGCGGTCTGGGCAAGACGCACCTCCTGCGCGCCATCCAGAACTACATCGCACGCAACGACCCCTCGCGCCTGTGCGTCTACCGCGACGCCTCGAGCTTCATCACCGACTACACCGAGGCCATGCGCCACTCCGAGCGCTCCGCAGCATCGGTCCTGCGGCAGAACTACGCCGACATCGACGTGCTCATCATCGACGACATACAGAAGATGGCGGGAAAGGCCGGCACGCTCGGGTTCTTCTTCGACACCTTCAACGAGCTCATCGGCAACGGCAAGCAGATCGTGCTCGCCGCCGACCGCACCCCGGCCCAGCTCGGCATGGGCAAAGACGGCTTCGACGAGCGCGTGACGAGCCGTCTGAGCTCGGGCTTCACGACCCCCATCCAGGTCCCCAGCTACGAGCTCAAGCTCCGCCTGATCGAGGCCTTCTGCGAGCGGATGAGGGAGGACGCCGAGCGGGAGAACGTTCCGGCGCTCTCCGGGACCGTCCCTCCCGACGCCATGAGCTACATGGCCGAGCTCGCGGGCACCAACATCCGCGTCATCGAGGGCTTCTGCCAGAGGTGCCTGTTCGCGGCCACGGCGGCCGAGGCGCGCGGCGGGGAGATGGCCCGCGCCGAGATCGAGGGCATCGCGAAGGAGTGCTGGCCCTCCTCCATGCGGACCATCTCGATAGAGGACGTCCAGAAGGCCGTCGAGAAGTACTACGACATCGACCACACGAGCCTCGTGGGCAACAAGCGCCACAAGGGCCTCATGGAGGCGCGCCACGTCGCCATCTGGCTCTCGCGCGAGCTCTGCGACAGGACCCTCGCCGACATCGGCAAGCACTTCGGGGGCAGGAGCCACGCCACGATCATGCACAGCATCAGCGTGGTCGACGAGGCCAAGCGTGACGACAAGGCGTTCTACGACCGGCTCATGACCCTGCGCGAGTCGATCACCGGCAACCTGTAGCGCCCTGCTGAAGAACCTGTAGAAGAGCTGTCGAGAGAGGGAGAAAAGTCGCCCGGAGAAGTCGAAGAAGTTTTCAACAGTCCCCGAGAGGTTGAGCGAGATGATGGGGAGCGCACCTTCCGCGTCCTTCTCACGAGCCCCTTCATCTGGGGATTCAGGAAGTTTTGTTCTTATCGACACACCCTATTACTACTACTGTCCTTTTGTATCTATCTATAGATAAGAGAAGGGGTCTCAGATGAAGTTCACCGTCAGCCAGTCCTCCCTCATGAAGGCCCTCACCGTCGTGGCCAAGGGCATGGGGGCAAACTCCACGCTCCCCATCCTCTCCGGCATCTACGTCCGCGCCGCCGAGGGCACCCTCGAGTTCCAGACCAACAACCTCACGATCTCGATCAGGCACCTCATCCCCGCCAACGTCGAGGAGCCCGGCGAGGCCGTGGTCTCCGGCAAGGTGCTCACCAACATCGTCAAGAACCTCTCCGACGCCGCGGTCACCTTCGAGGGGTCGGGGCGCACCCTGACGATCTCGTGCGAGAAGTCCACCTTCCGCCTGAACACGCTCAACCCGGCCGACTGGGCGGGCTTCCCCGAGGTCGAGGCCGACCGCACCATCGAGCTGCCGAGCGACCTGCTCTCCCGTATGGTGGACAAGGTCTACCGCGTGACGTCCAAGGAGACCTCCCGTCCCATCCTCCAGGGCATCCTGCTGACCGTCGAGGACAACACGATCAGGCTCGTTGCCACCGACTCCTTCCGCCTCGCGGTCTGCGACTCCTCCGTCGAGGCCGCCGCGGGCGAGGCCTTCCGCGCCATCGTGCCCGGCACGGTCTTCCACGACGTCCTCACGATGCCGTCGATGACCGACGTCGTCTCCATCGGCACCACGGAGAACCAGATCGTGTTCAGCTTCGGAAACACGACCTTCGTCTCCCGCCGCATAGAGGGCAACTTCCCCGACTACAAGCAGCTGCTCCCGCCCAGCTGCGCGACCGCCGTGGAGCTCGACGTGGCGGCGTTCTCCTCGGCCCTCAAGCGCGTCTCGGTCATCGCCCTTCAGAACGCCTCCGTGCGCTTCGACATCGACGCCGATGGCGGGCTCATGAGCCTCTCGGCGCGCTCCCCCGAGCAGGGCGAGTCCTCCGAGACGATCTCGTGCGGCGTCGAGGGGCAGAGCCTCGCCATCGCCCTCAACTACCACTACGTCTTCGACTGCGTGAATGCCGTCTCGGAGAGCAAGCAGATGCGCCTCGAGCTCCAGGGCCCCACGCAGCCGGGCATCTTCAAGTGCAACGGCAAGGTGAACTACCTCTACCTCCTCATGCCGGTGCGCCTGTAGGGGACCCATGGGCCTCATCGTCACCCAGCTCTCGCTCAGGGACTTCCGCAGCTTCGAGGAGCTCGACGTGGAGCTCTCGCCCGAGGTCACGGTCTTCCACGGCCCCAACGCCGCGGGCAAGACCAACACCGTCGAGGCCCTGCAGCTGCTCACGTCCGGCCAGTCGTTCAGGCGCCCGACGCCCGCGCAGCTCGTCCGCGTCGGCGCCGAGTCCGCCCGCGCCGCCGCGCGGCTCGAGGGCGACGGCCGCGTGCTCGATGCCCGGCTCGACGTCGTCGCGGGCAGGAGGTCCTTCTACCGAAACGGCAAGCGCTGCCAGGCCTCCGACATGCCCGAGGCCCTGATGTCGGTGATCTTCTCGCCCGACGACCTCGCCCTGGTGAAGCGCGGGGCGTCGGTGAGGCGAGACGAGCTCGACGACTTCGGCCGCCAGGCGAACCGCGGCTACGCCAACGTCCTTCTCGCCTACCAGCGCTCGATCGAGCAGAGAAACCGCCTGCTCAAGGAGGAGTTCCCGGACGAGGGGCTGCTCGACGCCTGGGACGCCTCGGTGTCTTTGGGCGGCGCCACGCTGCTGCACGCCCGGCTGAGGATGTTCGCTCGGCTGGCCCCGCGCGTCTCCGAGGTGTACGCGCGCGTCTCCGGCGGCGAGCGGCTCGAGTGCTCGTATGTGAGCTCTCTTGGCGACGACCTGGGAGACCTCACCCGGGACGAGCTGCGCGACCTTCTCGCCGAGCGGCTCGCCCTCGGCCGCGACGAGGACCTGCGCCGCCGTCAGACCTGCGTGGGCCCGCACCGCGACGACGTGTCGTTTGTCATCGAGGGCCGCGACGCGCGCCACTTCGGGTCCCAGGGGCAGCAGCGCAGCGTCGCGCTGGCCCTCAAGATGGCCGAGGTGGGGCTCGCGGGCGAGATCTTGGGCTCGCAGCCGCTGCTGCTGCTCGACGACGTGATGAGCGAGCTCGACGAGGCGAGGCGCGGGGCCGTCATGTCGTATGTGTACGAGGGCATCCAGACCGTGGTCACCACCACCAACCTCGGGTACTTCTCGGCAGATCTGCTCGACGCCGCGGAGGTGGTCAGCTTTGGGCGCTGAGGCGAGAAGCGAGCTCGAGCGCGATCTGCGGCGGCGCGAGGAGAGCCCTGCCGCGGTGGGAGACGTCTTCTCGTCGGTCATCGGGGCCCTGGACGAGGGCGGTCGGGCACGTTCCACGTGGAGCGTCGGGCGCGCCTGGTACGCCGTGAACGGGGACATCGAGCGCGCGCACACCACGGGAGTCTTCGTCCGCGAGCCCGCCGGGCGCCAGAGCCTGCCCACGCTGGTCGTCTACGTGGACTCGCGGTCCCGCGCGACCGACTTCAACGCCAACCGCGAGGTCTACCAGGCGCGCCTGGAGCGTGTGGGCCTGCACTTCGAGGAGATATCGTTCCTCCCGTCCAACCGGCCCGCCGCGCGGACGGCGATAAGGGAGCGCGCCGTCGGGCCCGCGCCCGCGCCGCTCGCGCCGGCAGACGCCGAGAAGATCGAGCGCATGAGCGATCAGGTGCCGGAGAGGCTGAGGGCAAGCGTTTCTCGCGCCATGAGAGCGACGTGGGAGAGGTCGGCGTCGCAAGATAGCTGAATTCGTGAAGTGCGCCTCAGAGGGCTTCTCAGCGCCTCACAAGGTCTATCATTGCAACGTCTGGGCCGATTTATGTCTCGTCCCAGTTGAGAAACGCATGAGAGGCCTCGCCGAGGCCTCGAAGGAGGAAGAGCGCGTGGCAAAGAAGAACGAGAACGAGTACGGCGCCGGGGAGATCAAGATCCTCGAGGGCCTCGAGGCCGTCCGCAAGCGCCCGGGCATGTACATCGGCACGACGAGCTCCTCGGGCCTGCACCACCTGGTGTGGGAGATCGTGGACAACTCCGTCGACGAGGCGATGGCGGGCTTCTGCTCCAAGATCAAGGTGACGGTGCATCCCGACAACTCCATCACTGTCGAGGACAACGGCCGCGGCATCCCGGTGGAGAAGCACCCGGTCAAGAAGATCCCCACGCTCGAGGTCGTCCTCACCATCCTGCACGCCGGCGGCAAGTTCGACAACAACGCCTACAAGGTGTCCGGCGGCCTGCACGGCGTGGGCGTCTCCGTGGTCAACGCCCTCTCCAAGCGCCTGGTCGCGCAGGTCAAGCGCGACGGCAAGATCTACGAGATGGCCTTCGAGCGCGGCAAGACCGTGCAGAAGATGAAGGAGGTCGGCACCTCCAAGGCCACGGGCACCACGATCACCTTCTGGCCCGACGAGGAGGTCTTCGAGACCACCACGTACAACTACGACATCCTGCACACGCACCTGCAGGAGACGGCCTTCCTCAACAAGAACCTCAAGATCGTCCTCACCGACGAGCGCGAGCTCACCCCGCGCGTGGAGGAGTTCTGCTACGCCGGCGGCATCATCGACTTCGTGAAGTTCCGCAACGAGGGCAAGGACGTGCTCGCGGGCCTCTCCCGCCCGATCTACATCGAGGGCCGCTCCGACGCCGACGCGCCGGAGAGCCAGATGGGCGAGGTCGAGGTGGCCATGCAGTGGAACACCGGCTACTCCGAGGACACCCTCTCCTTCGCCAACGACATCTACACCGAGGAGGGCGGCATGCACCTCGAGGGCTTCCGCACGGCCCTCACCAAGGTGATCAACGACTACGGGCGCCGCCAGAACATCATCAAGGAGAAGGACTCCAACCTCGAGGGCGGCGACATCCGCGAGGGCCTCACGGCGGTCATCTCCGTTAAGCTGCCCGACCCGCAGTTCGAGGGCCAGACCAAGGCCAAGCTCGGCAGCTCCTACATGCGCACGCTCACCAACCGCATCGTCTCCCAGGGTCTCGCCGAGTACCTCGAGGAGCACCCCAACCAGGCGCGCGAGATCCTGAAGAAGGCCTCCCAGGCCGCCAAGGGCCGCCTGGCCGCACAGAAGGCCCGCCAGGCCACGCGCCGCAAGAGCCTGCTCGAGAGCGCGGCGCTGCCCGGCAAGCTCGCCGACTGCTCGGTGCGCGACGCCGAGATGACCGAGCTCTTCATCGTGGAGGGCGACTCGGCAGGCGGCTCGGCCAAGGACGGCCGTCGCCGAGACATCCAGGCCATCCTGCCGCTGCGCGGCAAGATCTTGAACGTCGAGCGCGTGGGCGACCACAGGGCCTTCTCGTCCGACACCATCCAGGCGCTCATCACCGCCATCGGCACCGGCGTGACCACCGGAGGCGGGGACGGCGGGGACTTCGACATCACCAAGGCCCGCTACCACAAGATCATCATCATGACCGATGCCGACGTCGACGGCGCGCACATCCGCATCCTGCTGATGACGTTCTTCTACAAGTACATGAGGCCGCTGATCGACGCGGGCTACGTCTACATCGCCACGCCGCCGATCTTCGGCGTGAAGGTGCGCAACAAGATCCACTACGTCTACCCCGACGGCAAGACGCCCGAGGACGAGCTGCTGCGCCAGACCATCCGCGACCTCGGCCTCGACCCCGACGAGGAGGACGAGACCGACAAGTCCCAGGCCGCCATCAAGGGCTCGGGCCGCAAGCGCAAGGGCTACTCCGTCCAGCGCTACAAGGGTCTCGGCGAGATGGACCCCAAGCAGCTCGCGAGCACCACGATGGACCCCAAGACGCGCATCCTGCAGCGCGTCTCCATCGAGGACGCCGCCATGGCGGACCGCGCCGTGCGCGAGCTCATGGGCAACCAGGTCGAGTACCGCCGCGACTACATCGAGAAGCACGCGCACGACGCCCGCTTCCTCGACGCGTAACCACCTGACGGGGTGTGGAAAAGGGACAGTCACTTTTCCACACCGAGAGCATGTGGAAAAGTGACTGTCCCTTTTCCACACCAGAGAAAGGCCATACGTGGCAGACGAACAGAACAACACCGAGGGCGACGAGGGCCTGCCCGAGGACCTGAGGAGGCTTCTCGAGCGCGCCGAGGGCGAGGACGTCTACGTCGAGGACGACGCCGAGGACGAGGAGGACGTCGACGACGAGGAGCTCGAGGAGAGCTTCGGCGCAAACATGCGCGGCGCCGACGCCGGCGAGACCGATATCAACGGCGGCGCGCTGCAGATCTCCGAGTTCGGCCAGGAGATGAAGCAGAGCTTCATCGAGTACTCCATGTCGGTCATCACCGCCCGCGCCCTGCCCGACGTGCGCGACGGCCTCAAGCCCGTCCACCGCCGCATCCTCTACGCCATGAACGAGTCGGGCATCTTCCCCAACCGCCCGCACAAGAAGTCGGCCTGGACGGTCGGCGAGGTCATCGGCAAGTACCACCCGCACGGAGACGCCGCCGTCTACGACACCATGGTCCGTCTCGCCCAGTGGTTCTCGATGCGCACCCCGCTGATCGACGGCCACGGCAACTTCGGCAACATCGACGGCGACGGCGCCGCGGCCATGCGATACACCGAGAGCCGCCTGGCCAAGCCGGCGATGGAGCTTCTGCGCGACCTGCAGAAGGACACCGTCGACTGGCAGCCCAACTACGACGAGTCCCTCGCCGAGCCCCAGGTCCTGCCCGCGCGCTTCCCCAACCTGCTGGTCAACGGCTCGTCGGGCATCGCCGTCGGCATGGCCACCAACATCCCGCCGCACAACCTCGCCGAGACGGTCGAGGCCACCTGCGCCTTCATCGACAACCCCGACATCACGGTCGACGAGCTCATGCAGGTCATGCCCGGCCCGGACTTCCCCACGGGCGCGCTCATCATGGGCACCGACGGCATCCGCCAGGCCTACGAGACCGGCCGCGGCTCGATTACCATCCGCGCGAAGGCGCACGTCGAGTCCACCAAGACCGGCCGCAGCCGCCTCGTCTTCACCGAGATCCCCTACCAGGTGAACAAGGGCACCCTGCAGGAGAAGATCGCCCAGCTCGTCAACGAGAAGCGCATCGAGGGCATCTCCGACATGCGCGACGAGTCCACGAGCAAGGGCATCCGCCTGGTCATCGAGCTCAAGAAGGGCATGGTCCCGGAGGTCGTCCTCAACAACCTCTACAAGTACACCTCGCTGCAGACCACCTTCGGCGTGAACAACCTCGCGCTCGTCGAGGGCGTGCCCAAGTGCCTGTCGCTCCGCGAGATCTTGCGCCACTATGTCGACCACCAGGTCGATGTCGTCACCCGCCGCACGATCTACGACCTCAAGAAGGCACAGGCCCGCGCGCACATCCTCGAGGGCTACCTCATGGCCCTCGACCACATCGACGAGGTCATCCACATCATCCGCTCCTCGCAGACCGATACCGAGGCCTCCCAGCGCCTCATCGAGCGCTTCGGCTTCTCGCCCGAGCAGACCCAGGCTATCCTCGAGATGCGCCTGCGCCGGCTCACCGGCCTCGAGCGCGACAAGATCGAGGAGGAGCTCGACGGGCTGCGCAAGGCCATCGCCTACTACGAGGACCTGCTCGCGCACGAGGAGAAGATCCTCGGCGTGATCAAGGACGAGATGCGCGAGATCGCCCGCAAGTTCGGCGACAAGCGCCGCACCGAGATCTCCCACGCCGCCCGCGACCTCGACGTCGAGGACCTCATCGCCGACGAGGACATGGTCGTCACGATCACGCACACCGGCTACATCAAGCGCATCCCGGTCGCGACCTACCGCTCGCAGAAGCGCGGCGGCAAGGGAGTCCAGGGCCTATCGCTCAAGGACAACGACTTCGTCGAGGACCTCTTCGTGGCGAGCACCCACGACTACGTGCTGTTCTTCACCAACCTCGGCAAGGTCTACCGCCTCAAGGTCCACGAGCTGCCCATCGGCAGCCGCCAGGCCCGTGGCTCGGCGATCGTGAACGTCCTCGCCCTCGCCGAGGGTGAGCGCGCGACCGCCGTCATCACCTGCCGCGAGTTCCCCGAGAACGAGTACCTCATGTTCGCCACCCGCGGCGGCATGGTGAAGAAGACCGCCATGAGCGAGTACGACCGCACGCGCCGCGACGGCATCATCGCCATCAACCTGCGCGCGGGCGACGAGCTCGTGAACGTGCGCCGCGTCCGCGAGGGCGAGAAGGTCATGCTCGTCTCCACGGACGGCAAGGCCATCCTCTTCGACGAGTCCGAGGTCCGCGCCATGGGCCGCAACACCTCGGGCGTGCGCGGCATCACGCTCAAGGGCGACGCGAAGATGCTCGGCATGGAGATCACCAACGGCAACGGCGACCTGTTCGTCATCACCGAGAACGGCTACGGCAAGCGCACGCCCGTCGCCGAGTACCCCGAGCACAAGCGCGGCGGCCAGGGCGTCTACACGATCGCGATGACGGCCAAGAAGGGCAACCTCGTGGCCTGCCGCGTCGTCGGCCCGCAGCACGAGCTCATGGTGGTCTCCGAGGAGGGCGTGGTCATCCGCGTCAAGTCCGGGGACGTGAGCCGCCTCGGCCGCTCCACGCAGGGCGTCAAGGTCATGAACATGGTCGAGGGCGACCACGTGAGCGCCGTCGCGCGCATGGTGGCCCGCAAGAAGAAGGCCCCCAAGCACGACGAGGCGCAGGGCATGCTCGACCTCGCGGCGGCCGGCGCCAAGGACGCCGACGAGCCCGAGTCCGTCGATATCGGCGGGGACGAGGAGCTCTCCGACGACCTCATCGACGAGGAGGAGTAAGCAGATGGGGGACGGGCTCGAGCCCGTCCCCCGTTTTGCGCGGCGCGGAATTAACGCGCACGATATGACTTTCGAGAAAAACCGACCTGCGGATATATGAAGTGAAAACACGCGGCGCGCGTTATTTGTCGCGACCGCGCCGCTACTCGGCGTCCTTGTCGCCCGGCGCCACGTTGAAGTCCTCGGGAGAGAGGTTCTCGACGAAGTTGTGGAACTCCTCGAGCTCGTGGGCCTCCTCGTCCTTCTCGACGCCACGGAAATCCGGCAGAGCGGCGGTGGCGAGCACCGACTCGTCGGCGTAGATGGAGAGTCCCTCGCGCACGGCCACGGCGAGCGCGTCGGAGGGTCGGGCGTCCACGAAGGCATGCTCGCCGTCCGCGCGCTCGAGCTCGAGCTGCGCGAAGAAGGTCGTCCCCTGAACGGCCATGATCCTCACGTTGGAGCAGCGCCCGCCGAGAGACCTGATGGTCGAGCAGAGCAGGTCGTGCGTCATCGGGCGCGACCCCTGGCGCGGGTTCACGCCCATGGAGATCGCGGTGGCCTCGACCGACCCGATGCGGATGGGCAGCTGCAGCGCCGGCCCGTCGTCATCGTGGGTGCGAAGCACGATGAGCGACGCCACCGGGCCCCCGCCCACGACGATGCTCTCTATGTCCATCTTCCTCAGTGGCACGTTCCCTCCTGTTCTCTGAACGCATATCCTACCCAAATGACGCCCTCGAGCAACGTCTTTCACAGCATTCCGAGAGAAATGAAAAAAGATGTTGACGCCTCCGGCGCGGGCGTGTAAAGTATCTTCTCGCGTTGGGCCTGTAGCTCAGTTGGTCAGAGCGTCCGGCTGATAACCGGGAGGTCACAAGTTCGAACCTTGTCAGGCCCACCACTTCCTGACAATAGTCGCCCCAGCGTTTGCCGAGTCGCCGCTGGGGCGATTATTCTTTTTCAGGTGCACGGGGACGTAGCTCAGCTGGGAGAGCGCGGGCTTTGCAAGCCTGAGGCCGTGGGTTCGAGCCCCATCGTCTCCACCATGAATAGCTGCCGGGGTCCGTCAGGGCCCCGGTTTTTGTGTTTCAATGCTAGTGGGGACGAGATCGGGACAGGAGGGCTCGAGGATGACGGAGAAGAACATGCGTCGCGACGGGGTCTCCCCCGAGACCGACGAGCTGGCGAGCACCCTGATGGGCGACGCCTTCGACCTGCTCGCCTCTGGCGAGGGCTTCGAGGTCCTGCTGGCCGTCCAGGACGGGGACGGCACCGTCTCGAGCTACGAGTTCGAGGACGACGGGCCCGAGGCCTGCCTCGAGGGCGCGCGCGATCGCGTCCGCGAACTCGGCGGCGCCGTGCGCTACGCCATCGCCTACGAGGGCGCCGTCGAGGACGAGGACGGCTCCTACGCCGACGCCCTGCTCCTGGAGTTTGGCGAGCGCGGGTACCGCGCCTACTCCGCCTACTCGCTCATCGGCGGCAAGGGCGCCGGAGACGGCTTCACGTGGACCGACCCCGCCCCTGCCGGCGAGCTGGAGCCCCTTCTGTAAATTGGGGACTGTCCCCAATTTACAGACGCGTCCTGTAGATGCAGTGAGCTGCGCAAAGTTCCCCTCTTGCTCCCGTACGCGCTGTATAATGCACCGGTCGCCGAAAAGTCAGGCAGAGAGCGAGAGGGACACATGCGTCAGGAGAACATCAGGAACATCGCCATCATCGCACACGTCGACCACGGCAAGACCACGCTGGTCGACCAGATGCTCAAGGCGACGGATGCGTTCCGCGAGAACCAGCAGGTCCAGGAGCGCGTGCTCGACTCCAACGACCAGGAGCGCGAGCGCGGCATCACCATCCTGGCCAAGAACATCTCCATCGAGTACAAGGGCGTGAAGATCAACGTCATCGACACCCCCGGCCACGCCGATTTCGGCGGCGAGGTCGAGCGCGTCCTGCGCATGGCCGACGGTGCCCTGCTGCTCGTCGACGCCGCGGAGGGCCCCATGCCCCAGACCCGCTTCGTCCTGCGCCACGCCATCGACGCCGGCCTGGCGGTCATGATCGTGGTCAACAAGATCGACAAGCCGGCTGCCGACCCCGAGAAGGCCGTCAACACCTCGCTCGACCTCATGGCCGACCTCGGCGCCACCGACGAGCAGCTCGAGTTCGCCATGGAGCACGTGGTCTACGCCTCTGCCGTCAACGGCTTCGCCCGCCTCGATCCCGCGGACGACAACCAGGACATGTTCCCCATGCTCGACATGATCGTCGACGAGCTCCCCGCGCCCGACGACGACCTCGAGGGCCCGCTCGCCATGCAGTGCGTCACCATCGACCACTCCGAGTATGTGGGCCGCATCGGCATCGGCCGCATCTACTCCGGCACCATCCACAGCGGCGACAAGATCCTCGTGGTGAAAAACGACGGTAGCCGAGCCATGAGCCAGGTCAAGCAGCTCTTCACCTTCGACTACCTCGGCCGCAAGGAGTGCACGGAGGCGCAGGCCGGCGACATCGCCGCCGTCGTGGGCATCGACTCCACCGACATCGGCGACGTCTACACCGACCCCGACAACCCCGTCGAGCTGGAGCCCATCGAGATCGACCCGCCCACGCTCTCCGTCGTCTTCGAGTCCTCGACCTCCCCGCTCGTGGGCCGCGAGGGCGACATCGTGGGCGGCCGCCAGCTCAAGGAGCGCCTCATGCAGGAGCGCGAGAACAACGTGACCATGCGCATCGAGGAGCTCCCCGACAAGACCGGCGTCGAGGTCGCCGGCCGCGGCATCCTCCATCTCTCCGTCCTCATGGAGTCCATGCGCCGCGAGGGCTTCGAGTTCCAGGTGGGCCGCCCGCGCGTCCTGTTCAAGAAGGACGCCAACGGCCAGATGACCGAGCCCGTCGAGCAGGCCGTGGTGGAGTGCCCCGGCGAGTACTCCGGCAAGGTCATCGAGGTCTTCGGCAACGCCGGCGGCACCATGACCACGATGGACGCGGGCGCCACCCAGACCCACCTCGAGTTCAAGATCCCCACGCGCGGCATCATGGGCCTCAAGAACCGCATCCTCAACGTCACCCACGGCGAGGCCGTGTTCTACCACACCTTCCTCGAGTACGGGCCCTACGCCGGCGAGATCGGCGTCCGCCAGAACGGCGCGATGATCTCCATGAGCACCGAGAAGGCCGTGGCCTACGCGCTCGGCACCCTCCAGGAGCGCGGCGCGCTCTTCGTGGGCCCCGGCGACGAGTGCTACGAGGGCATGCTCGTGGGCGAGCGCTCCAAGCCCGGCGACATGGTCGTCAACATCGCGCGCACCAAGAGCCTGGGCAACCAGCGCTCCTCCACCGCCGACATCGCCGTGCAGCTCACGCCCCCGCGCACCTTCACCCTCGAGGAGGCGCTCGAGTACATCATGGACGACGAGCTCGTGGAGGTCACGCCCAAGTCCATCCGCATGCGCAAGCGCCTGCTCTCCGAGATCGAGCGCCGCAAGTGGGCCGTGCGCAACGGCAAGGTCAAGAAGTAGCCGCCCCACACAAACAGAGCGCCGAGAAGAACGATCTTCTCGGCGTTTTTTTGCGGTGACCCAGATAGGGACAGGTGACCCAGATAGGGACAGGATACTTTTGGGTCATGTTCTTCATGACCCAAAAGTATCCTGTCCCTATCTGGGTCACCTGTCCCTATCTGGGTCACCGCCCCTGCCTGGGTCATTTCTTGCCGGCGCGCCAGCGGGTCACGCGGACGTGCCGGGCGGCGCGGCGCACGGGGGCGACCACGCGCGGCCCCAGGTCCACGTCGGCCGGGGTCTGGACGTTGTAGCGAAGCGACCAGCGACGCAGCCCGATGGTGACCGCGAGGCACAGGACCGAGCCCCAGAGCTTGTTGACCGAGCAGCACACCACCGCGAGGTAATAGACCGCGCCGCCGGCCAGCGCGCATACGGCGTAGAGGTTCGACTTCTGGAAGATGCGCGGCACCTCGCCGAGAAAGACGTCGCGCAGCATGCCGCCGCCCACGCCGGTCATGATGCCCATGAGCACGCACGCCGCCGGGTAGAACCCGTGGACGATGGCCTTGTCGGTGCCCACCAGCGCGAAGAGCGCAACCGCCATGATGTCGAGCCACTCGAGCAGGTTGCTCGCGCGGTCGAGCGGCTGGGGAAACAGGAAGGCGACAAGACCCGTGGCCACGCTCACCGGGATGGCAAACGGCGAGGTCAGCATATATATGCGACCGACCTGCATCATGACGTCGCGAATGAGGCCGCCGCCGAGGCCGCACAGGAGGGCCAGCCCCACGAAGCCGACGGCATCGAGGTGCCGCGACCGCGCGACCATGACGCCTCCCGCCGAGCCCACCACCACCGACGCCAAGTCGACCCATGTGGGAAGCGAGACGGCAGCGATCTCCGGGCTGTAGGTGGCAAAGATGTCTAACACGCGCGCTCCTCGTTCTTCTCGGCACCGTGGTTCATTGTGACAGTTTCGGGCCCCGCGGTAGTTGCAAAGAAAAAGTCTTTCCCATCGAGGAGGAATACGCTATACTGACCGCTGCACCTTCACATGGAGAGTTGTCCGAGTGGCCGAAGGAGCACGATTGGAAATCGTGTAGGCGCCTAAAGCGTCTCCAGGGTTCAAATCCCTGACTCTCCGCCAGAACTTTCCGTGGCGCCTTCGGGCGCCACGTCACCCTTACGGAGGGGTGGCAGAGTGGTTGAATGCGGCGGTCTCGAAAACCGTTTACCCCTTCGGGGGTACGAGGGTTCGAATCCCTCCTCCTCCGCCATCGCACCCAAGACCGGTCCATGCGGGCCGGTTTTTTCATATCCGGCCGGCCGACGGGCAGGCTTGACGCCTCCCGCCGCCAGAAAGAGGCTCCCATGATCATGGACAACGAACTCGAGGGCTTCCGTCGCGACCGCTACTTCGCCCGCTCCTGGGCCCTGCTCACGCGCGACCGCGGCTGGGTCAAGCCCGTGCTGGTCCTGTCCGTGGCCCTGCTCGTGCCCGTGGTGGGCCTGCTCGGCGTCCTGGGATACGCCCTCGAGTGGGCGCGCCTCACGGCCTGGGGCGTCAACGCCTCCCCCAAGCAGCGCGGCGTCGACGTGGGTGCCTGCATCAAGAGCGGATGGCGCGCCTTCCTGGTGATCTTGGTCTGGTCCATCGTCACGGGCATCGTGGTGGGCGTGCTCTCCGCCCTGCCGCTTCTGGGCGGCCTCGTCTCCCTCGCGTGGGCGGTCTGCTCGTTTCTCTTCTCCGTGGTCGTGATGGTGGCGTCCCTGCGCGCGACCATCTACCAGCGCTTCGGCGCGGGCATGAGGCTCTCGACCATCTGGCAGATGATCTCTCACGACCCCGTGGGCCTGCTGAGGGTCGCCTGCATCGTGCTCGTCGGCGGCGCCCTGATGGGCCTGGTAACCATGCTGGTCATGACCGCGGCGCTCACCGGTGCCGTGTCCGAGCTCATCTGGTATCTGGAGTACCTCTCCTACGGCTCCGCGATGAGCTCCTCCGCCGAGCTCGCGCTCGCCATCCGGCTCCTCGCGTCGCTCGTCTCGTCCATGGGGCCGGCGATCGTGGTGCTGGTCCTGCTCGACGGCATCATGGGGGTGACGGTCACGCTGCTCGCCCATACCGCCGTGGGACTGTGGATGCGCCAGTTCGACGTGGCCTCGTGGGGCCGCGACGAGGACCCGCTGCCCCCGTTCAAGGCGGACCCGCGCGACGCGTGGGCGAACCGGTCCTGGCAGCCCATGCCCCAGCAGGGCGTCCCGGGACCTGCGAAGAAGGACGAGGCCGCCGAGAAGGACACGGGCGCCGAGAAGAACCTGCTGCCGGAGCTCGGCCCGGTCGAGCCGGCGCAGGCCGATTCCTCCGACCAGGGCCCCGTGTCCGAAGGGGGTCGCTGAGCCCCGCCGCGCGCCATTCGTGAAGAGTTGATGTGCTCCCGCGGCGAAGCTGTGGGCAAACGGTGAGGGGGCCCGCCGCGGGCGCGCCGTCCTTCTCGGCGGCTGTGCTGCGGCACAAGTGGGCTTGCCGCAGGTGAGAGCCCGGAGGCAGCTGCGCGTCAGCCGGGCGAAAGCGCACCGGGGTATCCTCTGGCTTGTGGGCCCATGGAAGATTTTCGCAGGTAGGAGCAATTCTGTGGTATGATGCTTCGCCGAACCTTTCCTGCCCCGGGCGCAAACCTTCACGACCCGGGGCCACTAGCCCAGAGGAGGTGACCACATGAAGGCCTACGAACTGCTGTACTTTGTCGACCCCACCTGCAACGAGGAGACGCGCGCTGGCATCATGAAGCGCATCGAAGTCGCTCTCGGCGAGACTGGCACCGTCGACAGCGTCGAGGACTGGGGCAAGCGCAAGCTCGCCTTTGAGATCGACGACCTCACCGAGGGTGACTACACCCTCATCAACTTCCATGCAGATCCCACGACGATCGCCGAGCTCGACCGAGTTCTGCGCATCAACGACGCTGTCAAGCGTCACATGGTCGTGCGCCGCTCCGACAAGGAGTAGTCATGGAAGAGCGGGCCTGCGGGCCCGAGGATGAGAGGGAGTGAGGACATGAGCATCAACAGGGTCAACATTTCGGGCAACCTGACCAGGGACCCCGAGCTCAGGGTCACCGGAACCGGGACGCAGATTCTCTCGTTCGGCGTGGCGGTGAACGACCGTCGCCGCAACCCCCAGACCGGCGAGTGGGAGGACTATCCCAACTTCGTTGACTGCGTGCTGTTCGGCGCGCGGGCGGATGCCCTGTCTCGCTACCTCTCCAAGGGGACGAAGGTTGCCGTCGAGGGCAAGCTTCGCTACAGCTCCTGGGAGAGCAAGGAAGGCGGGCGGCGCAGCAAGCTCGAGGTCGTCGTCGACGAGGTGGAGTTCCTCAGCTCGAGGAACCAGCAGGGAGGCGGCTACCAGCAGGACTCGGCCGGCTTCCAGCAGGGCGGCGCGCCGCAGTTCCAGCAGCCCGCCTACTCCGCCCCCGTCGCCGCGGCGCCGATGCCGGCTGCCCCGCAGGGCGGCTACGCCGCCCCCGCGGCCGCTCCCGTCCAGGCCCCGCCGTCGACCGACGTCTACGACGAGGACATCCCGTTCTAATCATCGGCGGCCTCCGAGCCGCCCTCAGAAAGGCAAGAAGACATGGCTCAGCAGAAGCAGGATTTTCAGCGCCAGCCGCGTCGCAAGTACTGCCAGTTCTGCAAGGAGGAGACCGAGTACATCGACTACAAGGATGTGCAGCTCCTCCGCAAGTACATGACCGACCGCGGCAAGATCAAGCCGCGCCGCGTCACTGGCACCTGCACGCAGCACCAGCACGACATCGCGCTTGCCATCAAGCGCGCCCGTGAGATGGCGCTTTTGCCCTACACCGTTCCCGTGGTCTCCAGCCGCGGCGGCCGCAGCCGCGGTTAGGGCGCTAGGCACGAGAGTGGAGCGCGCGCATGATGGGTGCTTGGTCCAACAACGAAGGTCGGCCCGCGGCGCCTGACGGCATGCGGGCCAGCCGACGCGAGGACGGCTCCCCCGAGGGCAACGGCAACGTTTCCCAGGGAGGGCGCGGGGCCGACGGGCGCGTTGCCCGTGCGCTCCCCCAGGCGCTTCTCGTCTGCGCGATCGGTGGCGCGCTCTGCGCCACCTCGGTCTCGATGGTCTCCCCGGCGCTCGTCGCCTACGGGCTCGCCCTCGCGCTCGCGAGCGGGGGGCTCAGGGGCGCGACGCCAGCGGCGGCGCTCGCCGCCGCCGCGGCGGCGGCCGTGGGGTCTGCCCACGGCACCGCGACGGCCGTCGGCTCCGTCGTGACGAGCCTCTCGGGGCTCGCCGTGGCGGCCGCCTTCTGGGCGGGACGGCTGACGCCGGGCGGCAGCTGCCTGGTCGTGGCGGCGATAAGCGCCTGCCACCTCGGAGCGGACGCGTTCATGTCCGCCCTGGCCGGCACCACGCTCGAGCAGACCATGACGTCGCTGATCGGTGCGTACCGTGACGCGTTCATCGAGGCCTCCCCCGCGTCGGCGGTCCAGGTGAGCTCGGTGGCGTCGCTCATCGAG
Source organism: uncultured Atopobiaceae bacterium (assembly GCA_944320975.1). GTDB lineage: Bacteria > Actinomycetota > Coriobacteriia > Coriobacteriales > Atopobiaceae > Thermophilibacter. The sequence goes on along the minus strand of CALUJM010000001.1, from coordinate 112,736 downwards.
CTCTTCTGGCCCACCATGTACGTGGGCGTCGGGTTCGTCGAGTGCGTGAGCGCCCATCTGGGCATCAGGCCCCTGAGGAGGGTTCTCGGGGAGCAGGGCCGGCGCTGGCCGTCCCTCACGACCTTCGACGCGCCCCTGTGGCTCGTCGCGGCGCTCGTCGCCACGGCGGCGGCCCTCGCGGTCGCGCTCACCGTCCCTGAGGCCCCGAGCGCCACGCTCGCGGTCTCGGCCAACCTGGCCATGGCCCTGCGGTTCGCCTTCGCGGTCCAGGGCCTGGGGGTCGTGACGTGGCTCATGAGGGGCAAGGGGATGAAGGGCCTCACCCAGGTCCTTCTCGGCGCGCTGGCGCTCTATCTCGAAGTGCAGTTCATCGTTTTGACCGTCGTGGGAGTCGTGGACGTCTGGGCGAACTTCCGCCACCTCGCAAGGGGCGCGGGCGCAGACGGAGACGACGCCGCGAATCAGGACAAGGAGCCGGCCCAGGCCGGCTGACCGAAGGAGTATCCCATGAAAGTCATCCTCTTGGGTGAGCTTCGGGGCAAGGGCGGAGAGGGCGACATCGTCGACGTCGCCCAGGGCTTTGCGGAGAACTACCTGTTCCCCAACAAGATCGCCCAGCCTGCCACCCCGGGCAACATCAAGCAGCTCGAGGAGCGCCGTCACAACATCGAGAAGCGCGAGGCGGAGCGCATCGCCGCTGCCGAGGCCACCAAGGCCGCTCTCGACGGCAAGTCCGTGACCGTCGACGCCAAGATCGGCGAGGAGGGCCAGCTCTTCGGCTCCGTCACCCCCGCCCAGATCGCCGACGCCATCAAGGCCCAGCTCGGCGTCGAGGTCGACCGCAAGCGCATCGGCCGCGGCAACAACCTCAAGACCTCCGGCAAGCACGCCGTCGAGGTCAACCTCTACCGTGAGATCACCGCCGTGGTCAACGTCCTCGTGGGCGTGACCGAGGAGGAGCCCGTCGCGGAGGAGGCCGAGGTCGAGGCCGAGGAGGCCGTCGAGACCGAGGCCACCGAGGTCGAGGAGTAGCCCTCGCGCGTTTTTCGACGCAAGATTTCTACCTGCGTGTTTCTACAATATCTGCAGGTCAGGAAAGTATCAGGAATGCCCCGGGTCGCCGCGCGCGGCTCGGGGTGTTTTCTGTGCGGATGGGACACATACAGTTGTTTACCTGCGGTTTTTCGATGGGCGACCGCCCAATGGCGTCGTTAACATAGTTATTCGTACGGGCGTTTGGGGCGAGAAAAACGTTTGCCAGAGTGTTGAAAACCCGTCGTTTCCCCTGTTGGGAAATTTGTTGAAAACGTCGAAAAAGAAGAAACGCCCGCTCAGGCCGCGCCTCTTCTCGACATGGCCTCTTTAAGGCTCCTGATGCCCAATTTGACCCCTTGACACCTCCCGGCGGCCGTGCTGCGGGCTCGTCCTTCTCGCCCGCGGCGACCATCATGGGCGGGGCCACCGACCACGTCGCACATGGGCGGTGCGGGGCGCCCACGATGGGCGAACATCTCCGGCCATCGCGTCGACCATGTTGCACACTACCGACAAAGCGGCTGGTCGCAGGATGTGCGGTGCGCGGCCGCCCCCGTCAACCTCCGCTCCTCGGGCTCCCCCGCCGCGGGTCGTGAGATAATTGCGGGCACACAACCCGCGCGCGAGGAGAGACCGTGGCCCAGAGCAGCTATGACGTGAACCCCACCAGGATGACGGCGAACGAGAACGCCGTCATGCCGCAGGACCCCGAGGCGGAGGCTTCCGTCCTCTCGGCGATGATGGTCTCCGCGGAGGCGCTGCAGGAGTGCCTGATCGACCTCGAGCCGGATGACTTCTACTTCCCCTCCAACCGCACCGTGTTCACCGCGATGCGCGAGATGTTCGACAAGAACATGCCCATCGACACCATCTCGCTGGCCGACTACCTCAAGAGCGCCGGCGAGCTCGAGCGCGTGGGCGGCAGGAGCTTCCTTTTGGGCCTGGGGAACAACTCGCTCGCGCTCGTGGGCTGGCGCCGCCACATCGAGATGCTGCACCGCGACACCACCCTGCGCAAGATGATCAGCGCCTCCGCCCAGATCACCGCGCTCGCCTACGACGCCCCCGAGGACACCAAGGAGGTCGTCGACCGCGCCGAGCGCATGCTCCTGGACGTCACCAACCGCGACGTCCACGCCAACGAGCAGTCCCTCGAGGAGATCATGGCCGACCTCTACGAGGAGCTCGGCGCCAACGCGGCCAACCACGACCGCCCGCTCGGCGTCCTCACGGGCTTCCCCAAGATCGACGAGTGCCTGCTCGGCCTGCGCCCGGGCCAGATGATCGTCATCGGCGCCCGACCGGGTGTGGGCAAGACGTCGTTCGCCCTGAACCTCATGACCAACGCCGCCTTCGCGGGGGCGAGCGTGGCGTTCTTCTCGCTCGAGATGTCCAAGGTCGAGATCGCGCAGCGCCTGCTCGCCGCCAACGCCCGCGTGGGCCTGCAGGAGATCCGCTCCGCGCGCATCAGAAACGAGCAGTGGCCGCAGATCCTGCAGGCCACCAACGATCTCTCGCAGCTCGACATCATGATCGACGACACGCCGGGCACCACCGTGACCGAGATCCGCGCCAAGGCGCGCCGCATCCTGCACGGCAAGCAGCTCGGCCTGGTGATCATCGACTACCTGCAGCTCATCTCCCCGCCTGCGGGCCAGCGCCGCGCGGACAGCCGCGCCACCGAGGTCTCCGAGATGAGCCGCGGCATCAAGATCATGGCCAAGGACCTGGGCGTGCCGGTGGTGGCGCTCTCCCAGCTCAACCGAACCGTCGAGAACCGCACCGGCAAGCGCCCGCAGCTCTCCGACCTGCGCGAATCCGGTTCCATCGAGCAGGACGCGGACATCGTCGCGCTGCTGGACCGCTCGATGAACGAGGACGAGGCCGCGCGCGAGGACCGACCGGCCATGAACGAGACCACGTTCATCATCGCCAAGAACCGCTCCGGCGCCCTGGCGGACGTCCCGCTGACGTTCCTTCCCGGCTCCACCAAGTTCGTCGAGGTCGACTCCTTCCACGAGTAGGGACCCAAATAGGGACAGGTGACCCAAATAGGGACAGGACACTTTTGGGACATCACCCGATGTCCCAAAAGTGTCCTGTCCCTATTTGGGTCACCTGTCCCTATTTGGGTCACCGCCCCCGCCGTCTCACGCCTGCCGTATAATAGACCTGTATGTGAAACGCGACGAAAGGGCGCACATGTCGGCATCAGTGCTCGTGGGTACTCAGTGGGGCGACGAGGGCAAGGGCAAGGTCACCGACCTCATCTCCGGCGACTTCGACGTGGTCTGCCGCTATGCGGGCGGCGCAAACGCCGGCCACACGGTCATTGCCAACGGCAAGAAGCTCGCCCTGCACCAGGTCCCCTCCGGCGTCATGTACGAGGGCACCTACCCGGTGATCGGCAACGGCTGCATCGTCGACCCGGAGATCCTGCTCCAGGAGATCGACATGCTCGCCGAGCAGGGCATCTCCGCCGAGCGCCTCAAGATCTCCGGCAACGCGCACATCGTCATGCCCTACCACAAGGACCTCGACGGCGCCCACGAGAAGAAGCTCGGCAAGAACCTCATCGGCACCACCAAACGCGGCGTCGGCCCCTGCTACATGGACAAGATGAACCGCACCGGCCTGCGCATCCAGGACATGCTGGACGAGAAAATCTTCCGCGAGAAGCTCGAGAGCGCCCTGGCCTACACCAACCCCATCCTGGAGAAGGTCTACGAGCTGCCCACCTACACCGTCGAGCAGATCTGCGAGACCTACCTCCCCTACGCAAGCCGCATCCGCCCCTACATCGTCGAGAGCAGCCTGTTCCTGAACGAGCAGCTCGAGGTCGGCAAGAGCGTGCTCTTCGAGGGCGCCCAGGCCACGATGCTCGACATCGACCACGGCACCTACCCGTTCGTGACCAGCTCCAACTGCACCGCCGGCGGCGCCGTCACCGGCTCGGGCGTGGGCCCCACCAACATCGACCGCGTCCTGGGCGTGGCCAAGGCCTACCTCACGCGCGTGGGCTCCGGCCCGTTCCCGACCGAGCTCTTCGACGAGATCGGCGAGAAGCTCGGCGAGGTCGGCCACGAGTACGGCGTGACCACCGGGCGCAAGCGCCGCTGCGGCTGGTACGACGCCGTGGTGGTCAACTACGCCGCCCGCGTCAACGGCCTCACCGACCTCGCCATCACCAAGCTCGACGTCCTGGGCTGCCTGGACGAGATCAAGGTCTGCGTGGCCTACGAGTGCGACGGCGTGGAGTACCACACCGTGCCCGAGCACCAGAGCGTCTTCTACCACGCCAAGCCGGTCTACGAGACCCTGCCCGGCTGGAAGTGCGACATCTCCGGCGTCCGCAACTTCTACCAGCTCCCGCGCGAGGCCAAGGACTATATCGACTTCCTCGAGCAGCTCGCCGGCGTGCGCGTCTCCATCATCACGGTGGGCCCGGACCGCGAGCAGACCATCGACCGCTACTGGCACTAGGGCGGGACTGTCCCACGTGCTCGAGCGCAACTTCACAATCGTGTGCGACCGGGGGTGCGACCTGCCCCCGGTCTATCTTGAGCGGGCGCAGGCCACCGTGCTCGATGACGTCCCGCATGACGTCACGGGCCACGTGGACGAGGTCGCGCTGACCCAGCGGCTCGTGCGCACCTATCGCGCGCTGGCCGCCGAGGGGCACCGGAGGATCGTCTCGGTGCACTCCACCTCGTCCTTCTCGCCCGAGGTCTCCTGCGCGCAGGAGGCAGCCGCCGCATGCGCCGGCGTCGCCGACGTGCGCGTGGTCGACTCGGGGTCCGCCTCGGTGGCAACGGGCATGGTGCTCTTCAGGCTCATGTGCCACTGGGCCGACGACGTGCCCTTCGACCAGGCCGTCGAGGCCGCCCGGGCGCTCTCGTCCAACGTGCGCCTGCTCGTCGTCCCCACCACGTCCGCCCGTTTCGCCCGCCGCCGCTCCCGCAAGCCGCGGGCGGGCCTGCTCGGGCGCGCCACGTCGTCGCTTCGCATCCGCATCTCCGGCGAGCGGGGCCTCTACCTGGTCTCCCGCGGCGAGATCACCCAGCTTGCGCGCTCTTCCGAGCTCGCCGACCTCACGGGGCGCCTCGCCCACGCCATGAGCGCCGTCTCCGCGAGCGAGGGCCCGCTCGTCTACTCCACCGTCGAGACCGGCGACGCACGGGCCCTGAGGGCCCTCCTCAAGCCGCTCGACACCAACGAGTTCGAGGCGCGCCACCTCGGCACGGTCAGCGCCAGCCCGCAGGTCGAGAAGATCGTGGGCTCCGGGGCCGTCGCCGTGGCCTTCGCCCCGGCGGGCGCCTATTGGCGCGGCACAGGGGCTCCTGTGGCCTCAGAGGGCCATTCAGAGGACTCCACGTCATAAGCAACGCGGCCCCGCGGCCGCCCGTTCTAGGAGGTAACCCATGAGCAACGCAAAGGTCGACATCCTGCTTCTCGGTTCGGGCGGGCGCGAGCACGCGCTTCTCGTCAAGCTCGCCCAGTCCCCGCGCGCGGGGAGGCTCTATGTCGCCCCGGGCAACGGCGGCATGGACGCCATGGCCGAGAAGGTCGAGGGGCTCGACGCCGAGTCCCCGGTCGCCGTGGCCGACTGGGCGCGCGGGCACAACATCGGCCTTGTGGTCATCGGCCCCGAGGCGCCGCTGGTGGCCGGCGTCGCCGACGCGGTGCGCTCCGCCGGCATCCCCTGCTTCGGCCCCAACGGCGACGCCGCCCAGATGGAGGGCTCCAAGAAGTTCGCCAAGCAGGTCATGGCCCGCGCGGGCGTCCCCACGGCTGCCTACCGCAGCTTCACGGACCAGGAGTCCTGCGAGGCCTACGTGCGCCAGGTCGGCGCCCCCATCGTGATCAAGGCCGACGGCCTGGCCGCCGGCAAGGGCGTCATCGTGGCCAAGACGATCGACGAGGCCCTCGAGGGTGTGCGCGAGTGCTTCTCGGGCGCCTTCGGGGACGCCGGCGCCACCGTGGTCGTCGAGGAGACGCTGGAGGGCCCCGAGTGCTCGCTTCTGGCCCTCACGGACGGCAAGACCGTGGTGCCCCTGGCCACCTCCCAGGACCACAAGCGCGCCCTGGACGGCGACAAGGGCCCCAACACGGGCGGCATGGGCGTCTACTCCCCGGTCCCCGAGCACCTGGTCTCCGCCGAGGACCTCGCGGCGATGGTCGACGTGGAGCGCCGCGTGGTCGCCGAGCTGGCCTCCGAGGGCATCACCTACTCCGGCTGCCTCTACGGCGGCTTCATGCTCACCTCCGAGGGCCCCAAGGTCCTGGAGTTCAACGCCCGCTTCGGCGACCCGGAGACCCAGGTGGTGCTGCCGCGCATGAAGGCGGACCTCGTCGACGTCTTCCTGGCCTGCGACAACGGCACCCTCTCCGAGGACATGGTCTCCTGGGACGACGACTGGGCGGTCTCTGTGGTCCTGACCTCCGCCGGCTACCCCGGCAGCTACGAGAAGGGCAAGGTCATCACCGGCATCGAGAAGGCCGAGGAGATGGAGGGCGTGACGGTATACCACGCCGGCACCGCGCTGGGCGCCGGCGGCGAGCTGGTCACGGCCGGCGGCCGCGTGCTCGACGTCACCGCTGTGGCGCCCACCTTCGAGGAGGCTCGCTCCCGCGCCTACGCCGCCTGCGAGCTCATCGACTTCGAGGGCAAGACCTTCCGTACCGATATCGGCCTGCGCGCGATCCGATAGCGTTTGGTTGATGTTCGACTAACGAATAACCGCAGGTAGACGTGAAAATGTCTACCTGCGGTTTCTGTTGTCGAACATGTTCTGGTAGGCCTGGTGCTAGGCCGGTTCTAGGCCTTCGCTAAGTGTGGTGCCAAATCCCGGCCAAATGTGCGTCATGGTGCCAAATAACCGAGAAATGCGTGCGCACGGTACGAAAAAGCCCCATCTGCGTACGGGCGACACGCAGATGGGGCTATTTCGGCACCTGGAGAAAGCTACTCGGAGCCCGCGCCCAGGAGCTTGGTCGCAAAGTAGCTGCGCTTCCACCATGGGAGCGCAGCGATGGCCTGCTGGCGCTCTGCGATGCCGGCCACGCGGTCCGCAAGGCGGGCGGACCGGTCGTTCGCGGCGGCAAGCTGGTCACGAAGCTCCGCGACCTCGCGGTCCCGGGATGCCCGCAGCTCCATGAGCTCGGAAACGAGGCGGCTGTTCTGCTCCTTGAGGTCGGCGATGCGTGCGTTGAGGGCGGTGATGACGGAGTCCTGGACGCTCGCCTCCGGCGCGGACTCCTCTGTGATGGCAGAGGGAGCCTTGAGGGGGATGTTCTTTCCCAGCGCATCGGCCAGGGCGGAGACGGCAAAGTCATCCAGAACGTCGGTCTTGCCCACACGCGTGACGTGTTCGGGCGCCAAACCAAGTCGGTCGATGTAGTTCACCACCGTCTGCTTGGCCACGCCAAGCTGATCCGCCACTTCCCTCTTCGTGATTCCCATTCAGTCGCTCCTGTGTTGCAAGTCCATAACGTGTTCGTTTGTGCGTCGTAGATTATACGTCCTCACGTTGCACTATTCGAGAAGCGTCAACCAATATCCGCCTAGAATGTGCAACATAGTCGAAGACATTTTCGATGAGCGACTACGGTACAAACCCTCAACCACATTGAATCTCATCGACTGCCAGGGGAGCTGCAACTGCACATGCAAGCACCCGGAAAACCCTCGAGTTGAACTATAGGGTGTTCAAAACACAAGGTAGCAACGCACATCGACTATATCGTCGACCACATCAGCCAAAAGTTTGCATCTTCTGACAATGCCGTGAGATGGAGGATCGGCTGCAGGAGGAGAATCTCCGGGCGCTTCTGTGTCTAGCTTATTCGTTGGAGTATCCAAACAACCAACGGTTATGTTTCCTAGCCGGTACGCTACCTATGGTCATGTGCAAATGACGGCTACAATGACCAACGTGTCAACAACGGGCGAACGCCCAAACCAAAAACTGTCAGGGGGAGCACATGTCCGATGACAAGATAGCGGCCAATGATGTGACAGAGCCAACGCCGGAGTCTCTCGACTACGCGGTAGACGACATCAGGGACTCCGTCGCTGCCTTCACTTATGACGGGGACCGTGCATCACAGGACCATCTGTCGGGCGCGCCCGAGGAGCGCGAGCTTGTGCTCGGTGATGACGATCCACGTGACGCTGCGCTTGCGGAGAGCCCGGTCACCGAGGATGTTGCCTGGACGGGCCGCATTTTCAACGTGGACCGTCTGCGCGTTCAGCTCCCAGACGGGCGCAACGCCATTCGCGACGTTGTGCGCCATCCCGGTGCTGTGGCGGTCGTTGCGCTCACAGACGAGGGCCGCATCTGCCTGGTGCGCCAGTACCGGACGGCTCTGGGCCGCGTGACGGTAGAGATACCTGCCGGAAAGCTCGCTCCCGGCGAGGATCCGCTCGAGTGCGCAAGCCGTGAGCTGCTGGAAGAGACCGGCATGGAGGCCGAGAAGATCGCGTACCTAACTACCATTGCAAGCTCAGCGGGCTTCTGTGACGAGCTCATCCACATCTACATGGCCACCGGCCTCAGCTTCTCCAAGTCCAGCCCGGACGCGGACGAGTTCATCAACGTGGACCTCGTGGAAGTCGGAGAGCTCGTGGATGCCGTGCTTGACGGCCGCATCGAGGACGCCAAGACCGTCGTGGGCGCCCTCCTGTGTGATGCTATCTCTCGTCGACTATCTGACGACTAACGACTAACAACGACAAAATACGAGGTAGAACGTATTACGGGGCGACTACACACATAAGTGGTCGCCCCTATTCCTTATGTTTGTCAAGACAACCAAACACGGGTAGCCCATTCGACCAAGGGGCAGGACATTTGTCCATGAATCGAACACCGTTGACTATTGGATTAATGCAACGAAATAGCGCGCATTAGCTGCGCTTATGTCTGAGATACAACCTTTAGGCAAGTCAACAGGAACCTGATTGAAACCTTCCCCCTCCCATGCAATAGAGGGTATATGTCGTTTTGTGTGTCTATAGGGCTCACCCGTGTCTTGACGTTGAGGGTGAGCGGTCGGAAGGATCATTGCGTGGGTTGGAACAGGCGCAACGGGGAGCGCATGGACAAGCGTCGCGCAAGGGTGGCCGCGCGCGGGACTCAGGAGAGATGGAAGCGTGCCGTCGCGGTCATGCTCACAGGCGTCCTTTCCTTTGAGGCCGCGTTTGGCAACGGACTCTCCACGGCATTTGCGTCCCCTCTGGGAACCGACGTCGAGAATCTGGAGAGCGTTCAGGTCATCCAGGGCGACGAGCTGCAGGACCTGGTTCTGACGGAGGAATCGACCAACCCCGACCAAACAGACAATAGCCAAGAGCCGGAGCTCGAGTCCGAGCCTGAGGACGTCCGCACGGAGGCGTGGGATTGGACCGGCGACACGACCCATCTCATGCTCATGGCTGACAACCTCGTCATCGACTACGGTGCCGTTCAGGAGCTTCTGAACACCACCGACCAAGATGCCGAGAAGGACGCGGAGCCCGAGGAGGGCGCCGAGGGCACCGACCCCCTCGATCTGCTCCCCGAGCAGCTTCCCGCCTCAGTTGACCTGTCCTTCTCGCTTGATTCGGCTGTTCAGGGAGACACGTCCGACCAGGAGGCCGAGACCACGGACGTCCCCGCGTCCCTGATCGCAGGCGACTACTTCACCGTCAAGCTCCCTGACGGCGTGACGCTTCAGGACACCGACCAGCCCATCGACATCTTCGAACTCGACGAGAACGACGAGCCCACGACTGTCCGTATTGCCACGGCAGAGGCTCAGGACGAGGGCACCGCGCTCAAGGTGACCCTCACGGAGCCCGAAGATCTTGCCATCGACCAGACCGACCAAGCTGTCGACCAAGTCGAATCAACCGACCAAACCGAACAGACCATCACATCGACGCGATCTGATGTGGAGCTCTCCGTGAGCCTCGAGAGCAGCTTGCTCGCTGAGGACGATGCCGAGCTCATCTGGGCTCTCCAGACCAGCTCCGACGATGAGGCGGATACGCAGGAGGCCAAACTCACGCTTCCGGCAGCGGCCAAGCTCATCGAACAGCTCGGTATCGAGCTTCCCATGGTCGAGGAAGCCGAGGAAGAGAGCACGACCGAGGAGACCACCGAGGAGACCTCTGAAGAGCAGGCGGACGCCGCGTCTCAGACAGACGTCACCTACGAGCCCGTGGGCAACGCCTCCGGCAGCGCGTCCCTCACTATGAACTGGTATGACAACAACGATTCCGGCAACAAGCGCCCGGGGACGGACGCCGTGGCGCAGGGCCTCTCCCTGACGTTCTCCCTCGACGGCGGCGATCCCCTCCCCCTGAACGAGGAGAACGCCGAGAAGTACTTTGACATGAGCGAGGACGCCATCGCCAGGCTCTTCTCCGTCAAGGAGACCGGCGTGGGCACCTACACCGCCACGGCCTCCGGCCTCTACACCCAGGTCAAGGACAGCAACGGCATCACCCATAACGTCACCTGGACCCTCTCCAGCGCCGCAGAGCCCGAGGGCTACCACCGCACGCAGGGCGAGGACGGCATCCTGAACTTCCAGCTGCTGGCAACCTCCACCTACACGATCGTGGCCAAGGTGGGCGAGGAGAAGCTCAGCATGGGCCCCGCGCCGGCCTCCGACTTTGTGGTCATCGACGGCACCGACAACGAGGTGCCGCTCTCCGTCGTGAACAAGCAGCCCGGCTGGACGGGGACCTGGGACGCCGAGTCCGGCACCTACAAGCTCACCGCCCCCGCTTACGGCCTGGACGGCCTCCCCATCGAGTACGGCCTCACGTACACGCCCGAGACCCCAGGCCCCACGCCGGGCGACGGCTACACCGTCACCTACGACAACGCCGCGTCCGCAAACCACGGCTCCAGCACGACGGCCGTCTACGACGGGGGCACCGCCACGATCCTGCGCGTGGGCACCACTACGTTCACCGCCACCAAGCAGTGGCTGGATGCCGATGACAAGCAGGGCAAGCGCCCCAAGGGCGATGCCACGATCACCTTCACGCTCTGGCGCTACTCCAGCAACGTCGACACCGCGGCCAACGCCGCTCAGGTCACGGACGCCGCTGGAAACTTCGTGACGCTCACCGCCAAGGTGGAGGAGGTCACGAAGAATAATGCCATCGACCTCGGCGCCCTTCTCGCCAGCCAATACCCGGGGCTCACGCTCGAGAAGTACGACAACGAAGGCTACGCCTACTACTACGGCATCCGCGAGGAGAGCAGCTTCGCCAACTACACGACCGTCTACGGTAGCGTGGCCGATGATGGCCAGACGGCCACGGACACCGCGCCCAACTCCACCAATATTCCACAAAAGAACAGGGGGCGGATTATCGCTCTTTGTAGGCCCACAAGTTACAGGTCAAATATGTGGACTATCCCGCAGATCGATTAACAATCTCCAACGTTTTTGGATTTATCCAGCATTGCGTTGATAGAGAACGCATTATATCCCCCCTCCTCTACGCTTTTTAAACATAAAATTCAAAATTAATATTGAAGCCAGCGGCAAAGTGTGCCCAGTAAATAGCGGATTTCGGCGCTTAAGGCAGGGTTGAGGGTATGTTAGATTTGCTTCATTCAGCAGAATTGCAACAGCTCAATTAGCAGGCGAAAGACGGAAACGGTGAGACGGGAGCTTGGACAGCTGACCAAGAGGGAGCTACTCGAGCTCCTCATAGCGCAGGAGGAGAGCAACGCTAGCCCCGCCTCCTCGATACCGTATGTCGGTGCTCATTATGAGCGCGATATAGCCACTCAATACGGAAGAGCAGCGACCCCCCCCCCTCCCTTCACGGCTAAGACTTCAAACTGATACGATTCGGGGCTCCAGTGGAGCGGCGGGTCTCGTTGCTGAGCGAGACTCTGCACACTTGGAAGTCCCCACGCTGGACGTCCTCTACACAGAGCTGGAGCGAGAGCTCACCAGAAGCCGCTTTGCGAGGGCCTTGCGCAGCACGCTGGCAATCCTTGTGACGGTTGCCGCCGCGGCGGTGCTCGTGGCAACGCTGGCGACGCCGGTCCTGCAGATCACGGGCTCCTCCATGACTCCTACGCTGCACGACGGTCAGCTCGTGGTGTCTATAAAAGGGGGCGTCTTCGAGCCCGGCGACGTCATCGCCTTCTACTACAACAACAAAATACTTGTTAAGCGTGTCATCGCCGGTCCTGGCGATTGGGTCGACATCGACAAGTACGGCAACGTGTTCGTGAACGACCAGGCGCTAGACGAGCCCTATCTCACGGACAAGGCGCTTGGTGAGTGCGACATCAATCTTCCTTATCAGGTGCCCGATGGGCGCTACTTTGTCATGGGCGACCATCGAGCAACGTCTGTCGATAGCCGCAGCTCAACTATTGGCTGTGTGGCCGAGGAGCAGGTCGTGGGCAACATCTCGTTTAGAATCTGGCCGCTTACAGAGCTTGGTCCGGTGAGCTAGATGGGCGTTCGGAACAACAAGAGGCCGGCACCGAGCATCACCGAGCTTGCCCGGAGGCTTGAGCGGCGCTATCGCAGGCACCGCGTCTGGCAGATTGCCGTCACCTGTCTCTCTGCTGTCGTGGTATTTGTCACGGTGTACATGCTCGTCCTGCCCGCCGTCACGCTCGAGGCGGACGGCGAGGTTCCCGGAATCGAGCTGCCGGCTGATGTCGAGCAAGCGGATGAGAAGGACGCCGAGCAGGACGCGGAGCAAAGTGTCGAGAAGGACGTCGAGGAAGATTCCGGTACGGAACCAACCGCTGTGCAGTTGGCCGAAGGAGCGACTCATCAGCCCATAGAGGGTGATTTTGTCACGTATGACGGCCCGACCGACGTGATTCTCGCCGAGGGCGCGCTCGCAAACTCGCAGATCACCTGGCGCCTGGTGCGCGACGAGCGCGGCGTGCGCACGCTCTACGTGGAGGGCACCGGCGATATGCCGGACTACAGCACGTCGCCGTTTTACAGCGCGGCGCGCGATAACGTCGACAACATCGTGGTTGGCGAGGGCATCACGCGTATCGGCAACCATGCGTTCTCCAGCCTCCGGGCGACGGGCGGGGTGAGCATTCCCTCCACCGTGACCTCCATCGGCACCTGGGCGTTCGAGAACAACAACTTCGACCAGGAGATCGTCGTCCCCGGTACCGTGAAGACCGTCGAGATGGGCGCGTTCCACAACATCCAGACGCTTACCAAGATCACCTTCGAGGAGGGCGTGGAAACGCTCGGCTCGCGCGTGCTCGAGAACTCGATGACCGCCGACGGCGTGGTGGTGCTCCCCAGCACGCTTGCGAGCACGGATACCAACTGGCTCTACATGTGCGACGCGGCCGAGTACCAGATCACGGGCGGTGCGACTGCGGAAGGGCACTTCGTGGGCGAGGATGGTGCGCTCTACTGCCGCACCGGCACGGAGCCCGAGACCTGGACCCTCGTCAAGTACCCCGCCGGGCGCTACGCGACCGAGTACGTGATGCCCGACGAGGTCACCGCCATCGACCAGCAGGCGCTGCGCTACTGCCTGCGCCTGCAGAAGGTGACGATTCCGGACATGGTCGAGGTGACCATTCCCAATGCGGCGTTCTCATATTCCGACTTTTCCGAGGTGAGTCTCGGTGCGGGTGTCACGATCTCGAGTATGAACAACCTGTTCCAGGAGTGCGACATGCTCCGGAAGGTGACGATCGCGGACGATGCGAGCTGTGGCACGGACTTCAGCGCGGTCTACAGCGGCGACCATGCGCTCGAGGAGGCGACGATCCCCACATCGATCACCTCCATCGGCTCGAATGCCTTCCAAAGCTGCGTCGCCCTGCACAAGCTCGTTTACGACGCGGCGGACGTGCAGACGTTTCCCACCACGTTCGCATCGGGCAAGCTGCGCTACGACCTGGTGATCGGCGAGAACGTCCAGAACATCGGCGCGGGCTTCGAGGTCATCGGCCGCTACGTGGAGGACGTCACCTTTGAGCCCGACCACACCTTCACGGTGGAGGCGGGCGCCTTCTCGAGTCTGTCCTCGCCGCTGGCCAACGTCTCGGGCACGGTGCACGTTGACGCGAACGGCCTCGTGTACACCTTGGATGAGGACGGCACCGCGTCATTCGTGTACTGCCCGCCCAACCTGACGAACGCGACGGTCCCCGGCACGCTCACGGTCGGCGGGGAGACCTACACCGTCGACACCGTCCGCCGTGACGCGCTCAAGTTCGCGAACGCGCTCACGAGCATCACGTTCGAGCAGCCGAAGGACATCAAGCTGCTCGAGACCAACGCGCTCGCCGGCTGCCCCACGCTCGCGTCCGTCAACGAGGCGACTACCGTCGCAGAGGCGCAGAAGGTTTTTACCAATGAGGGCGTGATCATCGGCTACGGTGCGTTCAACAACACGGGGCTTACCGACTCGCTGGACGAGACGGACTTCGGTAACAACATGACGGGCTCCCAGGGGCTGAGCGTTGAGGGCACGAACGAGTATGCCGGCCTTCCTGCGCTCGAGATCTCGGTCGACGGCGACCCTGAGTGGGTCCCCGTGAAGGACGACGAGAGTGCGGGCGGCTACCGGCTGCTCACCGGCAACAGCTTGCAGATCAGGGCGAAGCTGACGATCGGAGCGCAGCCCAAGGACGCGGCCTACCGCATTTTCGTCCACTTCACTACCGCCGACGGCTCGCTGTCGGACACGTTCCGCCCCGGTGCCGAGGTCACTTATGGCGGCCAGACCATCAAGAGCTACGCCACCGAGGACCCCTACACGTTCTGTCTCGAGTTCATCCCCTCCGTGAGCGGCACCATCGATTTCCCGGTGAGCATGTTCTACCCCTCGCCCAGCTCGGCGGGTGGCGGCGCGCTCATCTGGGGCGAGATCGGCAAGCCGCTCAAGAGCGCCGGTCTTATCGACACAGACGGCAAGGTCAAGCTCGACGAGTCCCATCGTCCGAGCAACAACGAGGACATGATCTTCGCCCAGTGGACGACCGAGCAGGCCCGCTGGGACGTGAACAAGTCGGCGGCGAGCGGCACCGCCAACATGCAGGTCGTCAAGGGCGACACCGAGGGCGAGGGTAAGCTCGCGGGCGAGCTCGTGTGGAACATCAGCCACTCCCAGGCGGGCGGCAACACGTCGGGCTCCGCCGGCAAGGACTACGTTAAGTACTACGAGCTTGTGGACACGCTCACCATGCCGGCGGGCATGGCGCTGGAGGAGGCCGTCGCCGAGGCCATCGAGAACGGCGAGGTCCAGGTAGTCATGACCAACCCGAGCAGTCAGCGCTGGGTGGCCACGATGGTCGCGGCGGGCAAGCCGGTCATCTCGGTCAAGAACACCGCCAACTCCGACGACACGCCCAAGGAGATCGAGCTCGAACTCAACGACGAGGGCCGGCTGGAGTTCCGCTTCCAGTTTGAGAACAGCAGCGGCGACACGGTCGGCTCGAGTGAGATGGTCTTCCGCAGCCTTGCCATCACGCTCTATCCCGACGCTGTGACGATCGATCTTGCCGAGTACGGCCAGAGCGGCACGCCGCAGATCACCAACGAGGCCGATTCGACGATTCACTACCAGCACGGGGAGAGCCACAGCTCGCACCGGGAGGTCAAGACCAACCTGGGCAGCGGTGCGGGCTCGCTGAGCGTCACGCAGACGTCCCCGCTGGATTCAGATGACGTGGCCTACCTGGGCGAGGACGTCATCTACACCGTGTCGCTCAGCAATCCGGGCGCCATGGACTACACACTTGACGGGACAGAGCCATTCCGGGTGACGAATACGTTGGGTCAGAACGCCTACATCAAACCGGAGAATATGGAAGAGATGTTTAAGGGCAAAGACGGCGACAAGCTCGAGATCGTCATTGGCAACGCCACGTTGCTCATGGCAGAGGGCGGCAGCCCGGCGGTCACTCCTGCCTATGGGGACGGCTCCGCCTATCAGACGCCCACTAACTCTGACCTTAAGTCGACCGATGGCCACACGCTGACCATCAGCAAGATGGACGACGGGCTCTACCAGCTTGTCGTTGACGATAGGCCGGCGGTGACGGGGGAGAGCGTGGAGGCGCTGCTCCTCGGCGTCGGCTACGACGTGACGCCGGATGTCACCTACACCTGCACGTGGACGCTCGCCGAGGCGAACGAGCCGTACACGATCAAGGGCTCCACGACCATCGACTACAAGGTTCCCACCACGATTAAGAATACGTTCCAGGCCACCGATGCCGACTACGGTGGGGAGTATCCGGAGGAGACCCTCACCACCGTGACCAATCAGGTGACGGTCAACCGTGGCGTGAAGTCCCCCGCTCAGCTGAGCCACGACTTTGTGCGCGAAGCCGTGCTGGACAAGGGCTATCAGGTCTATCGCGGCGGCACGGCACAGGACGTGTCGTTGAGCGGCGTCCAGGACCTAGACGTCATCGACTACAGCATCGACCTCACGCACTACGGCAACGGCACCTACGAGAACCTTCCGATCTTCGACACGATCACGGGCAACCAGCGTCTGCTCGTGCCGGTGGAGGAGAACCTCGCCCTTGCGGACAAGGGCCTTGATGAGGTGACCTTCGATAGCACGGACTACTACGTGCTCGCAGAAGACGGCATCTACGAGGACGTCTACGTGGGCGTTGGCGAGGGCATCGATCCCAAGCAGTACTGGCGCGCGGATAGCATCACGGTGGCCGGCGGCACCACGAGCATCGTGTGGTACATCGGCGAAGCCCCTGCGGAGAGCTTCCAGTTGTCGCTGCGCTACCAGACCGTCGTCGACACTGCGGGCGTTTCGGGCAACTTTGCCGTCGGCAACACGGTGCGCGCCAACGATGCCTCGAAGGGCAACCTCTGGGCGAGCGTCACCGGCGGTGGCTCCATGATCGGCTTCACGAAAGACATCGTGGTGACGCGCGACGGGACCAACCCGGAAAACGACGTCCTCGCCGCCGACGACTTCAGCGCCATCGAGCGCGGGGCGCCGGTAACCTACCGTCTCAAATTCACGAACACCGTGTCCGATAGCTACACGCTGAAGAACACGGACCTGATCGACGCCCTTCCCAACAACTACGGTGCCTTCACATGGGATAAGGACAAGATCACGGTCAAGGTGGTCGGCTCCTCCGACGAGGTCAAGAACAACGGTTGGACCACCAACTGGAGCGTGAAGGACGCCTATACGAAGGACGACTACTCGTACAGAGGCCCCATTCAGACCAATAACCAACAGTACCTCTGCTGGAACGAGGACGCCTCGCTCACCATCCCGCGCGGCGAGTCGGCGTACGTCTACGTGACGCTCACCTTCCCCGACGGTGAGGACTGGCAGAGCTACTGCGACGCCACCGCGGGCCGGTGGGTCTACAACGCACTGTGGGTGTGCGGCTACGAGAGCACGGTCTCGCACGAGCTCTCCGAGCAGGGATCGGTCCTGCTGCAGAAGGGCGTGTACGGCGCCTACACGGGCATCGCGGGATCCTCGAACATCTCCTATGACGGCAACCGCTACTACTACAGCAACAAGGACGGCGTGAATCACGGCGCCATCTACTACATCGCGCTCGTGAACACCGGCAACAAGCGCCTGTACGTGAACGACATTCAGGACTATCTGCCGCGCGGCATCTCGTTCGCCACGCTCTATAGCACCGGGTCCACGTCGGGTGGCACCTCGAACCCGATTAATACGGCATCGGGCACTGCGAGCTCCATAACCAACCCCTTCGTTACGTTCTCGGGGCTTGAGGGCGGAGCGGAAATTGCCTACAAGAAGGCAACGATCACCAAGAGCGGATCGGGGCGCACGGCCGTGTTCAACGTCGCGCCCGCCGGCGACGGGGAGGGCTCGATCGGCTACGACGAGGAGCTCGAGAAGTGCTATCTCGAGAAGAACGAGGCCCTCGTCTTTGCATACCGAACCACGACCGGCTCCGAGGCGGCATCGTCGGATGACACGGCCACCAACCTCGTCGCCATGGCTTACAGCGACCCCTCGGGCTCCGGCGTTCGTCTCTCGACTGAGGACGGCCTTCGCGTCACGGGCTACGAGGGCGCCGCCCCGGATGGGCAAACCAACCTCGGTAGCCCCAACGACGACCCCCTGCCCGAGATCATGACGGCCGAGGCCTTCAAGCCCGAGTCGTACGGTTTTACCGATGAGGAGGACAACGCTAACTGGCTCGTGTCCGACGTGTCCCTCACGCGCGGCGACATCATCCCCGGCATCACCAAGAGCGCCATCGAGGTCACCGACACCGCGCCCGGCGCCTCGCCGCGGAAGTACGCGGGCTCCGCCGCTCCCGAGTCGATCATCACGTGGAACGTCCGCGCGTACAACACGGGCAACCAGTCGATGAACGACTACATGATCACCGACGAGCTGCCGGCGCCCTACACGTTTGTGGGCGACGTCGTGCACGTGGGCATCTATGACGCCCACGGCAATTCGATCTGGACGCTTGATCAACGGCCCATGGTAACCATTGGGGAGCACGAACCCGGCGCCGAGGAGGTCGAGGTCAAGTGGCGCGGCGAGACGGAGGCCGACTACATCAAGGCCGACGGCACGTGGTATTACCTCAGCTCCAATCTCAACAGCCCCACGACCGGTGATCCCAACTTCCAGATGTCGCTCAGCTATGAGGACGGCCGCGAGGTGCTGCGCATCCGCTTCAAGTTCTCCGGCAGGAACGTCCAGGGCAACGGCGGGTACTCCGACGTGCAGTTCTCGTCTCGCAACATGTCGGGCACCTATAAAAACGGCGTCTACACCAACTACGCCTACCTCACGCCGCTGACGCAGGAGTTCGACGCCACGTACCAGGGCACGGACACGAAGATCACCGCGGCGACGAGCGACAAGACCGAGCGAGAGTGGCACTCCGTCATGGCGAGCACGTCGATAAACGTCGCCTCGGGCTCGGTCGCCGGCATCCAGAAGGACATTACGGAGAATGGCACTGCGGGCAGCAACACCGCGAGCTCGTGGGGCCAGACGAACGCGATACGCCTGGAGGGCGAGGCGAGCGAGGTCACGGACGGCAACCTGACCTACGGCTTCACCGTCACCAACAGCACCGGGCAGGCGCTGAGCGACCTCGTGATGATAGACAATCTCCCGCGGGTGGGCGACGTGAGCGCCTTTGACAGCACGGCCGCGCGCAACAGCGAGTTCAGCGTGCTGTTGGCAGATGGTAAGTTCGATATCCGTTTGGTCTCCGGCGAGGGCGAGAGCGCTACGACAAAGGCTTTGACAGCGGGCGCCGACTACACCGTCGAGTACCGCACCGATGAGACGCCGACGTTTACCGACGAGGACTGGGACGGTGACAATGACGGTGCCTGGACCTCGGACGTGACGAAGCTCGACGACGTCACGGCGTTCCGCATCAAGCTGAATAAGCCGATTCCGGACCGCTCGAAGGTCCTTGTGTCGTTCAAGGCCAAGACGGGCTCCGACGCCACGCCCGATGCCGCGGCATGGAACAGCTTCGGTTACTCCTGCCGGCGACCGACTACCCAGGCGGGCGTCTTCGATACCGTGCAGGCGATGACCTCTGTGGTCGGCGTGCGCATGCCGACGGTGCCCACGCTCACCAAAGAGACGGTGAACGCGCAGAACGCGCCGGTTCCGGCCAAGAGCGATGCGACCTTCAAGTTCATGGTGTACGAAGGCGATGCCGTTTTGTATACGGACGAGGCGGATCTTGAGGCGAAGCTGGATGCGGATAAGCGCGCGCATGAGACGGTCGAGCTCACCGTAAAGCAGGGTCAGTCCGAGGCGGAGCAGCTGCGCTCGCTTGCGGACTGGACCTGGGAGCACGACCAGACCTACTCGGTCACCGAGCTGCCCGCGATGGAGGAGGGCTACTCCTTCCAGGGCATCCGCGGCACCAACGGCAGCGCGAGTGGCACGATCGACCCCGCGTCGCGCACCTATACGTTCACCTATCAGCGCGACCGCGCCGAACGGATCACCTGCGTGAACCTCTACGAGGAGTGGTCGGTCGCCCTCACCAAGGTCGACGGCGATACCGGCAAGCCGCTCGCGGGCGCCGCGTTTGCGCTCTACAGTCCCACCGAGCCCGCCGTGAAGCCCACGGTGCCCTCGGGACTCGAGGACGTTTCTGAGACCGTGCAGGTCAGCGGCACAACGTATTACCTCTACAGCGTGATCGACCTCGCGAGCGAGAGCAAGCACACTTGGAGCGGCCTCACCGGCCAGGATTACTACCTGGTCGAGGTGCGGACGCCCACGGGCTACGTCGAGCCGGCGTCGGGCTGGCGCCTCTACCGCTCCAATGCCGATTCCACCAAGCTGACGCTCGACTTCACGGTGGAGAACCACGTGCCCTACGAGCTGCCCTCCACGGGTGGCGCGGGTCGCGCGGCGATGCTCGCCGCAGGTGCGGCGCTCGCCGTGGGCGCGCTTGCCGGCTCTGTGTGGCGCCGTCGCCGCGAAGGGGGCGATGCCCTTTGATCTGGCCTATCGGCGCATCGCCGCCGCATGAGAAAACGATTCACAGCTCAACGAACGAACGCATCCCAACGACCGAAACCGCAACCAATCTACCGAAAGGACCGGGCATGAGAAAGATCAAGGCTCTCATCTCCTTCGCGTGCGCGCTCATCGCCACGCTCGCCCTCGCCGTTCCCGCGCTCGCGGCAGAGGGCCACACCATCACGATCATCTCGGAGACCGGCGGCCATACCTATGTGGCCTACCAGATCTTCAGCGGTGACTACGACGACACCGTGGACAATACCCCGACGCTTTCCAACGTGGAGTGGGGTTCCGGCGTGAACGACGATGTGCTGGGTGCCATACAGCAGGATCAGGCCATCGGGGACTACTTCAGCAACTGCAAGAGCGCGACGGATGTGGCCAAAGTGCTTGAGAACGCTGTCGACAGCACGGGCGCGAAGGTGTTCCAAACCGACAGCGACGCCATCGATGCGTTTGCCGCCATCGTCGCCAAGCACGTCAAGGGCAACGGCACCTCTTCGGTCCTGACCCCGGATTCCACGTATACCTATACCATCAGCGGGCTTGGAGATGGCTACTACATCATCATCGAAGACGACCTGGACGAGGACAGCACGGCGGCGAACGCGTACAGCAAGTTCATGGTTCAGTTGCTCGGCAATGTCACGGTAGAGTCGAAGGCAGATGTTCCGACTATCACTAAGCAGGTGACCGACGTCAACGACTCGACCGGAGTCTCCACTGTAGGGGATTCCGCTGATTACGATTTCGGCGATGTTGTGCCCTTTACGATCACCGCGACTGTTGCCGAGAACTACGACGACTACGCAGCGTATAAGTTCGTCATCCATGACACGCTCGCTGCCGGCCTGCAGCTTGACTCTGCCAGCATCAAGGTGAGCGTTGGCGACACCCCGGTAACCAGCGGGTACGAGATTGCGACCACCGCTCTTTCCGACGAGTGCACGTTCGAGGTCAAATTCGCAGATCTCAAGAGCATCGCCAGCGTCAAGGCGGGCTCCGCCATCAAAGTCGAGTACAACGCGACGCTGCTGAATACGGCGACGGTCGGCGGCGCCGGCAACGACAACACCGCGACGCTCGAGTACTCGAACGACCCCCGCGACGTGACGGGCGGCAAGACCGCCAAAACCGTGTCCGACACGGTGACCGTGTTCACGTATCAGGTGATTATCAACAAGGTTGACGAAAAGCAGAGCGCACTCGATGGCGCCGCCTTCAAGCTCGAGAAGAAGATCAAGGGCGCAAATGGTGCCGCGGATACCTGGAGCCTTGTTGAGGAGATCGCCGCAGCCGACGACAGGACCGAGTTCACGTTCGACGGTCTTGATGACGGCGCGTACCGCCTGACCGAGACGGCCACGCCCGCCGGTTACAACACCATGGATCCCGTCGAGTTCACGATCGCGGCCGGGCATGAAATCGGTGCTACCGGTTCGCAGATAACGGCGCTTACGGGAAGCGCGACCGACGACGCGCTGACGTTCACGCCTGACGTGAGTGCTGGCTCCCTTACCGCCAGCGTGGTCAACCTCCGCGGCGCGACGCTGCCCTCCACGGGCGGCATGGGCCGGACGGTCATCATCGTCGCGGGCGCCGTGCTGGCGGTCGTGGCGGGCGTGGGCCTCGTGGCCAAGTTCCGTGCGAGCCGCATACGCTAGGCGGGAGACGTCCCTTGAAGCTCGGCAAATCGACCATCGCGCTTCTGATCGCGTTCATCGCGGGGGTCGTCTTGCTGCTGTACCCGTTCGTGAGCGACTGGTGGAACTCGTTCAACCAGTCGCACGCGATCGCGGAATACGCCTCGGCAACGGCGCGCATGGGCGAGGACGACGCCGAGGCCATGCTCGCCGACGCGCGGCGCTATAACGCCGACCTGCCCGGCTTTGCCAACCGCTACTACCCCACGGAGCGCGAGCACGAGCGCTACCTCGACGCGCTCAATGTGACCGACGAAGGCATCATGTGCTATGTCGAGATTCCGAGCATCCGCGTGTCGCTGCCGGTCTACCACGGCGTCGATTCCGCGGTGCTGCAGGTGGCGATCGGGCATATCGAGGGCACGTCGCTGCCGGTGGGCGGTCCCGGCACGCACTGTGTGATATCGGGCCACCGCGGCCTGCCCTCGGCCGAGCTCTTCAGCAACATCGACCAGCTGCGCGAGGGCGATACCTTCCGCCTCGAGACCCTGGGCGAGACCCTCACCTACGAGGTTGATCAAATTCGCATTGTGGAGCCTGACCAGCTAGACGATATCGAGATCGTCCCGGGGCAGGACCTCTGCACGCTCGTGACGTGCACGCCCTACGGGGTGAACACGCACCGCCTGCTCGTGCGCGGGCATCGCGTGGCGAACGACCCGGACGCGCCGCGCGTGGTGGCGGACGCCCGGCAGATAGACCCGGCGTACGTGGCGCCGTTCGTTGCCGCGCCCATCGTCGCGGCGCTCATCGGGGCGCTTGTCGTGACGGATAGGCGGCGCAGGCGCAGGGACGCGGAGGTAGTTGCGCGCGCCGGGCGCCACTTTGCCGCCGTGGGCGGAGCCGGGAATGTGCCGGGCGGCTGCGAGGCCGGCCGGGGAGAGGGGAAGGACCAATGAGGGGTCCTCTATTCAGGAGGTTTGCGGGAGCGGTACTCGGCGTCCTTCTCGCTGCGGTCGCAGTGTTGGCGCTCGCCCCGCGGACGGCCCGAGCGTACGGTCTCATTGACACGACGCGAAAGGGCTCGCTGACCGTGGTCTATCAGGATGACGGGGTCGGGATCACCGGTGCTGAGGTCGAGCTCAGGCACGTGGCGAGCGTGTCCGCAACGGTGCGCCTTGAACTCGATGCGGACTACGAGGGGTACGGCGTCTCGCTAGACATCGAGGACTCCGCCGGCTGGCGTGCCGCTGCGCAGACGCTTGCCGGCTACGTGGAGCGGGACGGCCTTGCCGCGGACGCCGTCGCCACGACCGGCCCCGATGGGCGCGCGACATTTGCCGACCTTGAGCCTGGCCTCTACCTGGTGACGAGCAGCTCCGTCACCCAGGGCGGTATCCGCTACGAGCAGGAGCCGGCGCTGGTGATGGTGCCACAGTTGGATGATGACGACAGCTGGGTATACGACGCAATAGTGGAGCTCAAGCACGAAGACACACCGCTGCCGCCTCCCGTCACGCACACGAGCGTAAGCGTGGTGAAGCTGTGGCTGGGGGACGACCCATCCGAGCGCCCGGAAAGCATCACGGCACAGCTCCTGCGCGACGGCGCGCTGTACGATAGTCAGGTTCTGAGCGCGGCAAACGGATGGTCGTACACGTGGACGGACCTTGATGCGTCGTACACGTGGACCGTGGTGGAGGCTTCGGTGCCGGAGGGGTACACGGGGTCCGTTCACCGCGAGGGTGACACGTTCATTATCGAGAATGAAGCGGTGGGGTCGGACGATCCTGACGGTCCCGATCCCGACAACCCGGACGAGCCCGATCCGGGCGATCCCGACGAGCCAGATGGCCCCGACGAGCCCGACGAGCCAGATGGCCCCGACGAGCCCGACGAGCCAGATGGCCCCGACGAGCCAGATGACCCGGATATTCCGGGCGATCCCGACAAGCCCGGAGATCCGGATGAGCCCGGGGACCCCGACAGGCCAAACGAGGAGGATGTACCCAATACGGGCATGGCCCGCTCGTTGGTTGGGCCGCTCGCGGCAGCAGGTGTGCTGCTCTACGCAATCGGCTGGTGGCTTGGCGGGAAGGCTGATAAGGACGGGCGCTTGTGAGAGGACTGTCTTCTCGGTCCAAGGGGGTGTGGCTGAAAGCGCTGGGCGTGGCGGCGCTGCTGACCGCAGTTGTTCTCGCGGCGGTTGGAGCCCGGAGTGATCAGTTGCTGAGGCGCAGGACGCGTGCGGTGCTGGATGCGATGCCCGAGCCCGCCGTTCGGTTAGATGCCCGCTTTGTCGACCCCGCTGCGGACATGCCGACCGTCGAGATTGACGGTGCGGAGTATCTGGGGATGCTGAGGGTAGACGCCCTGGGACTTGAGCTTCCCGTGTCGTCCGTGTGGGATGGGGCGGAGCTGGGCGTGGCGCCGTGCAGGTATTCCGGCACGGTTTATGGCGGGGACCTCGTGGTGGTCGGCAGCGATGCGGATTCGCAGCTGGGGCCGCTCTCAGAGCTTGCCGGAGGCGAGGAGGTCGTGCTGAGCGACATGCTGGGCAACGACTTTGCGTATGTGGTCGATGGCGTGGAGCCTCTTCAGCCCACGGAGATCGCCCGTGCAGTCGAGGACGAGGAGGCAGGCGGGTTCGCGCTCTGCGTCGTCGGTTCCGACGGGAAGGCCCATCTGGTCGTGCGGTGTCGTGTCTGACGAGCCGCGCGTCCTTCTCGGCGCCCCGTTGAGCCCCAGCGCTCGGCGGGGCGCCTATGTTTGGTGGGGTGTATACTCTCGTACAACTATTTAGGGAGGCTTTGCCGTGCTGCTGAACGATGAGGAAATTCGCTCGCTCATCAAGTCGGGCGCGCTTGCCGACGCTCTCGAGAAGAACGTCGGACCCGTCTCTTACGACCTCACCACGAAGGAGTTCTACACCGAGTCCGGCTCCTTCTCCGAGTATGTGTTGAAACCGGGACACTCCGTCTTTGTGGGAAGCAGGGAGGTCGTGAGCCTCCCGCGGGACCTCGCCGCCCGCGTCCTGCTCCGCAACTCCCGTATTCGCCAGGGGCTGCGCTTGGACGCGCCCCTGTACTTCCCGGGACATAAGAGCGCGATCTATTTCCGCGTGACCAACGTCAGCGGGAACGAGATTCGTCTTGACTGCGGCAAGGGAATCGCCCAGATGGTCTTTGAAAAGGTCGACGCTCCCGTGACGGAGGCTTATGAGGGGGCGTTCAGCGAAGAGTTCGACTTCCGCGGGATGGGCGAGTACTCAGACGTCTATAGCGAGGACGCGTCATCAATCTCCTGATGGTGGGAAGCTTCGCGTCTCTCGCGTTTGGTGTTGCCATTGCGGTTGCTTTGGCAGCGACCGAGGCGGAGCCCATACGACAGATCTCTTAACGCCCGCAGGGCAGATACCTCAGGGGTATCCGTCTCGCGGGCGCTCTGCTGTCAAAGGGTTGTGTAGAGAATATGGAGATGCGCTGAACGCCGTTTAGCGCGCGAATGCCGAGAAGAACGACCGCTCGTGAACAAGCGACCAAATGACAGGGTGGCCCATATATCGTTTTTGATAAGTGTTCGAACTTGGTGTGGTCGACAACGCGGAAAAGCGCCAGTTGAGAACCTTGGCCGATAGGTGTTCGGTCGCTTAGTCGATTGGTTTCTGGCCGTATGGCGCCAGTACGAATAAGATAGAACAATGATATGCGGGGGGAGGTACAAAAATACCGTTGACCTGCTGTTTTGCACACCGAACGGTCACCCAGCTAATCGAAAGGTAACAAAAAGACTCTTCAGATGGTTTAAACTGGCACGCGTCTAGCTGTATATGGTGACCGTCATGCCGCGTGGCGGAAGCCCTCAAGGCCGGGAGGTTTGTATGACGCACTGGAAAAACACTACAGGGGGGGGGGTGCCTCTCCCAGAATAACCTGAGGCGCCGGCCCTCCCGCAAACTGCGGCTCACTGTGTTTGCGGCACTCGTTGCCGTCGTGGCAGCTATTGCCGTGCCCGTTGCGGCGAACGCTGATATGCGCAACGGCGTGGTTCAGCTGCTCTCGCCGATCACTCAGCTTTTCGCGGGCGACAACGGTGCCCAGAAGCGCGCTATTGACGGGGCTTCGACGGTAGACCCGAATACCACGAATGCGTGGAGCGCCATTGCGGCGAACTCCGACAGCACCGAGAACATCGGTCGCATCTGGACCGATAAGAGCGTCTTTAATGATGACTATGATTTCGAGGGTGCGCTTGCTGACACGAGCGTAGAAAAGGGCACCGACTCCGACTTCTTGGTGAGCCTGTCCGCCATCTCCTCCACCTCCAACCTGAAATCTGTCGTTACTAATATCACCCCGCTCGACATCGTTCTTGTGCTTGATGTTTCTGGCTCTATGGATGATCCGATCGGCGAGATCGAGACCACTACCTATCAGGAAGTATATGACGGTCGTTATACGGGCCTTGACACGTGGAGGACGTATTACGTCCGAAGCGGTAATGACTATATAGCTGTTACCTGGGAAGGGAACTATTACAACGGATCCTGGCAGGATCGTGAAGGCAATGAGTACGAGCCACGCACCTCTCGTAACGACAACAATCGCAACCACGTTCAGTTCTATCAGCAGATTACGGCGAGCGAGTCTGCTGGATCGAAGATGCAGGCCCTGAAGGATGCGGCAAATGGCTTTGCTGAGACCTTCGCAACCATGAATGACAGCATTGCCGATCCCAACGACAGACATCGTATCTCTATCGTAAAGTTTGCGAGCAATGAGAATAACTCACTAGGAAATGGCACCTATTGGGACGATTATTACGATTATCAACCGAACTATACGCAGGTAGTAAGTGATTTAAATTCCTATACCATGGAGAACGTGAGCACTCTCACGAACACTATTAACTCTCTTGAGGGCGAGGGCGCTACTCAAGCGAACTACGGTTTTCATCAGGCGCAGCGTGTGTTTGATGGAGACGGTTCGTTGACCGGTGCTCGTCCCGACGCTCAGAAGGTTGTCATTTTCTTCACTGACGGTAACCCGACCAACTATCAGAATTTTAGCGACTCTATTGCTGGTCAGGCCATCAATTATGCCTATGACATGAAGCAGGCGGGGGCGCTTGTTTATACCATTGGCGTGTTTGAAGATGCGAACCCTTCTGATACGAACAGCAACTTCAATCGCTATATGAATGCTGTTTCCAGTAACTACCCTGAAGCCCAGTGCACTAATCGTCGGGGGCAGCAGTCCAATGATTTCGGTAATTTGGCCCTCGGCGATAAGGTTCAGGGAGAAGATGGCGAGGAAGCCCCGCAGTATTACTACTCCGCAACCAATGCGGTGGGACTCGAGCAGGTCTTCAAGGACATCACTGAATCGCTTCCCATTAATCAAGGCTCCGGCTCCCCGATTGAAGAGGTGGAGGGTGCCGCGGGTACCCCTGGCTACCTGACCTTCACTGATACGCTCGGCTCCTTCATGGAAGTCACGGGTGTTGGCGCGGACAACAATAAGATGTATCTCGCGTTCGCTGACGGGCTCCATGAGGGCACGACCAGCGATGGCGGCAAAACCTGGGAGTTCTCCGGTGTTGTCAACGAGGGTCAGGGTGTGAATACCGCCTACCCCGAGGGCGCGGATCTTTCGACAATCACGGTAACGGTCACCAAGAGCAACAACCTTGCGACGGGTGACACCATTACGGTGCAGATTCCCGCATCGCTCATTCCGATGCGAAACTATGACGTTGATACCGACAACGGCACGATGACCGTGAGCAACACCTACCCGGTGCGTTTGTTCTACGGCGTTAGCGTTAAGGACGCTGTCATCGATGCTCTGAATGATCCGCAGGATGCAAATCATGATGTGGTTCTGGCGCAGGCCTCTGCTGACGGCAAGACCATCGACTTCTATTCCAACAACTTTGTAAAGGACGCTGACGAGGGTTCAACTGAGGCTTCCTTCACGCCGAGCGATGGTAACAAGTTCTATTACTATCCCGTCAACACGCAGCTCTTCATCGACAAGGACTGCAGTGAGCCGGCCACGCGCAACAACATCGGACAGCACGACACGCTCTATTACCAGGACAGCCATTGGGAGCTGACGGGTACTGGTGACGAGGCGAAAGAGGTTACCACCACCGGTTCCATTACCCGTAGCGGTAACGATTGGAATGTTACCTACCGGGACGGCAACGTTTACATCGCGGCGGATACGCCTCGTGCGGATCGTCCGGCAACTCTCGTGTCCAACAAGAGTGATAACACCACAGACACCGCTTCCACGGTCCTGACCCCGACGTGGGTTGGCAACAGTGTGTCTCAGAAGCTGGGCAACAACGGCAAGCTTTCCGTTGACGCTCCTGGCGATCTGCGAATCAACAAGACGGTCAACTGGGGCAATGCATCCAGTGAGACCCAGGCGGACAAGAACAGCTTCAAGTTTACGGTGCATCTGTACACCGTGGCTGAGGACGGTACCCAGACCAACCTCACCAACCAATACGACTACTCCGTTTACGCAACGGGCGAGACTCCTGTGAGCACTGGTACCATTTCTGACAACGGCGAGATTACCCTTGCCGGCGGTCAGTATGTCGTGATTTCCGACCTGCCCAACGGCGCTCAGTACACCGTGACCGAGCAGGCAGCAAGCCAGAATGGATTCACCACGACGGACAACTCGACGGGAGAGAATGCCAAGACCGACGACGGTACTGTCGAGGGCACCATCGTGGGTGGCGACCAGCAGATTGCTTCGTTCACCAACACCTATCACGCAACCGAGGTGACGCTGGAAGGCGCCAACCAGCTGGTCAAGGTGAAGAAGAATCTGACCGGACGCGAGTGGCAGGATACTGACGAGTTCAGGTTCACGATGAAGGCGGAAGGCAACGCTCCTGCGCCCGAGTCCGCTGACCCCGTGGTGGTCGACGACGAGGATGCTGCTGCTGACTACACCGTCAACCTGAGCAACATCACGTTTGAGAACGCGGGCACGTTTACCTATGTCATCGAGGAGGATAACGATACCGAGCCGATTGCGGGCATCGATTACTCCAATGAGACCTATGCGGTGACCATCACTGTTGTGGATGACGGTGAGGGTGCACTCAAGATTGACTCTGTCCAGTTCGAGCAGCGCGCCGATATCGATGGCAACGAGCCTGCTGAGCAGCCGCAGATTACTGACAACACGGTCGTGTTCACCAACAACTACGATGCTACGGAGGCCACGACCAACCTCAACGGCACTAAGGATTACACGGACAATTCCGGCACTAACCCGAACGCAGCAGGCAAGTTCACGTTTGAGCTGAAGGCGATCGGCGGCTACGAAACCAACGGTGGTTCCGCACAGAACCCGACGATTGGAGCTGCCGATGTCCCGATGCCGGCGGGTGCGGATGCGATTACGCATACCATCACCATCGGCAACACCGGAACGACTCCCGATGGCTTCGCGTTCCAGACCATCAAATACAACGGAACGCATCTGAACAACACCTATATCTATGAGATTCGCGAGGTTATCCCCCAGGGTGCGACCCAGAACGAAAACGGCACCTGGTCGCTGAACGGCATGACCTATGACGGCACGGTGTACACCGTCACCGTTGCAATTACCGATAAGCCCAACGAGCAGGGTGAGGGCATGCACATCGTGGCGACGCCCGACATGCAGCCTACAGATGTGGAGTTCACCAACGTTTATGATCCGACGGACTACACGCTGACGGGCGATGAGGCTATCCACGGCACCAAGGTGCTGCAGGGTCGCGAGATTGGTGATAACGAGACGTTCTACTTCCAGCTGACCCAGACGGGCGGTCCGGAGACGGTGCTTGCTGATCCCGAGGTGAAGACTGTCACCAAGGACAGCGGTATGGACTTTGCGTTCAGCGAGCTCATCTTCCCCAAGGCTGGCGAGTACACCTTTACCGTGAACGAGGTCGCTGACGATCAGGGAACCGAGACTACCGATGGCAAGGGCATGACTTACAGCCAGAATGTCGCCAAGGTGACCATCAAGGTCAAGGATGGCGGCAACGGTGCGCTGGTGCTCGACGGCCCTGTTGTCTATGAGAACCAGGGTAGCGATGAGACCGGCAAGGCCGTGTTTACCAACGTCTACGAGGCAAGCTTGAATTACGGTGCTCAGGGCGCTGGTGGCATCAACGTCACCAAACAGCTCCTCGACCGTCCGATGACCGCTGGCGAATTCAACTTCACCATTACCGGTGAGGGCGAGGCTGCGGATCTGACTGCTGAGGCTGACAAGAACTTCCAGAACACGGGAGCTGCGGTCGATCAGACCATCACTATGGCCAAACTCCAGAGCCTGACTTTTGATGAGACGGACGCTGGCAAGACCTATACGTTCATCGTGGACGAGACTGAGCCCGCAGAGGGCGACGGCCTCGCAGGCGTTACCTACGACAAGTCTCAGTACAAGGTCGAGATCGAGGTCGTGGACAACGGCAACGGCAACATGCATGCCGTGACCACGGTCACTCAGACCATGGACAAGGACGGAAACGAGATTGCGGACGGCGGTAAGGTCGTTGTCGATCATGCCAATTCCGATGACGCTGACTACGCGGTTCCGACCTTCGGCTTCGTGAACGACTACAACCCGAATCCCGTCGACATGGGCGAGGACACCGATAACGCGTTGCAGGTGACCAAGAAGGTCATCGGTGCTCCGTCCGCTGCGGACTACACCTTCACGCTGACCGCGCAGAATACTACTGCTGGTCCCGTGGCGAACATCAAGGGTCTTGATGAGAATCATCAGGCAACGGTGACCACCAGCGGAACCATCGAGGCTGGTGGCACCCAGACCCTGACCTTCGACACGCTGACCTTCACCGAGCCGGGCACCTACACCTTCACGGTGCAGGAGAACGAGCCTGCCGCCGACGACGGTTGGACGTTTGATACGAATGCCAGGACGATTACTGTCGAGGTGACGGATGTTAATCCCGACTATGAGCCCGGTGGGGAAGCGCCTCAGTACGACGGCAACCTCTACATCGGCAACGTGACGGGCAACAACCCGACGATTGTAAACAGCTACAACTACGGCACTGCTACCGTTGAGGGCAGCGCGACCACCTTCGCAGGCACCAAGACGATTGATGGCCGTGACTGGCTCAACAACGAGACCTTCGGCTTCGAGTTGACCAAGGGCGAAGTGTCCGAGGGCGCTTCGTGGGATAAAGTTGCGTATCTCGCTGTTGACGCTGCCGAGGGTACTGAGGCGGTTCCGTTCGCCAGCGCCCAGGCAATCGCAAACGCCGGCAATGACGGCAACGGCAGCTTCTGGTTCGCCGGCAAGTACCTGTTCTCCGAGCCCGGCACGTATACCTTCAACGTGACCGAGGCGCAGCACAACGGCGCCAATCTGCCCAACGACGACACAAACGGTATGAACTACGACCGCCATGTTGGCACAATCACCGTTGAGGTGACCGACGACGGTTCTGGCACGCTGCAGACCAAGATTACGTATGGCACAGACGATACCGGGAACGGCGGCAACAACACCTCCGTCAACTTCGTCAACTCCTATGCCGCTACCGGTGAGGTGAGCATTGAGGCCACGAAGACCCTGTCCGGCCGCAACCTGCTCGAGGGTGAGTTCACGTTCGAGGTGAAGGACGCGAAGGGCAGCGTGGTCGCCGAGGGCAAGAACGCTGGCGCCGACGAGGGCGTAGCCGCCGCGATCGACTTTGGTAAGATCTTCTACAACAGCAACGACCTTGACGTGCTTGCAGAGGAAGAGGGGTCTGGCGTGACCAAGAAGGTCGATCCGACCACTGGCCTCGCGACCTATACCATCACCTACACCGTGTCTGAGAAGGCCGACGACCTGCCTGAAAGCGTTACGACAGTTGGCACCACGTCCTATGATGTGACCGTGACCGTTAAGGACAACGGCGACGGAACGATGGATGCGTCTGTCGACTACGGTGAGGCGGCTGCTCCTCTGCAGTTTAAGAACAGTTACGACGAGACCGAGCAGAGCGCCGAGGGCTCTAAGCTCAACATCGTGGGCGAGAAGGTGCTCGAGTCAGGCATGACGGGCGTTGACGCGCCCGACCTGCAGGGCGGCGAGTTCAGCTTCACCCTGAAGCCGAGCGCGAGCAACCCGAACGCTCCGATGCCCGATGATGCCGTCGACGGCACGAAGACAGTAACGAATAACGCCGATGGCAGCATTGACTTCGGCACCATCGACTACACGCTCGAGAACACCTGGGGCGTCACACCTCTGGCGGACGCGCTTGCCGCTTCCGGTGAGGAGCGCGTGCAGACATTCACCTATGAGGTGACTGAGAACGTGCCCGCCGAGGAAGAGAAGATGGAAGGCGTGACGTATGACACCGGCACAAAGACCTTCACGGTGACCGTGAAGGACGACGGTGCCGGCAACATCACCGTCACGACGGATCCCGAGCAGGCCCCGCTGTTCACAGTTACCAATGTCTACACCCCCGAAGATGTCGAGATTGGCGGCGACGGCCAGGCCCAGCTCCAGGTGACTAAGGAGGTTACTGGCGCGCCGGCGCTGTCCGAGTTCGACTTCGTGCTCACGCTGACGTCCGGCGACGCCTCTAGCGTGCTTGTTGGCGCCGGTGAGGATGCAACAGCTTTCCCGGCCAAAGGCATTGAGGTCAGCACCAGCGGTCTCGAGGACAAGCAGGACTCCAAGACGCTGAGCTTTGGCGCTATGACGTTTACCAAGGCTGGAACGTATACCTTTGAGGTAAAGGAGACCACTGATAAGCCTGCGAGTGCAATTGGTTGGGACTACGACAATGATCCGAAGGTCATCACGGTCACGGTGACCGACACCGATGGCGACGGCAAGCTCGAAATTGCTGAGGGTGCGATTAAGGGTAACAACCCGATCATCGAGAACACCTATACGCCTGCGAGCGTGACCGTTGGTGACGACGAGACCGCCCTCCAGGTGACCAAGAAGGTCACCGGCGGCAACGCGCTGTCCGAGTTCGATTTCAAGCTCACGTTTGACGACAAGAACAGCACGGGCAAACTCGAGGACATCGAGGGCATCACTGCCGATGGCATCGTGAAGTCGACCACTAGCCTCAAGGACACCCAGGGCGAGCAGGCTGTGAGCTTCGGTGAGCTCACCTTCAAGAAGGTCGGCGTCTACAAGTTCACGGTTGAGGAGACCACGGCGGAGCCCACAGATGTGCGCGGGTGGACGTATGACAACGCGGCCAAGACCATCACGGTCACGGTGACCGACGATGGCTTTGACGGCCAGCTCGATGCGACCACTGTCGTTGACGGCGTCGACACCAACAACCCAACCGTCGAGAACGTCTACAGTCCCGACGCAAGCGACCCGGATGCCGCCGTCATCTCGGTGATCAAGAAGGTCTCCGGCGCTCCGGCGCTGTCCGAGTTCGAGTTTGAGCTCATGCTGACGTCCGACAACGCTGCCAATGTGTTTGTCGGCTCCGGCGACGCGGCTGCCGTCTTCCCGGCCGATGGCCTCAAGGCCTCGACTGATGGTTTGGAGGGCACTGAGGGTTCTGACACGGTATCCTTCGACGGGCTGACCTTTACGGCTGCGGATACGTACACCTTCACGGTGACCGAGCTCACGAAGTCCCCCGGCGGTGGCTGGACTTATGACAATGATGCGAAGAGCATCACGGTCACGGTCGAGGACCAGGCCGGCAAGCTTGTTGTGACCAGCGTTGTCCCGGCGACCACGACCATCGAGAACACCTACACGCCCGCAAGTGTGACCGTGGGCGGCGACGAGGCCCTCAAAGTGACCAAGAAGGTCACCGGCGGCAACGCGCTGTCCGAGTTCGACTTCGTGCTTGCGTTCGATGCCGACGCCGAGGGCAACACGGGCAAGCTCGAGAACATTGAGGGCCTGGACCAGGACGGCACCGTCACGGTGTCGACCTCCGGCCTCGAGGGCACCCAGGGTGAGCAGACCGTGAACTTCGGAGACCTCACCTTCAGCGCGGCTGGCGACTACTACTTCACCGTGACCGAGACCACGACGACCGACGACCCGAACTGGGCGTACGACAACGCGCCCAAGACCATCGTCGTGCACGTGACTGACGTGGACCACAATGGCCAGCTCGAGGCTACGGTGGAGTTCAATAACCCGATCGTCGAGAACGTCTACGACGAGCCGTACGTCCCGCCCACACCCGATCCCGACCCGGATCCCTCCGACCCGTCCAAGCCGGACATCGACGTCGACAAGAAGCTCGACGGCCGCGACATCGTCGCCGGTGAGTTCTGCTTCAAGATCGCCGCGACCGGTGACAACGCCGATTACGTGACGCCCAAGGCGCTCACGGGCACGGTCGACGCCTCCGGCAACGTGTCCTTCTCGGGCAAGGGCTTCGTCTTCGACAAGACGGGCGAGTACGAGTTCACCGTCTCCGAGGTCCTGCCCGGCGACGACGATCCCGAGACCCCGGGCGTCCAGCACAACGGTGTGACCTATGACGAGACCACCTACACCATCACGGCAAAGGTGACCAAGGGCGCCGGCAACAAGCTCGTTGTCAGCTGGGACCTTGGCGCCGCGGCGGCGGGCGTGACGTTCCACAACACCTACGAGCCCGACGAGACCGCCAAGGTAACCGTCAACGCGACCAAGGTCCTTATCGGCCGCGACCTGGCGGCGGGCGAGTTCACCTTCGAACTCGTCGACGCGCAGGGCAACGTGGTCGGAACGGCGACCAACAACGCCGACGGCTCCGTGTCCTTCTCGCCGCTTGAGTTCACCGAGGCGGGGACGTACACCTACACCCTCCGCGAGGTCACGGGCGGCCTGGCCAACGTGACGTACGACACGACCGTCCACACCGTGACCATCACGGTGGTCGACAACGGCGACGGCACGCTCACGGCCACGGTCACCTACGACAGCGGCTCCGGCGCGGCCCCGGTGTTCACCAACACCTACAAGGTGCCCGACCAGCCCGGCAAGCCGGAGGAGCCCTCCGAGCCCGAGCGTCCCGACACCCCGAAGATCCCGGACGCGGGCGACCACACCAACGTGGCGCTCCCGGCGTTCCTCGCGGTGGGCGGCGCCGCGCTCATTGCCTGCGCGTGCCTGCTGAGGCTGCGTAAGAGCAGGTAGATCTAGATAGGTTCGCGTCGGCGGCCGACGTCCCGATGGGGCGCCGGCCGTCGCGTACCCAGGGAGAGTGATGCAAGATGCCAAGGAGGAAGGCCCCGGTGGACCCAAACGCCCCGCGGCGTCTCACCAAGACCGAGGTGGCGATTCTCGCCTACGTGGGCGAGCACGAGGGGCAGCGCTGCTCCAAGGCGCAGATTGCCGATGCGCTTGGGCGCAACGTCAAGACCATCGACCGGCTGGTTTCCGCGCTGCGGTCGGACGGGCTGCTCGTGGTCGAGCCGCGCTGGGCCGAGACCGGCGGCCAGCTCGCCAACACATATAGGCTCGCGCGCGCCAAGTAGGCGCGGGACAGAGTTGCGACTTCGACGCCCCGGCGGTACGGTGAACTGCCTCCCATTTCTTGGACAACGAGAAATGGGAGGTTTTTCATGACGCAGGACATGAGGGTCAAATACGATGTTGCCCTGAGAAGGAAGGCTGCCGACCTCTTCGGCAGGGGGCTCGGCTACCGTGCCGTGTCGACCGAGCTCGAGATACCCAGGAGGACGGCGAAGGGGTGGCAGCGCAGGTTCCGCGCCACCGGAGCGGAGGGGTTGCTCGACGTGGGCGGCTCGCAGTACAGATACAGCTTCGAGACGAAGCTGGCCGCCGCGAGGGCGGTGGTCGAGGAGGGGGCCACGAGGTCCGAGGCGATGGCGCGCTTCGGGGTCAGGTCCGAGGCGCCGATCTCGAAGTGGGTGAAGTCCTACCGGGAGGGCGGCGAGGAGGCGCTCCGGCCGAAGCCGAAGGGCAGGCCCAGGGGGTCGGGCTCGAGGGCGGCGCCGATGACGCGCGAGCAGGAGCTCGAGCGCGAGGTCAGGCGGCTCGAGGCCGAGGTGGCGTACCTAAAAAAATCGATAGCCCTGAAGGCGGAGCTTCGCTCCCGAGCCGGGAGAAGGCCCTAGCGGTCGCCGAGCTTTCAGGGCTGGGCCACGGCCTCGACGACCTGCTGCGCGCCGCCGGGCTCGCCAGGTCCACCTACTACTACGCGCTCGCTCACCCGAAGAAGCCGACCAGGCCGGAGCTCCGGCCGCGGGTCGCCGAGATCTTCGGCAGGCTCCCCAACGGCGTGGGCCACCGGCAGATAGCGATGGAGCTGAGGGCTGTCGACGGCGAGCGGATAGCGGACAAGACGGTGCTCAAGATGATGCGCGAGATGGGGCTGCGCTGCGGGATCAGGCGCGAGACCGACTACCACAGGTACAGCTCGTACAAGGGGGAGGTCGGCGAGACCTTCGAGAACGTGCTCGGCCGGGACTTCGCCGCCGACGGCCCCTGGCAGAAGATGGGCACCGACGTCACCGAGTTCAAGCTCTCCTTCGGCAAGGCCTACCTCGCCCCGGTCTACGACTTCGGCAGCAAGGAGATCGTGGCGCACTCGATCTCGGAGCGCCCCGACCTCGCCCAGCAGGAGGAGATGCTCGCCATGCTCGTGGCGGCAAAGCCCGAGGGGACGGCACCGGTCCTGCACTCGGACATGGGGTGGCAGTACCAGCACGCGACGTACGTCGAGGCCCTCGCGGAGAACGGCTTCGTGCAGAGCATGTCGCGCAAGGGCAACTGCATCGACAACGGCGCGACCGAGCAGGTCTTCGGACACATCAAGGACGAGTTCTTCCGCGGTCGCGACTGGGGGACGTTCGAGGAGTTCAAGCGCGACCTCGAGGCCTACATTCACCACTGGAACAATACGAGGCGGCAGGTCAAGCTGAAGGGCCTGACCCCGGTCGAGTTCCGGGAGCAGGCCCTTCGGGAGGCCGCCTAGCGGTTATGATTTAGCGCGTCCAAGTTCTGGGGCGCAGTTCACGGCCCGCCGGGGCGTTGTCCTTCTCGGCCGCACTTTTCTCTTTCCTGCCGAGCCCTTGCCCTGAGCAAGTTTCCGCAGGTATTGACACAAAAGGAAAAAAGGAAAAATTAGGAAAAAAAGAAAAGAGCGGGCTGCCGTGACGTACCGGAGCATCGTTTTTCTCGCTCTTCCGCACCGTGGATTCTTCCTATCACTCATTTTCAGATCAGGCAACGGTGCCCGGAATGCGGAAAAGGGGCCGCCTCTTTCCGCAGGGGTGGTACCCTAGTTCCCGCATGTCTCTACCAGCGTCAAACCACGGAGTTCCGCCAGATGTTCCAGCGTTTCCTCGGCTACTACAAGGGCCAGCTTCACCTCTTTGTCATCGACATCATCGCCGCCATCACCGTGGCGGGCATCGACCTCGCCTTCCCGCAGATCCTGCGGACGCTCACGGGCGGCCTGTTCACCGAGGGCCCCGATGCCATTATGGGAGCGCTGGCCTACCTCGCCGTGGGGCTGGTCTGCATGTACGCGCTGCGCTTCGTCTGCCGCTACTTCGTGATCTTCTGGGGCCACGTGATGGGCGCCCGCATGGAGAGCCGCATGCGCGAGGACCTCTTCGACGCCTACGAGCGCATGAGCTTCAACTTCTTCGACCACAACAAGTCCGGCGACCTCATGAGCCGACTGGTCTCCGATCTCTTTGACATCTCCGAGGCCGCGCACCACGGCCCCGAGTTCGTGCTCATCGGCATCGTGGAGGTGACGGGCTCGTTCATCATCCTCTCCACGATCAACCTGCCGCTCACGGGCGTGCTCGCGCTCATCGCGGTTCTTCTCGTCCTCTACAACATCTACGCCAACATGCGGATGCGCGAGGTCTACACCGAGAACCGCGTGCGCATCTCCGGCGTCAACAGCCGTCTGGAGGACTCGCTCGCCGGCGTTCGCGTGGTCAAGAGCTTTGCCGCGGAGGACGTGGAGCGCGCGAAGTTCCGCCGCTCCAACGACGCCTATCTCGACTCGAAGACGCGCATGTACCGCGCCATGGGGCGCTACCAGGCGGCCATCGCCGTCATGATGGGCGCGCTCAACACGGCGGTGGTGGTCTTCGGCGGCTGGCTCATCGCGCAGGGCCAGATGCAGGCAATCGACCTGGCCACCTACGCGCTCTATATCTCGCTGTTCACCACGCCCATCACGTCCATCCTGGACTTCACCGAGACCTTCCAGAAGGCCATCGCCGGCTTCCGGCGCTTCTGCGAGGTGCTGGACACCCTGCCCGACATCCAGGACGCCCCCGACGCCCGACCGCTGCACGTGACCGAGGGCCGCATCAGCTACCACGACGTCCACTTTGCGTACAAGAACGCGGACGGCTCCGCGGAAGACGAGGTCATCGGCGGCCTCACGCTGGACATCACGCCCGGCGAGACCATCGCGCTGGTGGGCCCCTCCGGCGGCGGCAAGTCCACCACGTGCTCGCTGCTCCCGCGCTTCTACGACGTGGACTCGGGCTCCATCAGCATCGACGGCCAGGACGTGCGCTCGGTCACGCAGCGCAGCCTCCGCGAGGCCATCGGCCTGGTGCAGCAGGACGTCTACCTCTTTGACGGCACCATCGCGGAGAACATCGCCTACGGCAGCCCGGACGCCACGATGGACCAGATCCGCGACGCCGCCCGCCGCGCCAACATCGCGGAGTTCGTGGAGAGCCTCCCCGAGGGATACGAGACCGAGGTGGGGGAGCGCGGCAGCCACCTCTCCGGCGGCCAGAAGCAGCGCGTCGCCATCGCGCGCGTCTTCCTCAAGAACCCGCCGATCCTTATCTTCGACGAGGCCACCTCGGCGCTGGACAACGAGTCCGAGCAGGCGGTCCAGGAGTCCCTCTCCGAGCTCGCCCGCGGGCGCACCACGCTCGTGATCGCGCACAGGCTCTCCACGATTAAGAATGCTGACGAAATCGTCACCATGGAGCACGGGCGCGTCTCCGAGCGCGGCACGCACGAGGAGCTGCTTTCCCGCGGCGGCACCTACGCCCGCTACTACGAGATGCAGTTCACCGACGGCGGCCTGGAGAGATAGCGCCGCGGGCCCCGCCTGCAAAATCTTCCTTCGCGCCGGCGGAAGGCGTGTAGGCCTCCTGTCGCGCGGCCGATGGCGCCGACGCCACCAGGGCGATTGCGTATACTGTGCTGTACTGCATGAGATGTGGTGACGCCCGGCGTGACGTTGCCGCCGGTTCTGGCGACGGAAAGAGAGAGATGGCAAAGAAGAGCGAGGTCGCGCGCATTCAGAAGGGTGCCCTCACGGCCGACGAGGCCGAGGCCCTCTTCTCCACCGTCGACCACACCGGTCACTCCGACGAGGAGCGTGCCCGCCGCCAGCGCGCGCATCGCAAGGAGAAGGGCGTCTCGCTCGATATCGACCCGCTCTCCGAGGACGACCCCTCCGGCTCCAACGTGGGCAAGGTCATCACCAAGACCGCGGTCTCCTTCGTCGCGATCTTCCTCGTCGCCGTGGTGGTTGGGCAGGTCGCCTTTGGCCTGGTCCGCCGCTCCAACACCGCAAACCTCTCCGAGGACGCCAACGTCCGCACCGTCGCCTCGGCCCTGCGCGGGGGCGTGGAGTGGGGCAACGGCTTCACGCAGTTCCCCTCCGACTTCTCCGTCCAGGAGGCCGACGAGAACACCGGCCGCATCGAGGTCACCGTCATCGACACGAGCTCCGAGAACGCCCTCGAGTGCTTCTCCGGCTCGCAGGTCCAGGCCACGGCCTTTGCCGTCAACGCCATGCTCAACCCCAACATCGACACCGTCGTCTACCACGTGAACGTCCATGTGGGCGAGGACGGCAAGATACAGCGCTCGTCCCTCTTCGGCTTCCTCAAGCCCACGGGCGACGTGAGCTCGTTCATGACCTTCGTCTGGACCAAGACGCAGTCCGAGTCCGGTGTGAACTTCTCCTGCAGGATCACCGGCATCGACGCCGTGGTCCAGGAGGAGCTGCGCGACCAGATCACCACCTCGTTCACCCCCGTCCAGATCCTGAGCAGCAGCGAGTAGCGCCCGCCGCTCCCGGCGACCCCGGGGGATTCAACTAACTTTCAAGAGCTGCCATTTAGCGAGGTCAACGGCCTTCCTCGCGCGATTATGCCACGCCGCGTGATACCTTTAGGCAGATAGTCTGTCGAGAGGGGTCCACACGTGAAGTGCAAGAGGTGCGGCGAGGAGCTGCCCGAGAGGGCGCGGTTCTGCCTGGGATGCGGAGCACCCGTCGAGGAGGTTCCGGCACCGAAGAAACTCGAGCAGCCGCTTGAGCCCATCGGACTCGGCGCCGTACCGTTCGTGCCTGCAGGGCCGACACCCCGCTCGATGCGCGCCAGCCAGCGCGCGCCCAAGCCCTACGGCTCGTCCCGCGTCGGCCGCTCGTCCACCCACATCCCGCTCTCGGCGTACCCCACGCTCTTCTCCGAGAAGGACGCCGCCCCCAGGGAGGAGCCCGCCAAGCAGGAGCAGCGCGCCGAGGCGCCGTCCGCAAAGGAGCCCGTCGAGCCGGTCGAGACCGAGGAGACCCTGGTCCCGCATGAGGCCGAGGAGCAGGTCGCTGCCGTGTCCAAGGCCGTCGAAGAGCCTGCCGAGAAGGACGTGCAGCCCGAGGTCGAGCCGGAACCGGAGGTTGCGCCGGAGCCCGAGGCGGAGGCCGAGAAGGACGTCGAGCCGGAACCCGTCGTCGAGGCTGAGGTTGAGTCCGAAGACGCGCCCGAGCTGGAACCTGAGCCCGAGGTTGCGCTGGAGCCCGAGGATGCGCCCGAGCTGGAGCCGGAGCCGGCCCCCGAGCCCGAACAGGAAATCGAGCCTGAGCCCGAGCCGACGCCGCAGCCCGAACCTGAGCCGCAGCCCGCGCCCGCCCCCGCTCCCGAGCCCGAGGACATCTCCCCGGACAAGACGAGCCCGCTCACGTTCCCCCGCGAGCCCGAGATCACGGGCCCCGCGCCGGAGCCGGCCCCCGCGCCCGAGGGCCCGAGCATCCTCGAGCGCCTGCGCGACGGCGCCAAGCAGGTTGCGGCCAGCGTCGTCGAGGCCTTCCCCGAGTCCAACGACAAGCGCGCCGCCATCGGCATCGGCGCGCTGGTGGCCGTCCTGGCCATCGCGTTTCTCGTCTACGTGTCCGTCGGCTGGTTCAGCCCGTTCGCGGACCGCAGCTACGTGGCCCCGGAGGTCCAGCCCCCCTCGGACGGCAGCATCGAGCCGCTGCAGCCCCAGGAGGAGGAAGAGGAGCCGGAGAACGAGCTCGTCATCGAGGGCGGCC
This sequence comes from uncultured Atopobiaceae bacterium, assembly GCA_944320975.1. Lineage (GTDB taxonomy): Bacteria > Actinomycetota > Coriobacteriia > Coriobacteriales > Atopobiaceae > Thermophilibacter. The sequence goes on along the minus strand of CALUJM010000001.1, from coordinate 71,234 downwards.
CCGAAGCCCGCGCGAGCCTCGAGGAGTACTCCTGGACCGAGCTCTCCCAGATCTCCTCGCTGATCGCCGAGGCGCAGACCGACGACCTCGCCATCCAGATCGCCGCGCACTACGGCCTCTGCAGCGAGGGCGGCACCATCGACGCCGCCAACACCAAGACCCTCTCGCTCGCCAACGGCGTGAGCGTGCCCATCGCGGTCGGCGGCTTCCGGCACGACACCCGCTCGGGCGGCGCCGGCCAGGCCGGCATCACCTTCATCGCCCGCGGCTCCGTGGGCGCCGAGGCCATGAACGCCCTCGCGCAGACCGCCGGCGGCTGGGAGGCCTCGACCCTGCGCTCCTGGCTCAACGAGGGCCTGCTCGCGCAGCTCCCCGCCGAGCTCGCCGACCTCATCGTGGCCGTGAACAAGACCACCAACCCCGTCGTGGGCTCAGGCGAGTACGCGCAGAGCGTCACCTCCGACCGCGTGTGGGTGCCGTCGTACTCCGAGATCGTGGGCGAGGTGGTCCAGGGCAACAAGCGCTACGGCATCTACGAGCCCGAGGGCGCGCAGTACCGCCTCTTCATCGACCTGGGCGTGACGAGCGCGGACAACGCCCCGCAGATCGCCCTCTCCGAGTACTGGTGGCAGCGCAGCCCGGCGCAGACCAACTCCGCCTGGTTCATGTGCGTCTCCCCGGACGGCGACACCGGTTACGGCCACCTGCCCGCGACGCCGGACGCCGTGGTCATCGGCTTCTGCCTCTAGCGCGCGCCCGCGCCGGCTCAGCCGCGAGAACCGCCTCAAGACAAACGGGGTGGCCGCAGTTCAAACCTGCGGCCACCCCGTTCTTCTCGCCCGCGCCTTGCGCCCCGCGCTACGAGAGCAGCGCGGTGACGTCGCCGAGGACGCTCTCGAAGCTCACGCCGCGCACCTGGTAGTCGGGCTGGTCCGGCGTGATCTGCATGGCGTGGCGCACGAGCGCGCAGGCAAACTCGACGCTCGCGGAGAGGCTCTCGCCGGCGTAGACGGCTGCGCAGAGCCCGGATGCAAACAGGTCGCCGGTGCCGTGCAGCATGTAGGGGAGCAGCTCGCCGGAGACCTCCTCCGTCTCGCCGCCGCTCACGGCCACGTAGTTGCGGATGATCTGCTCGCCCTCGTGGACGATGCCCTTGATCACCACGGCCTTGGCGCCCATCTCGAACAGGGCGTCCATCACGCGGTGCACGTAGGCCTCGTCGACGTCCTGGCCCTCGTAGGGGATGCCGGTGAGGATCGAGGCCTCGGTGAGGTTGGGGGTGAGCAGGTCGGCGCCGTCCACCAGGCCCTTCATGGCCTCGCACATCTCGTCGGTGTAGGTGGGGTACTTGGAGCCGCCGTCGCCCATCACCGGGTCGACGATGCGCAGGGCGGAAGGGTACTCGCGATAGAGGCGCAGGATGGCGTCGACCTGCTCGGCCGACCCCAGGAAGCCCGAGTAGATGCCGTCGAGCTCGATGCCCTCCTCGCGCCAGGCGTCGAGGTAGTCGCCCAGCATGGGCGTGGTGTCGTGCATGTAGAACTTGGGGAAGCGCGTGTGCGCCGAGAAGAGCGAGGTGGGCACGGGGCACACGTCGATGCCGGCGGCGGAGAGCACCGGGATGGCGATGCCGAGCGAGCACTTGCCGTAGCCGCACAGGTCGTGGACGGCGGCGACGCGCGGCAGGTAGCCGCCCTCGCGCTGGTAGAGGTACAGATTGCTGGCGTTGTTCATGGGATTCTCCTTTGTCCGCGGACTGATGGACCAGCGTACAAGGGGACAGCATAGCACGCGAGCGGGGGGTCGGCGTGACGATTGGGATGTGACAATTAGGACAGGTTAAATTGTCACGCCGCGGTCGTGTGACAATTTAACCTGTCCTAATTGTCACATCCCAATCGTCACGCCGACCCCCCCGCCCCGGCCGACCCCCGCCGCCCGCCATCAGGCACGCTATACTGGTAGGGCTTATGTAGCGACGAGAGGGGAGCATCATGGCAGACCAGCCGCTCGTGGGAATCATCATGGGTTCCAAGTCAGATATGCCGACGATGGAGGCGTGCACCGCCCAGCTCGACGAGCTCGGCGTGCCCTACGAGCTCGTGATCGCGAGCGCCCACCGCAACCCCGACAAGGTCCACGAGTGGGCCGGCACCGCGGCAGACCGCGGCCTCAAGGTCATCATCGCCGCCGCCGGCAAGGCCGCCCACCTCGGCGGCGTCGTCGCGGCGTTCACCCCGCTGCCCATCATCGGCGTCCCCATGAAGACCTCCGACCTCGGCGGCATGGACTCGCTGCTCTCCATGGTGCAGATGCCCTCCGGCGTGCCGGTTGCCTGCGTGGCCATCAACGGCGCCAAGAACGCGGCCATCTACGCCACGCAGATCCTCGGCGCCACCATGCCCGAGTATCGCGAGAAGATCGTGGAGTTCAAGCGTCAGATGGCCGAGGCCTAGGGCCCGTTGACACATGGCATCCCACTTCAAGACAGATGACGCCAAGCCCGTCGGCGGCCGCCACGCGCAGCGGCCGGCGGGCTCCGCAAACCCGCGCACGGGGCTCCACACCCGCCGCGGGGGCGACGAGTCCTACCACGCCCCCGACGGAAACCCGCATGCCGCGGGCCTGCCAAACGCCGCGTCCGGCTTCGTCTCGGTGGTGAGCGAGCCCGAGGGCGCCACGCACAAGCACGACCGCCGGCGCAAGGAGGCGCACTTCCGCCAGACCGACCCTTACGACCTCTCCGGCCGCAGGAGCCGCAGCGTATGGAAGCGCGTCGGCCGCGTGCTCTCGGTGTTGCTGTTCCTCGTGGGCGCGGGGCTGATCCTGGCCGCCGCGGGCCTGTGGATCCGCAACCAGATGCAGTACGCCGAGCAGGACCGCATCAACGAGGAGCTGGCCACCTTCGCGGACGTCTCGACCAACGCCGCGACCTCGCCGCGGGTGGACTGGGAGGGCCTCAAGGCCGTGAACGACGAGGTCGTGGGCTGGGTCCAGATACCCGGCACGGCCGTTAACTTCCCCGTCTACCAGGCGTCGGATAACGAGAAGTACCTGCACACCAGCGCCGAGGGCGAGTACTCGCTCGGCGGGCAGGTCTTCATGGACTACGAGAACACGGCGCCCGGCATGGTGGACTCGCAGACCATCATCTACGGCCACCACCTGCGCAACGGGGCCATGTTCAAGCCGATCTCGGACATGGAGAACCAGGAGATGTTCGACAGCGTCTCCACCGTCTGGTACGTGACCGAGGCGGCGACCTACGAGCTCGAGCCCCTGCTGATCTACCACACCGACGCCAACGACACCAATGTGCGCCAGTTCCAGTTCGGCTCCTCCGAGGAGCTGTCCGCCTACCTCCAGGGTCTTCTCGACAAGGCCGTGGCGAGCAGGCCCGACGCTGCCGAGCGCATCGCCGGCGTGAACCAGGTGCTGACGCTGTGCACCTGCAACTACGACAACGGAGAGTCCGGGCGCACGGTCCTGGTGTGCGTCCCAAAGACGGGGGGTGCCTGATGGTGCATCCGCAGGGCGACGTTGAGCCGCTCGACGAGCTGCACGAGGAGTGTGGCGTCTTCGGCGTCTGGGCACCCGGCCGCGACGTCGCGCGCATGACCTACTTCGCCCTCCGCGCGCTGCAGCACCGCGGCCAGGAGTCCGCGGGCATCGCGGTGGGCGACGGGCGGACCGTGCTCGTCCGCAAGGACCTCGGCCTGGTGACCCAGGTCTTCTCTGACGCCGACCTTTCGGCCATGCCGGGCAAGGTCGCCTGCGGCCACTGCCGCTACGGGACGGCCGGCGCGCGCGGGTGGGAGGCGGCCCAGCCGCACCTCTCGACGATCAACGACGTGATCATCGCGCTCGCGCACAACGGGACGCTCGTGAACTTCGACGCGCTGCGGCGCGAGCTCATCGAGATGGGCATCCCCTTCCGCTCCAACACCGACTCCGAGGTGGCAGCCAAGCTCATCGGCTACTTCACGCAGCGGGCGGGGAGGCTGCGCACGGGCATCGCGCACACGATGCGCATGCTCGAGGGCGGCTACGCGATGGTGCTCGTGCGCGAGAACGCGCTCTACGCCTTCCGCGACCCGCACGGCATCCGGCCGCTCGTGCTGGGCCGGCTGGGCGACGGAGGCTGGGTCGTGGCGAGCGAGACCTGCGCGCTCGACATCACCGGCGCCGCGTTCGTGCGCGAGATCGAGCCCGGGGAGATCATCCGCGTCTCAGACGACGGCATCCGCTCGGAGCGGGGCTGCGCGGCGCTGGATCGCGCGGACTGCATCTTCGAGCACGTGTACTTCTCGCGCCCCGACTCCGTGCAGGACGGGACGTCGTTCTACCTCATGCGCCACAGGATGGGCAGGCGGCTGGCACAGGAGACGCCCGTGGACGCCGACCTCGTGATCTCCGTGCCGGACTCCGGGACCCCCGCCGCCGAGGGCTTTGCCCAGGAGCTGGGGATTCCCTTCGGGACCGGGCTCATCAAGAACCGCTATGTGGCGCGCACCTTCATCCAGCCCACGCAGGAGCTGCGCCAGATGGGCGTGCGCCTCAAGCTCAACGCCCTGCCCGACGTGGTGCGCGGCAAGCGCCTCGTGATGGTCGACGACTCCATCGTGCGCGGCACGACGTCGCGCCAGATCGTGCGCATGCTCAAGGAGGCCGGCGCCACCGAGGTGCACGTGCGCTCGGCGTCGCCGATGGTGAAGTGGCCGTGCTTCTACGGCATCGATACCGGCAGCCAGGACCAGCTGATCGCGGCGAGCATGTCGCTCGAGGAGATTCGCGCGCACATCGAGGCGGACTCCGTGGGGTTCCTCTCGATCGAGGGGCTGCTGACGTGCGTGCCGGCGGGCTGCGGCTACTGCAAGGCCTGCTTCACGGGGGAGTACCCCGTCGAGATCCCGTGCTCGTTCTGGGAGGACCGGTTCCTGCCCGGCTTCGAGCCGCGCAACCTGACGCCGGCGTCGGCGACGTCGCAGATGCCGATCGAGGACGCCGAGAGCGTCCTCATGGGAGACAAGTGACGCGAGGGGGCGACCCGTCGTGTCATCGACAGAAAGGACCGAGATGGCCGAGAACACCAAGCACGTGAGCTACGAGGACGCCGGCGTCGACACCGCCGAGGGCGCGCGCGCCGTCGACGCGATCAAGGCCGCCGTCGCGGCGACCAACCGGTCCGAGGTCATCGGCGGGCTCGGCGGCTTTGGCTCGTGCTTCTCCGCCGCCGCGCTCAAGGATATGGAGGAGCCCATCCTCGTCTCCGGCACCGACGGCGTGGGCACTAAGCTCGCGATCGCCCAGCTGCTGGACCGCCACGAGACCGTGGGCGAGGACCTCGTCGCCATGTGCGTGGACGACATCGTCCCGATGGGCGCCGAGCCGCTGTTCTTCCTGGACTACGTGGCCATCGGCAAGCTGCGCGCCGAGCACGTGGCCAAGATCGTGGGCGGCATCGCCGAGGGCTGCCGCAAGTCCGGCTGCGCCCTGGTGGGCGGCGAGATGGCCGAGCACCCCGGCGTCATGTCCGAGGACGACTACGACCTCGCGGGCTTTGTCGTGGGCGTCGTCGACCGTCCCAAGATGATCGGCCCCGACCTGGTGCGCGAGGGCGACGTCATCCTGGGCCTGGCGAGCTCGGGCATCCACTCCAACGGCTACTCGCTGGTGCGCAAGGTCGCCATCGAGGGCCGCACGGTCGAGGAGCTCGAGACGCCGCTCGAGGAGCTGGGCGGGGAGTCGCTCGCCGACGCGGTGATGCGCCCGACGAAGATCTACGCCGGGCAGCTGCTCGCCGCGCTGCGCGCCGGAGCGCCCATCCACGCGATGGCCCACATCACCGGCGGCGGCATCACCGAGAACCTCGACCGCGCGATGCCCGAGGGCCTCGACGCACTGGTGTATCGCGGCGGCGAGGCGGGTCCCGCCTGGGACATCCCGCCCGTCATCACGTACATGATCCGCGAGGCCGGCCTCACGCTCGAGGAGGCCTACCGCACCTTCAACATGGGCGTGGGCATGGCCATCGTGTGCGCGCCCGAGGACGAGGCGGCGGTGCGCGAGGCGCTGGTCGCCCAGGGGCTCGAGCCGTTCGAGGTCGGCCGCGTCGTCGCCGGCGAGGCGGGCGCCAAGGGGAAGGTGGTGTACGACGATGAGCGATAAGGCCATCAAGCTGGGCGTCCTCATCTCCGGTAGCGGGACCAACCTGCAGGCCATCATCGACCGCATCGCCGACGGCACCCTCGACGCCTCGATCGAGCTCGTGGTGAGCTCGCGCCCGAGCGCCTATGGCCTCAAGCGCGCCGAGGCCGCGGGCCTGCAGACCCTCACGCTCTCCAAGGAGATCTACGCCGACCCCGAGCAGGCCGACGAGGTCATCGCCTCCGAGCTCCTCCGCCGCGGCGTGGACTACGTCATCATGGCGGGCTACATGCGCAAGGTCCACGCGCCGATCCTGGCGACGTTCCCCAACCGCGTGGTGAACCTGCACCCCGCGCTGCTGCCGAGCTTCCCGGGCGCCCACGCCATCCAGGACGCCTACGACCGCGGCGTCAAGGTCACGGGCGTGACGGTGCACTTCGCCAACGCCGACTACGACGCCGGCCCCATCATCGCGCAGCGCGCGCTTCCGGTAGAGGAGGGCTGGACGGTCGACGAGCTCGAGGAGCACATCCACGAGATCGAGCACGAGCTGTACCCCGAGGTCGTGGGGCTTCTCGCCGCCGGGCGCGTCCATGTGCGCGACAACCTCACCGTGGCGATCGACCCCGCGTAGGTCGCGCGCTTCATAGGCATGACGACGGCCGCCCGCCTCTCCCGAGTGCGGGCGGCCGTGCTTTGCGCTCAGCTCCTGGTCAGCCTAGCGGCGCTCGAGCGTGACCACGCTCTCCACGTGCTTGGTGTGCGGGAACATGTCCACCGGGGTCACGCGTGCGAGGCGATACCCGCGCTCGCGCAGCAGCTCGAGGTCGCGCGCCTGCGTCACGACGTTGCAGCTCACGTAGACCACGCGCTCGGGTGCGAGCGTCGCCATGCCCGCGAGGAACTCCGGCGTGCTCCCGGCCCGCGGCGGGTCCATGATGACGACGTCGAAGCGCTCGTCTCTGCCCGTGCCCGCCATCCACTTCGTGGCGTCGGCCGCGACGAAGCCGCAGCGCTCGGCGACGCCGTTCGCCGCGGCGTTTCGCCGCGCGCAGGCGACGGCGCCCGAAACCTGTTCCACGCCCACGACCTGCGCGTCCGGCTCTGCCGTCGCCGCGCAGATGCCTATGGTGCCCGTGCCGCAGTAGGCGTCGAGCACGCGCCTCGCGCCCGCGGCGCCCTCGAGCGCCAGCCGGTAGAGCACCTCGGTTTGGGCAGGATTGGTCTGGTAGAAGCTCGTGGGGCCGATTTCGAAGGTGCATCCGAGCAGCTTATCGTGCATGTGGCCCGGGCCGAAGAGCGTCTTGCAGCGACGGCCCAGGATCGCGTTGGTGCGGCGGTCGTTCACGTTCTGGACGATGCTCGTGATCTCCGGGCACGCGGCGCGCAGCTCGGAGACCAGACGGTCGGTGCCGCGCAGCTCGTCAACGCGGGTAACGAGCGTGAGCAGCACGTCGTCGGTCGCGTAGCCGCAGCGCACGACGGCGTGGCGCAGCACGCCCACGCCGCGGTCCTCGTCATACGGGGGGATGTGCAGGCGCTCCGCAGCGCGGGCCACGGCATTGAGGACCTTGCGTGCGCGCGCGTCCTCGACCAGGCAGTCCCGGCACGGCACGATGCGGTGCGTCCCGGCGGCGTAGAAGCCGCAGCGGACGCTGCCGCGCGGCCCGTGCGCGAACGGCGTGGCCGCCTTGTGGCGGTAGCGCAAGGGCTCGTCCATCCCGCGGATGGGCTCGAGGGCGGCGCCGTCCTCCTCGGCCATGGCGCCGAGCAGCTCCTCGACCTGCTCCTGCTTGCGGCGCAGCTGTATGGGGTAGGGGACCGCGAGCCACTCGCAGCCTCCGCAGTCGCGTGCAATCGGGCAGGTGTAGGTCTTGTATCCCATGGGTCCTCCGATTTCCGCAGGATAGCGTCAATCATATCCAAGCGAACGGGCTGCGCGGGCGCGCTTTGGGTGCGGCCGTCATTTGTAGGGTACTTTTTGGCCGGAACCGGAAGTACACTCGAAATGAGCCAGGCGCTTTAGCTGGTGTTTTGTCCCGAACCATTTGTAGGGTACTTAGGTATAAGCCGAAAAAGTACCCTACAAATGAGCTCGCGCTGTCGGATCGCCTCGATTGGCCCGTCCGTCCCCGTTCCATCATGAGGCCGGCGCTAGAACAGCACCCTCTTTTTGTCGTCCGTCCAGGCAAACAGCTCTTTCTGAGCCTGGCGCTGCCCTGCATCCGCCTCAACGTGCTCGCGCCCGATCCGGCTCTCCATCAGCCAGGTAAAGTCATCAAAGTGCTGGAGGGTGTCTATCTGACCCTGAGTTGCCGAGATGGTTTTGATTTGCATCGCCTCGAGGACGTTCCGGCGGGCCTGCGTGTGGTCAAGACGATAGCTGCCGGTGTGGAACTCTATGCTGTCATATTCGAGGTCGCTCTTGTACTCCGAGAGATACAGGTCTCCGACGAGATGGGTTGCCTCGAGGATTCTCTGGCCGTGCTCGTCGATGTTGATCCGCTGGTTCGCCGAGATGGCGATAGGGCCCCTCCCGCCAAGATCAAGGGGCATTCCGTAGTGCATGGCGAGGTGGGTCTCCTTCGGAGAAGCGGTCAGCTCGACGACGTAGCTGAGCGCGCGGGTCGCCTGGCGCTTCCCATATGCGCGATTTGGCAGGGAGTCGATGTACCTATGCAGCTCGTCGAGGGTAACCAGCTGCTCGCGCTCGCCGACATAGTCGCGTCCTCGCTCCGAGATGGAAAACTTCGAGCAGAGGTAGCAGCCGATCTCAACAAGCTCCCACAGAGAGTGGCGCGGGGCCATCTGAAGGAAGGTGAGCGCCGGCGACGCCACGAGATTGTCGCCTCCGAGTCGGTAAAACGAACCGGCGGGCAGCTTCGAGCTGCAGGCATGCACCACGATGTTGTCCAGGCGATGCTTGAGCGCCTGGCTGGGAACAAGCAGGTGGAGCGGCCTTTTCTCTGAAGGCTCCAGCGGAAGATGCTCGTGTGCGAGAAGTCTCGAGCTCGCTTCGGAGTGCGCAAACCTCCCCGTGTCCGCCGCTTCCGGTATCGCCTCGTCACCTCGCTTCGTAAGCCAGTACTGGAGGGCAGACACAAATCCCAGGCACAGCCCCATGTCAACCACCGCCTTCCCAATCGCTTTTGTGGGCTAAGGGTAGGGGACGCCGCTTTCACTCAGCTCATTCGGAGCTTCACGGGAGCTGAACGGCCGTCACGCGATGAACATACGGGCAGGTGGGGTGGTTGACGGGGCTGCCGCGCTCTCCGCGCCCGAGAGCTCCGTTCACCGAAAAACCACCCGCGCTTGCGGCAGCTTCTTGAAAAGAAACCAATGTGATATCACAATGGCATCAGTCGAGGACGCCCACCCCGGGGCGTGCCCGTCACCAGGAAAGGAACTGCAATGACCGTAGAGAAGCAGGCCCGCGCCGCGTCCGGCTGGCCCATGCTCTTCGTCACCCTCGTCGCGTACGCCGCCGCCATCTGGGGCATGGTCCAGGGCATCATCATCCTCGCCACCGCCGAGGATGCCGGCGTGCCCGCGCCCGTCACCGGCCCCGCGCTGCTTATCGGCGGCATCGTGCTGCTCATCGTGGCCATCGTCGTTACCTGCGGCTTCTTCTCGCTGCAGCCGGGACAGGCCCGCGTGCTCGTGCTCTTTGGCAACTACGTGGGCACCGTCCGTGAGTCCGGCTTCTACTGGGTCAACCCCTTCTACAGCCACAGCCTGGGCTCGGACGGCACCGGCGCCTCAATCGACGTGAGCCTGGAGGAGGGCGCCCCGTCCGTGAAGGCCGCGGCGGCAGCCGCTGCCGCCAAGGCGCTCTCCACCAAGGTCTCCCTGCGCGCCCGCACCCTCAACGGCGACCGCCTCAAGGTCAACGACAAGATGGGCAACCCCATCGAGATCGCGACCGTCGTGGTCTGGCACGTGGCCGACACCGCCAAGGCCCTCTTCGACGTAGACCATTACCCCAGCTACGTGTCCATGCAGACCGAGACCGCGCTGCGCCACGTGGCGAGCATCTACGCCTACGACCACATGGAGGACGACGACGCCTCCAACAGCTCCATCACGCTGCGCTCAAACATCGAGGAGGTCTCCGAGTCCCTCAAGGAGGAGCTCGACCGTCGTCTCGCCCCGGCCGGCGTCTCGGTGGACGACGCCCGCCTCACGCACCTCGCCTACGCGCCGGAGATCGCCCAGGCCATGCTGCGCCGCCAGCAGGCCGAGGCCATCATCGCCGCGCGCAAGAAGATCGTCGAGGGCGCGGTCTCCATGGTGGACATGGCGCTCAAGGAGCTCTCCGAGGGCGGCGTCGTGGAGTTCGACGACGACCGCAAGGCCGTGATGGCGTCCAACCTGATGGTCGTGCTCTGCGGCGAGTCCGAGGCCCAGCCCGTCCTCAACACCGGCTCCCTCTACCAGTAAGGCGAGAAGAACGTGGCCGCGCGCAAGCAATATCCGCTCCGTATAGACCCGGATGTCTGGGCCGCGGTGGAGTGCTGGGCCGCGGACGAGATGCGCAGCGCCAACGGCCAGGTCGAGTGGATCCTGCGCGACGCCCTGCGCCGCGCAGGCCGCCTTCCCAAGAAAGACGAGAAGAACGACGACCGGTGAGGCGGCACGCGGAGGGGCGGGCGAGCAAAGGGGGGCAGGCGCTTTTGCACTGCGTAAAGCACGCCGCGCGAGCGCCTGCCCCCTTAGCACGCCCGCCCCTCCGCGCGGTCCCCCCGTTCTTATCGCCCGCTGCCCGATATGTGCGCATCGCCGCGCCCGAACGTGGGTAAGGTGATTCACATCGTGCATACACCCCGTTCAAGGGAGGCATCATGGCTGCAAAGGGAACCGAGAAGGTCAAGAACGTGGTCCTTGTGGGCCAAGGCGGCGTGGGCAAGACCATGCTGGCCGAGGCCATGCTCCACCTGACGGGGCGTACCACTCGTCTGGGCGGCCACGCCGGCACCAAGCCCACGCTTGACTACGACGGCGAGGAGGGCGAGCGCGGCTTCTCCATCTCCACCGCCATCGCGCCGATCTCCTGGGAGGGTACGCGCCTGAACGTGCTCGACGCCCCCTGCTACCCCGACTTCGTCGGTGACGCCTACGCGGCCATGAGCGCCTGCGAGACCGCCGTCTTCGTCGTCGACGCGGCCTCGGGCCCGGGCACCATCACCACCCGCCTGTGGTACGCGGCCGAGGAGCTCAGCCTCTCCCGCGCCCTGTTCATCAACCGCCTGGACCGCCCGGATGCCGACTTCGACGTCGCCTTCGCCGCGCTCCAGGAGCGCTTCGGCACCAACCTCGGCGCCGTCACCATCCCGATGGGCTCCGGCGAGGCCTTCAAGGGCATCATCGACGTCGTCCACATGAAGGCCCGCCACCTCGAGAACGGCAAGCCCGTGGTCGAGGACGTCCCGGCCGAGTTCACCGACGCCGCTGAGGCCGCCCGCGCCCAGCTCACCGAGCTCGTCGTGGAGGCGGACGACGAGATCATGATGAAGTACCTCGAGGGCGAGGAGGTCACCCAGGACGAGCTCGAGGGCCTGCTGGCCAAGGCCATCCGCGAGCGCGTCTTCGTGCCCGTCTTCTCCGGCAGCTGCGTGCGCGAGGAGGGCGTCATCTCCTTCATGGACGCCGCCGTGGCCTGGTTCCCCACGATGGCCGACTTCGGCCGCATCCCGCTGGTCAACGGCGAGCAGCTCGACATCTCCGAGGACGACGAGCGCCCCGTCGTGTTTGCCTTCAAGTCCCTCAACGACCCGCAGAACGGCCGCCTCTCCTTCCTCAAGGTCCTGGCCGGTACCATCACCCCGGGCATCGAGCTCACCAACGCCCGCACGCGCAAGACCGAGCGCCTCGGCCATCTCTACCAGATGTGCGGCCGTGAGACCACCGACGTCCAGTCCGCGGCCGCGGGCGACATCGTCGTGGTCCCCAAGCTCGAGGCCATGACCGGCGACACCCTGTCCGTCACGGGCAAGGTCGAGGCCGCCGAGTTCCGCTTCCCCAACTCGCTCTACCGCATCGCCATCGAGCCCGACGCCCGCGGCACCGAGGGCAAGCTCTACGCCTTCCTCGAGAAGAGCGCCGACGCCGACCCCACCCTCAAGGTCGAGCGCGACGAGGACACCGGCCAGACCGTCATCTCCGCCATCGGCGAGGCGCAGGTCAGCGTCCTTCTCGACCGTCTTGAGGACCGCGCGGGCATCACCGCCCACACCGTGGCGCTCAAGATCCCGTATCGCGAGACCATCCGCCGCGTCGCCTCCGCCCAGGGCCGCCACAAGAAGCAGACCGGCGGCGCCGGCCAGTACGGCGACTGCTGGCTGCGCATCGAGCCCAACCCGGGTGCCGGCTACGAGTTCGCCGACGAGGTCGTGGGCGGCCACATCCCGCGCGGCTTCATCCCCGCCATCGACAAGGGCGTCCAGGAGACCATGCGCGAGGGCGTGCTCGCCGGCTACCCGATGATCGACGTCAAGGTCGCCGTCTACGAGGGCTCCTACCACCCCGTCGATTCCAACGAGATGGCGTTCAAGACCGCCGCGCGCATCGGCTTCCAGAAGGCCGTCGACCAGGCCGAGCCCGTCCTGCTCGAGCCCATGGCGCACCTGCGCATCACCGTGCCCGAGAGCTACGCCGGCTCCGTCATGGGCGACGTCTCCGCCTCCCGCGGCCGCGTCGAGGGCATGGAGGCCGGCACCGGCGCGACCGCCGGCGAGACCACCGTCGTGGCCACCATCCCGTACGCCGAGGTCACCGACTACGCTACCCGCCTGCGCTCGCTCTCCCGCGGCACCGGCGAGTTCGAGCTCGAGGTCTCCGGCTACGAGCAGGTCCCGCACGACATCCAGCAGAAGCTCGCGGCCGAGTACGCCGCCCGCCGCGCCGCCGGCGAGAAGTAGCGTGCAAAAGGGACAGTCACTTTTGCACATATGACCCCCACGCGGGCGGTCGGCCGCACTTTGCCGACCGCCCGCAGTTGGGTAAAATGCCACTAGTCTGCTAACACATACGGTCGTCGCACGACAGGAGGACAGCATGCTTTCCGCAGTTCAGATCAAGCCGGACGTCTATTGGGTCGGCGCGCTCGACTGGAACGCGCGCGAGTTCCACGGCTACACCACCGAGGCCGGCATCACCTACAACGCCTACCTCATCCTGGACGAGAAGGTCACGCTCATCGACACCGCCAAGATCACCTTCAAAGACGAGCTGCTGCAGCGCATCTCCTCGGTGATCGACCCGTCCAAGATCGACGTTCTTATCGCCAACCACGTCGAGATGGACCACTCCGGGTCCACCCCGATCATCCACGAGCTCGCGCCCGGCGCGCAGATCTACTGCTCCGCCCCGCAGGGCGTGAAGAACATGACCGCCCACTTCGGCGACCTGGGCTACAACGGCGTCAAGACCGGCGACACCCTCTGCATCGGCAAGCGCACGCTGGCCTTCGTCCAGACGCCGATGGTCCACTGGCCGGACAACATGGTCACCTACGACGCCTACGACAAGATCCTCTTCTCCAACGACGCCTTCGGCCAGCACTTTGCCAGCTCCGCCCGCTTTGACGACGAGAACGACCTCTGCGAGGTCATGCACCAGGCGCGCAAGTACTACGCCAACATCGTGCAGCCGTACCGCATGCAGGCGACGGCGGCCGTGAAGGCCGTGCGCTCCCTCGGGCCCGACGCGATCGACATGATCTGCCCGGCGCACGGCGTCATCTGGCGCAGCCACGTCGAGGACATCCTGCGCGCCTACGAGGAGGACTTCGTCTCGGGCGTCGTCAAGGAGCGCGCTCTGGTGGTCTACGACTCCATGTGGCACTCCACCGAGGCGATCGCCCGCGCGCTGGTCGACGGCTTCCTCGCCGCCGGCGTCCCCGCGCAGCTCATGGACCTCAAGGAGAACCACATCTCCAACGTCATGGACGTCTTCCTGGACTGCAAGTACGTGTGCGTGGGCTCGCCGACCCTCAACAGCCAGATGCTGCCCACCGTCGCGGCGTTCCTCACGTACATGAAGGGCCTCTCGCCCAAGAACGACAACCGTGTGGGCCTGGCGTTTGGCTCCTACGGTTGGGCGCCGCTCGGTCCCAACAACGTGGGCAAGGAGCTCGAGGCCGCCGGCTTCCAGCTTCCCGAGAAGACCTTCGCCGTGAACTGGATCCCGGGCGAGGAGCAGCTCAGCGCTGCCCGCGACCTCGTCTCGAAGCTGATGGCGTAGCGCCGACCCGCATACGCACGACCTTTGCCGCCCGAGGCTCACCCTCGGGCGGTTTTTTATGCGCGGATATAAATAAGAAATTGACAAATGTAGAATACTATGAAAGATACTAAAGCAAAAAGTAATAGTATTATGAGATAGATGAGATAAGACGAGGACGGGAGGACGAGGTGATCGTGGGATATGAGTCAGCGCTCGACTTCTGGCGCGCCACGCGCGCGGCATACGGAGGCCGAGACGTGCTGGATCCTGAGGGCAGGGTATTCGGGGCCCGACAGCTCTCGTCTGCCGAACAGGCCTCGCTCGCAATCAACCTCTGTGCAAGCGAGGATCCGCTCGACGTCGTCTTGAAGAGTCGCGAGGGGCGCCACGGCCTTCCCTCGGTCAGGGATCACGTGTGGCGCGCACCCCTGACTGACGAGCATCTTCAGGGGCTCGGCAACGGCATATTCGTGTGCAAGATGCCCGTCGTCCTCTGCCAGCTCGCATCATCATGGGACGTCCTCGAGGTGGCGGAGGTTGCGTGCGAGATGGCAGGGACGTACGGTGTCACGCCCTGGTCCGACCGTGGTTTCGAGGGCAACATGGAGCCGCTGGTCGACTTAGCCGAGTTCAGGGGATACGCGAGTGCCGCGAAGGCCCTTCGAGTCCGCGGCGCCTCCCGCGCCGTCTCGGCGCTCGACCTCTCGGCGGCGTGCTCCAACTCACCCAGGGAGAGCGATGTCGCGATTTTCTTCCTCCAGAGCCGCGCACTCGGAGGGGTGGGGCTCGCGGGCTTCACGATGAACAGGCGCCTTGATTTGCCCGAGAGTCTCGTCGAGCTGACGGGGAGGAAGTACCTGGTTCCGGACTTCATGTGGGATAACGGCACAATTGTCGAATACGACAGCGAGCAGGAGCACCTGTCTCCTGAGGCGAGGGCGCGCGACGAGGCGAAGAGGCGCGCGTTTCAGGCGGAGGGGCTCGACTGGCTCACGCTTACCAACGGAATCTTGAGGAGCAACAGCCTGCTCAACCTCTTTGTGAGGGATTTGGAGGAGAGCCTGGGGCTCACTCGCCGCCCGTTGAGTGCGGCCATGGAGGCACGCAGGACGACTCTTCGCGAGCGGCTCTTTGGGCCGGAGTCCGTTGAGGCCTCCCTGAAGGCACTGAGCGGCACGAGCGAGAGCCTGTGAGTGCAAAATTGGCCTTCAGTCCATATTTGCGGCTCCTGAAATGCAAAATCGCGCTTCAGTCCATGAAAAAACGAGGGTCGCGGCGACCTTGCGACGCCGGCGATCGGCGTTTGCCCAGCTCGGCAAAATCTGCCGGGGCCGCATCTGTTCTCAAATCCCAAAATCCTATGGACTGAAGCTCGATTTTGCATTTCAGGCTCCAGGAAAATGGATTGAGACTCGATTTTGCAGCCGCTTAAGCCCCGAGGGAAACCTCGTGGTGCACAAGTGCCCGACCTGCTAAAATCAATCTGTTGTGCCGGGGTCCCATCGTCCCGACCGCGGCATGCATCTGATCCCCGACCGAGGAGGTTGCGCACAGGCGCATGGACGTAGCGATAAGTATTGTGGTCACCTTCCTGCTCACCCTTGCGAACGGCTATTTCTCGATGTCCGAGCTTGCCGTGGTGAGTGCCAAGAGAGCGGTTCTCGAGCCGGAGGCGGAGGAGGGTGACCGCAGGGCACGCAGCGCCCTCGACCTCGCCTCGAACTCCGAGCAGTTCCTCGCCACCATCCAGGTGGCAATCACGCTGGTTGGATTCGCGTCGTCCGCCTTTGCGAGCACGAGCCTGTCCGACCCCCTGGGCAGCTGGTTCATGAGCCTCGGCATGCCCGGGTCCATCGCCCAGCCCCTCGCACCCATCCTCATCACGCTGGCGGTCTCCTACCTTTCCATCGTTGCAGGCGAGCTCGTGCCCAAGCGCATGGCGCTCTCCAACGCCGAGGCCGTCGCCAAGTCCGTCTCGGGCCCCATCCGCGGCTTCATGACGGTCGCCCGCCCGCTCGTGTGGCTCACGGCCAAGTCCGCCAACGGCCTCTCCGCCCTGCTGGGCGTCAAGTCCGCCGACGAGCGCGACAGCGTCTCCGAAGAGGAGATCAAGTACATGGTCACGGACGCCGACGAGCTCAGCGACCAGGAGAAGTCGATGATCCACGAGGTCATCGACATGGGCGACACGATCGCGCGCGAGGTCATGGTCCCGCGCGTCGATATGACCGCCATGGAGGACACCTCCACCCTGACCGAGGTCCTCGCCGTCATGCGCCGCACGGGCTACTCCCGCATCCCGATCTACCACGAGTCGGTGGACCGCATCGTGGGCATCGCGCACATCAAGGACATCATCAGCCCCATCCTCGACGAGGGCCGCGCAACCGATCCGGTCGCCGGCCACGTCCGCTCGGCCGACTTCGTCCCCGACACCAAGGACATCATCCCGCTGCTCTCCGAGATGCAGTCCAGCCACGACCAGATGGTCATCGTCGTCGACGAGTACGGCGGCACCGCCGGCGTCATCACGATCGAGGACATCGTCGAGGAGGTCGTGGGCGAGATCGAGGACGAGTTCGACCCCGACAACAAGTACCTCACCAAGCTCTCCGACCGCGAGTGGCTCGTCGACGGCCGCTTCTCCATCGACGACGCCATCGAGCTCGGCTGGCCCATCGAGGACAGCGAGGAGTACGAGACCGTCGCCGGCTTCGTCCTGGAGCTCGCCGACAAGGTCCCGCACCCCGGTGACATCATCGAGAAGGACGGCTATCAGTTCCGCGTCCAGTCCATGCGCGGCCGCCGCCTCTCGATGCTGCGCGTGATTGCCCCCGAGCAGTCCGCCGAGGACCCGGAGGGCAACGCTGACGGCGAGAAGCCCGCTGACTCGGAGAAGGAGTAGGCCCGCGTCCGCTTCTTTCATTACAATGGTTTGAGACACGCCGCCCGCCGCTCCCGGTGGGCCGAGACGAAGGGGAGCCGGGCGATGGCTCAGCTATTTGACATCAAGAAGGTCACCGTTGGCCCGAAGAACCTCGAGGCCGTCGTCGAGCTCGCGCCGCGCGCGCCGCTCATGACTGGGGACGACCCCGCGGGCACGCAGCTCGTGCTCGGCCTCATGCCCGAGCTCGCCGACCACCTCTGCCTGGGCGACGCCTCGTCGCGCTTCGGCGAGGTCATCGCCGACACCGAGCTCGCGCACCTGCTCGAGCACGTGACCGTCGAGCTGCTCGCCCGCACGGACGTGGCGGGGAACATCTCCTCCGGCCAGACCGCCCAGCTGGGCGAGCGCCTCTACAAGATCACGCTCTCCTGCTCCGACGACGTCCTCGTCGTGGGCGCGCTCTCGAGCGCGGTGTGGGTCCTGCAGTGGGCCTATTCCGGCGGCGGCGACCCCTATCCCGACATCGACGCCATCGCGAGCGGCCTCGTCTCCCTCGTGGAGAGCCTCGAGGCCCTGCCCGTCGAGGAGGCGGCGCCCGAGGAGGGCCAGCCCGTCGAGCCCGAGCCCGCGCCCGCGCCGGAGCCCGACCCCTGGGCCCTCGGTGACGACGTCCCGCGTCCCCACCTCGTCCGATAGCAATTCCGGCGCACCCGCGCCCGACCCTGGCCCAGCCAGCACTGACAGGAGGATCTCATGAACAAGAAGACGGTCGGCTTCATCTTTGGCAGCATCGTCGGCGCTGCGGCTGGCGTCGTCGCGGGCGTCATGCTCGCCCCCCGTTCCGGCGCCGAGAGCCGCGCGATGGCCGCGGACGCCATGAACGACGCCTGGGACAGCGCCGTCGACACCTACGAGCGCGGCACCAACGTCGTGACCGACAAGTTCAACAGCGTCCGTCCCACCGTCGACGCCAAGACCGACGAGCTCCGCGCCAAGGTCGACCTCGCGCGCGAGCGCATGGACCAGCTCCGCGACTCCCTCTCCGAGGCCGTCGCCGGCGCGTCCTCCCAGGTCCAGGACGCCGTGAGCTCCGTCGCCGACCGCGTCTCCGCCATGGCCGACATGCCCGTCGCCGACGAGAAGCCCGCCGACGCCGTGCACGTCGAGGTCGTGGACGCCGACGACGAGCCCGTTGGAGTGTAGCGCGTGACCAAGGTCAGCGAGCTCACGGGCCTGCGCGTTCTCATCCACAAGAAGACCAAGACCGCGAAGGACGGAACCGTCACCGACAAGTACCTCAAGCTCGGCAAGGTGCACAACGCGGTCTTCTCCCCCGACGGCAAGCGCGTGGTCGGCCTGATGATCAAGCGCCCCGACGCCGTGGGAATGATCAAGCGCGAGGACGCCTTCCTCGCGCTTGACGCGTACCGCCGCATGGACGAGAAGACCCTCCTCGTGACGCGCCCCGACGACGGCATGGACGTCGCCGCGCAGAGGCGCCTCGCGCTCGACTGGGACGCCTGCCTCATCTGGTCCGGCATGGATGCCAAGACGGTGGGCGGCAAGTCGCTCGGCTACGTCTCCGACGCCGAGTTTGACGAGAAGGACGGACGGGTCGCCCGCTTCCTCACGACCGACGGCGGCGTGGCGCACGCCCTCATCGGCTCCTTCGTCATCACCCCGGACATGGTGCGCGGCTACAGCAACGGGGCCATGGTCATCGACCCCGGCAACGCGCAGGTCCAGCTCGACGGCGGCCTTGCGGGCGCCGCGGGCGAGGGCTACGCCCGCGCCAAGGCCGGCGCGAGCGAGGTCGGCAAGAAGGTGGGCGCCGTCGCGGGCGAGGCCGTGGACAAGGGCTCGTTCGCGCTGGGCCGCGCACTCGGCAAGGCCAAGCGGGCCATCTCCGAGGCCGCGACCCCCGAGGACGAGCCGCCTGCGACCCCCGAGATTCCCGCGGCCGACGTCCGCGTGGAGAAGCCTGCCGCCCGAATCGCCGAGAAGGGCGTCGACCCCGCCGCCGTCCCCAAGAAGGCCCAGCCCAAGACCTATGCGCCGACTTCCAAGAAGCCCGCAGCCAAGAAGAAGCCCGCGACGACAGGCGACAAGGTCGCCCGCGCCGCCGGCAAGCAGCTCAGCTCGTTCGGCAAGATGTTCGGCTCCTTCAAGGACGAGTTCGACAAAGCCCGCAAGTAGGCCTCTCAAACCTCGCAAAAGGGGACAGGTGCAGAACCGCTGGTAAAACCTGTCAAAAGTCATCCACTTTTGCGAGGTTTTACCAGCGGTTCTGCACCTGTCCCCTTTTGCGAGGTTTGAGAGGCCTACTTGCGCACCTCGTCGAGGTAGGAGGGCTTCTCCACCAGGGCGCCCCTGGCGTCGTCGATGGCGCGGCGCAGCTCGCCCGCGCGCTCGATGTACTGCCCCAGCACGTAGCGCAGGTCGGGCTCGGAGAGCCGCGCCGCGAGCCCGCGCGCGTCCGCCACGCCGGTCCCGAACCGGCGCGGGTCGCAGTTGGACCGCGCGAGCTCGATGATCTTCTCGAACGTCTTGTGCTCCTCGGGACGAACCTCCCGCAGGCGCACCATGAGCTCGAGCTGCTCGAGCTCGCACATGATCTCCCAGAGGCAGAAGACCGCGCGCTCGGCGGCGTTGCGGTACCGCGCGAGCTCCGCGACCTCCGGGTCCTTCTCTCCGTCCTTGCCCAGCCCCTCGACGAAGCGGGAGGCCTGCGTGTGGACCATCTGGAAGTGCAGCAGGGTCTCCGACGAGACCACCGTGTCGACCCGTCCCACGAGCGTGGCGTGCACCAGGTCCCAGTAGTGCTCGATCATGTCGAACATCTGCCGCACGTTGGCCACGAACAGCAGCCGGTCGGAGGTCGGGCACACCAGCCGGTTGACAAGCGCCACGGTGATGACGGCAAAGACGAGGCTCAGCAGGCGCATGCCGGTGGCGTAGGAGTCGTCGATCGAGACCGACGCCATGGTGACCGCGTAGGCGGTCGCAAAGAACGCCGAGGTGACCGAACCGGGCGTGGACGCGTAGAGCGGCGCCACCAGCAGCATGCCCAGGATGGTGATGCCCACGTAATCAAGGTTGAGCAGCGCGACGGCGTGGACGAAGACGCAGCCGATCGCCGTCCCGACCATGCGCGTCCGCATGCGGCGCACGGACTCGTCGGGGAATGGCTGCAGCAGCAGGAAGGCGTGAAGCGCGAACCAGTAGAGCTTCTCGACGGGGAAGAGCAGGTTGGTGGTGCAGCTCACGGCCAACACGACGCCGCAGCGCACCGCGAAGCGCATCTCGAAGGAGTCGAGGCTCGGTCGCTTGCGAAAGACCGCCACGCGCGCGAGGCCGCGAGGCGTGAGGCGCCACGGGTGCTGGTGCGGGTCGGCCGCGGTGCGCAGGATGAGGATGACGAGGTTGAGATACCCCTGGTAGAAGATACGGAACCGGTCCTCGCGGATGCGCGTCTCGCCCAGAAGGGCGCGTGCCGCCGGCAGGAGCGCCTCGCATGCCTCCGCGGACTCGAGCCGCAGCGCCATGTCGAGCCGCTCCGTGAGCCCGGCGAGGTCCTCGAGCGCCCGCCCGTGCTGCTCGGCGTGCTCGCTCGTCCAGTCGGAGCTGCCCGTGAGGTAGGCCGTGCGCTGCGCGAGGGTGGCGAACATGTCCAGCAGGTCGGTCACGCGCGCGGGCGCGGTGGAGTCCTCGCGGACGGTGTAGGCGAGCCGCGCGAAGTCGCTGCGCAGGCGCAGGAGCTCGCCGCGCAGCGGGCCGTCGGTGCCCGAGCTGGCCGCGCGGCGAAGGTCGTCGGCGAGGCGGCGGACGTAGCTGTGAAGCATCTCGCGCGGCTCGTCCGCGCGGTGGCGGTAGGTCCCGGCCACCAGCAGGCATGTCGAGAGCAGCGCGCAGGAGACCAGCAGCACCGCCGCCTGCGTCCAGAACGTGTCGATGATCGCGTAGGGGCGCAGCTCCAGCCAGCAGAAGAGCATCGTGTAGGGGAAGTAGCGCCGCGGGTTGAGCTGCGAGGAGCGCATGAAGACGAGGAAGAACGGCACGCAGAGGTTCACGATGACGCACAGTGCGACGTTGGCGACCGCCACGCGCGCGGCGAGAAGGACGAAGGCGCTCACGAGGAAGAACCGCGCGTACTGTCCCGGCGGGTTGTACTTGCTCAGCCTCGTTTCGAACAGCGTCGTGTAGGGGGAGACCGCAAGCAGGTAGTCGGCGCCAAAGGTCAGGGTGACGATCCAGAGCAGCGCGATGAAGAACAAGATCGTGGGCAGCGTGTCCACGATCTTGTCGCGCTTGCCGTCAAGCCATATCAGCGTCTTGTCGACGTTCATCTCCGCTCCTCGGGCGTGCAAAAGGGGAGGCGTGCAAAGGGGACAGGCACTTTTGCACGGGACCGTGCAAAAGTGCCTGTCCCCTTTGCACGCCTCACATCCCCGTTGCCTGCATGACAAACATGATAACCGTGAGCACCACCACGGCGACGATTGTGAGCCAAGTGAGCGCGTTCCAGGCGCGACCGTTGACGTAGCGGCCCATCACGTGCTTGTCGCTCGCGATGAGCACCATGAAGACGAGAAGGACGGGCAGCAGCACGCCGTTGATGACCTGCGCGACCATCATGATGCCAAAGAGGTTGACGTTGGGGATGAGCACGACGGCCGCCGAGATGGCGATGACCGCGGTGATGATGCCGCGGTACGCCGGCGCCTCCGCCCAGCTGCGGTCGGCCCCGCGCTCCCAGCCAAAGGCCTCGCACACAGCGCTCGAGGTGATGCCCGGCAGCACGCACGCCGCCAGGAACGACGCGCCCGTGAGGCCGGCGCCGAAGAGCGCCTCGGCGTAGTCGCCCACGAGCGGGGCCAGCGCCGCTGCCGCGTCCTCGGCGCTGCTCACCTGGATGCCGGCGGGGTTGAGCACGGCGCCGGTCGTGAGGATGATGAACCACGAGATGACGCTCGCGGCCACCGCCCCGGTGACCGTGTCGATGCGCTGGTAGGGAAGGTCCTCCGCGCGCGCGTTCTTCTCGACCACGTTGCTCTGCGCCAGGAAGAGCATCCAGGGCGCGATGGCGGTGCCCACGCTGGCCACGAGCAGCGACAGGTACTGCGGGGTGGCATGGACGTGCGGGACCACGGTGTCGAAGAGCGCCTCGCCCCAGTCCGGGCCCACCATGACGCCGGCGATGATGTAGGTCACGAAGACGCACGCGATGGCGAGAAGGACCTTCTCGATGCGGCGGTACGACCCGCTCATCGTGAGCAGCCAGATGGCCAGCGCCGCCACGGGCACGGAGATGACGGGCGGCACGTCGAACAGCGCGAGCGCCGAGGCGATGCCGGCGAACTCCGAGAGCGTTACCGTGGTGTTGGAGACGAGAAGGGCGAGCATCGCGAGGGCGGAGAGGCGCACGCCGAACTGCTCGCGAATCAGCGACGCGAGGCCCTTGCCGGTGACGCAGCCCATGCGCGCCGCGGTCTCCTGGGCAACGATCAGCAGGAAGCACATGACGGGCACGGTCCAGAGCTGATGGAAGCCAAAGAGCGCGCCGGCGTTGGAGTACGTGGCCACGCCGCCTGCGTCGGCCCCGGCGAGCGCCGCGACCATGCCCGGCCCCATGGCCGCCAGGATCAGCCGCGGCTGCAGCGTGGAAAGGCGACTGCCGCCTTTCATCATGCCACCAGCGCGACGACGACGGCGAGGAAGACGCACACGGACACCAGCATCGACACCATGGAGAGCGTGAATCCCGAGGTCTCCTTGTTGCGCTCGTCGCGGCTGCGCAGGACGGCCAGGTAGACGGGCGTCGAGGCAAACGAGACGAACGTGGAGACCGCCGCGGCGACGCCGCCTCCGGCGAGCGCGCGTCCGAGCCCGTCGAGCGAGGCGGGGACCGCGGGCACGGCGGGCGAGGCGATGACGCTCTCGAGCGCGAGGACGATGAGGGCCACGAGCGCGCCCAGCGCGATGCCGAGGGCCAGGCCCTTGAAGGTGAAGCCGATCATCGAGGGGGAGTCCTCGTCGTCGGGGTCGTTCTCCAGGAAGAAATTGGTGACGTAGCTCACGGAGTCGTCTGCGAGCACGAGCGCCACGGCGAGCGGGATGGTCGCGGCGAGCGTCTCGCCGAGGCCCATCCGGCCGCCTGCCGCGAAGGCGAGCGCTAGCACCCCGAGCGCCCACAGCGCCACCCATGCGTTGCGGCGCACGAGCCAGATGAGGGTGCTCGCGTGCCCGGAGTCCTCGCCGTCCGCCGAGCCGCCGGCGACGCGCAGGTCCTCGGCGTGCTCCTCCTCCAGGACGTCGAGCGCGTCGTCGACGGTGACGATGCCCAGCA
Source organism: uncultured Atopobiaceae bacterium (assembly GCA_944320975.1). Lineage (GTDB taxonomy): Bacteria > Actinomycetota > Coriobacteriia > Coriobacteriales > Atopobiaceae > Thermophilibacter. Next base: position 47,631 of record CALUJM010000001.1, on the reverse strand, counting down.
GGCGCCCCTCGTCGTTGACGACGGGCATGGCGAGCAGGTTGTACTTGGCGATGTCCTCTGCCACGTCCTCCTGGTCGTCCTCGGGGCTCGCGGTCACGAGGTCCTCGGTGGCGAGCTCGGCCAGGCGCGTCTGCGGCTCGGAGACGATGAGGCTGTTGAGCGTCACCACGCCGCTGAGCTTGCCCTCCTCGTCGGTGAGGTAGACGTAGCGGACGGACTCGAAGTCCTCGTCCAGGCCGCGCAGCAGCTCCACGGCGTCGGCCACGGTGGCGCCCTCGTCGATGGAGGCGACCTCGGAGGTCATGATGCGGCCGGCGGTGTTCTCGCGGTAGCCCAGCAGCTGGCGGATGGCGCGCTGCTCCTGGACGCCCATCAGGCGCAGGAGCTTCTCGGCCTTGTCGTAGTCCAGCTCGGAGACAAGCTCGGCGGCGTCGTCCGGGTCCATCTCGGAGAGCATGCGCGAGGCGTCGGTCTCGGTGAGGTTGCCCATGAGCTCGGCGGCCATCGCGTCGTCGTCGAACTCCGCCATCGCGCCGGCGCGCTGCTCGTCGTCGAGCTGGGCGAAGACCTGGCCGCGCAGGCGCGGGTCCAGCCGCTCGATGATGTCGGCGATGTCGGCGGGGTGCATGTCGTCGAGCGTCTTGTGGGAGACGGAGAGCTTGACGTTGGAGAGGTCGCGCTCCACGAGGTCCATGTAGCTCCACGCGATGATCTTCTCGGGCATGGGGTGGCCGAAGGTGCGGGCCAGCCTCAGCGCCACGCGCTCGAGGGCGGGGTGGAGGCTGCGCAGCAGGCCGCGCGCGCCCACCTCGGCGCCCAGCAGGCGCAGCTGGGTGGAGCTGGTGTCGGAGAGCTTGAGGTCGTTCACGCGCACGACGCGCATGCCGTGGGTGTCCACGATCTGCTTGTTCAGGATGTCGCGGGCGAGAAGGACCTCGTCCGGCTGCAGGTACGAGAAGCGCAGGTCGGTGGCGATGACCTTGAGGTGCACCTCGTGCTCGTCGTAGGTGTCCACGAACTTGCGCCACGAGATCATGATGGGGGTGCGTCCGGGGCCCATGAAGGCCAGGCTCGTGATGCGGGGAAAGACCTCGCCGGTGGCGATGCCGAGGTCGGAAACCGTGCCGACCTTCTCGCCGTCGGCGTCCAGAACGGGGTTGCCCAAAAGCTGGGACAGGTAGATCATGCGCGCTCCTTAGTTGCGTCTTGCGTCTGGCGACGCGCACGCGGGGCGCGCGCCGCAGGTCATCGACTGTGAGGTCGAGGTTTCATGCGGACCCTTCTCTTCGGCGGATTTTCCACTGGTCATTGTAGCCCATGCCGCGCCGCCTGGCCTGCGAAGGCGTTCAAAAGGGGACAGGTACAGAACCGCAGGTAAAACCTGTCCCCTTTTGAACGCCTTCGCAGGCCAGGCGGCGCGAGCGGCCTCGCGCTATGATGGGGCGAGGAGGAAGTATGAGGCTTACCGAGAAGAACCGTCGCGTCCTGCGCCGCATCGGCCGCGTCGCCCTCGGCGTCGCCGCCGTGGGGGCCGTCGCCGCGCTGGCGGCGGGCACCGTGGCCATGGCCCTTCTCGGCGACACCGTGAAGTCGTTCCTGGGCACGGACGTGGTCGACGTCTCGGCGGAGCGCCGCGAGGAGGTGATGGCCTCGGGCCGCGCGCTCGCGGAGCGCGTCGAGGCGGAGGGCATCGTGCTCGTGCGCAACGAGGGCCAGACGCTGCCGCTGCCCGCGTCCACCGACCGCGTGAACGTCTTTGGCTGGGCCTCCACGCAGTGGGTGGGCTCCGGCTCGGGGTCGGGCCAGGTCACGGGCTCGGTCATGGGACTTCTCGACGCCCTCGAGGAGCGCGGCGTCGCCTACAACCACGACCTCGCGGACATGTACCGCGGCTTCCACGGCGAGCGCGACTATCGCGGCGCGGGCGCCCTCAACAGCCACGACTACGAGTACTGCCGCCTCTACGAGCCCAGCGTCGCCGACGCGTCCTGCTACACCGAGGACCTTCTCGCGGGCGCACGCGAGTTCTCGGACACGGCGCTCGTGGTCATCGGGCGCGTGGCCGGTGAGTCCATAGACTGTCCCGAACGCCAGTACAAGGTCCGCGGGCGCGACGGCTCGGTGGTGACGGATGCCACCCGCTCCTACCTCGAGCTTTCCCAGGAGGAAGAGGAGCTTCTCGCCTACGTGGGCGCCACCTACGAGCACGTGGTCGTGGTCGTGAACTCAACCAACGTGATGGAGCTCGGCGCCCTCGAGACCATCCCGGGCATCGATGCGGCCCTGCTCGTGGGCCCCACCGGAGAGGTGGGCGCCCGGGCGGTTGCGTCGGTGCTCTGGGGCGACACCAACCCCTCCGGCCGCACGGCCGACACCTACGCCTATGACTTTGCCACAGCTGCGAGCTGGGCAAACGCGGGCGAGAAGGGCGAGGGCTCCTACGTTGGCTCGCAGGGCCTCTATCCCGCCGACGGCACGCCCAACGTCAACGTGGGCGTGGCGGAGACCTACGACGCGGTGCGCTACGTGGACTACGCCGAGGGCATCTACGTGGGGTATCGCTGGTACGAGACCGCGGACGCCGAGGGCTTCTGGGACGATGTGGCAAACGAGCACGGCACGGGTTACGACGGCGTGGTCCAGTACCCGTTTGGCTACGGCCTCAGCTACACGACCTTCTCGTGGGAGGTCACGGGCCGCTCCCCCTCGGAGGGGATGCGCGTGGGGCGCGACGCGTCCTTCTCGGTGCGCGTGCGCGTGACCAACACCGGTGACGTCGCCGGGCGCGACGTGCTGCAGCTCTACTGCTCCGCGCCCTACGTGTCCGGCGGGATCGAGAAGGCGTCGTCGGTGCTGGTGGCCTACGAGAAGACCCGGCTGCTGCAGCCCGGTGAGAGCGAGGAGCTGACGCTGTCGTTTGCGCTCGACGACGTCGCGTCCTACGACTTCCGGGACGCCAACGGCAACGGGTTCGCGGGCTACGAGCTGGAGCGCGGCGAGTACGTGGCCGAGCTCAGGCGCAACGCGCACGAGCCGGCGGACTGCCCGGCGGCGCGGACCATGCTCTACCTGCCGCAGGACGTGACCTGCGACACGAGCCTCGAGACCGGCGCCGCGGTGACCAACCGCTTCACGGGCGAGGCCGCTGCCGACGGCGTCTCGATCGACGGGTCGGACTCCGGCGCGGGCATCGAATGGCTCTCGCGCGCGGACTTTGCGGGGACCTTCCCGGAGGTGCGAGCCGCGGACCGCGCGATGTCGGACTCCGTGGCGGCGATCAACCTCTACGACTCCGAGCAGGCCGAGAAGGACGCGCAGCTCGCGGCGAGCTCCGGTGATGACGCCCGGCAGCCCGCGGTCACCGAGTGGAGCGCGGCGTGGCAGCTCTTCTCGGACGGGGAGCTCACCGAGCTGGGCCTTGAGCTGGGGACCGATTACGGGAGCCCCTTCTGGGAGATCGTGCTCGACCAGATCTCCCTGAGCGACATGGAGGCCCTGACCCTCCACGGCTACCTGGCCACGGCCTCGATCGAGGGCATCGGCAAGCCGCTCACCAAGGAGGTGGACGGGCCCGCGCAGGTGGGGTCGTTCAACCAGCTCACGTATGGCGTGGGCTACCCCAGCCCCTGCGTGCTCGCCCAGACGTGGAACGCAGACCTCGCGCGCGAGTGCGGTCGCCAGCTGGGCCTCGAGGCGGCGGTGCTGGGCGTCGACGGGCTCTACGCGCCCTGCGCCAACCTGCACCGCACCCCCGCGGGCGGGCGCAACTACGAGTACTACTCGGAGGACCCGCTGGTCTGCGGAACCACGGCGGCGCAGGCGGTGGCCGGCGCGCGGAACGCCGGGACGTACTGCTTCCTCAAGCACTTCGCGGTCAATAACCAGGACTCGTACCGCGACTCGCTCTACACCTGGCTCACCGAGCAGGCCCTGCGCGAGCTCTACCTGCGGCCGTTCCAGATTGCCGTGGAGGGCGGGGCCACGGGGCTCATGACCTCGTACAACCGCATCGGCGCCACCTGGGCGGGCGGGAGCCGGGCGCTGCTCACGGACGTGCTGCGCGGCGAGTGGGGCTTCGAGGGCGCCGTCATCACCGACTATGCCGACCACCAGCAGTACATGAGCGCCGACCAGGCGCTTCTCGCCGGCGGCGACCTCTACATGGACGGCGTCTTCCGCAACGGGGAGTATGCGCACCTGGACGCGGGGGGCGCGGCGGGCCGCGGCTACGCGTCGATCCTGCGGCGTGCGACCAAGGACGTGCTCTACGTCGCCGTCGAGGCGCGCGCGTCCAACCTTGCGTTCAACGAGGCCGAGGAGGCGGAGGGCCGGGCGGGCATCGAGCGGCCGATCAAGAGCGCCGGGCCCAACTACCTGGGGACGGCGCTCGGCATCGCTGACGCCGTGGCGATCACGGCCGTCGCCGCGTGGGCGCACCGCGCGCTCGAGCGGCGGCGCGCACGGGCCTGATGTTCTTCTCGGCAGCGCGTCGGGGGCGTCGCGGGCGCATCATGCCGCGGCCCCCGCGCGACTGACGTCACGACGGGGGCCGCGCGGGCTCGTCATGGCGGAGGAGGAGGGATTCGAACCCTCGGAACGGGGGTTGCCCGCTCGACGGTTTTCAAGACCGCTGCAATCAACCGCTCTGCCACTCCTCCGCGTGCACGAACTATCCTACCCTATATGTGGGCATTCGGTCTCGAGGAGGCATGGTGGGGGCAGGCGAGAACAACGGCGCGCTCGACGAGCGCTACATGGGCCTGGCGCTCGAGGAGGCGCGGCTGGCGGCGGAGGAGGGCGAGGTGCCCATCGGCGCCGTCGTGGTGTGCGACGGCCAGGTCGTGGCGCGTGCCCACAACCGCCGAGAGACCGACGCCGACCCCTCGGCGCATGCCGAGTTCTCCGCCATGGTGGCCGCGTCGCGCGCGCTCGGCCGCTGGCGGCTCACCGGCTGCACGGTCTACGTGACGCTGGAGCCCTGCCTCATGTGCGCCGGGCTCATGGTGAACGCGCGCGTGGACCGCTGCGTGTACGGGGCGGCCGACCCCAAGGGCGGCGCGCTCGGCACCCTTTTCGACGTGAGCCACGACCCGCGGCTCAACCATGCGTTCGAGGTGACGCCCGGCGTGCTCGGTGACGAGGCCGCCGAGCTGCTGCGCGCGTTCTTCCGCGCCCGTCGCCGCAAGTGAGGGGGCGAGGTCCTTCTCGCCCGCCGCACGGTTTTTAGGGTGTACCCTCTCAGGCGGTGCCGCTACAGCACGAGCGACCCCGCGTACACGAGCGCGGCCATCACGGCGGCGAAACCGAACGCGTACGCGGCGATCTTGCCGAGGATCTCGCCGTCCTTGCCGACCAGGCCGCACGCGGCGCACCCGATGGCGATGTTCTGCGGGCTGAGCATCTTGCCGGCGGAGACGCCGAGCGAGTTGGCGGCCACGAGCCAGGTCTCGTTGACGCCGATGGACCGCGCGGCCTGCAGCTGGACGTTGCCGAATAGGACCTCGCTGGAGGTGCCGGACCCGGTGACGAAGGTTCCCAGCGCGCCGAGGATGGGCGCCACGAGCGGGTAGAGGCCGCCGAGGGTCCCAACGAAGAAGGCCGCGATGCTCGCGATCATGCCGGAGTAGCCCATGATCTTGGCGCAGGCCAGCACACCGAGCATGGTGAGGATGGTCTTGCCCATCTGCTTGCAGGTGCCGAGAAGAACCTCGATGAGCTCGTGGATGCTGCAGCCCTGGATGAGGCCGCCGATGATGCCGCAGACGATGATGATCACGCCGGGCGTGTCGATCCACGTGAACGTGAGTGTGGCGGAGGGGTCGCCGGCATAGATGTTGACGGTCGTGGCGATGGCGGAGAGCGGCTCGTAGATCGCCGGGACGAGCTGGCTGGTGAGCAGCAGCGCGAGCAGGATGAGGATGAAGGGAGACCAGGCGAGGACGATCTGCAGGGCGGGCCCGCCGAATCCCTGGTAGTGATGGATGTTCGTGAGCCGGTAGTCCGCCGGCACCTCCCTGCCGCGCAGGGTGAGCGCGAAGAGGAAGGTGGCGACGAGCGCGCACGTCGCCGCGACCACGTCGGCGAGCGTCGGGCCCACGAACTGCGCGGCGACGATCATGGGCAGGCCGAAGGAGAGGCCGGAGACGAGCGCCGCGGGCAGGGCCCCGCGCAGCGCCTTGGGACCGCCGCCCACGAGCATGACCATGAGAATCGGGCAGGCGATCACGAACGGGAGCACCTGCACGGCCTGGACGGCGGCGAGCTCGAAGGCGTCGATGCCGGTGATCGAGGCGAGGGTGGTGGTGGGGATGCCGATGGAGCCGAACATGGTGGGCACGCCGTTGGCGATGAGGCAGGCGAGGATGGAGGTCACCGGAGAGACGCCGAGCGCCACGAGCATGCTCGCGGGGATGGCGACGGCGGTGCCGAAACCGGCCATGCCCTCGAGAAAGCCGCCGAAGCACCAGGCGATGAGCAGGGTGAGGACGCGCTTGTCGTCGGAGACCGAGCAGAGCATGGCCTTGATGGTCTCCATGCCGCTGGTGTGGACGGTGACGTTGTAGGTGAAGACGGCTGCGATGATGACGATCACGATGGGCCACAGCGCCATGGCAAAGCCCTCGAGAGCGGCGGTGCCGATGTTGATCGGGGTCATGCCCCAGCCCAGTGCCGCGCAGACGGCGGCGACCACGAGCGCGCCGGCGCTGGCGACGTGGGCCTGCATGTGCAGTCCGCACAGGGCTATGACGAGCCAGATGATGGGTGCGAGGGCGAGGACGAACATGCCAAAGAGCTCGAGCATAGCTACTCCCGGAGACGCGCGTGACTTTCAGCCCCCTAATGTAGCACTGCGCACCATCGCGATGGGCATTCAAAAAGGGACAGGTGCAGAACCGCAGGTCGGAATTTCGCAAAAGACAAACGGTGCGCGTTTATTTGATTTGCACGGTCTAGACCACCTGGAAGATGAAGAAGTCCAGGTAGTGGCTCTCGGAAAAGCCCCAGAGAATGGGGTGGTCGGGGGCCTGCTGGCGCTCCTCGACCTGCTTGAGCTGCACGTTCGCCTGGTGCGCGGCCTCCGCGATCGCCTTGGCGAGAAGATCGCGGGTCATGAAGTGCGAGCAGCTGCACGTGGCGAGGTAGCCGCCGCGCGGGAGGAGGCGCAGGGCCTCGTAGTTGATCTCCCGGTACCCGCGCGCGGCATGGGAGACGGTGCCGCGGCTCTTGGTGAAGGCGGGCGGGTCCAGCACGATGAGGTCGAACGGCCCGCCCTCCTCGCGCAGCCGTCCGCGGTCCGCGCGGAGCTCCGGCAGGTAGTCGAGGACGTTTGCGCAGGTGAAGCCCATGCGCCCATCGAGCCCGTTGAGGCGCGCGTTCTCGCGGGCGAGGTCGATGGCCGTCTGGCTCACGTCCACGCAGCGCACGAGCTCGGCGCCGCCGGCGGCCGCGTTGAGGCCGAAGGGGCCCACGTGGCAGAAGCAGTCGAGTACGCGGCGCCCTGACGCGATCTCCCGTACGGCGCGGCGGTTGTACTTCTGGTCGAGGAAGAACCCGGTCTTCTGGCTGTTCTCGATGTCGAGGTCAAAGGCGAGGCCGTTCTCGCGCACCATGATGCGCGGGGTCTCGGGTGCGGGCAGGCCGTCCCACCAGCCCTTGTACTGGGCGAGGCCCTCCTTGGCGCGGGACGGGCCGTCGTTTCGCTCGTAGATTGCGTCGATCTTCTCGCCATCCGCGGCGAGCGCGTCGAGAAGCGCTGAGTACACGACGGGCCGCAGGCGCTCCATGCCCACGGTTCCCACCTGGGTGACCAGGATGTTCTCGTAGCGGTCCGCCACCAGGCCCGGGAAGCCGTCGGCTTCCGAGAAGACCACGCGGCAGCAGGTGGTGTCGGGCTCTGTGCCCGGCAGGGCGCGGCCGCCCATCGCGGTGCGGCGGTGCTGCCACGCCCAGGCTGCGCGCCGGCGCCAGAAGGCCTCGTCGACGCGGTCGTTGGCGTTGCGCGTGACCACGCGGACGCGGATCTTGGACTCCAGCGAGAGCAGGCCCGCCCCCTGCCAGGTCCCGTTCTCCTCGAAGAGGTCGACGACGTCGCCGTTCTCGGCGGGCTCGGCATCGAGGACCTCTCCCTCGAAGACCCACGGGTGACCGCCGGCGAGCGAGCGCGCCGCCTTGCGGGTGACGGTGACGCGCGGATACGGACGCGCCTGCTTCATACGCCCTCCTCTGCGCGTTGGGGACAGTCCCCAATTAGCACAAAAGTTTTATGTGAGTTGGGGACTGTCCCCAATTGACAGACTAGTAGTGGCGGCCGTAGCGCCCGCCGCCGAAGCCCCGGCCGCGCTGGCGCGACCCCGCGAACATGGTGCGCGTGGAGCGCTTGGTCGCGCGCCCCTCCTGCGGGATGATGCGGCCTGCGTCATAGGTGAAACCGGGGAGGTCCCACACGGGCACGAGCTTCTTGGTGAAGTACTCGATCTCGCGCAGGGGGCTGATCTCGTCCGGCGCCACGAAGGTGTAGGCGTGGCCGGTCGCCCCGGCACGGCCCGTGCGGCCGATGCGGTGGACGTAGTCCTCCGGGTCCATGGGCACGTCGAAGTTGACGACCGCGTCGATCCCGGAGACGTCGATGCCGCGGCTCATGACGTCGGTGGCCACGAGCACCTGGACCTTGCCCTCGCGGAAGCGCTCGAGCGCGCGGGCGCGGGCCTGCTGTGGGCGGTCGGCGTGCATGACGTCAACGCGGACGCCGGCGGCCTTGAGGGTCTTGGAGACGTCGTCCACGCGATGCTTGGTGCGGCAGAACACGAGCACGCGCTCGGGCTTCTCGCCCGCCGCGCCGCCGGTGTCGAGAAGGGCGCGCAGCAGCTCGGTCTTCTGGCCCTGGGTGACGGGACAGAGGTGCTCCTCGACGGTGTCGGCCGTCTCGCCCACGCGGGAGATCTCCACGGTGGCGGGGTCGGTGAGCAGCGCGTCGATCGTGGACTTGATCGACGGCGGGATGGTCGCCGAGAAGAGCAGCGTCTGGTGCTTCTCGGGAAGCGCGTGCATGATGCGCCGCACGCTCGGCCAGAAGCCCATGTCGAGCATGCGGTCCGCCTCGTCCAGGACCAGCACGCCCACGTTCGCGAGGCTCACGTGCTTGTGCTCCATGAGGTCGATGAGGCGCCCCGGCGTCGCCACGAGCAGGTCGCAGCCGCGCTCGAGCTCCTTGATCTGGCGGTCGAACTTTGCGCCGCCCATGACGATGACCGCGCGCTGCCCGGTCTTCTCGCACACGACGCTCACGACGCTCTCGATCTGCGCAGCGAGCTCGCGGGTGGGCGTGACCACCAGCGCGTGCGGCCCCTTGCCCTTGGCGCCCGCGATGAGCTGCAGCGTCGGCAGCGCGAAGGCGGCGGTCTTGCCCGTGCCCGTCTGCGCGGAGGCGACGATGTCGCGCCCTGTGAGCACCACGGGGATGGCCTGGGCCTGGACGGGGGTCGGCGTGGTGAAGCCGAGGGAGTCGACCCCGGCGAGGATCTGCTCGTTTAGCCCGAGCTCGGCAAATGTAGTAGTCATGGGGACAAGTATAGAGCATGGGCGCTGACGTGGTTATACTGGACAGGTTAAGCCGCAGAAACGGAGTCCGCATGCCCATCAACATCCCTGACGGCCTGCCCGCCAAGAAGATCCTGCAGCAGGAGCGCATCTTCGCCCTCGAGGAGGAGGTGGCCAGCCACCAGGAGATTCGTCCCCTGCGCGTGGCGATCTTGAACCTCATGCCCACCAAGATCGAGACCGAGACCCAGATCCTGCGCCTCATCTCCAAGTCCCCGCTGCAGGTGAGCTGCGACTTCATGCGCGTCTCCACCCACGAGTCCACGCACGTCTCGCAGGACCACCTCGTCAAGTTCTACGACACGTTCGACGTCTTCCGCGATAAGAACTACGACGGACTCATCATCACGGGCGCGCCGGTGGAGCACCTCGACTACGAGGACGTGGACTACTGGGACGAGTTCTGCGAGATCGTGGACTGGAGCCAGGAGCACGTCTTCTCGACGATGTATCTGTGCTGGGCGGCGCTCGGCGGCCTCTGGCACCTCTACGGCATCCCCAAGCGCCAGCTCGGCGCCAAGCTCTTCGGCGTCTTCAAGCAGCGCCTCTGCGACGAGTACAGCTTCCTCACCAACGGCTTCGACGAGGTGCACTACATGCCGCACTCCCGCCACGCCGCCATCGACACCAATGCGCTGGCCGAGCACCCCGAGCTCTGCGTGCTCTCCGAGGGCTTCACGAGCGGGCCGTCGCTTCTCGCCACGCGCGACTTCCACGAGGTCTACGTGACCGGCCACTTCGAGTACGGCCGCGACACCCTGGCCGACGAGTTCTGGCGCGACTTCCACAAGGGCCTGCCCATCCGCGTGCCCGAGAACTATTTCCCGGACGACGACCCGGAGAAGCAGCCGCTGTTCACCTGGCGCGCGCATGCCAACCTGCTCTACCGCAACTGGCTCAACTGGGTCTACCAGATGACGCCGTACGACCTCGACGAGATTCCGGCCGCGATCGCCGACCTGCGCAGCCGCGCGACGGGACACGTCGACAAGTTCTAGCCCTTCAAAATGGGACAGGTACAAAACCGCAGATAAAACCTGCCAATAGTTGGGAGGCACCGTGGCCGAGAAGAACGAGGCGCCGCGTGAGCGCCTGACCGAGGAGCTCCTCGAGCGCCTGCTCGCCGCCCAGACGCCCGAGGCCTATCTCGACCAGGACCTCACGATCGACCGCGAGCTGCCCGACTACCTCCATGAGCTGCTCGCCGCCAAGGGCCTCAAGCGCGCCGACGTCGTCCGCGCCTCCGGCCTCAACGGCACCTTCGTCTACGACGTCTTCGCGGGCAAGAGCCGCCTCGGCCGGGACCATGCCCTCATGCTGGCCTTTGGCCTGGGCTGCGACCTGCGCGAGACCCAGCGACTGCTGCGGCTGGACGGCGTCTCCGAGCTCTGGCCCAAGCTTCGCCGCGACGCGGTGATCATCTGGTGCGTGGAGCACGGCTTCACGCGCTCGCAGGCAGACGACGAGCTCTACCGCCTCGGCGAGAAGACCCTCTTCGGGACGGGCCCGCTGCACTCCTAGCCCCGGCCCGGCGCGCCCGCAGCCCCGCGTTCTTCTCAGTTGCCTACTGAGGAATCAGTTCCCGACTGAATATAGCCTGTACTATGGTCTTGCAGGAGGTTTCGACCAAGGGTGGCGGGCTTGAACGACGAGCAGGTCATACATGCCATGGGCATCGATGACGCGTATCGCGTCGAGCGCGTTCTCGCGCGGGGCGCGGGTGGCGTGACCGAGCTCGTGACGCTCGATGGCTCCGGCCCCTTCGTCCGCAAGCGCATCCCCTCCAAGCTGGCCCGGCGCGGCGTGTGGGCGACGCTCGCGGAATGCGGCTGCGCGCGCCTGCCCCATGTGGAGGCGACCTACGAGATGCCGGACGAGTTCGTCGTGGTCTGCGACTACGTGCCCGGCGAGAACCTCGAGCAGCTCGTCGCCGCGCGCGGCCGATTTGCCGAGAAGGACGCGCGCGAGCTGGTCCTCCAGCTGTGCGAGGCAGTGGGCGCGCTCCATGCGCACGGCATCGTGCACCGCGACGTCTCGCCCGCCAACGTGATCGTGGCGGCGGACGGGGCGCACCTCATCGACCTGGGGATCGCGCGCTTTCGCGTGGAGGGCGCCACGCGCGACACCACGCAGCTCGGGACCTACGGCTTCGCCTCCCCCGAGCAGTACGGCTTCGCGCAGACCGATGCCCGCTCCGACGTCTACTCCCTCGGGCGCGTGCTCGGCTACCTGGCCACGGGTGTGCCGCCTGCGGAGGCCGAGAAGTACGAGGACGCGCTCGCGGACGCTCCTGCCGCGCTGCGCGCGGTGGTGGCCAGGGCGAGCGCGATGGAGCCGAGCGCCCGCTATCAGAGCGTCTCGGAGCTCGCGGCGGCGCTCAGGGGCGAGGGCGGGGCTGCGCCAAAGCACGCCGTCACCCCGCCGTCAGCTCCCGTTACGCGCGGGCGCAGCTGGCTGAAGGTTCTTCTCGCCGCGATGGCGGTCGTGGCGTTTGCGGCGGCGGTTGCAATCGCGCTGGCGGCGGCGTTCGGCGGGGGCGAGAAGGACGAGGCGCTCCCGGCCGCAAATGAGCCCGCGGCGAGCGCGCCCGTCGGGGGTGACGTGCCTGCGACCGGAGACGCGCCTGCGACCGGAGACGCGCCTGCGGATGCGCTGCCGGAGCTCGAGATCGTCGAGTCCGGCTGGTCTGCTGATGACCAGGGGTTCGTGCACTATGCGATCGGGCTGCGCAGCGGCGGCGACGCGGAGATCGAGCTGCCTGGCGTTACCATTACCGGTCGCGACGCCTCCGGCAACGTGATCTTCTCGGAGGAGCAGTACTTCAGCGCGGCGCCGTCTGGGGAAGTCGCCTATTATGGCGGCCAGTCGGGCAACGGGGGAATGCCTCCCGCGACCGTGGACTTCTCGCCTATTGCCCCGCAGGACTACAACATCGGGTCTGTGGCGCAGAGCTCCGCGTTTTCCGTTTCTGGCGTAAGCGTCCTGCCCGAGAGGTATGGCACGACGAGCTTTGTGGGCGAGGTCACCACCGAGAAGGACGATGGCGCGGACGGCGGGAGCCAGGTGGCTGTTTCCCTGATCCTGCGTGACGAGTCCGGAGCGATCATCTACGGTTTTATTACGTTCGTGAGCCGGCCTGCGGTGGGAGAGAGCACGTCGTTTGAGATTTCTTCCTACGACATTCCGGAGTATTCGACCTACGAGATCTGCGCCCAAGCGTGGTAACGCCGACCGTTCGCGTAATTCAGTTGGCAACTGAGGAATTGCCCGGATACCCCTTTCAGAATTGACGAAAGTCTTCTGAGCTGGCTCGCACTGGGGCGAGAAGAGCGTGCAGAAAAGAAAGGGTGACAAACGTGAAAAAGGGATTCGCATGCGTGGTTGCCGTGGCGGCCGCTCTGTCGCTGGGTGCGTGCGGTGGTACGGGGGCCAACAGCCCCTCGACGGACTCCCCCGCCCAGGAAGGTTCCGAGGCATCAAATGAGACGGAACCGGTGACGGAGGCTGAGCAGCCCTCTGTCACGATAACGCCCTCTCCGGACAAGTACACCTGGTACATCAAGAACTATGTGGGAATGAACGCCGCCACGGTTGGCTACGAGGCGCTCGACGGCTTCCGACACGATTACTACGGCGACGGCAACATTAAGGTCATCTACGTCGCCGATGACGGAACCTATGTTGACCCCGGCAACGAGGAGCAGCTCAAGGAGTACGTCGTCACCGGCCAGAACCTCGAGCCCAACACGGAGATGAAGTACGTCTACGAGGTTGACGACAAGGGCGAGGAGTACAGCAACCTCGTGAATTTCCAGACCATAGACGAGATCGTCCTCGCCGTGAGCAAGGTCGGCGCCTCGACGGGAGATCCTGGCCTGACGGTAATCGAGCCGTCTTCGGACAAGTACACCCATTACGTCCGCGACTACGTTGGGCGCAACCTTGCCGAGTGCGGCTATTACTCGCTTGCAGGCAACCTTACCGATGCTTACGGACATGGCTACATTACCTTTGACGTTGTTCCCGATGATGGCGCGTACATCGACTTCGAGGACAAGGCCCAGCTGGCAAGCTACATGGTCACGGGCCAGAGCGTCAGCCCCAATACGGTGATCCAGATGACCTATATGACCGACAGCGACGGGACGGAGTTCAGCAACCTCATCGACAGTCAGACGTTGGAATCCATCACGCTGAACGTCACCAAGGCGCCGGATTCTGGATACCCCGTTGGGGAGGCGGAAGAGGCCGAGTAAGCGAAAAGAGCGCGGGTCTAGAACTCAATCAGGTCGCTGACCCGCACATCAAGCGCTCGGGCAATGCGGATAAGGACGTCGATGCCCATATCTGCCGCTCCTGTCTCTATCTTCCAGAGGTAGGAGCGGCTCGTGCCCGTCATGAGCGCGAGCTGACGCTGAGAGATGCCGTGGGCGGCACGCTCGGCGCGGATTCGTGAGCCGATGGCCCGTTTCTCCTTTGCATTGTCCATGCGGGTAAGGATAGAAGCGGTACCATCGGAACATGCTCTCTATAGAGAGCCATACTGACTAAGAGGAGGAGACGATATGGCGCTTAAGATGTCGGCGGCAAAGATCAAGCTTGCCAAGGTCGGCGGAATCTGCGCTGCTGCGGGTCTGGTCATCGGCATTGTGGGAACGTTGTTCTTCTCGAACTACAACCCGCCTGACAAGGGGGTTCCCGAGAATGCAAGCGTCGTCTTCGGGCGCATCGTGGAGCAAAACGAGTTGGTGTCCGTCTCCCAGGACTACAACATCGTCGACAAGCAGTCCGACGCCAGTTCGTTTTTTGGTCTGTTTGACCTGCCATTTACGGGTAACAGTTTCTGGTATCGCTATGCCGGGACGATAAAAGCGGGCGTGAACCTGGAGACCGCGGAGATTGACGATCAGGGTGACCGTGTGACCATCACCCTTGATCCGGCATACATCATTTCAAACACTCCGGACATGGATACTTCCGGCGTGCTCGAGGAGAACAACAATATGCTCAACCCTATCCAGGTGGGCGATGTCGATGAGTTTCAGCGCTGGTGCGTCGAGCAAAGCGAGGAGCAGGCGACCGAGGGCGGCTTGCTTGAGGAGGCTCAGGCCCAGGCGGAAGCCCAGATTTCACGGCTGTTCTACGCAGCCCTCGGCGACGAGGTGTCTATCGAGTACGTTTGGCGCGACGCGCCGACCGAAAACTCTGGAGAGTAGCGTTTGGAATGAGTTGAGCGGCGCCACGCTCTTGCCGAGGGCTGAGGTTCTAGAAGTAATGCGATACGGGCAAAGCCGCTATGAAGATCACTGTGATCTCAATCGTTGGAAGGGTGCCTCATGATTGACAGTCGTCCCGAAGAAGTCGAGAGCAGTCCTGAGGCCCCGCTCAAGCGGTCGGCGGAAGACTACGTAAATGCAGCCAACGCCGTGATTGACATCGCCGAGATTGCCGTCTCGTTTATCCCTGGGGGAAGTGCTGCGGCAACGGTGGCGACTAAGGCGCTCAAGTATGCCCCCAAGGCGCGTCTAATCATCAACCACCTTCCCGATGTTGCCCCTGTTGCCGGGCAGGTTGCTAGCAAGATTCAAGAGAAAGCGCCCGACGCCCTGGGCGGGCAGGCCGAGAAGATCTTCAGTGCCGCCCGAGGTGCGGCTGCGGTGGTTGGCGAGAAGGGACAGGCGGCTGGGGGCGCAATCAAGAAGTCATTTGACGCGAGGGCGCAGGAGAAGGCCCGTCGCGAGGCCCGACGAGCGCTGCTGGATGGCGCAGGTATTCGTATGTCAGTATCCCAATTCCTTGAGAATTGGGATACGCAGGAGAAACTCGATCAGGCAAACGGTGGGTCCCTTGCCTACTGCGGCTGCTATGCCATTGCGACCTATCCTGGGGCGGTTAAGAAGGACGACTACGGCTCTTTCAGAGACATCTACATTGGCAGCTCCGAGAACATGGGCGCCAGCATCCGTGCGGACATCGTCGGGCTCGGGAACGTGGACGTCTATTCTGACGTGAAGTACAAACAGCATGTCTACGTTTTGCTCTATCCCTGTGAGGCAGCCAAGTTGGATGTTCTTAAGGCCTCTCTCATTACTGCGCTGGATGCGGATATTTCCTATAACGCGTCAAAGGAGTAGCGCCCGCAAATTCTGTCCAGCGGGCGCTCTGACCGACGAGCAATAGGCGCACCGTCCTCGCCACCTGCAAAATGCCCCCATAGCCCATAACTGGCTCAGGCAGACGATTTCTCTTGTGAGCGTGGTCAGTGGCGTATGGAGCGGGGACAATCTTTCGCAGAATTCGCCTCAGAAACAGAACATATGTTTGTATAATAGAGGAACGGATAAACGAGTGGCCTGCAACTCACTCGCAAGGTACTTTTCGTCTAGCGAACGACTACATATATGTTATCATCGAAAGGAGATGCAATGTATGAAGTGGTTTTCTACGAGAGAGCGAATGGCGAAGCTCCAGTCCAAGATTTTTTGGATAGTCTGCCGGTCAAGCTGAGGGAAAAGACCTTGAGGAGTTTGACGCTTCTTCAGGAGCTCGGCCCTCAGCTTCGCGGAGAGGAAACGGAGCACGTTCGAGACGGTTTGTTCGAGCTGAGGACGAAGTTTGGGAGCGACATCACTCGAGTTTTCTACTTTTTCTTCGTCAGGCGGACGATTGTTGTGACGGGCGGATTCATTAAGAAGAGTCAGAGAACGCCGCGTCGTGAGATAGAGCGAGCACTTCGCTGCAAAAGGGACTGGGAGGAAACCCATCATGAAGACGCTTAACGAGTACATCGATCGACAGCTCGAGAACCCTGAGTTCGCAGAAGCGTGGCGCGATGGAGAGGGCGAGTACCAGGCCATGCGCGCGCTCGTCCTGGCGCGCACTGAGTCCGGTCTCTCGCAGAGGGAGCTCTCTGATAGGGCGGGTGTGCCTCAGAAGACCATCAGCCTCATAGAGACTGCGGATACCAACACAACCGTCCGGACGCTGTCCAAGCTCGCGCAGGGGATGGGGAAGGTGCTCAGGATTAGCTTTGAGGGCCGCGGACAGGACGAGGGCGGGATTCTGGAGGCATAAGGGGGCGAACCATGAGGCTCAACTATCTCGGCTACTTCGAGCCCAACGAGCTCGGCGGCTACAGCGTGTGGTTCCCCGATCTTCCGGAGTGCCATACGGATGGTGACAATCTTGACGACGCGGTGAACATGGCCGCGGAGGCGCTCGAGCTTGTGATTGAGTCTTATATCGAGAATGGCCGTGCGCTTCCGGAACCCGTGCTCGACGCTAGCGCTCCGGAAGGAGTTCGAGAGTTGCTCATCTCAGTGGACGTTGATTCCTAGGCTGTCGCCGACAAGAACGGGCGGGCCCGGACATTCACGTCCGAGCCCGCCCAAAATGATTCAAAAGGGGACTGTCCCCTTTTGAATCACTAGCAGGTGGCGCCGCCGATGACGGTCTTGCCCAGAATGGCGTCCTTATCGATGGGCGCGGTCAGCAGCTTCTCCTGCACGTAGTCAAAGCCGAGGCGCGCAACGGTGTCGGCGAAGCGCTCGCCGCTCTCGCCCTCGTCGCGGAAGAAGAGGATCGCGCGCTCCACGAGGTCCATGACCTCGTCCTCGCTGGTGAAGATCTTGTCCAGCGCCTGCCCGTGCGCGACCTTCTTGCCCCAGCGTCCGCCGATGTAGACCTTGTAGCCGGCAAGACCCTCGGTCACGGCGCCAAACGGGCACGCGCCCACGCAGCGTCCGCAGTGGTTGCACGCGGAGCCGTCTATGGTGATCTTGCCGTCCGCCCCGATCTGCGCGTCGCCCATCGGGCACGCCTTCACGACCTGGCAGACCTTGCACGCGCGACACTTCTCGAGGTCGATCTGCGGCACGCGCTGGCCGACGATGCCCAGGTCGTTGAGGTCGGGCTTGACGCACATGTTGGGGCAGCCGCCCACGGCGATCTTGAACTTGTGCGGCAGGTCCACGCCGTGGTAGCCCACGTAGAAGCGCTCGTGCAGCTTCTCGGAGAGATCAAAGGTGTCGATCAGGCCGTACTGGCAGGTGGTGCCCTTGCAGCTCACGACCGGGCGCACCTTGGAGCCGGTGCCGCCGGCGTCGAGGCCGTGGTCTTGCAGGAAGCCGATGCAGGCATCGATGTTGTCGTACTTCACGCCCTGGATCTCCAGCGTGAGGCGCGTGGTCATCGTGACCTCGCCGGAACCAAAGCGCTCGGCGGCCTCGGCCACGGCGCGTTGCTCGTCCACCGTGATCTTGCCGTTGCGCGTGATCACGCGGATGTTGAAGACGTCGTCAAAGCGCTTGTCCTGCAGGCAGCCCAGCCCCTTGAGGCGCTTGACCTCGGCGGCGGGGAGCTTCTTGCCGGCCGGGCGCGGCACGTGGACCTCGTTGAAGGTGATTCCGCCCTCGAGTACGCGCGTTTGCGTGTAGCCCGCGGCCTTGAGGCGGTTCTGCGTGAAGTAGCCGCGCTTGCCCTTGGCGCAGACGAGCAGGAGCTTCTCGTCCTTCTCGTGCCCGGGCAGTCCGTCCGGCCCGATTTTGGTGAGGTCGACCCACTCCGCACCGGGGATGGTGGGCGCGGGCAGCACGTCAATCACGTGGTAGTCTGCGGCGGCGCCGGCGGCGTACTCGGCCGGCGTGAAGCTCTCGAGCTCGCCCGCGAGCTTGTTCTCCAGGATGTAGGCGGTCGTGACCAGCGGGTGGATGGCGGTCGAGAAGGGCGGCGCGTACGAGAGGTCCATCAGGTCGAGGTCCTCCACGCGCGCTTTCTGGTAGAGCGCGGTCACGACGACGTCGGTGACCTTGTCCACGGCTCCGGCGCCGAGCACCTGCACACCGAGCAGGCGGTGCGACGCGCGGTCCGCGATGAGCTTCACGAAGAAGCTCGAGGATCCGGGGTAGTAGTGGGCCTTGTCGTCCACGACCGAGGTGACGCTCACCGGGTCGAAGCCCGCCTCGCGCGCCGCCGCCTCGGTGAGGCCGGTGCGGCCGCCGTTGAGCGAGGGCAGCAGGCGCACCACGCCGGTGCCGAGCGCGCCGGGGTAGGCGGTCGGCGTGCCCGTGAGCGTGCGGGCGATCGCGCGGCCGGCGATGTTGGCCGTCGAGCCCATGGCGCTCCAGAACGGGTGCCCGGTGATCGCGTTCGTGACCTCGGCGCAGTCGCCGGCGGCGTAGACGTCGGCCACGTTGGTGGAGCCGAACTCGTCCACAACCACGCAGCCGCGGTCGAGCTCGATGCCCGAGCCCTCGAGCCACGCCGTGTTGGGCCGGATGCCGATGGAGAGGATCACGAGGTCAGCCGGCAGCGTTCCCGCGCCGGTCTCCACGCCCTCGACCTTCTCGGCGCCCTTGATGGCCGCCAGCGGGCACGACGTCATGACGCGCATCCCGGCAGCCTTGAGCTGACGCTGGGCGAAGCCGGCCATCTCGGGGTCAAAGACGTTGGGCAGGATCTGCGGCATCGCGTCGATCACGGTGACGGAGAGGCCGCGCGCGAGCAGGTTCTCGGCAACCTCCAGGCCGATGAAGCCGGCGCCCACGATCACCGCGCGACGTGCGCCGGCGTCTGCGTAGGACCGGATGGCCTCGGCGTCGTCCGGCGTGCGCACGGTGAAGACGCCGGGCAGGTCGGTGCCGGGGATGCTCGCGGGCACAATCGG
This sequence comes from uncultured Atopobiaceae bacterium, assembly GCA_944320975.1. GTDB lineage: Bacteria > Actinomycetota > Coriobacteriia > Coriobacteriales > Atopobiaceae > Thermophilibacter. The sequence continues at coordinate 28,370 of CALUJM010000001.1, read as the reverse complement.
CGAGGCTCCGGTGGCGACGACCAGCTTGTCGTACTTCTCGGCATGCTCCGAGCCGTCCTTCTCGCGCACCGTGACCTCGTGCGCCGCGGCGTCAAGTGCCGTGGCCTCCACGCCCGTGTGCACCTCCACGCCGGTGAGGCCCTCGTAGGCCGCCGGCGTGTTGACGATGAGCTCGCTGCGGGTCTGGATGTCGCCGCCGATGTAGTACGGCAGCCCGCAGCCGGCGTAGCTGATGTCCTCGCCCTTGGTGATCACGGTGACCTCGGCCGAGCGGTCGCAGCGCTTGAGCTTTGCCGCGACCTTTGTTCCGGCGGCCACGCCGCCGACGATCAGGTATCTCATGGCGTTCCTCTCCAGACGGTCCGCGCCGCTCCCCGCGGCGCATTTTGATTCATAGTAGGCCCCTGCTCCACCCGGCCGTTATGGGATTTGTGACGGCGGCCGGGTATTTGTCGCGGAAGGGTCACGGGTCCCGGCGCTATGACGCGCTGGTCGAGACCTCATAGCTGTTGCGGTCTCCGGGTGCCACGGTGACGGCGGTCTCAAACGGCAGGCCGTGCTGGTCGTAGGTCGTGCGCGTGATGAGGAACGCGGGCGAGCCGGCCTCCATGTCAAAAATCTCTGCCTCCGCGTCCGTGAGCCCAACGGCCTCGAAGTGCTCGTCGGCCCTGGCAGGAAGCAGGCCGGCTTGCTCGGCAAGCAGGGCGTAGAGCGAGCCGGTGAGGTCCTCCTGCGCGAGATTGGGGCAGAGCGAGCACGGGACGTGGGACGTGTCCATGGTCATGGGGCGCCCGTCCGCAAGTCGCACGCGACGGATGCGGTACACCGGCTCGCCCTCCTCAAGGCGCAGTCGACGCGCGACGCCTCCCGCGGCGCGCTCCTGGCCAAAGATGACCACGCGCGAGGACGACGTTCGCCCGGAGCTGGCCATGCGCTGCGAGAAGTTGAGGAAGGGCCCGGAGTGGCTGGCCTTCTCCCTGGCGACGAAGGTGCCTTGGCCGCGCCGCCGGACCACGCGCCCCTCCTTCACGAGGTCCGCGAAGCAGCGTCTCACGGTGGCGCGCGAGAGTCCAAAGGCCTCGCAGAGCTCCATCTCGGTTGGGAGCGGGGTCTCCCCGTCCAACGCCCCGGAAGCTATGAGCTGGAGCAGGCGCTGCTCGAGCTGCTGGTAGAGCGGGGCCTCCGCCTCTGGGTCAAGCGGCTCGACGGCTATGAGATGGAGAGGGTCCATAAGTGCCTCCTCGGTCTTGCGCGCGCCTCCTGCGGTGCTATGATGATTCCAATGTACGGTACATACCATACATTAGGACATTGACCTTCGGGACAAGTATAGGGCACGCGTCACGGGAGAGAGAAATGGACGAGAAGAACCCTGCGCCTCACACCGCCGTCTTCAGCGACATAGACGGAACGCTGCTTAACTCGGAGCACAGGGTCACGCCGCGCACGCGCCGAGCGATCGCGCAGACTCAGGCGGCGGGCGTCCCGTTTGTCATCGTGACCGCGCGCGGCATCACGGGCACCTATCCGCTGCTCGAGCAGAACGACATCTCGTGTACCGTCGTGACCTACAGCGGGGGAGTCATTCTCGACGAGCGGCGCAACGTCATCTACCACCACGGCCTTACGCGTGCGCAGGCCCAGGAGGTCGTGGAGTTTGCGGAGGCGGAGGGGCTCGACATGACCTGGAGCGCGTACTCCTTTGAGGACTGGGTGGCGCCGGACAAGGGTGACCCGCGCCTGCGGGAGGAGGAGCGCATCGTGATGGCGCAGGCGCGCGAGGGGTCCGTCGCCTCAATCGAGCGCGACGAGGTCCAGAAGGTGCTCTGCCTCTGCAACCCCGAAAAGACGGACGAGATCGAGCAAAGGCTGCGCGAGCGCTTCCCCGGCCTCGCCATTGCCAAATCCTCGGACACTCTCATAGAGGTCATGCGCGCCGGCTCCACCAAGGCACGGGCCGTTCGCACCCTCTGCGACCTCTGGGGCATAGACCCGTCGGATGCCGTCGCCTTTGGGGACAACTACAATGACGTGCCCATGCTCGAGGCCGTCGGCCGCGGCTATCTCATGGGCAACGCGCCCGCCGAGCTCCTCGGTCGCATGCCGCTTCACGCCCCGGGCAACGATTGCGATGGCGTGGCGCAGGTGCTGCACGACCTCGGCCTGGCGGGGTAGGGCCGCGGGATGGCGGGCGCGTCTGACGGGGTGGACTACGAGGAGGTTGCCGCGCTCGTTATGGAGGGCGCGCGACGTCCGGTCTACTAGAATGGGCTCGACAACAGGCGCGGGCGGCGCTCCACGTCTCGCCCGCAAAGAGAGGAGATTCCCATGAAGGTTGCCATCCCCACCCTCGGGAAGGGCGGTCTGGACTGCGAGCGCTCCGGTCACTTTGGCCACTGCGACTGCTTCACCGTGGTCGACGTCGAGGACGGCGAGGTCGGCGACGTGAGCGTCATCGACAACCCGCCCCACGAGGAGGGCGGCTGCATGCGCCCCGTGGCGCTGCTCGCCCAGAACGGCATCGATGCCATCGTCGCTGCCGGCATGGGCATGCGCCCGATGATGGGCTTCGCGCAGGCGGGCATCACCGTCTACTTTGAGAACCAGACGCCCGGCGTGGGCGACGTCGCGCAGATGGCCGCCGCCGGCACGCTCCCCGTCATGGGCGAGGAGCACGCCTGCCACCACTAGCGCCGGTTGCGGCGTCGCGGGCGCCGGCCGCGGTGCCGGATTTCCGGCGTCTGCGTGTTTTGGTGCCAAAAACAGCTCATCTGCGTGAATTGGTGCCGGATTTGCCCTATCTGCGTGCGTCGCATACGCAGTTGCGGGAAATCCGGCACCAGGCCTTATTCGCAACGGACGGGATGTGGAGCGAACGTGTCACGTGCGCTGGTCATAGCCGGCTGTCTCTCGGGCGAGAAGAACGATACGGGAATAGCCGCGCTTGTCGGGGAGCTCGCCGCGGCGGTCGGCGCCGACGTGGCGGTGCGCGCCCGAACGGGCGGTCGGCCCGTGGGGGCGACGCTTCCGGACGTACTCGCCGAGCTGCGCGATAGCGGGGTCCGCCGCGCCCTCGTGACGACCACGCACGTGGTCGACGGCGGGCTGCAGCGCGAGGCGGAGACGGCGGCGCGTAACGCCTCCCCCGGCTTTGAGTCACTCTGCTTCGCAGCGCCCCTGCTTGCAACCGAGAAGGACCATGCTGCTGCGGCGCCGGCGCTCGACGCGGCGTTTCCGGCGCGCCCCGGGCGCGTGGTCGCGCTCGCGGGGCACCGCGGCCCGGAGTGCGAGGCGGCGTTCGCCCGGCTCGAGTCCGCCCTTGCGGCCGCCGGTCGCCCTGACGTGCTCGTCGACTCCCCGGAGCGCCTTTTCGCCCGCCTCGTCGACCGTCCCGAGCGCGAGGTCCTTCTCGGCCCGTTCCTCATGTCGCTCGGCGCGCACGCCCGCCGCGACGTGCTGGTCGACCTGCGCGCCGCACTCGAGCGCGCGGGCCTCGTGGTCGAGCCCTGGTCGCACTCCCTCGCGGAGCTCCCCGCCGTCCGCGCGCTCGTGGTCGCCCACGCGCTCGCGGCCCGCCCGAGCTGAGCGGGACGCGCGGGGATGCCGCCCGTCGCGGGGCGTATGGTAAACTTCAGACGTTCGGGCGATTGGCGCAGCGGCTAGCGCAGGTGCCTTACACGCACAAGGTCGGCGGTTCGAACCCGTCATCGCCCACCAGGAACCTCGTGGCCCCGTCGCTTGCGGCGGGGCCTCTTTGCAGGGAGGCCCCATGACAGACTCCGAGCTCGCGCGCTCGTTCGGGCGCGCCGCCAACGAGATGCGCCCCGTGACGCTCACGCCGAGCGTCATGAAGAACGCCGACGGCTCGTGCCTTGCCGAGTTCGGCGACACGCGCGTGCTCTGCTCCGCCACGGTCGAGCAGGGCGTCCCCGCCTGGCGCAAGGGCTCGCATGCCGGTTGGGTGACGGCGGAGTACGCGATGCTTCCCGCCTCCACCAGCCGCCGCACGCCGCGCGAGCACCGCGGCCGCAAGGGCCGCTCCATGGAGATCGAGCGGCTCATCGGCCGCAGCCTGCGCTCCGTGACGCGTCTCGACCGCCTGGGCGAAATCACGATCACGCTCGACTGCGACGTCATCCAGGCGGACGGCGGCACGCGCACCGCGTCGGTGACGGGCGCATGGGTAGCGCTGCACCAGGCGCTGCTCGGCCTCGTGGAGGCCGGCCAGCTCCCGCGCCTGCCGCTCACGGGAATGGTCGCGGCCGTGTCCGCGGGCTTCGTCGACGGTCGCGCCCTGCTCGACCTTGATTACCCGGAGGACAGCCGAGCGGAGGTCGACCTCAACCTGGTGTGCACCGACGACGGGCGCATCGTGGAGGTCCAGGGCACCGGCGAGCGCGCCACCCTCGACCGCGCGCAGCTCGACGAGCTTCTCGACCTGGGTCAGGCCGGCATCGCGCGCCTGATCGAGCTGCAGTCGCAGGCAACGGGCTATCGCCTCGCGTGACAATCAGGGCGTGACAATTAGGACGGGTTGAATTGTCACGCCGCAGGCGCGTGACAATTCAACCCGTCCTAATTGTCACGCCCTGATTGTCACGCCGCCATACCAAAGGAGGAAGCATGTCACAGGTTGAAATCAGCGAGCTCAATCCCGCCGCGACGGTCGTGGTGGCCACGGGCAACGCGCACAAGGTCGTGGAGATCGAGGCCATCCTCGCGCCGGTCATGCCGGGCGTGCGCTTTGTGGCCCTCGGCGAGCTGGGCGACTTCCCCGACCCGGTGGAGGACGGGGAGACCTTCTTTGACAACGCCTTGATCAAGGCGCGCGCTGCGCAGGCCGAGACGGGCCTCCTCATGGCGGTCGCCGATGACTCCGGACTGTGCGTGGACGCTCTCGACGGCGCCCCGGGGATCTTCTCGGCACGATGGGCGGGCGAGCACGGCAACGATGCGGCCAACAACGAGAAGCTCATGGCGCAGATGGCCGACGTCCCCGATGGTTCGCGCACGGCGCGCTTCCACTCGAGCGTGGTCCTGGTGCGCGGCGACGAGGTCCTGCGCGGCGACGGCGACTGCGAGGGTATGGTGGGCCGCGTCCCCCGTGGCGACCACGGATTTGGCTACGACCCGCTGTTCCTGCCGGAGGAGACCCCGGGCAAGACCATGGCCGAGCTCACGCTGGCCGAGAAGAACCTGATCTCGCACCGCTTCCATGCTCTCGAGGATCTCGCCGCCAAGCTGTAGCCGCAAGGCGTGTGACAATTAGGACAGGTTAAATTGTCACACGCCTGCGGTGTGACAATTTAACCTGTCCTAATTGTCACACGCCCCCACCGTCACGCCCGCCCGCGGCAATTTCCGGCCGCTCGCCCAAATGGGTGGCGAAACACGATCGCAATGGTGCAAGATTAAGAATCGTCCGGGGCGGTTTGCCCCGGGTCGCCGCGGACGGGCAGGGGCCTCGACACGGTGAGTCCTTCTCATAGCTTCTGGCGGCCTCGCCCTGGTGGTCGCAGTCACATTGGCCGCGGCCGATGGGGCCGCACGGCGGGCTGAGGGCCTGCCGTCTATGGAAAGGATGCGTTATGAGAATCGTTCGCGCCAAGGATTACGAGGACATGAGCCGCAAGGCCGGCAACATCATTGCCGCCCAGGTCGTTGCCAAGCCCGACTGCGTGCTCGGCCTTGCCACCGGCTCCACGCCCATCGGCGCCTACAAGCGCCTCATCGAGGGCTATGAGGCCGGCGACCTCGACTTCTCCCAGGTCAAGACCTATAACCTCGACGAGTACCGCGGCCTGCCCGGCACCCACGACCAGAGCTACCGCTACTTCATGAACGTGAACCTCTTCGATCACGTGAACATCGACAAGGCCAACACCCACGTGCCCGACGGCCTCATGGAGGACTACGAGGCCGCCTGCGCCGAGTATGACGCCGCCGTCGCCGCCGCCGGCGGCCAGGACCTCCAGCTCCTGGGCATCGGCAACAACGGCCACATCGGCTTCAACGAGCCCGGCGACGCCTTCGTCAAGGGCACCCACTGCGTCGACCTGACCGAGTCCACCATCCAGGCCAACAGCCGCCTGTTCGACAGCATCGACGACGTGCCGCGCCAGGCCTTCACCATGGGCATCGGCACCATCATGGCCGCCAAGATGGTTCTCGTGATGGCCAACGGCGAGGTCAAGGCCCAGGCCGTCCACGACATGATCTACGGCCCGATCACCCCGTCCTGCCAGGCCTCCATCCTGCAGCTGCACCCCAACGTGGTCGTCGTCGCCGACGAGGCCGCGCTCTCGCTCTGCCCCGTCGAGTAGGCTCGCCCCCACAAAGCGCAGCAGGCCCCGAGCGGAGGTTCTTCTCGCCTCCGCCCGGGGCCTTTTCCTGTCGCGCGCCGCGCTACAGGACCGTGATCCCCTTGGGGTAGCTGTTGAGCACCTCGCATCCGTCCTCGGTCACGATCACGAGGTCCTCGATGCGCACGCCCATGTCGCCCGGCAGGTAGATGCCCGGCTCGATGGAGAAGCACTGCCCCGGCCGCACCGGTTCGTCATGCGCGGCCGAGACGTCGCCCGGCTCGTGGTCCACCAGGCCGATCTGGTGCCCCAGGCGGTGGTTGAACCGCGGCCCCCAGCCGGCATCCTCGATGATGCGGCGCGCGGTGAGGTCTATCTGGGCAAACGTCACCCCGGGGCGCACGATCTTCTCGGCAGCCTCGTTGGCGCGGCGCACGGCGTCGTAGACCGCGCGCTGGTGCTCGGTCGGCTCGGCCGAGAAGAACGTGCGCGTCATGTCCGAGCAGTACCAGTTCTGCCGGCAGCCCACGTCGAAGAGCACCATGTCGCCCGGGGCGAAGGGCGTGTCGTCGGGCTCGTGATGCGGGTCGGCGGCGTGGTCGCCAAAGCTCACGATGGGCGAGAAGGAGTGCCCCTCGGCGCCCAGGCGGCGGTACTCGCCGAGAAGGCCGTCGGCGATCTGGCGCTCCGTGACGCCCGGGTGCACCTGCGCCACGAGCCATGCCATGGCGGCGTCGTTGGTCGCGGAGGCGGCGCGCATGAGCTCCCGCTCGCGGGCGTCCTTGATCGAGCGCGCGTCGTCGACCACGTCGGACGCGAGCACGAACCCGCTTGCCGCGCCCGACTCCATGAGCGGCACGAGCCAGCGCGCCGCGAGCTCCTTGTCCACGCCGAGCGCGCGGTCGCTCCGGGTCTCGGCAGCCACGAGAGGCACGGGGTCGTCGGTATCCGAGAAGCTCACCACGCGCGCCCCGCAGCCGGACGCGTCGGGGAAGAGACGGTTGGCAAAGAGCACCGGCTCGCCTTCGGCGGGGACGAGCAGCGCAAGGAAGCGCTCGTAGGGCTCGGTGTAGTATCCGCAAAGCCACCAGATCGAGAGGGGGTCCACGATGAGGGCCTGCGCGAGCCCCCGTCTGCCCATGTTGTCCCTAATGCGCGCGAGGCGGTTCTCGTCCATGTCTCATCCTTTCGGTCTTTTGGCTGGCTGCGGGCAGTGTAGCACCGCCGTGCCTCCGGCGCGCATGGTCTTCTCATGACAACGGGTTGAACCAGATTGCCCCCTGCACCGTTGCGCAATATGATGAAATTTCGGGACTTATGGAGATTTCCGCCACAGTGCGGTGGAGGTTCAGATGGAGAACGAGATTCCGCCCGTCAACCGGGTCGACGAGATTCGCGACGAGCTCAAGGGCCTCGAGGGCAAGCGCCTCCGGGTCAAGGCCAACATGGGCCGCTCGCGCATCGTCGAGCGCACGGGGACCCTGGTCCACGCGCATCCCTCCCTCTTCATCGTCGAGGTCGAGGAGCGCCGCGGCCGTACCGCGCGTCAGTCGTACCAGTATGTCGACGTGCTCACGGGCACAGTCGAGCTCTTCGACATCGAGACGGGGGAGCGCCTCTTCGACTTTGTCGAGCCCGCCTCCGAGTAGGCGCCCGACATGGCGCCCGCGACGGTCGTCACGACCCCCTGCAAGGTCAATCTCTACCTCGGCGTGCATGCCGAGAAGGACGAGCGCGGCTATCACCGCGTCGACTCCGTGATGGTGCCGGTGGCGCTGTGCGACACGGTGACCGTGTCGGATGCGCCGGGCCTCTCCGTGAGATTTGACCCTCCGCTCGAGATCGCTGCCGAGAAGACCGGCGTGTGGCGCGCCGCGACGCTGCTGGCGGAGGCGCTCGGCATGGAGCCGCGCGTTCGCATTGAGGTCGCGGCGGGCATCCCCGAGCGCGCCGGCCTGGGCGGCTCCTCGGCGGACGCGGGCGCGACGCTGCGCGCTCTGGCGGCGCGCTGGGGCGCGAGCCCGCTCGACCCGCGCGTGGTGGCTGTCGCCCGGCGCGTCGGCGCCGACGTCTCCTTCTTCCTCGACCCCCGCCCCGCCCTGTTCGCCGGTGCCGGCGACGTGCGCGTCCGGGCGTTCCCCGCGCTCGAGGCCCCGCTCGCGCTGGTGATGCCCCGCGCCGAGGGCGGCTCGACCGTCGAGGCCTACGCCGAGTTTGACCGCGCGGGCGAGAAGCCCGTGGACTCCGGGCCGCTCTGCGCGGCGCTTGCCGCGGGAGACGTCGCGGCGGTGGCGGCGCGCCTCCACAACAACCTCGCGCCCGCGGCCCGCGCGCTCTGCCCCGAGGCAGGCGTCGTCGAGTCCTGGCTGCGCGGTCGCCCGGGCGTGCGGGCAGCTCAGATAACGGGGTCGGGTACCTGCTCGTTTGCCATCTGCGAGAGCTCCGGGGCGGCGGATGCGGTGGCTCGGGAGGCCGCGGGGTTCGGCTGGCGCGCATGGTCGACAAAAACTGTTGGTTTTGCCGGAGGAATCTGCTAGAATACTCCCTCGCTACGGGTTGTGGCTCAGCTTGGTAGAGCGCTCGGTTCGGGACCGAGAGGTCGCTGGTTCGAATCCAGTCAACCCGACCACGAACTTGCAGGCCGGATGGGATGTGCCCATCCGGCCTTTTTTGCTGCGTGGGCCCACCCGGCGATGCATTTCTCCGCTCACCCGCCGCTTGCCACCGTTTGGCGAGGGCGTGAGACGGGCTGCATGCGGGGGCGCGGCGCCGGGAATAAAGAGACTGTCAAGCAGGTTCGTCGCTACCCGAGAAAGCGACCGTCAGAGGAGGCGAGTCCAGTGAACACAGAGCAGAACGCAGGGTCTGGACCCGTCGCCGAGGCGACCGAGACCCTGTAGCTTCGGGCGAGCGGTTTCGCCGCCGACGTCTTCCGATACGTTCATCGAGTTGGGTTGACGACAGGAGCTAACGCGAGGGTCCGGACGTATATCGCATCCGCAGGCATCGAGAGCGTCTCAAGACGAGGATGTGAATCCAAAGGACAGAGCAGCCAGGGGCGGCGCAATGGGGCGTCGCCCCTTTTCGTGCGCGTCGCGGTGGCGTGCAAGAAGTGCGCGCATCGAGTGTGGGCATCGAGTGCGGTCGATTTCGGCGCGTGGCGGCCGCAAGTGCGTGGCCCTTCTCGGCGTCCGGCGTCGAGTGCGCGCATCGAGTGCCCGCCGGCCCGCACTCGATTTACGGGGACATCGAGTGCGGGCGGGCACCTGCGCGTTGCCGAGAAGTGCGGGAGCACTCGATGGGGCTGCCGAGAAGCGCGGGCGGCTCGTCCCTACAGCGCGCCGTCCCGGCGGACCGTCGTCAGCATATGGCGCGGCACGGCGTGCAGCGTGCAGCTCCCGATGACGTTGCCCGCCGCGCGCTTCGCGGCCTCGCTCGCGTTGCTCGTTGCGTAGGCGTGATCGAAGCGCTCGAGCATCGCGAGGTCGTTGCCGCCGTCGCCGTAGACCGCGACCTCGTCCTCCGTCATGCCGAGGTGCCCCGCGAGCCATGCCAGCGCCTCGCCCTTGTTGACGCTCGCCTCCGTGAGCTCGAAGAGGTCGCCGTCAAACGACGCGTTCACGAGCGTGTCGGCGCGCTCGCCCACAAAGGCGGCGAGCTCGGCTTTGAGCCCGGCGTCGGGCACGCGGCAGTTCACCTTGCAGATCGGGTGCGCCAGGACGTCGGCCTCCGTCTGGTCGAAGACCATGTCCGCGCCCGGGCCGCGGCGCCGAGCCTGCCATGCCACGAAGCGGCCCAGCAGGCCGTGCGGGGGAAGGTATCCCGCCAGCTGGTCGGCGCGCGAGCCGCGCACGAACGTGCCGTCCGCCGAGACGCACACGAGGCAGCACGTGGGGAAGGCGCGCAGCAGCTCCTCGACCGTGGCGGGGTCGATCTCGACGCTGCGCAGCAGCTCGCCGGACGCGCCGTAGACAAACGCCCCGTTGCCGCAGACCACCTCGAGCGGCAAGTCGCCAAACCCGAGCTCGGCGCCCGTGCTCGACCAGCGGCCGGTCGCGAGCGCGACGTGACGGCCCGCCCCGACCACGCGGCGCAGGCGGCGCACGATGCCGCCGTCCGTCTGGTGCAGGCCGTTGTAGAGCGTGCCGTCGAGGTCGCTGGCAAAGAGCTTGATCAGAGTGCTCACCCCATCCGTAGAATTCCGGTTGGCAGTATAGAGCCTCCTGAGTTATAGGATGTCATGGTCACGTCAGGCGGAAGAGTTGCGAACGAGAGGTTGCCCATGGACGATTCCCCCAGGTTCGTCTTTGCATCCGACTCGCTCAAGGGCACGCTGAGCTCGGCAGATGCGGCTCGCCTGCTGGAAGAGGCGGCGCGCCGGCACTTCCCGGGCTGCGCGTGCGTCACCGTCCCGATGGCGGACGGCGGTGACGGCACGGCCGCGGCGCTCGTCGCGGCGTGCGGCGGCGAGCTGCGTCGCGCCCGCGTCTGCGACCCGCTGGGCCGCCCGGTCGACGCTGCCTACGCCATGCTCCCGGGCGGGCACGCCGTCATCGAGATGGCGGCCGCCTCGGGCCTGCCCCTGCTTGCCCCTGCCGAGAAGAACCCGCTGCTCACAAGCACTTACGGCACCGGCGAGCTCGTCCGCGCCGCCCTCGACGCCGGCGCGCTCGACGTGACGCTCGCCATAGGCGGCAGCGCCACCAATGACGGGGGCATGGGCTGCGCCCGGGCGCTCGGCGCGCGGTTCCTGGACGCCTCCGGCCGCGAGCTGGCGGGCCGTGGCGCCGACCTCGCCCGCGTCGCCTCAGTCGACCTTACCGGCCTTGATGTGCGCCTCGCACGGACGGAGCTTTGCCTCATGTGCGACGTGGACAACCCGCTTCTGGGCGCGAGCGGCGCGAGCGCGGTCTACGGCCCGCAGAAGGGCGCCACGCCCGAGATGGTCGCCGAGCTTGACGCCGGCATGGCCAGCTACGCGCGCGTGCTGGCGGCCACGTTTGGCCGCGACCTCGCGGGCGTCCCCGGCGCGGGCGCCGCGGGTGGCCTGGGCGCCGGCGCGATGGCGTTTCTTGGCGCCCGGGCGCAGAGCGGGATCGCGCGCGTCCTGGAGCTCACGAACTTCTCGGCGCTGCTCGAGGGCGCGGACCTCTGCGTCACGGGCGAGGGCCACGCCGACGCGCAGACAGCGCGCGGCAAGGTCGTGACCGGCGTGGCGGCCGCCTGCGAGGCCGCGGACGTGCCCTGCGCGGCGGTGGTGGGCGGCATGGGGGCGGACGCGCCGCGGTCCGTGCCCGGAGTGGCTGCCTGGGTGCCCACGGCCATCGACGCGATGCCGCTCGACGAGGCGCTGGCCCGGGCGGAGGAGCTCTATTCCCTTGCGGCAGAGCGGCTCTTCTCGCTGCTTGAGCTGGGCGCGCGCCTGGGCTGAGCGCCGTGCGGCGCCCGTTGCCCGCCGCCCCCGCGTTCTTGTCCCCTGCGGAGGGCAAGAACGCGCGTCAGATGCCGAGAAGAACCCGGAAGGCCCGCGTTCTCGTCCCCTCTAGGGGGCAACAACCGCGCAGCGCCCTACCGCACGACGACGGCGCCCTCGGGCAGCGGCAGCTCCGCGTCAGACGCCACGACCACGTTGTTGCCGGGCTTGCGCGGCTCGTCCGGCCACTCGGGGACCACGGCGACGTGGGCGAACTCGCGCCCGAAGGCCTCCTCGACCTCGCGCAGCGGCTTCGCGCCGGGGCCCTCGCAGGCGCACCGCACGTTGGCGAGGTAGACGCCGCCTGCCGCCAGGTGCTCGTGCAGCACGCGTGCGCCCTCGTCGGTCGTGAGCGGCCCGAGCGGGCGCTTGCCGGAGAAGGCGTCGTTGACGATCACGTCATAGGGCTCGGTCGCGGCGCGCAGGAACGCCCACGCGTCGCCCGTGACCAGCCGGAGCCGCCCGTCCTTCTCGGCCCCCGTCCGCTCGAGGCATTCGTCGAGGAAGAAGTGCTCGCGCGCCAGGCGCGTGATCGCGGGGTCCACCTCCACCACGTCGGTGCGCGCGGCGGGAACGAAGGCCGCCAGGTACTTGGGCAGCGAGTAGCCGCCCCCGCCCATGACCATGATGTGACAATTAGGACAGGTTCGATTGTCACATGACGAAGATGTGACAATCGAACCTGTCCTAATTGTCACCTCGATCACGCTCGCCATGATGCGGTGGTAGACGCAGGCGAGCTCGAAGCGCAGCCCCTCGGGCACGTAGCTCACGGACTGGAAGGTCCCGTTGACGTTGAGCAGGCGCACGGGCGTGCCGTCGGCGTCCTCGGAGTCGAAGATCAGGGTCAGGCCGAACTTTGTGCGGGTGAGCTGCACGCCGCGCCGGCGCAGCAGCCAGGGCATCGCGGCGAGCACGGCGGTGCAGACAACGGTCAGGATGACCAGGCCAATCAAGACTTCTTTCAAGAGACCTCCCGGAGTCCCGCCCGCGGCGGCATTTCTGACGTTTAGAGATTGTGAGTAGCGCGTATACTCGGCTATACTAGCTGATGCTGTATTGGGCCTGCGGCCCACTGGACACATCGCACCGGAAGGACACTTCATCATGATTTTAGGCCTGGGCATCCCTGAGCTGCTCATCATCCTCGTCGTCATCCTCATCATCTTCGGGCCCAAGAACCTGCCCAAGATCGGCTCTGCGCTCGGCAAGACCGTCAAGAACGTCCGCGAGGGCATGGAGGACGGCGGGGACGAGAAGTCCGAGGGCCCCGTCGAGTCCCACGATGACGCCGTCGAGGTCGTCGAGGACGAGGACGACGCCGACGCCCCCGAGGACGTGTTCTGCTCCAAGTGCGGCACCAAGAACGAGGCCGGCGCGGACTTCTGCTCCAAGTGCGGCGCCAAGCTCTAAGTCGCGCACGCTTCGCATATCGGATCAGCGAGTAGAGGGCAGAAGATGGACAACACCAAGAAGATCGAGCTCACCCCCGAGGGCCGTCAGCGCCTGGTGGACGAGCTCGCCTACCGCGAGGGCGAGAAGCACGACGAGATCGTCGAGCGCATCAAGGAGGCCCGCGGCTTCGGCGACCTCTCGGAGAACTCCGAGTACGATGCCGCCAAGGAGGAGGAGGCCCGCAACGCCTCCCGCATCAACGAGATCCGCCAGATCCTCTCGATCGCCACGGTCGTCGAGGCCGGTACGGGCCACGACCTTGCCGTCTCCATCGGCACCACGGTCGAGCTGCAGGACGAGAAGGGCGTGAAGACCAGCTTCACCATCGTCGGCACCACCGAGACCAACTCGCTCGAGCACAAGATCTCGAACGAGTCCCCCGTGGGCGCGGCGCTCGTCGGCCACCGCGAGGGCGACGAGATCGAGGTCGTCGCGCCGTCCGGCAAGAGCAGGAAGTACGTCATCACGGGGATTTCCCGCTAGGCTACTTCCACCAAGGCAAGCGAGGCGCCCCGTGTCTGCAGTGCAGGTACGGGGCGCATCTGTGAAATGACAGGAGAGAACATGTCCCAGGAGACCACCGCAAGCGCCGCCACCGACGAGCGCTCGATGCGCCGTGCGCGCCGCCAGGCCCTCATCGACGCCGGCGTCAACCCGTACCCCATCGCCTCCGAGGTCACGGCCCACGCCGCCGAGCTGGAGGAGAAGTACGCCGAGCTCGCGGACGGCACGGACACCGAGGACGTGGTGAGCGTCGCCGGCCGCATCCGGGCGCTCCGCAAGCAGGGCAAGGCCGCCTTCATCGTGCTCGAGGACGTCTCCGGCTCCATCCAGCTCTTCTGCCGCCACGACGTGCTCGGCGATGAGGGCTGGGCGCTCCTCTCCAACCTCGACCTCGGCGACATCCTGGGCGCCACCGGCGCCGTGCTGCGCACCCGCCGCGGCCAGCTCTCCGTCTCCCCGACGAGCCTCACGGTGCTCTCCAAGTCGCTGCGGCCCCTCCCCGAGAAGTTCCACGGCCTCACCGACCGCGAGGTTCGCTACCGCCAGCGCTACGTCGACCTCATCATGAACCCCGAGGTCCGCGACGTCTTCCGCAAGCGCAGCCAGATCGTGAGCCTCATCCGCCGCTACATGGAGGCCGACGGCTACATGGAGGTCGAGACGCCGATGATGCACGCCATCCTCGGCGGCGCCAACGCCAAGCCGTTCGTCACGCACTTCAACGCGCTCGACCGCGACTTCTACCTGCGCATCGCCACCGAGCTGCCGCTCAAGCGCCTCATCGTGGGCGGGCTCGAGCGCGTCTTCGAGATCGGCCGCAACTTCCGCAACGAGGGCATGGACCTCACGCACAACCCCGAGTTCACCTCGATGGAGGCCTACTGCGCCTACGCCGACCTCGAGGGCATGAAGCGCCTCTCCGAGGGCCTCTTCAAAATGATCGCGCGCGAGGTCTGCGGCTGCGAGGAGGGCCACGAGGTCATCACCTTCCAGGGGCAGGAGATCGACATGTCCGGCACCTGGGCGAGCCGCCCGCTGTCCGAGATCGCCTCGGAGTGCGTGGGCGAGGAGCTCACGATGGACACCCCCATCGAGCACCTGCGCGAGCTCTGCGAGAAGAACGGCATCGAGCCCCAGCCCAACTGGGGTGCCGGCAAGCTGCTCTTCGAGCTCTACGACGAGCTGGGCGAGAAGACCATCGTCAACCCCACCTTCGTCTGCGACTACCCGGAGGAGGTCTCCCCGCTCTCCAAGCGCAAGGCCGAGGACCCGCGCCTGACCGACCGCTTCGAGCTGGTCATCGCCGGCCACGAGTACGCCAACGCCTTCTCCGAGCTCAACGACCCCGTCGACCAGGCCGGCCGCTTCGCCGAGCAGGTCGCGGCCAAGGGCATGGGCGACGACGAGGCCATGGGCTACGACTACGACTACGTGCGCGCCCTCGAGTACGGCATGCCCCCGGCGGGCGGCATCGGCTACGGCATCGACCGCATGGTCATGCTCTTCTGCGACCAGCCGGCCATCCGCGACGTGCTGCTCTTCCCGGCCATGAAGCCCGAGACCATCACCAAGGCCGACATCGAGGCCCAGGTGGCGGGCGTGGTGACCGACAACGCGGCCGCCTCCGTCGACGCCATCGCCGCCGACTCCGAGAAGGTCTCCGCCGCGGCGGACGAGGCCCCCGCGGCGCTTGTCGCCGGGATCTCGCGCGACGAGGCGCTCGCCCTTCTCGCCGAGCACAACAAGGAGGGGTTCCACCTCGAGCACGGCGAGACCGTGGGCGGCGTGATGCGCGTCTTCGCCGAGGAGATGGACCCCGACAACGCCGACTTCTGGGAGGTCGTGGGCATCCTGCACGACCTCGACTGGGAGGAGCACGCCGACGACCCGGCAAACCACACGGTCTACGCGGCCGAGCTCATCGAGGCGGCGGGCGGCAGCGCCGAGCTCGTGCGCGCGATCCAGTCGCACAACTCGATGAACAACCCCGAGCTGCCCGCGCCGGAGCTTCCCATGGAGAAGGTCCTGTTTGCCGTGGACGAGCTCACGGGCCTCGTCGGCGCGGCCGTGATCATGCGCCCGAGCAAGTCCGTCATGGACTTCGAGGTGAAGTCGCTCAAGAAGAAGTTCAAGGACAAGCGCTTCGCCGCCGGCTGCAACCGCGACGTCATCCGTGCCGGTGCCGAGCTCTGCGGCATGGAGCTCGACGAGCTCTTCTCGCGCACCATCGACGCGATGAAGGCCATCGCCCCGGACCGCGACACCTTCGGCAAGTAGGCCGGCCCGCCCGCACTTCTCGGCAAACGCCGCGAGTCCGCCCGCACTTCTCGGCGGCGTCCGCGAGCCCGCCCGCACTTCTCGGCATCCTCCAAGAAGGGGCCCGCACTCCGTTGCCCTGCGCATCGAGTGCGGGCCCCAGCGCACCCGGTGCGCGCACTGGATGGCAAATGCCGAGAAGGACCACGCACTCGGGGCCGCCACCCCCAAAATCCGCCCGCACTTCTCGCCCGCACTCATAAGTGCGCGCAAGGAGTGCGGGCTCCATTCGGTAAGGGGCGCCAAGCATCGCCCTACCAGCAGGGCTTCTCGCTGGGGATAGCGGGAAGCGTTTGGCTGAGAAGGACCTTCCTCGCGTGCGTCGCCCCCTCGTCTTCGAGTGCGCGCCGAACCCGCGCCTCGAACTCCGGCCCCTCTGTCTTGGCAAGCGAGTGCGCGACGCTCGCGAGATAGCCGTTGAGGGCATGGACGGTGCGCACGTTCTTGTAGCTCGCGGGGAAGACGGAGATGCCGCAGCGCTGATAGTCGCGGATGCGCCGCTGGTCCTCCTCGAAGGCCTCCTCGCTTATATGGTCCTTGCCGTTGTACTCCCCGGCGGTCAGATGCCCGGGCCAGTTGAAGTCCGGCCGCATCTGCTTGTGCTCGATGAGGTGGCGCACCTCCTGCGGCCAGCCGATGGGCTCGTTCTCCAGAAAGGCGGGGGCCTCGATGCCGCCGAGGCTCTCGGGCAGCTTGAACGCGAGCGACAGCAGTGTCTCCTCCGGCGACCCGGCGCCGCTCTGCACAAGCGACGCGGCGCGACGGGCGCGTCTCAGCCCGCGGATTCCCTCGAGGTCGTCCAGGAGCTCGACGATCTTCTCGGGCGATTGGATGGGCTCGAGCTCAAAGGCGCAGGGCCCGTGCGCGGGGTCGGAGGGGTCGCGGGCGTACAGGCCGCATGCTTCCATGGGAAACGTGAGCAGCTTGATGAAGGCGGCGTTTGGCGTGAGGGCACCATGCTTGACGAGCCGCTGGACCTGCTGCTCCATGCGAACCAGGCTCAGCCCGGGGGACTCGACGAACAGGCGGAGCTCGCCGCTTCCCGCATAGGGCCAAGGGTCCCCGTTGGCCTGGATGACCTCGAGAAACGAGTCACTCGGGAGGCGGGTGAGGAGCGCCCGGGACGAGACGCACGCGGCGGACGAGCGGCTTTCGCGCGAGAAGAACGTGAGCGAGAGGGGCTCGGCGGGGCGAAACGTGCTCATGCCCTCCGGCAGGGCGAGCCTGAGGGCGGCGATGTCCAGGGGAGACTGGTCGGCATGCCGATGGGCGTCCCCGGCGGGCACGAGGGCGAGGTCCGGGTCCTGCCGTGCGATGCGCGTCAACTTGAGGGAGTCGGTTCCGGCGAGAAAGACGTCCATGCGGGCCTCCTTGCGAGCGGCCTCCCCAAAAGGGCGGCTCCTTGGCACAAAAGCCTAGCGAGGCATGCGCACGGTCAGCTGCGCCCCAGCTTGACGGGGGCTTTCGCGCAGCTTCCGGGTTGCTGCGGAAGGGGAGGGGGCCCGCAGGACACGGCGCCGGTGCGGGCGGTGCCGTCCGCGAGGGACGGGCGCGGTCCTACATGGGAAATCCACGGGTCGCGGTGTTTTGCCTGTTCGGAGGATTGGGCGGGACGCTGGCGCCCGTCTGGTGGCAAGACCGTGGGCGAGAAGTGCGTGCCGGCCCGCACTCCATGCGCGCACTCATGAGTGTGGGTGAGAAGTGCGGGCGGATTTTGGGGGTGGCGGCCCCGAGTGCGCGGTCCTTCTCGGCGTTTGTCACCCAGTGCGCGCGCCAAGTGCGTTGGGGCCCGCACTCGATTTACGGGGACATCGAGTGCGCGGTCCTTCGTGGCCGATGCCGAGAAGTGCGGGCGGGCACCTGCGCACCACCGAGAAGTGACGTCCCGTTTGCGCATGACGGCACATGGGTACAAACTATACTTGTGAAACCATCGCGAGGGAGAATGACCCCATGTTTGAGAAGTTCACCGACAAGGCGCGCAAGGTCATGAGCCTCGCGCAGGACGAGGCCAGAAACCTTGGTCAGATGTACGTGGGCACCGAGCACCTGCTGCTCGCGCTCATCAGGGAGGGCGAGGGCGTCGCCGCGCAGGCGCTCGCCAAGCTCGACATCACCTACGACGAGACGCTCGCCACCGTGCGCGAGCTCACCGCCAGCGACAACGAGCCGGTCCCGGGCGGGCACATCCCGTTCACGCCGCGCGCCAAGCGCGTGCTCGAGGGCGCCTACCGCGAGACCATGACGCACGGCCAGAACTACATCGCTACCGAGCACCTGCTGCTCGGCATCGTCGCCGAGGGCAACGGCCGCGCCATGGACGCGCTGCGCCAGATGGGCGTCTCGGGCGACGCCGTGCGCAACGCCGTGGCGGAGCTCTCGTCCAAGAGCAGCGAGTCGCCCCGCCAGGAGGCCACCGCCGACGTGCGCATGGCCGGCTTCGGCGGCCCCGGCCCCCAACAGGGCGGCGAGGAGGGCTCGGTCCTCGAGCAGTACGGCCGCAACCTCACCAAGCTCGCCTCCGACGGCAAGCTCGACCCGGTCATCGGCCGCGACCGCGAGATCGAGCGCGTCATGCAGGTGCTGGCGCGCCGCCAGAAGAACAACCCGCTCATCCTGGGAGACCCGGGCGTGGGCAAGACCGCCATCGTGGAGGGCCTCGCCCAGCTCATCGCCTCGGGCAACGTGCCCGACATCCTGCGCGGCAAGCAGATTTGGACGCTCGACCTCGCGAGCCTCGTCGCCGGCTCCAAGTACCGCGGCGAGTTCGAGGAGCGCATGAAGAAGGTTGTGCGCGAGCTCGAGGAGTCCGAGAACGACATCCTGTTCATCGACGAGATCCACACCGTCATCGGCGCGGGCTCGGCCGAGGGCTCGATCGATGCCGCCTCCATCCTGAAGCCGCCCCTCTCGCGCGGCGAGATCCAGGTCATCGGCGCCACCACGGCCGAGGAGTTCCGCAAGCACGTCGAGAAGGACTCGGCCTTTGAGCGCCGCTTCCAGCCGGTCAACATCGGCGAGCCCAGCCCCGAGGACACGATCAAGATCATCGAGGGCCTCAAGGAGCGCTACGAGAAGCACCACCACGTCCGCTACACCGACGCCGCCATCCAGGCCGCGGTGACGCTCTCGAGCCGCTACGTCCAGGATCGCTTCCTGCCGGACAAGGCCATCGACGTTCTCGACGAGGCGGGCGCCCGCACGCGCGTCCACAAGATGGCGCTGCCGCCCGAGATCGCCCAGGTCGACGCCGACCTTGCGCGCGTCCGCGACGAGAAGTCCGCCGCCGCGGCTGCCCAGGAGTTCGAGGACGCGGCGCGCCTGCGCGACGAGGAGAAGGCGCTCGTCGCCCGCCGCGACGAGCTCGAGGCCGCGTGGCGCGAGGAGCTCGCCGCCAACGTGGTGACCGTCGACGAGGAGGACATCGCCGACGTGGTCTCGTCCATGACCGGCGTGCCCGTCTCCAGCCTCACCGAGGCCGAGGCCTCCAAGCTCCTGCGCTGCGAGGACGTGCTGCACCAGCGCGTCGTGGGCCAGGACGAGGCGGTGACCAAGGTGGCCAAGGCCATCCGCCGCAGCCGCAGCCCGCTCAAGGACCCGCGCCGGCCGGGCGGCTCGTTCATCTTCCTCGGCCCCTCGGGAGTGGGCAAGACCGAGCTCGCCAAGGCGCTCGCTGAGTTCCTCTTTGGCTCCGAGGAGGCCCTGATTTCCTTCGACATGTCCGAGTTCATGGAGAAGCACACCGTCTCCAAGCTCGTCGGCGCGCCCCCGGGATACGTGGGCTACGACGAGGGCGGCGAGCTCACCAAGGCGGTGCGCCGCCGGCCGTACTCGGTCGTGCTCTTCGACGAGGTCGAGAAGGCGCACCCCGACGTGTTCAACGTTCTTCTCCAGATCCTGGAGGAGGGGCGCCTCACGGACGGCCAGGGCCGTCACGTGGACTTCTCCAACACCGTCATCATCATGACGTCCAACATCGGCGCGCGCGACATCGCGCAGACCACCACCATGGGCTTCTCGGCCCAGGGCGGGGCGGGCCTCTCCGACAAGGAGATCACGAGCCGCGTCATGTCCGAGCTCAAGAAGCACTTCCGCCCCGAGTTCCTCAACCGCGTGGACGAGGTCGTGGTCTTCAAGTCGCTGACGTCCGAGCAGCTGCGCGGCATCGTCGAGCTCATGGTGGCCGACCTCCGCGAGCGCCTCATCGCCCAGGGCATGTCCATCGAGCTCACCGACGCCGCCCGCGACCTCGTGGCCAAGGAGGGCGCCGATCCGGTCTACGGTGCGCGTCCGCTGCGCCGCGCCATCCAGACGCTCATCGAGGACCCGCTCTCCGAGGAGCTGCTCCAGGGTCTTTGGCACCGAGGCGAGATCATTCGCGTGGACGAGAAGGACGGCGCGCTCGTTTTCGAGCACGCGGTCGGCGAGATTCCCGCGCCGCGTCGTCGCGAGCACATGGGCTCTCCCGACCTGGCGCCGCTCCCCGAGCCCTCCTCGGGCGCGTCCGGGGCGGGCGGCCTTCTCGCCTCCGGCGCCTAGCCGTCAAAAGGGGACGGGGCTGGCGATGTGACAATTAGGACAGGTTGAATTGTCACATCGCAGGCGTGTGACAATTCAACCTGTCCTAATTGTCACATCGCCCGCCCCCTTTTGGCTCTCGGGGCGTCCGCTCTGCGCCGCGCGATATACTCAGACTCAGTAAGGGTTCCGGCCCGCGCCGCGCGGGCCGACCGAGCACGAAGGGCCGCCCATGGACGTCACCCAGCTCAACACCAGCGTCGCCGACCGCGAGCAGCGCCTTCAGGACGCGGTGCGCAACACCGCCCCGGGCACGCCGCTGCGCGTCGCGCTCGACATGATCCTCGCCGGCCACCTGGGCGCGCTCATCTGCGTCGGCGACACCGAGAACGTCCTCGCTGCGGGCGACGACGGCTTCAAGCTCGACGTCTCGTTCACGGCCAACCGCTTGTTCGAGCTCTGCAAGATGGACGGCGCCGTGGTCATCGATCGCGACTTCACCAAGATCTTGCGCGCCAACTACCACCTCAACCCCGACCCGTCGCTGCCCACCTCCGAGACCGGCACGCGCCACCGCACCGCGGCGCGCATGAGCCTGCTCACCAAGGCGATGGTCATCTCGGTCTCCTCGCGCCGCTCGGTCATCAACGTCTACGTCGACGGCAAGGGCTTCCAGGTCAAAAACGTCAGCGACCTGCTCACCACCGTCAACCAGCTCACCGTCGCCATGCAGAACACGCGCTCTCAGCTCGACCGCAACCTGCTGCGCCTCACGAGCCTCGAGCTGGACAACATGGTCACGCTCGGTGACCTCACGGACCTCTTCTACCTCTTCGAGACGCTGCTCACCGCCGGAGGCGAGCTCGACAACTGCATCGTCCAGCTCGGTCGCGAGGGCAAGATCGCCCAGATGCAGCGCGACGAGTACCTCGCGGGCGTCGAGGAGACCTACACCCTCATGGTCCGCGACTACGCCGCCGACTCCTCGGAGGAGGCCGCGCGCACCGTGCGCAGCCGCCTGCACGACACCGTCAACACGCAGCTGCGCTCCGCCAAGACCGTGGCCAAGATCCTCGGCTTCGCGGACGACTACGGCGAGGACTCCATCATGACCCCGCTCGGCCTGCGCACGCTCTCGCGCGTCCCGGTGGTGCGCGAGGGCATGGCCGACAAGATCGTGGACGAGTACGGCTCGCTCCAGGAGGTCCTCGAGGCAGTCGACGACGACCCGTCGCGCCTCGGCGAGATCGGCGTCAAGAACCCCGACGTGCTCGCCAACAGCCTTCACCGCATGTGGGGGAAGGGCGAGTGATGGGCGCCGGCGCCCCCTGCGCCCAGGCCTGCGCGCAGCGCATCGGCACCGAGGGGCTCCCCGCCGACACGCATGCCGTCATCGTGGCGGGCGGGACGGGCGAGCGCTTTGGCGACCCCCGGGGCAAGCAGTTCGTCGAGCTCTGCGGGTTGCCGCTCATGTGCTGGTCCCTCATCGCGTTCGACCGGGCCCCGTCGGTCGCCGGGATCGTGGTGGTCTGCTCGCCCGACCGCGCCGCGGAGGTCGAGAAGGACGTGCTCTCGCGGCTCTCGCTGCAAAAGCCGGTGACGCTCGCGCCGTCCGGTGCGACGCGCCAGGCATCGGTCCTCTCGGGGTTGGGCGCGGTCCTGCGCGAGCGCGAGTTCGTGGCCGTGCACGACGCGGCGCGGCCGCTCGTCGAGACCCCGATGATCGAGCGCGCCGTGGCAGAGGTGCGCGGGGACGACTCCCTTGCGGGGGCTATCCTCGCCGCGCGCTCCGTCGACACCCTCAAGCTCGTCGAGGGCACGACGATCGTGGCAACGCCGGACCGCTCGTTCTACTGGTGCGCGCAGACGCCGCAGGTCTTCCGGCGCCGCGTCCTTCTCGCCGCGCACAAGGCGGCCGCTCGCGACGACTACCAGGGCACCGACGACGCCTCGCTGGTCGAGCGCATCGGCGGCCGGGTGCGCGTGGTCGAGTGCTCTCACGACAACATCAAGGTCACGGTCCCCGAGGATCTCGCGATCGCCGAGGCGACCCTCGAGCGCCGCCTGCTGATGTGAGGCGGCGGGGGACGGATGACAATTAGAACAGGTTAAATTGTCACCCGGCCGCCAAGGAGAAGGAGGAACATGCTGCGCATAGGCCATGGATTCGACGTGCACGCGTTTGCGGAGGGGCGCCGCCTGATACTGGGCGGGGTCGACGTGCCGTGCGCGCGCGGGCTCGCCGGCCACTCGGATGCCGATGTGCTCGCGCACGCGCTCATGGACGCCGTGCTCGGTGCGATGCGCGCGGGCGACATCGGCAAGCTCTTCCCGGACACCGACCCGGCCTACGAGGGCGCGGACTCGCTCGTCCTGATGCGCCGCGTGGCCGAGCTCGCCCGTGAGCGGGGCTACCGCATCCTCGACGTCGACTGCACCGTGGCCGCGCAGGCCCCCAAGCTCGCGCCCCACCGCGGGCGGATGCGCGAGAACATGGCCGCCGCGCTGGGCGTGCCCGTCGATGCGGTGGGCGTGAAGGCCACCACGACGGAGCGGCTCGGCTTCGTGGGCCGGGAGGAGGGCATCGCCGCCTGGGCCGTGGTCCTTCTCGACGACGGCAGGTAGTCCTTCTCGCCTGCCGCGTTTGCCCAGGTGCCGGAAAACCGTCTCCTGCGTGTGGTGCCAGAAAACCGACATCTGCGTAAATTGGTGCCGGAATCGTCTCATCTGCGTGCCGGCGATACGCAGATGAGGCGATTCCGGCACCTAAACACGCATTTGCCAGGTTTTTGGCACCTGCGGCATCGGCGCCCGGGAGCGACGCTTGCTCGTAGCGCCCCGCGCTATACTGGTCCAACGCAAGCCAGTCAAAGAAGGAGCACGCATGCTCGTCTACAACAGCCAGACGCACAAGAAGGAGGAGCTTGTCCCCATCGAGGAGGGCAAGATCCGCATGTACGTCTGCGGCCCCACCGTCTACGACCAGATCCACATCGGCAACGCGCGCACGTTCCTCGCGTTTGACGTGATCCGCCGCTACCTCATGTACAAGGGCTACCAGGTCACCTTTGCCCAGAACCTCACGGACGTGGACGACAAGATCATCAACCGCGCCAACGAGACCGGGCGCAGCGCCGCCGAGGTCGCCGAGGAGTGCTCGGCCGCCTTCATCGAGCAGATGCACCGCTTCGGCGTGCTCGACCCGGACATCCGCCCGCGCGCCACGCATGAGATCGAGGCCATGCAGGAGATGATCACACTCCTCATCGAGCGCGGCTACGCCTACCCGGTGCCCTCGGGCGACGTGTACTTCTCGGTGCGCGCCGACCGCAGCTACGGCGTCCTCTCCGGCCGCGACCTCGACCAGATGCGCGCCGGCGAGCGCGTCGAGGTCAACGACGAGAAGCGCGACCCCTTCGACTTCGCCCTCTGGAAGGCCGCCAAGCCCGGCGAGCCGAGCTGGCCCTCCCCGTGGGGAGACGGCCGCCCCGGCTGGCACACCGAGTGCTGCGCGATGATCCACCGCTACCTGGGCACCCCCATCGATATCCACGGCGGCGGCGCCGACCTCATCTTCCCGCACCACGAGAACGAGACCGCCCAGGCCATGTGCGCATGGGACAGCGCCCTCGCCAACACCTGGATGCACACGGGGATGCTGCGCGTCGACGGCGAGAAGATGTCCAAGAGCCTCGGGAACTTCTACACGCTCAAGGAGGTGCTCGACAAGTACCCGGCCGACGCCGTGCGCCTGCTCATGCTGCAGACCCACTACCGTGCGCCGCTCGACTTCTCCTTCGAGCGTCTCGAGGGCGTCTCCGGCACGCTCGAGCGCCTCGAGACCTGCGCCCGCAACCTGCGCTGGGCGGCCGAGCGCTCCCCGCAGGACGGCGAGCTCAACGACGCCGACCGCACCCTGGGCCGGCAGATCGACGAGGCGCGCGACGAGTTCTGCCGCCAGATGGATGACGACTTCAACACCGCCGGCGGCCTCGCCGCGATCTTCTCGCTGGTGACCGCCGCCAACACCTATCTCGCCGATGCCGCGGACGACACCTCGACCGCGGTGTGCCTGCGCGCGGCCGACATGCTCTGCGAGCTGGCCGGCGTGATGGGCATCGAGCTGTCCCGCTCCGCCGGTGACGACGACCTGCCCGCGGGCCTCGTGGACCTTGCGCGCGAGCAGGCCGGCTACGACGGGGACTCCGCCTCGGAGGCCGCAGAGGCCCTGCTCGCCGCGCGCCAGGCCGCCCGTGCCGAGAAGAACTGGGCGGTCGCCGACGCCATCCGCGACGGCATCACCGCCCTCGGCCTCGTGGTCGAGGACACCGCGTCGGGCGCCCGCGTCCACCGTAAGGAGTAGGCGTGGCAAAGAACCAGTCACGCACGCCCGGCCGCGACGTTCGCGGCGGCAAGGGCAAGGGGGCGCGGCCCGTACGGCCGTCCGCGGGCAAGGGCGCGCGGGGCGAGAAGAACCGCCCGCCCGCACCTCGTCAGGGCGCTGCGCGCCGCGAGCCGCGGGACCGCACGGACCTCATCGAGGGCCGCAGGGCCGTCGAGGAGGCGCTCTCCTGCGGGATGCCGCTGCGCTCGGCCCTCGTGCAGGAGCGCTCCGGCGAGCGCGACCAGGCGCTGGAGCGCATCGCCGCCCGTCTGGATGAGGCCGGCGTCCCCGTGGAGCGCGTGCCGCGCGCCCGCCTCGACTCCCTCTCGAGCCACGGCGCCCACCAAGGCGTCGTCGTGCGGACGCGCCCCTTCCAGTATGCCGAGCTCTCCGACGTGATCGCGGCGGCGGGCGAGGGCGACGCCCTTATCGTCGTGCTCGACCACGTGACCGACCAGGGCAACTTCGGCGCCATCGTGCGCACGGCCGAGGTCGTGGGCGCGGCGGGCGTGGTGGTGGCCAAGGCCCGCGCCGCGTCGGTGGGCGTCGGCGCGTACAAGACCTCCGCCGGCGCCGTCATGCACCTGCCCATCGCGCAGGTCCCCAACCTCGCGCGGGCCGTCGAGGAGCTGCAGCGGGCGGGCTTTTGGGCCTGCGCCGCCACCGAGCACGCCGAGCAGGACGTCTGGCACGCCCCGATGGGCGGGCGCCTCGCGCTGGTCATGGGCTCCGAGGGGGAGGGCATCTCGCGCCTGGTGGCCGAGAAGTGCGACTTCTCCTGTCGCCTGCCTCAGCGCGGGCGCGTCGAGTCGCTCAACGTCGCCCAGGCCACGACGGTGCTCTGCTACGAGTGGCTCCGTCGCGTGGAGACGGGCGGCGAGGCGAATGCCTGACGCGCGCGCCGCCTCGCGCGAGCTGCTCGTCGTGGACGGGTACAACGTGATTTACAAGTCCGCGCGTTATCTCGCCCGCATGGACGAGACCGCGGCGGGAGATCCCTTCGAGCAGGCGCGCGAGCTGCTGATATCCGATGTCGCCGCCTATGCGAAGGGTCGCTATGAGCCGGTCGTCGTCTTCGACGCGGCGGGCAACGTCTCCCCCGAGCGGCCCGATCTCAGCCGGGCCGGCGTGCGCGTGATCTTCTCGGCCGCGGGGGAGTCCGCCGACGAGGTGATCGAGCGCCTGGTGACGGAGGCGCGCCTCGCGCCGCACGCGGTGACGGTCGTGACGTCGGACCGCACGGTGCAGGCGACGGTGGGCGGCATTCCGGTGACACGGGTCTCGAGCGACGTGCTGGTGGCCGACGTGGGCGCGCTCGCCGTGGAGTACGAGCGGGAGAACGCCGCCCGCCAGACCCAGCACATGCGCCTCGAGGACCGCATCGACCCCGCCGCGCGCGAGAAGCTCTGGAAGATCCTCCGAGGCCAGTGAGGTCTCTCGACGCCTGTGGCCCTGCCCTACGTGCCGGTTGTGTGCAACAAGTTTGATGGGCCGGGAATCCCGGCATCAAACATGTTGCACACAACCGCCAGCAGCCCTACAAAACAGGCCCTCGGGGCGAGAAGAGCAAGGACTCGCGGCCCAAAGGCGAGCCGTCACATCAAAGATGTGCCACACAATCAGCGAAAAGGGAGCGGTTTCGTCCGTCCCGGAGTACGGGGAAGGCCGCAGCCTCACAATCGAGGTTGTGTGCAGCCTGCTCCAGGGAGGCGCCGCATGATGGGGGAGCGTCCTGCCGCGGGCATCTGTCGCGCAAACGGCAAGTCCGCTATCATGGACACGCGCGCCGGTATGGCTCAATGGCAGAGCAACGGTTTTGTAAACCGTGGGTTGGGGGTTCGACTCCCTCTACCGGCTCCAGAAAATTTTTCGGGGCCGTGGCGAGAACCGCCGCGGCCCCGACGCGTATCTCCCCGAGAAAACACCTTCTGACCTGCGCATGTGGACGGTTCGTGAGCATGGATACGCCCGGCTGGGAGGTATACGTTGACAACGGGGTTGCAACGTCGTAAATTATTCCCCGCTTGCGAGGGAGAAAGCGCCTCGCGGGTGGCTGAAAACGGAATGGGGATGTGGCACAGCGGCAACTGCGGCGGACTGTAAATCCGCTCCCTCTGGGTTCCTTGGTTCGAGTCCAAGCATCCCCACCATCTGCCCGTGTAGCTCAGTCGGTAGAGCACTTCGTTGGTAACGAAGAGGTCACCGGTTCAAATCCGGTCGCGGGCTCCATTTCCGCCATTCAGTCGCACGGCACCACGCCGGTGTAGCTCAGTTGGTTAGAGCACGCGGCTCATACCCGCGATGTCACTGGTTCGAGTCCAGTCACCGGTACCAGAGTTCTTGGCGGCGCTTCGGCGCCGCTTGGCATAAGAACGCAGTAAGTCCAAGGATTGGCCTCAGGGTCGGTTCCAGAAGGAGGATGGCAATGGCCAAGGAGAAGTTCGATCGTTCCAAGCCCCACGTAAACATCGGTACCATTGGTCACGTCGACCACGGCAAGACCACCACGACCGCCGCTATCACCAAGGTCCTCTCTGAGACCGAGGGCTGCAAGGCCGACTACACCGCCTTCGAGAACATCGACAAGGCTCCCGAGGAGCGTCAGCGCGGCATCACTATCAACGTTGCCCACATCGAGTACGAGACCTGGGAGCGCCACTACGCTCACGTCGACTGCCCGGGCCACGCTGACTACATCAAGAACATGATCTCCGGTGCGGCTCAGATGGACGGTGCCATCCTCGTCATCGCCGCCACCGACGGCCCCATGGCCCAGACCCGCGAGCACATCCTGCTCGCCCGTCAGGTCGGCGTCCCCTACATCATCGTCTTCCTGAACAAGTGCGACATGGTTGACGACGAGGAGCTCATCGACCTCGTCGAGATGGAGACCCGCGACCTCCTCTCCGAGTACGGCTTCCCCGGAGACGACCTGCCGATCATCCGCGGCTCCGGCCTCGGCGCCCTCAACGGCGAGCAGAAGTGGGTCGACTCCATCATCGAGCTCATGCACGCCGTCGACGAGTACATCCCGACCCCGCCGCGTGACAACGACAAGCCGTTCCTGATGGCCATCGAGGACGTCATGACCATCTCCGGCCGAGGCACCGTCGCCACCGGCCGTGTCGAGCGCGGCTCCCTCAAGCTCAACGACCCCGTCGAGATCGTCGGCATCCGCGAGAAGCAGACCTCCGTCGCCACCGGCATCGAGATGTTCCGCAAGACCATGGACTTCTGCGAGGCTGGCGACAACGTCGGCATCCTGCTCCGCGGCATCAAGCGCGAGGACATCGAGCGCGGCCAGGTCATCGCCAAGCCCGGCTCCGTGACCCCGCACGCCGAGTTCACCGGTGAGATCTACGTCCTCACCAAGGAGGAGGGCGGCCGTCACACCCCGTTCTTCGCCGGCTACCGTCCG